>JBLNAX010000097.1:0-26143 GCA_050259595.1 Acidobacteriota bacterium | reverse complement strand
ACGTGACTGGAATCATCCAGCTGCCTGAGGGAGTAGAAATGGTAATGCCAGGCGACAACATTCAGATGGGCATCGAGCTGATTACGCCGATCGCTGCAGAAGAAGGCTTGAGATTCGCTATTCGCGAGGGTGGCAGAACCGTAGGCGCTGGTGTTGTTACCGGTATCTTAGCTGACTAGTATTTAAGCAGCGGCGTTTCGATAAAAGAAGCGCCGCTCTTAACCGCGTTTAAAGACTTAACGCAGGGGTAAGTATGCCCCTTTAGTATCAGAACGCCAGGAACCGTGTAAATGATATGGTGTTTTAAGGAGGGAACTATCAAGTGAAAGGTCAGCAAAAAGTCCGGATTAGACTTAAAGCATTTGACCACAAATTGCTTGACCAATCAGCTCTGAAAATTGTGGACACTGCGAAGAAGAACGGCTCTAAAGTATCAGGTCCGGTACCGCTTCCCACAGAGCGGAGCGTGTATACGATTTTGCGTTCACCGCACGTTAATAAGGATTCCCGGGAACAGTTTGAAATGAGAACCCACAAACGGTTGATCGACATACTGGATCCGAATCCGAAAACTATCGATGCGCTGATGCATTTAGACCTGCCTTCCGGTGTTGACATTGAGATCAAGCTCTAAACTCGGGAAGCAATTAGGAGGTAGTTAAGGTGTCAAAACCTGTTAAGAAAGGGATATTAGCTCTAAAGATCGGCATGACCCAGGTCTTCAGCAACGACGGCAAGGCCATGGCGGTTACCGCTCTGGAAGCTGGTCCCTGTGTAGTACTTAAAAAGAAAACTGCTGAAACCGACGGCTACCAAGCCATTCAAGTCGGATTTATGGGTGTCAAGGATAAAAAGGTCAACAAACCGCAGCGCGGCCAATTTACCAAGGCCAATGTAAAGCCCACCAAGTGGGTTCGCGAATTCCGCGTTGAGGATGCCAACCAGTATGAAGTCGGCCAGGAAATCAAAGTCGACATCTTCCAGGAAGGCGACGTGATCGATGTCCAAGGCTTTACCAAAGGAAAAGGATTTGCCGGCGGCATCAAACGCCACGGCTTCCACCGCGGACCTATGGCCCACGGTTCCAAGTACCACCGCCGCCCCGGCTCTCTCGGAGCTAAGGGACCGGCTCGTGTTTTCAAAGGACGCAAGATGCCTGGGAGACTCGGTCATGAGAAGATAACTGTGCAGAATCTGCAGGTTGTCAGAGTCTATCCGGAAAAGAATATCATCCTTGTTAAAGGAGCTGTGCCGGGACCCCAAAAGGGACTGCTGACTATCAAGAATGCAGTGAAGGCACAGGGTTAGGAGGTTGCTTCGATGCCTAAAGTAGCGATATACAATATGGCCGGGGCTCAAGTGGGTGAAATGGATCTGAACGATTCCGTATTCGGGATCGAACCCAACGAAGCTGTTGTACATCAGGTTATAAAAGCTCAGTTGGCTAACCGCAGAGCCGGGACCCACGCTACCAAGACCCGCGCAATGGTACGCGGCGGTGGCAGAAAGCCCTGGAGACAAAAAGGTACTGGAAGAGCCCGCGCGGGCAGCAGACGATCCCCGATATGGAAGGGCGGCGGCGTTACCTTTGGACCGCAGCCGCGTGATTATACGATCCAACTTCCCCGCAAGGTGAGAAGACTGGCTCTAAAATCCGCTCTTTCGGATAAGGTTAAGAGCGAAAACATTATCGTGGTAGACCAGCTCAACTTCGATGAGCCCAAAACAAAGCGAATGGCTGAAGTCTTAGGCGCTCTCAAAATCGAAAAGAAGGCTCTGGTAGTTACTGCAGACGGTAATGCAAACGTAGTAAAATCAGCCCGCAACATCCCGGGCATCAAGCCGGTACGGGCTGACTTCTTAAGTGTTTACGACCTTGTGGCTTACGACAAACTGGTCATCACCAGGGATGCCGTGACCAAGGTGGAGGAGGGTTTCGCCTAATGTCCAAAGATGCGAGAGATATATTGATAAAACCGGTCATCACTGAAAGAACCATGAACCTGCTGGCAGACAACAAGTACACATTTATTGTTGATCCCAATGCCAACAAGGTTGAAATCAAAAAAGCCGTGGAAGAAATCTTCAAAGTAAAAGTTGAACAAGTGTGGACCATGAATATGCACGGCAAGAAGAGAAGAATGGGACGTTTTGAAGGCCGCAAGCCGGATCGCAAGAAAGCTATCGTCGCTCTGAAGTCCGGGCAGAAGATTCCCCTCTTCGAAGGGATGTAGCTCTTGAAGTTACCTAAGGAGGATAGCAACCGATGCCTATAAAGAGTTTTAAACCGACAACACCAAGCAGACGACAAATGACAGTTCTTACTTTTGAAGAACTGACCAAAAAAGCTCCGGAAAAGAGCCTGACCGCTCCTTTATTTCAGAAGGCCGGCAGAAATGCCTACGGCCGTGTGACGGTTCGGCACCAGGGCGGAGGTCACAAGCGTCGTTATCGCATAATCGATTTCAAACGGCAGAAGGATGGGGTCCCTGCCAAAGTTGCAGCGATTGAATATGATCCCAACCGTTCAGCTAACATAGCATTGCTCCACTATAAAGATGGAGACAAAAGGTACATTTTAGCGCCTAACGGGCTGAAGGTCGGAGATACCGTTATGAATGGACCGGAAGCGGATATCAAGGTCGGTAATACACTGGCTCTGAAGAATATCCCGGTCGGTTCCGTTATCCATAACATCGAACTGCGGCCTGGCAAAGGCGGACAAATCGTACGCTCTGCCGGAACCTCAGCTCAGCTGATGGCTAAAGAAGGCGACTATGCACATGTAAGACTGCCTTCTACAGAAGTGCGACTGATTCACATCAACTGCCGAGCTACCATCGGTCAAGTCGGTAACCTGGATCATGAGAACGTGACCATTGGTAAAGCCGGCCGCTCCAGATGGTTGGGCATTCGCCCCACAGTCAGAGGCTCGGTCATGAACCCTGTCGATCATCCTCACGGTGGTGGGGAAGGGAGAGCTCCCGTTGGCAGAAAGTACCCGGTTTCTCCCTGGGGCAAGATCGCGATAGGCGGCAAGACCAGGAAGAAGAAGCCGTCCGATAAAATGATCGTGAAGAAGCGTAAATAGGCGAAAGGGAGGTCAACGATCGGAATGGGTAGATCCGTAAAAAAGGGTCCTTACTGTGACGAAAAGTTACTAAAAAGAGTTGAAATAATGCAAGACCATGGCGAGAAACGGGTCATCAAGACCTGGTCACGCCGCTCAACCATAATGCCACAAATGATTGGTTTTACTCTGGCCGTACACGATGGCCGCAAACACATCCCGGTCTATGTGACTGAGGATATGGTTGGCCACAAGCTAGGCGAATTCGCGCCTACCCGCACCTATCGCGGACACGTCAGAGCCGAAAAAACCAGCAGGTCCAAATAGCGAGGGGAGGGTAACCTATGGAAGCGAAAGCTATGGCAAGATTCATAAGAGTAGCTCCGTTCAAAGCGCGCCAGGTGGTTGACCTGATCCGCGGCAAGGACGTACGTGAAGCTAAGGCTATCCTGAAGTACACCAATAAAAAAGGTGCACCACTGGTAGCCAAGGTTCTGAATAGTGCAGTGGCTAATGCCGAGCACAACTTCGATATGGATTCTGACAGCTTGTTTGTCAGCGAAATATTCGTTGACGAGGGACCGGCGATCAAAAGAATGAAGCCCAGAGCCTATGGCCGGGCTGACATCATGAAACGCCGCACCAGCCACATCACTGTGGTTGTCAAGGAAAGGGGGGCAAAGTAGGTGGGTCAAAAGGTTCATCCCAAGGGATTTAGAATAGGAATAACCCGCAATTGGGACTCAAGATGGTATGCGGACCGGGACTACACCGATCTTCTCCACGAGGACTATCGCATTAGAAAATTTGTTAAAGAAAAGTTCTATGCAGCCGGAATATCCTCAGTGGAAATCGAAAGAACCGGCAATCGGGTCAAGGTTTCCATCAATACCGCCAAGCCAGGCATAGTTATTGGCCGCGGTGGTGCTGAGGTAGAGCGTTTGAAGAATTCTTTGAACGATCTGACAGGCAAGAACGTTAATATCAACATCGTTGAAATCAAGAAGCCTGAGCTGGATGCGCAGATCGTTGCTGAGAACATCGCGCAGTCTTTGGAAAAGCGCATAGCTTTCCGCCGGGCTATCAAGCAGACTCTCGGCCGCACCATGCGGGCCGGCGCTAAGGGCATTAAGATTCAGGTTTCCGGTCGCTTAGGCGGAGCTGAAATCGCCCGTACCGAATGGAGTTCTGATGGCCGCGTGCCACTGCACACCCTGAGAGCTGACATTGACTATGGTTTTGCCGAAGCCAACACTACGTATGGCAAAATCGGCATCAAGGTTTGGGTCAACCGGGGCGAGATCCTGCCCCAGGCAAAGAACCGGCCTGTTAAGAAAACCGGGGAGGAGGGTGGAGCTTAAATGCTTATCCCCAAACGAGTTAAGTATAGAAGACAGCACCGGCCTTCAGTTGAAGGGACGGCACATAAAGGCAATACCGTAACCTACGGTGAATTTGGCTTACAGGCTTTGGATGGCGCCTGGATCACCAATCGCCAGATTGAAGCAGCTCGTATAGCTATAACCCGCCACGTAAAAAGAGGCGGTAAGGTTTGGATCAAGATATTCCCGGATAGACCCATCACCGCAAAGCCGGCCGAGACCCGCATGGGTAAAGGTAAAGGCGCACCGGAATACTGGGTAGCCCCTGTCAAACCAGGCCGGGTAATGTTCGAACTGGCCGGGGTCAGCGAAGAAACAGCGAAAGAGGCCATGAGGCTAGCTGCACACAAGCTTCCCGTTAGGTGTAAGTTCGTAAAAAGAGATGAAATGGGTGGTGAGGCTAGTGAAAGCTAAGAAAATGGTAGATCTGACCGACGATGAACTACAGAAGAAGGTCAGGGATTATAAAGGTGAACTGTTTAACCTTAGGTTTCAATTAGCAACCGGGCAACTGGATAACCCGATGCGGATAGGCGAAGTCAAAAAGAACATCGCCCGCGCAAAAACCATACTGCGTGAACGCGAAATCTCAGGGGAAAGAGTGTAAGGAGGGTTGAAAGTTGTCTGAGGAAAGAGGACAAAGAAAAGTAAAAGTTGGCAAGGTCGTCAGCAACAAAATGGAGAAGACCGCTACCGTACGAGTTGAAACCGTTGTACAACACGGTTTGTATAAGAAGATCATCAAACAAAGCAAAAAGTATATGGCTCACGACGAGAACAACGAATGCAAAATAGGTGACGTCGTAAGAATTATGGAAACCAGGCCCCTAAGCAAAGATAAAAGGTGGCGTGTGGTCGAGGTTCTAGAAAGAGCTAAGACCCTCGAATAAGGGGTTGAAAGGAGTGTCTTAACGTGATTCAGCCGCAGACCATGCTGCGAGTAGGCGATAATACAGGTGCAAAACGCATTATGTGCATTAAAGTCCTCGGCGGCAGTATGAGAAGATACGCCACCGTAGGTGACATTATTGTAGCATCAGTCAAGGAAGCCGGTGTCGGCGGAGTGTGTAAGAAGGGTGAAGTCGTGAAAGCGGTTGTCGTCCGCACTCGCAAAGAGATTCGCCGTCCTGACGGTTCCTATATCCGTTTTAGTGAAAATGCAGCCGTCATAATAGACGATAATAACAACCCCAAGGGAACCCGTATATTCGGACCGGTAGCCAGAGAGCTTCGTGACCGCAACTTCATGAAGATCGTTTCCCTGGCCCCGGAAGTTCTGTAGGGGGAGGTGCTTAAAAAATGAGTTTGAAAGTTCATGTTAAAAAAGGCGACACCGTTATGGTGGTAACGGGCAAGGACACTGGCAAAAAGGGCAAGGTTCTCAAGGTTATACCTAACAACCAGCGAGTGGTCGTAGAAGGTATCAACCGGGTCAAAAAGCACCAGAAACCTAGCCGGGCTCTGCCCCAGGGCGGTATTCTTCGCATAGAAGCTCCTCTCGCTGCTTCTAATGTTATGTTCCTATGCAACAAGTGCAACAAACCTACTCGGCTGGGGAACAAAATATTGGGCAGTGGTGAGAAGGTAAGATTCTGTAAAAAATGCGGCGAAGTCGTTGAATAAGAGCCAGAAGGAGGCTATTTCAGTGGCAAGATTAAAAGATTTTTTCCGGGAAGATATAACTCCCAAAATGATAGAGAAGTTTGGTTACAAGAATGTTATGCAGGTCCCGAAGATCGAAAAGATCGTAGTCAACATGGGTGTTGGCGAGGCGATACAGAACGCCAAGAGTCTGGATGGAGCTGTATCCGACCTGCAGATAATCTGCGGCCAGAAGCCGGTAGTAACCAAAGCCAGAAAATCTATCGCTGGATTCAAACTGCGCGAGGGAATGTCCATCGGATGTAAAGTTACCTTACGCGGTGAGCGGATGTATGAGTTTCTGGACAAAGTTATCAATGTAGCGCTGCCGCGCGTACGTGACTTCCGCGGGGTATCCCCCAAGGCGTTTGACGGTCGCGGCAACTATACACTCGGAATCAAAGAACAGCTAATGTTTCCGGAAATCGATTATGATAAGATCGACAAGATCCGGGGGCTTGAAGTAGTAGTCGTAACAACCGCCAATACTGATGAGGAAGCCCGCGAACTCTTAAAGCTCATGGGCATGCCGTTCAGAGAGCAATAAGGAGGTAGTCAGATGGCCAAGAAAGCCATGATCGCTAAGCAAAAACGTACACCTAAGTTTGAGGTTCGTACGTATAACCGGTGCCGGATCTGCGGAAGACCGCGGGCTTATATGCGCAAGTTCGGAATTTGCCGCATCTGCTTCCGGAACATGGCCCACAGAGGCGAAATTCCTGGCGTAACCAAGGCCAGCTGGTAGTCGCAAAGAAGGAGGTAAACTGGAATGGGCATGACAGATCCCATTGCGGATTTTCTAACCCGAGTACGGAACGCGAACATGGTTCGCCACGAGACCGTGGAAATCCCGGGCTCTAAGATGAAAATCAGCATTGCCGAGATAATGAAAGAAGAAGGCTATATCAAGGATTTTGAATTCATTGCGGACGGCAAGCAGGGTGTAATACGTGTTTACTTGAAATACGGCCCGAATCGCCAACGCGTAATATCGGGCATTAAAAAGATCAGCAAGCCAGGCTTAAGGGTTTACGTTCAAAAGGACGAGATTCCCAAAGTTCTGGGCGGACTGGGAACAGCCGTTTTATCCACCTCCAGCGGCCTTATGACTGATAAAAAGGCTCGCAAGATGGGTGTAGGTGGAGAAGTCGTCTGTTATATTTGGTAACTGAGGAGGTGTTGTAGGAATGTCGCGTATTGGTAAAAAGCCTATTGACCTTCCCCAGGGAGTCAGTGTAGCAGTGAACGGCGATGTTGTCACAGTAAAAGGACCCAAAGGGGTTCTGGAGCGGAGTATTCCCGCTAGCATGCAGGTGGAACAGGCTGAAAATCAGATACTTATAAACCGTCCCAGTGACAATAAACAGCACCGTTCCCTGCACGGGTTGACCCGCACACTGGTAGCCAACATGGTGGAAGGTGTAACCAAAGGATTTGAAAAGAAGCTAGAAATGGTTGGTACCGGTTACCGCGCAGCAATGCAGGGTAATAAGCTGGTTTTGACCATTGGCTACTCACACCCGGTCGAAATGGATCCGCCGGATGGTATCGAGTTCGAGTCCCCGGCCGCGACTAAGATCACGATCAAGGGGATCGACAAGGAGAAGGTTGGCAACATGGCCGCCGTTATCCGCGATGTACGCCCGCCGGAGCCTTATAAAGGCAAGGGTATTAAGTACGAAAACGAAGTCATCAGGCGCAAAGCCGGTAAGACTGGCAAGAAGTAACGGGAAAGGAGTGTAGGAAAATGATTAAGAAGACTAGTCGCAACAAATTGCGGGCCGGCAAACATCAAAGGATCCGGCGCAAACTGCAAGGCACTCCCGAACGGCCGAGACTGTGCGTTTTCCGTAGTTTGAACCATATATATGCACAAGTGATCGATGATTCAAACGGACATACTCTCGCTGCAGCTTCGACACTTGATAAGGATGTGCTTGGTGACCTGTCCAGGGGCAGTGGGACCGATGCAGCCAAGGCTGTTGGAGCCGCTATTGCTAAGAAAGCCCTCTCCGGCGGTATTGAAGAAGTAGTGCTGGATCGCAACGGATATAAATATCATGGCAAGGTAGCTGCTCTGGCCGATGCCGCCAGGGAAGCCGGCCTTAAGTTCTAAGGAGGGAAATGATGATAGAGCGGGAACAGAACGCCCCGGAATTTACCGAGAAAGTCGTTACAATTCGCAGGGTGGCCAAGGTTGTTAAAGGCGGACGCCGTTTCAGATTCAGCGCCCTGGTTGTTGTCGGAGACGGCAATGGTAAGGTCGGTACGGGTCTTGGCAAAGCTGGCGAAGTGCCGGAAGCCATTCGCAAAGGCGTAGAAGATGCGAAGAAGAACTTAGTCCAGGTTCCCATGAGAGGGACTACTATCACTCACGAAATCATTGGAGTCTTTGGTTCGGGCAGAGTATTGCTTAAGCCTGCTTCAGCCGGTACCGGCGTTATCGCTGGCGGCCCGGTGAGGGCTGTTTTAGAAGCTGCAGGTATTAAGGACATTCTTACCAAGAGCCTTGGTTCTTCCAATGCCAATAACATAGTGCGCGCTACTATTGAGGGTCTGAGATCACTGAAGACTCCCGAAGATGTAGCCCGCATCAGAGGTAAATCCGTTAAGGAAATAACAGGTTAGGGGGCTGGTCGTATGGGTAAGATGTTAAAAATAACCTGGAAGAAAAGTACCATTGGCCAGACTCAAAGACAGCGCGAAAACATCAGAAGTCTGGGTCTAAAAAAGCTGAATCAGACTGTAGTGAAGGAAGATACCCCGGAACTCCGTGGTGTAATCACTAAGGTACAGCATCTGGTTACAGTAGAAGAGCTATAGCTTTTCAAGGAGGCATAACATGAAACTGAATGAATTAAAACCAGCAGATGGTGCTACCCATAAAACAAAAAGGGTAGGTCGCGGAATCGGTTCAGGCCATGGAAAAACCTCGACCAGAGGACACAAAGGGCAAAATGCTCGTTCCGGCGGTGGAGTGAGACCTGGATTCGAAGGCGGCCAGATGCCTTTACAGAGAAGACTTCCCAAGCGGGGATTCACTAGTATATTCAAAAAAGAGTATGCCATCGTTAACGTTAAAGATCTGGAACAGTTCGATGACGGCACGACGGTTACCCCGCAGCTGTTAGCCGATGCTGGTCTTATCAAGTCGATCAAAGACGGCGTTAAGATCCTCGGTTTCGGCGAATTGACTAAGAAGCTTACTGTTCAAACACACAAAGTAAGCGCACAAGCTCAAGAAAAAATCACTGCCAAGGGTGGGCAGATCGAGGTGATTTAATTGCTGGGCGGTTTACAGCAGGCATTTAAAATCGGGGACCTCAGAAGCAAAGTTTTATTCACCTTAATAATGTTTGCAGTCTTCAGGCTTGGATGCCATATCCCGGTACCGGGAATCAATCTTAAAGCTGTTGAAGCTCTGGCTTCCAGCAGCAATTTTCTATCGTTCTTCGACGTGATAGCAGGTGGTGCTTTCAAGCGATTCAGCATTTTCGCCATGAGTATCACACCATATATCAATGCGTCGATCATCATGCAGCTGCTAACAGTTGTAATTCCTTCATTAGAGAAGATGTCTAAAGAAGGAGATGAAGGTCGGAAAAAGATTACCCAGTATACCCGTTATGGTACTGTTGTTCTAGGTTTTATCCAAGCTATGGGTATAGCGTATGCATTTTCACGCAGCACTTCCAGTGCTGGCCGGTTGATGTATGAACCAGGGATCTTATCGGTCTTAATGGTCGCTGTGATCCTGACTGCCGGAACCGCGCTGCTGATGTGGATCGGTGAGATGATCACTGAGAAGGGTATCGGCAATGGTATCTCGCTGATAATATTTGCTGGTATCGTAGCTCGTATACCAAGTGGTATTTCGAATATCTGGCAGACAGTCACCAAGGGTGACGCGAACCCCTTTAGCGCACTGTTGATGCTTGTCTTAGCGCTGGCGGTCATAGTTTTTGTAATCATGCTGAACGAGGGGCAGAGAAGACTGCCTGTACAGTATGCCAAGCGTGTGGTAGGCCGTAAGGTCTATGGAGGTCAGAGCACATTTTTGCCGATCAGGGTCAACATGGCCGGGGTTATCCCCATTATCTTCGCCATGTCGATAACCATGTTCCCGGCAACTATCGCTTCATGGCTGCCGAAAACCAACTGGTTCGCCCAGGCGATCAATACGTACTTCAGCATGGGTGGATGGGCATACAACATACTGTATGCGATACTGATTTTCGGATTCACATTTTTCTATACAGCTATCATTTTTAACCCGGTCGATGTAGCTGACAATATCAAAAAATACGGGGGCTTTGTTCCCGGAATACGTCCGGGGCGCCCGACTGCCGAGTATATTGACAAAGTTTTGGTGCGTCTGACGGTAGCAGGTGGAGTTGCTCTAGCTTTTATCGCTGTACTGCCGTCACTGTTTATGGCTTTTACAGGCTTTAACATTTACTTTGGAGGAACAGCACTCCTAATCGTAGTCGGTGTTGCACTAGACACAATGAAGCAGATGGAAGCCCATTTGCTGCTAAGAAGTTACGAAGGATTCGTCAAGTAAGGGAGTGAGCACCATAAACGTTATACTAATCGGTCCTCCGGGGGCCGGCAAAGGAACTCAGGCAGAGTCAATTGTTGACCAGTACAAAATACCTCATATCGCAACCGGCGACATGTTCAGGGACGCGGTGACCAAGGGCACCGAGCTGGGCAGGAAAGCCAAGGAATTCATGGATGCTGGCAAGCTGGTTCCGGATGAGGTTACCATAGGTATAGTAAGAGAAAGACTGGGTGAACCCGATTGTGGCAAGGGTTTCTTGTTGGACGGATTCCCCAGAACTACCGTGCAGGCTGTAGCTCTTGACGAGATAATGGCCAACATGGATAAGAAGATCGAACATGTACTCAATATTATCGTTCCCAAAGAGATACTTGTCAGCCGGATGACCGGACGCTTGATCTGCAAGACCTGCAAAAGCGTTTTTCATCGGGAATTCAACGCACCGAAAGCAGATGGTGTATGTGACAAATGTGGAGGGGAACTGATGCAAAGATCAGATGATCAGGAAGCCACAGCGGTCAAGAGGCTAGAAGTATATGCTACGGAAACCGACCCGGTGCTGGAGTTTTACTCCAAGAAGAACGTGCTGACTGAAATAGACGGCAATCGTAACCGGGCCCAAGTTTTCGCAGACATCAAGAAAGCTTTGGAGTAGCTGCTTTTATGATCACGATCAAGAGTGATGCCGAGCTTGAGATAATGAAGCAGGCCGGGGTCATAGTAGCGGAGGCATTACAGGAACTGGCCGTTATGATCAGACCTGGAATCACCACTGCTAAGTTAGACCAGGCTGCGGAAAAGTTTATTATTGGTAAAGGCGCCCAGCCGGCATTTAAAGGATACAGAGGATTTCCCGCTTCGATTTGTGCTTCGGTCAACGAAGAGGTGGTTCACGGAATACCCAGTCTCCGGCGGCTGCGAGAGGGGGACATCGTGAGCATCGATATGGGGAGCATCTGGAAAGGATTCTACGGAGATGCCGCAATCACAGTACCGGTAGGGATGATCGACCCTGAGCTGCAAAGGCTGCTCAAGGTCACCGAAGAAAGTCTTTACAAAGGTATTGAACAGGCCAAACCGGGTGCGAAATTGGGAGCCGTCTCCCACGCCATCCAGCGCCATGCTGAGACTTACGGTTTTTCAGTAGTGCGTGACTTTGTAGGTCACGGTATCGGACGCCGGATGCACGAGGACCCGCAGGTGCCGAACTATGGGAGCCCTGACCACGGGCCCGTTTTGAAACCAGGCATGACGATCGCCATCGAACCAATGCTGAACATGGGTGTCTACGAAGTTGAAGTAAAAAACGACATGTGGACAGTAGTGACCAGAGATGGTAAGTGCTCGGCTCACTTCGAGCATACCATTGCCATTACCGACAGCGGGGCTGCAATATTGACCTCGAAAGGTGATGGAGGTGTTTTGGCCGGTGGGTGATCTAATTGGAAGATTGGTAATATCTAAGGCGGGACGCGACCAGGGAAAAGCATTTGTTATTATTAAGGTTGTAAATGACAGGTTTGTAATGGTAGCGGACGGCGACCTCAGGCCTCTGGATAACCCGAAGCTGAAGAGCATGAAACATCTTCAGGTGACGAACCGGACGCTGACAGAAATCGTCGAAACGATCGGTAAAGGGGAAGCCCTAGAAAACCATCGCTTACGCAAGCTTGTAAGAAGTTTGTGGGCCGAATGCCAGGATGAAAACAGGGAAGGAGGGTCTCTTTGGTGATGAAAGAGGATGTAATCGAGGTCGAGGGAAAAGTCATCGAACCGTTGCCCAATGCTATGTTCAGAGTCGAACTTGACAACGGGCACAAGGTCCTCGCCCATATATCCGGTAAGATGCGCATGAACTTCATCAGGATACTTCCAGGAGACCGCGTTACGGTGGAACTATCCCCGTACGATTTAAATAGAGGCAGAATCGTGTACAGGTTTAAATAACAAAGGAGGTCCCATACCATGAAAGTCAGGCCGTCAATTAAGCCTATGTGCGAAAAATGCAAGATTATCAAGCGCAAAGGCAAGGTCATGATAATCTGTGAAAATCCCAAACATAAGCAGAAGCAAGGTTAGTGGAGGTGAAATGATTTGGCGAGATTAGCTGGAGTTGACCTGCCAAGGGACAAAAGAATTGAAGTAGCGTTGACCTACATCTTTGGTATTGGAAGGTCTACGTCGCGTAAGATCCTAACCCAGACAGGTATAAATATGGATACCCGAGTTAAAGATTTAACAGAGGAAGAAGTTGCCAAGCTAAGAGACACCATTAATAAGAGCTACAAGGTGGAAGGTGACCTGCGGCGTGAAGTCAGCATGAGCATCAAACGGCTCATGGACATCGGTTGCTATCGTGGACAGCGTCACCGTCGCGGACTGCCGGTTCGCGGACAGCGCACCAAGACTAATGCTCGGACCCGCAAAGGCCCAAGACGGACCGTTGGGGCTAAGAGGAAGAAGTAAAAGGGGGTTAGCTTTAAATGGCAGCTCGTAGAGGAACGACAACCAGGGTTAAAAGACGCGAAAAGAAGAACATCGACTTCGGTGTGGCACACATCAAGTCTACATTTAACAATACGGTTATAACCATAACCGACCGCGAAGGCAACGCGATTTCCTGGGCCAGTGCAGGCACCGTGGGCTTCAAAGGCTCCCGTAAAAGCACACCGTTTGCTGCTCAGCAGGCTGCGGATTATGCAGCTAAGGCAGCTATGGAACATGGTCTTAAGGAAGTAGAATGCTTCGTAAAAGGACCGGGCGCAGGTCGTGAAGCAGCCATCCGGTCTCTGCAAGCGGCTGGTCTTGAAGTAAGCGTCATCAAAGACGTTACTCCTATACCTCACAATGGATGCAGACCGCCTAAAAGAAGAAGAGTTTAAGGAGGTAAATGTCTAGTGGGTAGATATACTGGTTCGGTTTGCCGCCAGTGCAGAAGAGAAGGCGAAAAACTGTTTCTGAAGGGCGACCGGTGCTATACACCGAAATGTGCGATGGATCGTAAAGCTTATGGACCGGGCATGCATGGCCAAGCTCGGGGCAAGAAGCCGACTGAATACGGACTCCAACTGCGTGAAAAGCAGAAAGTCAAAAGAATATACGGCATAATGGAAAAGCAGTTCCGTAACTATTTCGAAAAAGCTGACCGCCAGCAGGGCATCACGGGTGAAAACCTACTGGTCATGCTGGAGAGAAGGCTGGACAATGTGGTTTATCGCATGGGCTTTGCCGCTTCTCGTAAGGAAGCTAGACAGATGGTCAACCACGGTCATTTTACCCTGAATGGTAAGAACGTCAATATTCCTTCACTCTTGGTTCGTGTGGGCGATGTTATCGTGGTTAAGGACCGGAGCAAGGAATCCAATAAGTTCAAAGAAGTCCAGGCTAATGCTGGTTATAAGACCGCTCCCGAATGGCTGGAAGCGGATGCGGATAACCTGAGGGGTAAAGTCGTTGCTTATCCCAAACGCGAGGATATTGGGGGCACCATTGCTGAACACCTTATCGTTGAGCTTTACTCCCGTTAGTTTTCAGGCTGTCCCATTAAACTACAGCCGAAGGAGGGTTACTGGATGCTTGAGATTGAAAAGCCGAGGATCGAATGTGTTGAGAGAAGCAATGACAATACTTATGGTAAGTTTGTCATTGATCCGTTAGAAAGGGGCTATGGCATAACCCTGGGCAACTCACTGCGCAGAGTTCTGCTGTCTTCACTGCCGGGTGCTGCGATAAGCACCATTAAGATTGAAGGCGTGCTCCATGAATTTGCTACTATGCCCGGTGTTTTGGAAGATATCACCGAGATCATTCTGAATCTCAAACAGGTGGTTCTTAAGTACGACGGCGATCAGCCCAAAACCATCAGACTGGAGCAAAAGGGCAAGAAGGAAGTTAAAGCCGGCGACTTTGAAAAGGATGCCGAAGTTGAAGTGCTTAACCCGGATCTGCACATCGCTACTCTAAGTGATGATGCCAAGCTCATCATGGAAATGACTATTGAGCGCAGCCGCGGATACGTAAGTGCCGAGCAGAAGAAGAAAACCGATGACATCATCGGTGTGATTCCGATCGACTCCATTTACACTCCGGTCAAGAAGGTCAACTACACCGTTGAGAACACGCGCGTAGGCCGGGTCACCGACTACGACCGTTTGATTTTCGAGGTATGGACTAACGGCGGAATCACGCCTGAGGAAGCTATTAGCCTTTCCTCCAAAATACTTATTGATTACCTGAAACTGTTCCAGGAAATCGATGATCATTATGCAGAAGTTGAAATACTTGTCGAGAAGGAAGAAGAGAAGAAGGATAAAGTCCTCGAGATGTCTATCGAGGAGCTGGAGCTTTCCGTTCGCGCTTCCAATGGTCTTAAGAGAGCCAACATCAACACTGTTGGAGACCTGGTAGAAAAGACCCGCGACGAGATGGGCAAAATTCGTAATTTGGGACAAAAATCACTGGATGAGATTGAGCACAAGCTGCACGAGCTGAGCCTTGCGTTCAAGAAGCCAGAAGATTAGGGAAGGAGGAACCGGCGTTGGGCTACAGGAGATTAGGTTTTAGAAGTGATCATAGAAGAGCGATGCTCCGCAATATGGTAACCTCTCTGTTACTACATGAGAAGATTACCACTACCGAAACCAGGGCTAAGGAAATCAAGCGGGTCGCAGAGAAGTTTATTACTCTTGGCAAAACCGGTGATCTGCACTCCAGAAGACAGGCTTTGTCCTATCTGATGGATGATGGCGTGGTGCATAAGGTATTTGATGACCTGGCAACCCGGTACAACGATCGCAACGGCGGATACACCCGTATCATCAAAACGGGCTTCCGTAAGGGCGATGGCGCGCCAATGGTTATTATTGAATTAGTTGATTAAAAATGATTGAGGTAAAAGGGGTTTCGTTCACCTATCCGGGACAAGATTCCCCGGCTCTACAGGATGTCACCTTTTCGGTTGCCGAAGGGGATTTTGTTGCTATTCTGGGCCGGAACGGGTCGGGGAAGTCGACCTTGGCTCGTATGCTGAACGGACTCCTACAGCCAACCCAGGGCGAAATCATCGTTGATGGCATCTCCACGCGGGATGCCAGTCAGGCCACTAAGGTTCGTCAAATGGTTGGCTTATTATTTTCTAATCCGGATAATCAGCTGGTATCTCAGATCGTAGAGGAAGACATTGCTTTTGGGCCTGAAAACCTGGGGCTGTCTCCCGAGATAATCGAAGAACGGGTGCACACCGCACTGGCAATGGTAGGTATGGAGGATTTTCGCAAACATCCTCCTCACTTGCTTTCTGGGGGCCAAAAACAGCGGATAGCGATAGCTGGAGTGTTGGCCTTAAAGCCCAAATACATGGTGCTGGATGAACCCACGGCTATGCTGGACCCCCTGGGGCGGGATGAAGTGATAAAAAACCTGCTTTATCTGAACCGCGAAGAGGGCACCGGGGTCATCTTGATCACCCACCATGTGGAGGAAGCTTTGCTGGCCAAGTACGTACTGGTTATGGACCATGGCCAGGTGGCGATGGCCGGTCTGCCGCAGGAAGTGCTGATCAAAGCCGCTGCGCTTGAAGAGCTGGGTTTGGAAGCTCCTGGACCTGTGCTGCTAGCTGAATCCCTGCGTAAAAAAGGCTGGGAAATACCCGCGATTATTGAAAGCAGTAAGCTGGTGGATTACATATGTCGATCGACTTCGAAGATGTAGGGTTCTGCTACAATAAAGGTTTGCCATTTGAAAAGTGGGCTCTCCGGAATATCGATCTGACGGTCGAGAACCACGAGATCCTGGGCGTAGTGGGACCGACTGGTTCCGGCAAATCGACCCTGCTGCAGCTCATGAATGGTATACTTTTGCCCTCTGTTGGCCGAGTGAAGATCGATGGCCAGGAAACGAGCAAGCTCAAGGGTAAGGAACTAACCAAACTGCGGCGAAAAGTGGGTCTGGTTTTTCAATTCCCGGAGGACCAGGTCTTCGAGAATACGGTGCTGGAAGATGTGTCTTTCGGCCCTCGTAATCTAGGTATTCGGGGCGACGAACTCCGCCAACGAGTGCGCTGGGCGATGGAAGCCATGCTGCTCGATCATGATACATTTGCCGAGCGTTCTCCGCGAACCTTGAGTGGAGGGCAGCGGCGCCGGGTGGCGATCGCCGGAGTTCTGGCCATGATGCCGGATTATCTGATTCTTGATGAGCCAGGGGCGGGTCTGGATGCAGAGGGACGCCGCCAATTGATCAATATCATGTGCAGCCTCCGTGATGACAAGGGTATAGGCATAGTGTTCGTATCCCACCGCCTGCGTGATATCCTGCAGGTGTGTGACCGGGTTGCTATAATGGCTGACGGTGGGATACGCATGCTCGACACCCCGCGCGGTGTCCTAAGCAGCGCGGAGCAGCTAGGTGAATACGGACTGCGTCAACCGCAGCTAAACCGGATCATGGGACAGTTACAAACGACATATACGGAAATGAGAACGGATGTACTAACCATAGAGGAAGCAGCCGCCGAGATAGATAGGGTGGTGAAGATCCAGTGAATAGCTTTACCTTCGGCCAGTACATTGCCACTGACAGTTTTGTACACTCGCTGGACCCGCGAACCAAGCTGGCGCTGACAGTAGTTTTAATGATAGCGGCGCTCTCGACCCTGTCGCCGGTAGGATTAGTTTCGGTCGGGCTGGCATTAGCGATATTGATCCTTTTATCGAAGGTCGCAATATCCCTATACTGGCACGGCATCAAGCCAATGTTGATAATAATCGCCATAACCGTGGCGTTTCAAGTGTTTCTGATACCCGGTAAAGTCCTGTTTCATTGGTGGATATTTACCGCGACTTATCCAGGGGTCACGCTGGGGGCACTAATGGCTTACCGCTTGTTCATAGTGTTCTTTTTAGCCCAGCTTCTGACCTTTACGACTTCGCCATTAGAACTTACTGATGGCCTGGAAAACATACTTAGGCCGCTTAAGAGAGTCAAGGTGCCAGTGCATGAACTGGCCATGGTAATGACCATCGCACTGCGGTTCATACCGGTTTTTTTCGAAGAAAGTGAACGGATTACGAAGGCCCAGATGTCACGGGGAGCCGACTTCAGCTCCAGCTTTACCGGGGCTTTCCGCAATCTGATCTCAATAATTGTTCCGCTCCTGGCCCGAGCTTTCCAAAGAGCCGATGATCTGGCCATAGCCATGGAGTCGCGCTGTTATGCAGGCGGAACCGGGCGGACTAGACTGCATCAGATACATATGCGGGGGCGCGATCACCTGCTGGTAGTCTTGTCATTCGCTTATATAGTTATCATTTTATTATTACCCTAACAACACCATGTTTAGAGCTAGCAGTGTATTATGGGGGGATGAATCATGCGGGTTAAGGCTACCATTGAATATGATGGAACTGATTTTAACGGTTTTCAGCGCCAGCCGGAGCTGCGCACCGTAGATCAGACACTGGAGAAGGCGATTTTAAAGGTAACCGGAGAACTGATACGGGTCACCGGTGCCGGACGCACTGATGCCGGGGTGCATGCACTGGGTCAGGTGGTGTCATTCGATACGGAATCTTCAGTCCCGCCAGAACGCTTTGCACTGGCCATAAACTCGTATCTGCCGGAGGATCTGCAGGTGCTGAGAAGCGAGGAAGTCGATACGGATTTTCACCCGCGGCGCTCCGCTGTCAATAAGACTTACCGCTACCGCGTATATCGTGAACGCGCAGGATACTCATTCTGGAGAAGATATGCCCACCTGTATGCAGGTGATCTGAATATCGAGGACATGCGTTCCGCGGCAGCGATAGTGGTGGGCGAGCATGATTTCCGCTCCTTTATGGCTTCGGGCAGTTCGGTCGAGGACTGTGTGCGGACGATTTTCGATTTTACTATCGTGGAAGAGCAGCCCTGGCTCACATTCGAGGTCACCGGCAACGGCTTTCTATATAATATGGTGCGCAATTTAGTGGGTACACTGCTGGAAGTTGGACGCGGTGCCATGACGGTCAAGCAGTTCAAAGAAGTAGTAGAATCACGAAACCGAACTCTAGCCGGTCCTACCGCGCCTGCCAACGGGTTATTTCTCGTTGAGGTTCGCTATTGACAAGGGGTGCTTATTTTTCGTACTATTATTAGGTGACTATAAAATCGGCCTGGCCCTGCCCCGTGTCAGGTTGGATGGATGAATAAATAGGAGGGAACCACGTTGAAAAGTTTCATGGCAAATGCCGGAAATGTGGAGCGCCAGTGGCTGGTCGTTGACGCTACTGATGTACCTCTAGGCAGGCTTTCTGCTGAGGTCGCTGCAATATTGAGAGGCAAACATAAACCCGTTTTTACACCCAATGCTGACGCAGGCGATTTTGTGATCGTTATCAATGCCGAGAAGATCAAGCTGACCGGCAACAAGCTTCTGAACAAAAAGTACACATATCATTCTGGATATCCTGGTGGATTAAAACAGATCGATTATCAGACTCTTATGCAAAAGAAGCCGGAAAAGGCTGTCGAAGCAGCTGTAAAGGGCATGCTTCCCCATACTAGCCTGGGCCGTGCGATGTATAAGAAGCTCAAAGTCTATAGGGGTCCTGAACACCCCCATCAGGCTCAATCACCTACAGTATGGGAATTAAGAGGATAAGGGGGTAACATAGTGACAGCGAAAGTACAATACTGGGGTACAGGCAGAAGGAAAACAGCAGTTGCACGGGTAAGACTTCTTCCCGGCGACGGTAAAATAGTCATCAATGACAAACAGTTCGAGGAATACTTCCCGAACAAAACCATGCGTCTGGTTGTTATGCAGCCGCTCGAACTGACCGATTTAGTTTCTCGCTTTGACGTAATAGCTAGAGCTCACGGCGGCGGTATCAGCGGACAGGCCGGAGCAGTAAGACTCGGCATAGCCAGAGCATTAGTGAAATTAAACCCAGAACTCAGAAAGACTCTGCGCCGCGCAGGCTTCATGACCCGCGATCCGCGTATGAAAGAAAGAAAGAAATACGGTCTGCATAAGGCTCGTAAAGCTCCGCAATACTCAAAACGTTAAAGTTTCGGGAGCGAAACTTTATACAGAAAACGAAGGAAGGCATTTGCCTTCCTTTTTTGTTGCGCTCCGCTCCGTCAACGTACGTCATATACGCCTGACGGCGAGCTGTTTCGCCTAATGCCGATGGATCGAATCTGATGTTTGCATCGGATGAGCAGCGGCCCGGTCACGGGGTATTTTTATGCCTTGATCTTCACTTCCGTGATTCTGCCTGAGCGGCTTTGTCCACTTTTTACAGAAAAACGAAGGAAGGCAAATGCCTTCCTTTTTTGTTTGGGTTCCGCGTGGGGGCTTTGAGACTTGAGACTTGGGGAGGGAATCCTTCGGGGACATTTCTCTTTCCTTTAAGGGTTGAAGCGCAGCGGAAACATCGAGGTGTGTCCCCATAAATTGACCTTTGCGTCCCGATGTCTCAGAGGTTAAAAGGATTTAGCGACTTTTCTCAGAAATACACTATCAAGTGTGTTAGTTTAACTGCCTGGTGAGCTGTAGAAAGGATGACATATTGATGGATGAGATAAATAGTAAGTACTATGACGGCTTTGACGGCTATCCTGAAATTCAGTTCATAAAAGTTGCGGGTAACGGGCAAAGGACTATTATAAGATTATGGGATGGTTTCTTTGATTCCATAATGAACTTAATCCAACCTGGACCTAGCGGTTGGACTGGCTTAGCACTTCCATATCATCTTTATGAAGGATGGTATGTTGAGAGTCCGTGGCGGATACCAGATATTATGGAAGCTATTGAACAATTTACGAGTGTAGATATCGAGGCATTAGACGACCAAACAAATTGTGTTTTACAGGATATTATTAAGTTGCTATCAGATGCAAAATCAAATCGAGAGACTGTGCTAATAGGTTACGAATAATCAGTGCCTCCCCCAATTTGGGCGCACATGCCTTTCCGATCAAGCTAACCTTATCTGCCCACTTTTTTTTGTATGAACCCACCCGCTCAATAGCTGCGAGCTAAGCCATTCAATCTTATCAGCTTTAAGGAATATAAATGTTTAGCTCTTGTCCTCACCTGTGTCGTCACGGTTTGCTTTTCTTTGCGATGAGCAGCCGGCAAAACGGTTCATCCGGAACCTCGCTGCGCTTTTGCCGGTATTTCGCCATCCGGGCGAAATAGCTTCATCGTAGACTCAGAAAAGCTTCACCTTACAGCACGACGGTTCGTCAAAAAATCGCGGGACTAGGGTTCATACGCAGTCACAAATGGGAAAGATGATCAATCAGCTTGTCTTATCTGTGCTTTCGTGGTAGAACAGGTAATAATAAGGATTCTATTGCGGATTCAAAAAGGGGAGGGATGATAATTGGATAGCGAGTTAAAGATGTTTGATAATTACACTTTGTCTGAGGACGAAGAAATCTTTCTTAAGAATGTTAATGCAAGTAGAAATACGCAGTTTAACGAAAGGTTACTGCCAGCGTACCAAGTAATCGCTGACATGTATTTGACAAAGCAAATTGAAAAGTCAACTGAGGAGTTAATACAGTCGAATGCAGAATTGGCAAAAGAAAATGGCAGATATGCTAATTCACTAAATAGGCTGACACTATTTCTTGTCATTTTAACGATTATTTTGGTGGTACTTACGATAGCTATGTTATTAAGAATGTAGAAGCCATGTAGCCCAACCTACGTGCTGGGCTATAGTTTAAGGTATTTTTGAGTCAAGTGGTGGGGAGTGCTGTAATGCAAGACATCATTGAGAAAGTCAACAACAGCAGCTGGGCAGACTGGATACTTGAGAAAATTGAAATCGACTTTGACACAATTATAGTTAACTTAGGTGATGGCGACGAAACAGTTTCTGTTCGCCTTATGTTTAAGGATTACATAGGTTTTGAGATGATTGGGCAATGGGACGAGAGTATTATCAAAGATATTAAGATAGAGAAATCCGGGAATTTAATTGATGATTCATTAACCATAGTCAAAGAAAAATATGGTGATGATCCTTTGGCCTGGTGGTGGTATCAAACTGCTCACTGATGAGTGGTACCAAGCCAACATTGAAAGAATTGATGGTACTTTCATACGAATTGCTTTCAGGAGTGTTGAGGCAGAGTAGTTACAACAATAGACAAAAAACAGTCCCCTATACACGATTTGAAACTCGAATAGTTATAGTGGGCAAGTCCGGGGACGCCTCTTAACTTGCTTCGCGATAAACAGCACAAGGTAAAGTGGAATGGACTGCTGAAGCTGGCAAGCGCCGAACGTCCATGACCGAAGAACATCGGAAAGCCGGGTATTTAAAAAGGATAAAGCAACTTCAAATATTGGAAATGATGTGTTACATTGAGAAGAACCTTGATATTAGGAGTGTGATTGTAATGAAAAGAACATTGAGTGTGCTAATGACCCTGCTGGTAACGCTGATGCTATTACAAACACCTTTGATTGGACAGGCTGCAGTAAAGGCACCCGCCAAAAAGACTGTGGGAAAAATCCTGACTAAGGCCGCTTCTGGGCTAAAGCCCGATCAATTGGTGGCCATTACCAAACAGGGTGTTGTTAAAATAACCACCAGTTCAGGGAAGGTTAAAACTGGTTTTGTAGTTAAGTTTGGAGATAATAATTCGGTTTTAACTTCTTACAGTGAGGCTGAACAGCTTAACAAAGCAATTGCTGTGACCACTTGGGACGGCAAGAAGTTTACGACTGACCAGGGTATTGTAGAATTTGACCTGATCATCTATCACATGCCTGATGAATTCCAGCCGCTCAGCAAGCCGCTGGAACTTGCCCAACAGAATGCCAGTGCCGCCAAGAAAGAGATTGTCAATGTGGTAACTTCACAACAGGTTACTAAAAATCCGGTTAAAAGCGGTCAGGTGCTTTCCAATCCGGATAAAAAACTGATCTCGCTTGCGTTTTCCTGCCCTCCAGAATTCAGTGGAGCCCCGGTGCTCAATGGCAGCGGCAAACTGGTTGGTATGGTGATATCGTCCACTGCCACCAGAACCACAGGCAAAAGCGTTATCCGGGTCAAGGAATATACTACTCAGTTCATGGCACCCTAATCTTTTTGATAGCAGGTTCAAATCCTGTCGCCCCAACCATCAAATGTTCAACGATTAGGGTGCAAACCCCCGGGGAGTTTTTAATTGTTCAACGATTTGTCTAATTGAATATACCGGCCTAGTTTGAGCACTGGTTCCGGTGTTTGAGATCCACCGTTCCGCAACGGTGACGCAGGGACGGTCCTTTTGACACCGCCCCCTTCGGATAATTAATAATTAATAAAGAACTGCAGGGAGGGGAGCAATTACAATGGGATGGCAGGATATTCTAACCAACATAATTTCATCAATTCAGATGTCAATCCCTGTTGAGTTGCGGCCATTGGCCGCATATACAATCATATTGTCACCTTTCCTTTTTCCGATGGTCTTGTACGCAACTATTAAGGTAAAAAGGAAATTGTCAGGAGGAAATGACTGGTTATTCTATGGCGTTTTACTCGTGGTTTTTTCGGCCTTTTTATTGGTTTTGGGATTTATTCTTTTTGTTGGGTTGCTAAATTACTGCGGGATTTACACGTATTAATCATACAGCAAGTCCGGGATAGTTCTTTACTTGGTTTGAGGTGAACAGGTGCAAGGTGCAATGAAGGGTGGTTAATTAGAAATGGATATTAAGACCGCTTGGACCATATTTAATTTAGTTGTTATTATTGGTGTTTGCTTGGCAGTCTATAAATATATTGATCTTCGGAAGAAGGACAGATAGTGGGAGCTATATGATAGTGTATTGGAGAATCCAATACGTACATTTCTGGGAGGGTTGGCTTGGCAGTGACTATTGATGAAATGAGAGCTGATATTGCCTCAAGGACGAAAAGGGGGATCTCTTTTATTCTTGCATCTATTGTTTTATGGATAGGAATAACCGTTGTGTGGGTATTGCCTATTGAAAACATATCAATGAGGAACCTTCTTACTTTCTGCTGCAGTGCACCACTGATGCCGTTGGCTTTTCTCTTTTCTAAGGTCGTTAAGGCGGAATTCTCAATAAAGGGCAATCCTCTTAACAATTTGGGTATCTTGTTTTCCGTAAATCAAATGCTTTATCTACTGATAGCGATTTGGGCGTTCTCAGGCGCTCCAGAAAAAATGGTAATGATAATAGCAATTATTTTCGGGGCTCATCTGTTACCTTACTCATGGCTCTACAACTCCAAGGCGTATCTGGTTATGTCAATAATCATTCCTGTCTTAGTAACTGTACTGGGTTGGGATATAAATCGAGAACAAGTCTTTGTAATCCCATGTGCAGTGGTTATTGCCGAAATCGTCTTCACCATCTGGCTTGTTATAGAAAATAGCAAGAATCAGGCTAACTAGTTTTTTGTTTTGCAGACCGCCATTTCTACACCAAAGAAAGCCAATCAAAAGTGGTTACCGGTGCCAGCCGCGGAGTCG
Source organism: Acidobacteriota bacterium (assembly GCA_050259595.1). GTDB lineage: Bacteria > Bacillota > Syntrophomonadia > Syntrophomonadales > DTU052 > JBLNAX01. Next base: position 1,995 of record JBLNAX010000097.1, on the reverse strand, counting down.
GAAAAGGCATCGCACCGGGGGCAAGTCCGGGACGGTTCTTAACTTGCTTTAAGGAGGTTATCATGAAAAAGCTTATAATCATTATCTTAATAACTGCATTTATCCTTACTTCTGGCTGCGCCAAGCCGGGTGGTGTTTCAAGTAAGCATGTCAGTAATCCCAACAAATCTAAGCTGTCAGCAACTGTAACTGATACTGTAGAAAACCCGTACTTCTTTAAACCTAATATTTCGCAGTCTATTTTCACATTTGAAAACGATATGGTTCAATAAGATTTAACGTTACATATTCAGAAAGTGTCTAACCTTAAAAATGGGATATTATATGAGTTGAAACTTGATTCGATTCAAGATGTTCTAGCAGAACGCCTGAGTCTAGGCTATTTTTATGTGCAGAATGATAGAATATACAAGTGCTATCCTACCAAAGAAAATCTCAAACAGTTAATAACAAATGGGACAATGCCATCTGATGCCGAAATCGTATGTCAGGATAAAGAAATAAAGGACCCTTTAAAAGCGGATGAACAGGCTTGGCATCACAGGGTAAAGGTAATTGGAAAGCGTCGAGAATCAACCTCATATAATAACCAAGTTGAAACTGGTTATTTATAAAACATTTATTTGGGAGAAGGAAAAAGGATTGGTTTCCTATCGAAGTGGATACGGTGCTGAAAGGGATTCCATTGAACTAGTTCAATAATAGTAGTTAAGGCTCATTATAGACAGGCCACAAGGCAGAGAACTTCCCTGCCTTTTCCATTTTATAACCCCGCCCTGCTGCATATACAAGAGTATCAACTTGTTGTATATCGGGGAGGGGTTTGATTTTGTGGCTGTGGACCATTTCCTGGCGGAAGCTGAAGATTGGCCTGGTGCTGGGCGCTCTAGTGATATTGATGGCGGTAAGTATGCCGAGTGATAAATCGGAGATGCCGGTACTGTCGTACGGACTGGCTGGGCGGACGATCGTAATAGATGCTGGCCATGGGGGATATGATCCGGGTGCAATTGGCCGACAGACAAAAATCCCCGAAAAGAAAATCACTCTGGCTATTTCACAGCGTCTGGCTAAATTAGCCAGCCAGGCCGGAGCCATGGTGGTCATGGCCAGAACAGAAGATGCGGGCTTATCTGATGAAGGATTTCAAGGTAAACTAATAGAAAGAAAAAGGCAGGATTTGGCACGCCGGGTGGAGAAGGCTCTGCGGGTAAAACCTGATGTCTATATCTCGATCCATGGCAATGCTGATCCATCACCCAGGTGGCATGGTGCCCAAACATTCTACTATTTTGGCAGTCCCCCTAGTAAGCAATTGGCAACCTGTATTCAGGATGAAATGGTGCGTATTCTGGGGAACAATAACCGTAAAGCCAAAGAGGCGGTTTTCTTTATAATGGAGCGGACTAATATGCCCACAGTGACGGTGGAGGTCGGTTTCTTATCCAATCCTGATGAAGAGAAATTATTGATCGATGAGCTTTACCAGAGCAAAGTGGCGTATTCGATATTTTCTGGAACAGTAAAATATTTTGCTACAAGGGAGGAAACAAAATGATCGTCTACGGTGCCATTAGCCCGCATCCGCCGCTGATTATTCCGGGAATCGGAGGTAAGCAACTGGAAGGGGTCCAACCTACTGTTACTGGGATGAAGGAGCTTGCTATTGAGGTGGCCAAGCGCTCGCCGGAATTGATCGTGATCATCACACCGCATGGCAACGTATTTCAAGATGCAGTTTCTGTCCTTGTGAAACCCATATTAGAAGGTGATCTGGGCAATTTTGGCCATCAGGAATTGGTGTACAAGCAAACTAATGACCTGGCATTTATATCAACTCTAATCGGCAAGGTCGGGGAAAGCGGAGTACCCATGGTGCTGGTCGAGGATGAACAACACCGCTTGAATCCGAACCTGGATCATGGGTCCATTGTGCCGCTGCATTACCTGGCAGAAGCCGGATTGCAGGATGTGCCGGTGGTCGTCTTAAGCTAT
>JBLNAX010000096.1:0-86307 GCA_050259595.1 Acidobacteriota bacterium | reverse complement strand
CCATCTGCCTGCTCAAAGTGAATATCACTATTTTCGTGTGTCTTTAGGCCTGGATAGTAGACTTCATCCACATTTGAATGCTGGCTCAGCCAGTTAGCCAGGACCCCGGCACTTTGCTGCTGAGCGTCCATCCTTACCTTCAATGTTTTCAACCCTCGAAGGAGCAGCCAGCAATCCTGCGGCCCGAGGACCGCTCCGAAGCCGTTCTGCACCGAATAAACACGACGCGCCAGTTCAGTACCTTTAACTGCGATTAAGCCTCCCAGAACATCGCTGTGGCCCCCGATAAACTTGGTCGCACTGTGGATGACTATGTCTACCCCAAGTTCTATAGGCCGCTGTAAATAAGGCGACATGAATGTATTGTCAATGAGAACCAGCAGATCATGTTCTTTTGCGAATGCTACAGCCCCTCTCAGATCTGTTATTCGAAGCAGAGGATTGGAGGGAGTCTCCAGGAAAATAGCTTTGGTATTCTTACGTATTGCATTGCGGATGCAGTTCAGATCACAGGCGTTAACAAACGTTGCTTCCAAATTGAAGCGCTTAAACAGGGTGTTAAATATGCGATAGGTACCGCCATAAACGTCCTCGCAAACGATGATGTGGTCGCCAGCCGAAAAAATGGACAGCGCTGAGGAGGTTGCCGCCATACCTGACGAGAAGGCAAATCCCGCATCTCCGCCTTCCAGGACCGCTATCGTTTCTTCCAAAGCCCTGCGGGTGGGGTTGCCGGAACGTGAGTACTCAAAAGCCTGCGGGCTTTCAATATCCTTCTGGTGATAAGTTGAAGCATGGTATATCGGTATGCTGAGCGCACCGGTATGCTCGTCGATTTCATTGCCGTTATGAATGAGTTTGGTGCCAAATTTCATAATAAATCATCCTAAGTTCGGTTCATTTACCCTATAGCCTGATCTAGATCAGCAATCAAGTCCTCAGCTGCCTCAATTCCCACAGAGAGCCGCAGCAGGCGTTCGTTGACTCCCAGTCTTTCTCTGATCTCCGCAGGGATCGATGCATGGGTCTGGACCATGGGATAGGTAATGAGGCTTTCTACGCCCCCCAGGCTTTCTGCAAAAGCAATCAATTTTACACTGCTCAATATTTTTTCCACCAGCTCGGTTCGCTTGACTGTAAAGGAAATCATCCCGCCAAAGCCGCTCGATTGCCGCCTGGATATCTCATATCCCTCATGTTCGGGGAGTCCAACATACATAACTTCTTCTACTTCATGATTGGTTTTTAACCATTGAGCTATAGCCACCGCATTGCTCTGCTGCTTTTCTAATCGAACCCCCAGAGTCTTGATCCCCCGCAGAATGAGCCAGCTGTCAAATGGCGCAAGTACAGCTCCAATGGACTTCTGTACAAACTGGATTTTTTCCGCTAACTCCTCTTTGTCCACCACTACCAAGCCAGCCAGTGTATCATTGTGCCCGCCTAGATACTTAGTACCGCTGTGTATCACGACATTAGCCCCAAGTTCCAGCGGCCTTTGACAATACGGCGTCAGAAAGGTGTTGTCGACTATGGTTAACGCACCAATGGACCGGGCAAGCTCAGCTGTCGCCTTAATATCGGTCACCTTCATCATGGGATTGGAGGGGGTTTCGATGAAAATTGCTTTGGTTTGATTCTTAATGCCGCTTTCGATTTCTGCTTGATTACGAGCGTCAACATATGTAAATTCTAAGCCGCGCTTGCGGCAGATTTCCTCGAACAATCTATAAGTGCCTCCGTAAAGGTCGTCGGAAACCACCAGATGATCACCAGCACCGAACAATTCTACTACAGTAGAAATAGCCGCCATGCCGCTGGCAAAGGCAAAGCCGGATCGCCCGCCTTCCAAATCGGCAATCGTCTTCTCCAGTTCTTCCCGCGTAGGATTCTCGGAGCGTGAATAATCATAGCCCGTGGACTGATTGGGGCCCGGGTGCCTGAAGGTGGCACTTTGATAAATCGGAAAACTTATCGCCCCTGTATGCGGGTCATGCCCCTGGTGGCCATGCACCACCTGGCTTTCTATATGTAATTTGCGCATTTGACAACTCCTCCTCATTCACCATTGAATCATCCTATATATAGGCCATGTAATATGTATTTCCCTGGGATCTGTAGTACTCATAAACAAGGTCTTCCAGCGTTATCGTCTCGACCACTGAATTTATCTTTTGGTCAACCTTATCCCAAACAATATCCTGCAGCAGCTTATCTGAGCCATGATCGAGAACAACACTTCCGCTAATCGACAGTTCGCCATCCAACTCGCGCAGAATCCTGCCTACTGTAATTTGGTTAGGTTTTCTGGCCAGTGAGTATCCCCCCTGAGCGCCCTTCTCACTTCTTACCAAGCCTGATTTGCGCAGAACCGAAAAGGCTTGTTCAAGATACGATAATGAAATACCCTGGTGGTCAGCTATATTACTCAATGGAATGCATTCTCCCCAGGGAGCCATGGCCAGTTCGACCATAGCACGCAGCCCATACTGTACTTTTGTAGGTATCCTCATATACATACACCCTTTAACATGGCCGATTTGGTAATTACCTGCCGGCAGCGATTCTATTAATTAGCCAGTTATCTTAACAGCATGCCCATAGTTTGTTGCAATTGGTCTGCCAATAGAGGCAATGCGCCCCCTGATGCATCCCTGACACTGCTCAGCGTCTTCCCCAATGCAGATCTTAGCTGGATACAGCTCATATAAAGCCCGGTATTTAACCGGTGTGACATTGGGCATAACCACATTAGCACCTAATTCCAGAGCTTTTTCACGGCCATCAGCCGGGCGCAGGGAAGCCAGCGCCGTGGTGGCTGGTATATGTGCAGTCCGAGTAACAATACGCGTTAGAGCAATGACTTTAAAGGTCATTTCCACGGTGCCATTCGGATTTCCGGCTAGCGGGGTCTCTTCATGACAGATGAATGGCCCCACGCCAACCATTTCTAAATCAAGGGCTTTAAATGTGAGAATGTCGTTAGCCAGGTCGTCTAAAGTCTGGCCGGGCAGACCTACCATAATGCCAGAACCCACCTGATAACCTATTTCCTTTAGCCACTGTAACGCCAGAAAGCGCTCCTCATACCTAGAATCCGGATGAAGCTTTTTATATAACTCAGGATTGGATGTCTCGAAACGGAGCAGATATCGATCGGCTCCAACTTGATAAAACCTTTCGTATTCTTCGCGCGGCCGCTCGCCTATACTTAGGGTTACCGCTACATTTGATTGGGCCTTTATCCGTTTCAGTAAGTCTTCAATCTTATCAACCGTATAGAAAGGATCTTCGCCCGACTGCAGAACTACCGTCCGATAACCTAGTTTTTCTGCAACATCCACTGTCTCCAGAATCTCCTCAATGTCCATGCGATAACGTTCCGAATTTTTATTGCCGCCTCTGATTCCGCAGTAATTACAGTTCTTGCGGCAGTAGTTGGAGAATTCAACCAGCCCTCGCAGATGAACCCCATTGCCAACATACCGCTCACGAATGGTGTCTGCGTATGTATATAGACGATTCAGTGATTCTGCATCCTCTATTGCCAGCAGAATAACGATTTCATCATGGGTCAAATCGGCGCCGGACCTTATTTTCTTGAAGATATCTTCCACAATTTCATGCCTCCTTAAGATGGACTTATTAATTTAATATACTATAATTCCCATCGAATTACTATATATTAATCAAAATTTTATCCATTTCTTATTGGGACTTTAATGTTAACTAATTAATTCTTTTGGGGAGACATTACTTAGTAGATATGCAATCAGTTCATGAGGTTGAAAGGTTTGCCTAGTTCTCTTTTACCCACCGATACCAAGCCCTCTTGAGGCATTAAACTTACAATTGGATTGTGGGATTTTCATTCTTAAGGCAGAAAAACCCGCAGAATTGGTCTGCGGGTTATATAAGATCCATTTAAGAATACGTGATTAAGCTTTCATCTGATTTATTTTACCGCCGTTCAAAATCATTTCGATATCCAAATCGGAGAAGTTTGTTACGGCATTATATTCCTTGCCTGTATCAGCATTCTTGACAATGATCATCGGTTTCTTTATCTGCTCTCTGGCGTTTTCGATCACAAGTTGTTGACCGAGTTTAAATTCACCGTAATCGGCGGGATTCTCCAGTACAAGCGGCAGAATTCCACTGTTGATCAAGTTGGAACGGTGGATGCGGGCAAAGGATTTCGCAAGCACAAACTTGACTCCGAGATACAAGGGAGCAAGAGCCGCATGTTCACGGCTGGATCCCTGGCCGTAATTGTCACCGCCAATGATCGCACCCCTCTTAGCTTCCTTGCAGCGTGCAGCAAAATTCTTGTCGATCTTCTCAAAGCAATAGTCAGCCAAGTACGGGATGTTGGACCGGTATGGTAGCAACCTGGAGTCGGACGGCATGATGTCATCTGTAGTAATGTTGTCGCCTGCATGCAGCACTACTGTTGCGGTCAACGTCTCTGGAAGAGCTGTGTTCTGGGGGAACGGCTTGATATTCGGTCCCATTTCCACTGGAGTCGTATCCTTAGTAGCACCCTCCGGATAGACGATGAAATGGTCATTGAATTCAAATGTTTCATCTTTGATTGGCACCAAATCGATACCAGCTGCGGATCCGTCCGTAATGACACCCATAACTGCTGATATCGCCGCTGTTTCCGGGCTTACGAGGTATACTTGAGCATCTTCGGTTCCGCTTCTTCCCTTAAAGTTTCTATTGAATGTACGAAGTGATACCGCGCCGGATTTCGGAGACTGCCCCATTCCAATACACGGACCACATGCGTTTTCGATAATTCTCGCACCGGAATTGATCAAGTCTGCCAGCGCACCGTTTTGCGCTATCTTGCTGAGAATTTTACTGGATCCCGGGGAGATGACAAGGCTGACATTAGGATGAACCTTCCGTCCTTTCAAAATCGCTGCAACTGTCATTAGATCGGAATACGAAGAGTTGGTGCAGCTGCCGATAGCGACCTGGTCAACTTTCATTGGCCCGATGTTTTTGATTGTATCTACATTGTCCGGGCTATGCGGCTTTGCAGCCAGGGGAACCAGCGTGGAAAGATCCACCTTCAATACCTCGTCATAAACGGCATCTGCATCGGCGGACAGGGCAACGTAATCTTTTTCTCTTCCTTGTGAAACAAGGTATGCTTTTGTATTTTCATCGCTGGGGAATATAGAGGTAGTCGCTCCCAACTCCGCACCCATATTGGTGATTGATGCACGTTCTGTAACAGATAGTGTCTTAACGCCTTCTCCGGTATATTCAACTATTTTCCCGACACCGCCTTTTACAGTTAGCTGCTGCAGAACGTATAGAATTACGTCCTTAGCAGAAACCCACGGGTTCAATCTTCCTGTCAGCTCGACGTTGATCACTTTGGGCACCATCAAGCTGTACGTTCCCTTGGCCATAGCAACCGCTACATCTAGTCCGCCAGCACCAATGGCGATCATGCCAAGACCGCCGCCGGTAGGAGTATGACTGTCAGATCCCAGAAGTGTCTGGCCAGGAATATCGTAGTTCTCCAAATGAAGCTGGTGACTGATGCCGTTTCCAGGCTTGGAGAAGAGAACCCCGTGGCGCTTGGCTACGCTCTTAATAAACTCATGGTCGTCGGCGTTTTCAAATCCGGTCTGAAGGGTATTGTGATCGATATATGCGACGGATAGCTCCGTTTTAATACTATCGACATTCATGGCTTCAAGCTGCAGATATACCATGGTTCCCGTAGAATCCTGGGTCAGTGTCTGATCGATCTTTATTGTGATTTCATTGCCTGGTGCAAGTGTTCCTTCGACCAGATGATTCTCTAATATTTTATAAGCTAATGTTCGTCCCATATCTTCTCATCCCCAAAATCATTTTTATATTAAGATACCACAATGAGCAGGGAAGGACCAGCCAATCAAACAAGAAGGTGAAATATGCTGCACTGTCTCCCCTTCTCCAGAAAATGGCTGTGGTGCGCTATTTCGCTTCTAAGCAACGGTCAATAAGCAGAGTGTGTGAACGGGACCCTGGATTACACGCTTTTTAGGTGACTCAGAAAACCATTTGACCTGTATAATCAAGTGGATATCGTTAATAACCAAGACTGCACCTAATTTATTTAATTCCCCCCATGATTCTACATTTGCTGCCGATTCCTTTTGGATATGGTTCATGAATAAGAAGGTGACATTTACAGTTATCCGAAACCTTCACAGGCCAATTGTGTAACTATTATATTTGGCAAACCACATTTCTGCTATCACATATCTGGGTAATTGATCTGTCGATAATTGCAGGAAGCATTATGTATTCTTTCTTGATAATCACCTACCAGCGCCCATTTATCGGCGTTTTATGTGATCAAGTGTCTATTGATCTGTTATCGTCAATAATCAACAATAATAGTCATCAGTATACAGAATATTGCGAAGGATTCTGTAACTATTTGTCCAATCTTTATTAAGAGGTTTTCATTGATTTTCGAATTAGATTACGTTGGAGTGACAATATTTTGAGCAGTGCAGAATTGACAGAAGTTATCGAACAAGTCCGGTACGATACAGACATGCCACAAAGCCTTTATCCAGGCTTTGAATGCAGTTTCTTTGATGAGATTTCCGAAGAGATGCTGTTTAATATGTTTGATATGGTTCCAGCTGGAATATCAGTGTCAACGGACCCTACATGTCGGATAATAAAACACAATCCATTAGCTGCGTCATTTCTCAGAATACCGCCGTGGCAAAACCTATCCCACTCTTCAGGTGATAGCTTATCATTCAAAATGAGTTATAGGGGCAAGGAAATGATGCCTGAAGAAATGCCCATACAGCAATCATTTTGGTTCGGCAATACAATTCATGACCAAGAGATAGATTTCATCTGGGATGATGGAGTAATAAAAACGGCAGTTATGAATTCACGACCGATTTATAACATTAATTCCGATATTGTCGGTGTCATTGCAACATTCGAAGATATAACGCAACGGAAATTGCTCGAGAACAACCTACTAAAAAGCAACTATGATTTACTGGAAACCAACATACACCTGGAGACTCGAATACAGGAGAGGACAGCAGAAATCGAGAATGCTTATCAAACAACGATTGAGATACTTGAAAGCATTACTGATGCCTTTCTAGCAGTTAATCATGATTGGCAAGTGATCTATTTTAATAAGGTTGCTGAAGAATTAACAAACACAAAACGCGAAGATGTACTGACCCATAATCTTTGGTCCGTCTTCCCAATATTGATTCCGACTCCCTTCTACCATTACTATACTCAGGCGATGAATGAAAGAAAACATGTTGTTTTTGAAAGCCAAGGAGCTTTCAGCGATCAGTGGTTTGAAGTACGAATCTACCCGTCCCAACACGGTCTTTCCATATACTATCACGACATAACTGAACGCAAGCAAATGGAGAAGGAGATAGCGCGCCTCGATCGACTAAACCTAGTAGGCGAGATGGCTGCCGGCTTTGGACATGAGATCAGAAATCCCATGACCGCCATCCGGGGCTTCGTCCAAATGCTTAGTGGCTACGAGGAATGCTGCACATATAAGGAATACTTTGATCTAATTGTCGAGGAGTTGGATAGAGCGAACTCCATAATCAAAGATTTTCTTTCTTTAGCAAGAGACAGAAAGATCGATGTTAGTATCCAGGATCTAAATAATATAGTCCATACCTTATACCCTATAATAAGCTCTGATGCCCTAGGCTCTGATAAAACCGTACTGTTAGACTTGAACGACATACCGTTATTGCTTCTGGATGGTAAAGAGATACGCCAATTAATACTGAATTTAATACGCAACGGCTTGGAAGCCATGCCACCCGGTAAAACACTGAAGATCCGGACTGAACTTGACGGAGACGACGTTGTTCTTTCAGTTATCGATCAGGGCAGCGGGATAAAACCCGACATTGTTGATAAATTAGGAACCCCGTTTTTTACAACAAAGGAGAATGGAACTGGCTTAGGTTTGGCAGTCTGCTATAGCATTGCTAATCGTCATAATGCTCAGATCAAGATGGTTTCCGATTCGACGGGGACAACCATCAGTGTGCGCTTTAAGACAGCCCGATCCTCCCTAAACACCGCCCTATAAAATTGAGGAATTTATGATAAATAAACCTTATCACCATTACTTATAGAAATTGAACCTTCTAGCAAATACCCTTTTTTAAACTGAGCTTCACTCAAAGCTGTTCGCATCTACAGTAGACGGTAGCTTGTTTGCAGGAATGCAAATTTGCTATCTAAACTGTTGCGACTTGTTTAAATAAATCATTTCTAACATCTACAAGGTAGCAATCTCTATTATCACAACTTGCATCATCCTGGGAGCCATTATAGCCCCATTAAAGCCCCAAACAAACTCAAGGGCAATCGTCCCATCTTAATCATTTCGTTAGTATCTAGCCGCAAATAGGATGTCCATAACTTACCTCTTACAATCACCTGTAAATCCACCGTACCATAAACATGTAACTTCGAACTGTCCAGAATTTAGCCAGCTGATGGCTGCAAAATGGACAAACTTAGAATTGTTTAATGGAGGGACTGACATGAACAGAAAAACGACTATTTTAGCTTTACTAGTAATTACAGTGATCGTCTTATTCGGGTTCAGCGTGCAGCAGGCCGGGGCTTTGAATTCCGTCCAATGGTATATCAATAACTACAACAGTACATACCCACAATACGAAAAATATGAAATGCCAGCGGTCAACACTTTCCGGGCCAGCTATAATGCCAGCCAAGCCCAAGCCCTGGTCGGACGGGCCATGTGGTACATGCAATACGGCTATATGGTTTATGGGAGCTTAGGATATGCAACAAACGGTACAATAAGCTGTTCCAGTTATGTATCAATGGTTTTCCGGGACATGGGTTATTCCGTGACAACTTATGCTTCCAAGTACGGGAGTGTGGGGACCAAAGTATCGGGTGTATATTCAAAACTGCAATCCGGCAGCACTAGTAAATACATGCTGGTAGGCACCCAATACCTTAAAGCCGGTGATATATTGACATTCTGGAATAAGCATTCTGATGGAACAAAATATATTTCGCATGTTGCGATATATGCTGGCATGATCAATGGCCAGCCCTGGATAATCCACACGATTACTAGCCGACCGACTGCGATCGGCATTTCTGCCAGCTATACGTACTGGTATGGACAGCATTTTCTGGAGGCCAGAAGAGTACTTTCCGAAACTAAACAGGCACCAGGCTCTCAGGGCACGCTCTCAAAGCCTGTTATACCAGCTAAATATGTATTACCCCCTCAAAACCCCGTAATAATGCCTTCATTACTGCCTGTTGGTTTTTAGTGTAGGCAGTCTTTTCAGAGCCAGGATTAAATGCCTGGCTCTTTTTTGGATGTAGAACTATTAATCACTTAGTTCCAAGGCGCAATTGACTATGAGGATGATAGCCACTATACTTCCGATAGAATTGGAATTTAGAAAAGGGAGGCGATCTTACGTTAAGATCAGGAATCGGGTTTCATTACAATGTAAGCAGCTTGGAGCGCACTCTAGCCTTCTATACTGAAATGCTGGGTTTCACAGTGCTTGATCATGATGTGAACCGGGGTCAGGCGATGTTATCAACCAACTCTAAAGACTGTATAATCGGTTTGGCCGAGGCTGATTCAGTAATACCCTCATCAACTTGTATCACTTTTGAGGTAGAAAACATTGAGCAAGCTGTGCAAGCCCTACAGGAAAAAGGCCTCGATTTTGTTGGGGAAATCATGGTCGTACCTAATGTAGTCAAACTGGCCACTTTCAGTGACCCGGACGGTTATAAGATGATGCTCTATTCTCAGGGGTAACAAACACACTATCAACTCCTACCGGCTGTTGAAGGCTTTACAATCAAAATGCTCTATACCCAACAAAAAACCCCGCTGATTGGGGGTCTTTGTGCTGCTGATCGGCATCTTTTCTATGTGAGCTTATTCAAGACTTCCCGCAAGGCCTCACAGTCGGTACAGCCGCTGCCACTGCCTTCTTCACATGTCTCCAGGCAGTGATTGATCGATTTCTTAAGCAGTTCGATTTCTTTCTCGGTCAAGTTGATAGTTGCCATTATACACGCTCCCTCTTTTATTTCATAAGCCGGCTAGTGAACCGCTACTAGATCAGCTTTCCGTTCCACGATATATTTCTCAGCCATTATTCCAGCCACAGCGCCATCAGAAGCAGCTGTGACCACCTGCCGAAAAGGTTTGGTCCGGATATCGCCAGCGGCATATACCCCTGGCCGGCTAGCCTCGGTGTCCTCACCAGCTGCGATATAACCCATATTATCGATATCTATCTGTCCTGTGAACCAATCAGATGCCGGCTGGTATCCGATGTAGACGAACGCCCCATCTGTAGGCACTTCGCTTACTTCCCCGGTTTTTAAGTTTTCGATCACAACACCAGTCAAAGAATGTTCTGCCCCATTCACCTGGCGCACTTCAGAGTCCCAAATGACATCAATTTTCTCATTGTCAAAAGCCTCTTCCTGCGCCGTCCGGGTGGCCTGGAATTGGTCAAACTGGTGGATGATCGTTACACGGGTAGCGAACCGGGTAAGGTATAAGGCCTCTTCTACCGCCGAGTTGCCGCCTCCAACAACCACTACTTCACGACCTTCATACATAGCCCCATCACAAGTCGCGCAATAATGGACCCCTCGCCCCTTGAATTCATCCGCCCCTTCGGCGGGAAGAGTTCTAGGCTTAGCTCCTGTCGCAATGATCACTGCCGGCGCTCGGTATATCGTATCCTCGGTTTGAATAGTCTTAATATCCCCTTTTAAATCGACTTCAAATACCTCCTTCAGGTCGTCAATTACCGCACCGAAGGAAAGAGCCTGTTCGCGCATATTGGCAATCAGCTCCGGGCCCCGTATAACTCCCGGAGTACCCGGGTAGTTTGCGATATGGTACGTCGTGGCCGCCTGCCCGCCAGGTACACTAACATCGATCACGACTACGTTCAGTTTGGCTCTTGCTGCATATATAGCAGCCGAAAGTCCGGCCGGTCCTGCACCCAGGATCACTACATCAGATTCCACTTCCCTGTTTTCCACTGGCGGGATCACATCTCCTAAAATATCCTCAATAGCCATTCTGACCTGCGGCTTACTCATAAAGCCGTTCAGCCTGGTGCCGACTTCCTGGCCGTCTTTGTAGAACATGACAGTCGGGCTGCTGAATACGTTCAAACTAACTGCTAGCTCCCGATTATCCTGGCGGTGCATTTTTACGAACTTGATGTGCTGCCCGTATTTTTCAGCCATCTTCTCATAAACGGGTGCCAACACCTCGCAAGGCGGGCATTCATCAGAATAGAAGTCCACGATCACCGGCTTCTCGCTCTTCAGTACCTCTTTTTCAAACTGGTCAGAATCAAGGTAGAAAATGTTTTTACTCATGATTATTAGCCTTCCTTTCAAATATCGCGCTAAAGCAGTATAGGCCGAGCTTTCTTTGCCTCGATCGAACAGCAGGCAGCCTCCGTATGTCCATCTGCCATCTGCAGGATCTCTTCCCGGTAATAATCCACTCCGGTCTCGATCAATTCCTGAATAGGCCGGCAGTCCGGAGCGAGTATCCTGCCCGTTTTATTAGCCGCGATCACCCCACAGCCCCCGCCACAGATCACATTATACTTACAATCCCGACATTCCTCGATATTGTTGACATTGCGCTGCTGCCACTGTTTGGTCTCTTCGGCCCTGGCAGTGACTTCCGGGTAGAAGGTGCCTAACTTATACTCTTCCCTGCCGCAGCTGGCAGTACAACCGTAAATATCACCATTCAGGTCAAAGACCCACTCGGTCTTGGCCGCGGGACAGGTATCAAAACTGGCCATATACATTTCGCCGGTATCCACCAGGTGGCGGATCCCCTTAAAATCAGGCCGGTGAAACTTCTTCAGAACCGGGTATTTCTGGCTTAGCTTAGAAAACTCGCGCCAGAGATCAGCCTGTGAGAGTAGGTGCTGGGGTTTGGCGTAACAGTCGAACAGCTCATAATTACGGCCGATCTGAGTTTTAAACAGATTCGGAGGCAGGTCCAGCCAGCCTTTGCTATCAAAGAACTCAGCTAGACTCACTAAATCGTTGATATTTTCCTGATCCACCACTGACCTCAGGTTTATTGGAATTCCTCTTGCCAATGCCGCATCAATACCTGCAACTATTCGATCAAAGGTTCCCTTCCCGTTGGCCGTGCCACGGCGCTGGTCATGTACATCTTTGGTTCCATCGAGGGTCACCTGGATCTCCTTAACTTTTGCACGAGCCAGAAGATCAACATAATTCGCCAGATCATAGCCGTTGCTGACTGCTGCCAGTTCGTATCCATGCTCTACACAGCGATCTACGATCAAAGAAACGATCTCCCGCTGAGTTGGTGAATCTATGAGTGGCTCCCCGCCAAACAAAGTAACAAAGGGCTTAACCGTATTGTTGGCATAAGTGTTCTCCGCGTAGTCAAAGAAAGCATCAACAACCTCGGGCTTGATCAGATTATGCCCTGCTTCCATCCCCGCCTGATAACAATATTTACAGGCAATATTGCAGCCATATGATGGAATCAAGAGCAGCTGTACCTGAGTATTGGCGGTTTCCTCTTGAAATAGTTCCCATTCTTTCTGGACCAGGACATCTTCGTCCTCTTTGCTATTAAAGACATACCCTCTTTCGCCTAAATAGGTGGCCAGTTCAGGTGCCAATGTTTCGGCTTTTCCAGCTAGTATTTGTTCATATTCGCCTTTTTCAAGCAGGTCAAAGCTGCCGCTGAGGGGATTCATGATCGCATATGTTGAAAAATCTATCGAATCAAGCGGAACAACGATATTGTTCTTTGCAAAATACATGTTATCAACCTTCATTCCTTTTCATTCAAGGCCGCTGGACTGAGGGGCAGCCGAAAGGGATGCTGCCCCCGCATTCCCTACAAGCAGGCCATCTGGCTTTGATCCAACCACCTAGTTGTGACACCCAGCAACCACCTTGGATGACTTTGAACAGCACTGAGCGGTAGTGGTGGTTGTGCAGCAGTTGGTTCTTGCTTTGCCGTTTTCAGCCTTTTTAGTTACGGCTTTCATGGGAAAACACCTCCTTTCCTGATCATCTAACCTAATTCTTGTCAGCCCTAATAGTGAGACTGGCAAATTCATATCCATTTTTCATATATTCACGACGATTTAAGATAAAAACCTTGTAAAATCCAGCATCACTTATGCTCTTCAGGTATTCCTCTTCGGTTATCGCACCACCAAAACAAGCCGCCCATTGTTCAGGGTCATTTTTGATTTCATCGGGCAGGGGCTGCTTGCATACTGCATCAGATACTACGAACTTGCCGCCCGCCTTCAGCACCCGGTGGATCTCCCTATAAACCTTGGACTTATCCAGAGCATGGTTGATCACACAATTGCTTATAACAACATTGAAACTACTATCCGCAAATGGTAACTGCTCGATAGATGCGGTTATAAATCGGGCATTGGAAAGCTGTGAATCTCGGGCATTGCTTTCGGCAACCTTGAGCATTTCCGATGTTATATCAAGCCCCACTACTACACCCTGTTTACCGACCCTCTTAGCCGCCTCAAGAGTCTCCCGGCCAGCTCCACAGCCCAGATCTAACACCCATTCACCGGGCTGCAGGTTTAGATAGTCCAGGTTACTGCCACAACTCAAGGTCGAGCACTCACCCTTACTCTCTGCACTGTATCGGTCTTGGATCTTCTCAATGATACCCTGCATCTCTATCCCTCCCTAAGTCTTATAGTTCGTTTATACAGGCAGGGGTATTACTCTTACTTTCCGCTCTCCCCACCCGGTTGTTGTCGATCCGCCAGCCTCTTCAATATTTCTAGGATCATCCATTATGTATCGATGTTACTGACTAAGCCTGCGCCATAGTTAATTTATTATACCCCCCAGGGGTATATGTTGATTCTAAACTAGGGATACAAGAAATGCAACACAAATATTTGATAAACCCAGAGAGTTGATTAATCATTGAGTATCGGCTAATATCTTTGTAACCATTATGATTCACTCTATTCTGCAAACCATGCACACTCTGTCGCTCTCATTAGCAGCGATAAATGACCCATACTTAGCTAGAAAACGCGAAGGGAAGGTGCCTATTATGTCAGGATTGATTATTATCGGCGCTGTAGCTGGGGGCATGAGTGCAGCCGCTAAGGCCCGCAGAACCAAGTCAGATCTACCGATCCGCGTGTACAATGCCGACTCATACATCTCCTATGCCGGATGCGGCCTTCCTTACTTTATTGGCGGATCTGTCAAGGATGTTGGGGCCGTTGTCCCCCGCACTCCGGAACACTTCGCTGAACAAAGAATCGAAGTGCTGACCCGTCATGTGGTCGAATCAATCAACACTGCGAAGAAGTCGGTCACTGTACGCAACATGGAGACTGACACCCTATTCGAAGATAGTTATGATAAGCTAATTATCGCTACCGGAGCCCGTGCCCTGGTTCCTCCCATGCCGGGTATCGACCTGGAGGGAGTATTTGTTCTGCGCTCCCCATGTGATGCTATTCAGATCCGCACTTATCTTGAAGAGAGAAAGCCACGCAATGTTGTTATTGTCGGCGGCGGCTACATAGGGTTGGAAATGGTGGAGAGTGTACTGGAGTATGGCTGTCAAGTCACCGTTATCGAACGAGCACCGCAGTTGATCGCCACCCTTGACACTGATATGGCAGGTCTGGTCCAGGATTACCTAGAAAAACGCGGAGTCAAGGTAGCTATTAACGCCGATATGAAGGGACTAATCGGGCAGGGCTCAGTTTCCGCTGTGCGGACAGCCGATGGAGATATCCCGGCTGAGATGGTCCTGCTTTCTTTAGGGGTCAAGCCCAACACTGAATTTGCAGCAGAGGCTGGCATTGAACTAGGCTTCAAGGGCGCGATAAGAGTCAACGAGCGCATGGAGACCAACCTCCCCGGGATTTATGCGGCAGGCGACTGTGCAACAGTTATCAACCTGGCCAGCGGCCAGGAAGCTTATATCCCCATGGGCACTACAGCCAACAAACAAGGTCGGGTAGCCGGAATCAATGCGGCGGGAGGTTCAGCGCATTTTAACGGCGTCGTGGGCACTGGCGTGGCCCGGGTAATAGACCTCGAAATTGCGCGCACCGGACTGATCGAGAGGGAATGCCGCGATCTGAACATCAAATACGTACAGAAGACGATAAACGATAAGACCACCGCTCATTTCTTCGAAGATGCCCCGGATATTACTTTGAAAATCGTGGCCGAAGCCGGAAATGGCCGAATTCTGGGCGCACAGATCGTGGGGGGCCGGGGAGCTGGAAAACGCATCGATGTCCTGGCAGTAGCAATTTCGCTCCACCATACTATAGACGATATGATCGACCTGGATCTAGCCTACTCACCACCATTCGCCCCAGTTTGGGACCCGATCCTGGTGGCTCTGAACCAGTTTTAGTGCTTATAAAAGCGTAGAAAATACTATTTTGATTAATAAAAACAGGAGTGATCCTTCGCAGGTCGCTCCCGTTTTTTTGCTTAAGTGAGGGTAGATCACAGCACTTTCTTCTTCTCCCGGTACTCTTCAAGCGAAACCCGCCCGCGGGCAAAACTCTCCTTCAGTTCAAACAAAGCCTGCTGGTCCGAATATTCGGTTTCTATCACTCGCTTCATCTCCATATACTGGCCGGCGGTGATTTCATTGGTGACATAACGGTGCTTTAAAACTTCCAGAATCATATCTGTGCGTTGATGGATAGGCTTCTTCGCAAAACCCCTCATCACCAGAATGAGCAGCAGCAATACCAGGATCAACAAAATCATCATGATGAACATACCATTATAGCCATAACCCATAAAATGACCGTATCTCATTGTTCCACCTCCATATTCAAGAAGGGCAGGCCCACGATGACCGTAGTCCCTTCACCCTCCAGGCTTTCTATCTGGATCACCCCATGGTGCAGTTCTACAATGGAGCGGGCAATCGACAGTCCCAATCCAGTGCCTCCAGCAGTTGGTTGGCGAGACTTATCGGCTTTGTAGAACCTGTCCCAAATGAAGGGAAGGTCCTTATAGGGAATGCCAGGGCCATTATCCTTTACCCTGATATAAATATAGTCACCGGCATCCATAGCAACTGTAACTGTGGAGCTTTCCGGGGCAAATTTTAGCGCATTATCCAGAATAATTATCATCAACTGCCGCAATCGCCCATAATCCCCCCGAATCGGGCCAATTTTATGCCCTACACTGGTTTCGATGGTTATTCTTTTTTTGCTGGCGATATCCTGCATGCTGCGGGCGGCGTCTTTGACCAGCGAGACAATGTCGACCTGATCCAGGCTCACCTGTATTTTCCCGGACTGGATCTGGGTCAGATCCAACAGATCGCTGACCAGGCGCTCCAGCCCTTTAGTCTCATTTAAAATACGTTCATGGTATCTTTTGATATCGTCTTCACTGCTGACAGCTCCATCGATCAAGGCCTCAGCAGAACCGCGGATCAGGGTCAGTGGTGTGCGTAGTTCGTGGCTGACATTGGCTACAAAATCCTTGCGCATCTGTTCCAAGCGCTCGCTTTCACTTATATCCAATACCAGGGCTACTACCCCAATGATCTCGTTTCTGTTGTTGCGAACTGAGGAGAGTATAAACTTGAGCATTCGATTGTTCCACTCGATCGAGATCGCCTTATTTTCGCCCGTTTCCATTACTTCTTGAAAAACTTCGATCAGTCCCATGCGGGCCAGGGCCCCTTTGACCGTTTCCTCAAATGCCTCATTACGGCTTTCCCTCATCAAGACCTTAACTGCTTCGTTGTAATTTATCAGTTGGAAATCACGGTCAAATGCCAGTATCCCTTCTGTCATACTAGCGATCAAGTCCTTGAGCTTGTTTTGCTCCTGAAACAATTGGTCAATGGTGTAGCCCAATTTAGATGCCAACAAATCTATGGAATCGCCGAGCTGACCTATCTCGTCGTCCTGGCCAAGATCGACCCGCACTGAATAATTGCCTTTAGTCATCTCAAGTGCGGCTTGATTCATGGCCTGCAAAGGTCGAGTAAAGAATCGCGAATAATAAAAACTAAGAAGGCTGGTTAGAACCAGCGCCACCAAAATAGCCAGCATCAGTAGATTGAACGCTTTATCGATAACCTCCGTTATGCCGGTGACCGGGGTATAAAGCATTACCGTTCCGCCTATTTTGTGGGTTTTATCATATAACGGGACCCCTACCGCCAGAACCGGCTGCCCGTAATAATTGCTCGGCCCTTCTTTTACTGCATTTTTGCCCTTCAAAATATCACTGATCATATCGGTATCCAGCATCGGACATTGACCGGCTCCCATTCCATTTAACCCGCATTTCCGGCCGCCCGATTGGGCCAGTATATGGCCTTTTGTGTCAGCCACTACGACACGAGCCCCCACAAATGACTCGATATTATTCATGAAACTATCATACTGAGCCCGGTCGATCTCTTTTAGCATATAGTTCTGGGTAATAGCCGCTACTTCATTGGCACGCTCCAACATGTTGTTCTGCTTGTTAGTGAAGGCATAGTTGCGGAAGAAGTTGACAAATATCATGCCCACTATCAGTAAGGAGATCAGGACGATTGCCACATATCCGGTTGTGAGCTTGAAAGCCACCTTATTCCTTAGCATGTTTCACCTCAAACTTATACCCTACACCCCAAATGGTCTTAATATCCCAGGTATACTGATCGGTAATATCCAGCTTAGCCCGAATACGCTTGATATGTGTGTCAACTGCACGCGGATCACCGTAATAATCGAATCCCCATATACTGTTCAAAAGGTTGTCCCGGGAAAACACTTTGTTCGGATTGCTGCCTAAAAGCCATAATATCTCGATTTCTTTCTTGGTCAGGTTAGCTTCAGATCCATTGACCTTCACCTGATACTGGTCAATGTTTACCTCAAGACCAGGGAACCTCAGTATATTCCGCTTCTGCTCTTCTGTCACATCGATCCTGCGCAAAATGGCCCTTATTCTGGCCATGACCTCGCCGGGACTGAAAGGCTTTACGATATAATCATCAGCCCCATAATCCAGCCCCATTATTTTGTCGCCATCCTCACCCCGGGCAGTGATCATCAGCACCGGTGTGTTGGATGTCTTTCTTATTTCCTGGAGGACTCCGAGCCCGTCCTTTTTCGGCATCATTATGTCGAGAAGGATTATCACTGGATTGTATGAATGGAATTTCTCCAGAGCTTCTTCCCCGTCAAAAGCCGGAATAACGGCAAAGCCTTCTTTAATCAAATAAGTAGAAAGGATATCTACGATACCTTCACTGTCATCTGAAATCAGAACACTCTTTTCCAAAAGTCCTCACCTCACCTATGGTATTACAATTACTATAACATTCAAGTGTCATCAAAATGTGGCAAATGTATGTCAAAAATATTTGTTTGGCGCCACACTTTTGACAAAACTGCTAGTTAGAATTAAGTCAATCGCAAACGCAAAGGAGGTGAAAATCATGAAAAAATGGATCATAGCGATCATCGCTATAGCTCTGGTGGCTATACCGCTTACAGCTTATGCCGCTGGCACCAATGCACCGCTAGGAAAAGGATTCTGCGGGATCAACTTCTCCACACTGACAGATAAGCAGAAAGCCGATTTGCAGGATAATCGCCAGCAAATGATGGACCTTAAAAAGGAACAGATTCAGAAGATGGTAGCTAACGGCACCCTGACCAAAGAACAGGGTGATTCAGCAATCAAAAGAATCGACGACCGGCTTAAGAGCGGCACTCCCTGTGGCGGAGGATTTGGCGGCGGCCGGGGTGGCTCCGGCAGAGGCATGGGCGGCCAGGGCGGCTGCGGAGCATGTCCCTTCGCCAGCTCCAACTAAATAGCATCAATAAACCCGGAGGGGGTATCCACTCCGGGTTTTTGTTTTTGGCAGTTGCGCTCAATTCCCTAGTCAACTGGAAATCGTATTCACTTAAAAAAAGCCGCCAAACACTGTATAATTTGAAGCGGATTTTACGCACTATTTCCGCATAGCGAGGCAATTTTCTTATCCAATTATTGCATGGTTGATCTCATGCTGTGTTAGATTCTATATTTTTTTGCGTATTTATTAGCAGCAAATAAAAGAAAATGTCGAGGTCGATTCGATGCAGCTTAAAAGGCCGCTAAAAATACTGGCCCAATTCATGGTTTTCAACATAATACTGTTTGTTCTAACCTTTCTGCCGATTACATTGTACGGCCCGTTTAAGAACATTCGCAATACCGTGATCGGCTCGGTAGGCACATCGATGCATGCCTATCTGCTTGGCTATGTGCTGGGGCAGGACGAGCTGGATCGGATCATGGCCCAAAGTCAGGCATCAGGCAGTGTGGATGAAAAACTATTTACTTTTGACAAGCGTCATAGCAACGATATTACCCTGTCTGAGATCAACGGTTCCCGCTACAAAGGGTATCTTTTAAAAATAAGCGACCCCAGCCGTGTGCAGTTGGCGCCTGCGTCCAGCATGGGTATAAAAGGCCAGACCACCAGCCAGATCGCTCGGGAAAACAACGCTATTGCCTCGGTCAACGCCGGTGGTTTTATTGATCCGCATGGTACCGGAACCGGCCGTTTACCTTATGGCGTGGTTATTCACGACGGAGAATTCTTGGCCGGCGAAGACTGCCAGGGCAAAGTGCAGCTAGCCGGGCTCACCGACGACGGACTTCTGGTGGCAGGCAAGTATACAGTTGAGGAAATCAAAGAAATGCACATTAAGGAAGGCATATCCTTCGGGCCTCCGCTGATCCTAAACGGGGACAAGCAGATAAGCGAGGGTGACGGAGGCTGGGGAATAGCTCCACGGACTGCGCTAGGTCAGACAGAAGATGGCACTATCCTACTGCTGGTAATCGATGGACGTCAGCTTCAGCATTCATTAGGAGCAACTATAGTAGATGTTCAGGACATTTTATATGAAAACGGTGCAGTCACGGCAGTCAATCTCGACGGCGGCTCCAGCACAACCATGTATTACAGCGGCAAAGTTATCAATCGTCCATGTGACATCCTGGGTGAACGCCAGATACCTACGGCTTTTATCGTAAAATAGATGGAGTGGTGACATGAAAAAGCTGGCCCAATGGCTTATTGTAATAATTATATTTCAACTTTCGATATACACATACGCGGACCGCGTACTACTAGTTCCATCGGTAAGTTTTTCGCAGAACCTGGTTGAAACGTATCAAAAAACCGGTGCTACCAACCTCATATCGTACGATGGAGCCTATGTAGCCAGAACATCGGCAAATGGATTGGATATACTCAAATCTCAAAGCAATGAATCAAAATACCACCTGGACCTGAATGAAAAAGAGAGTATCACCTACTTCTCCTGGCTGCCTGACCGATATGTGGCGCTGGTGGGCATTAATAAAGAGGGCAAGAACACAACAACCGTAATACTCAAACCAATCAACCTGGAAACCGGCAGCCAGCCTGAAGAACCCAGTATCAAAGGATTGCCGAAACAATCTCGGATAGCCGATGTTACGTTCTCAACCGCCACCAATGTCATATATCTTTGCATCAAAAGTCATGAAAAAGCCATGGTCTACAGGGTGGACGCCAACAACAATATCAGCAAAGTGAAAACGACCCAGTGGATTGGCAAAATCGGCAGTTTAAAGAGCAAAGATGCTCTGGTTTATGATAGCACCACCAAAAACAAGGTTTATGTCAGGTACAAAGGCGCTGTTAAGCAGGTCTCACCGACTGATGGCCAGTATGCACTATTGGGCGTAGATAAATCTGACACCATATATATTGGCCAGCTTGACCCTGATGGCAAGGTCACTTCTGTTTTAGAAGGCGGTATGAATGAGGATTTTACGGTGTTCAAGGAAATGCCTAAAGCTTATTCTGTAGATTCACTGGTGGTGACCTATGATGGAGATCTGCACATTATCTAGCATCACAGCTTTGATTTTCTCGGCAGCAGGTATTTAGCCAGGAAAACGGCACTAAAGGATAATACGATCAAAGCAATCATGAGAATTTTGAAATATATGCCGTGAGATTGATACAATTTGAGAAACCTAAGATTCAATTCAATAAAAGCCAGATTGAATATCAGTGAGCCGCTAAAAGTCCAAAAAACAAAGGAATTAACGTTAACCTCAGCAAAACCGGCAACCAGCGAAGACCAGGGGCGTATATATCCAACAAACCGGGCTACAAACACGGTCACTGAGCCGTGTTTGTCGTACCACCCGGTCAACCACTCACTGGCTCTAGTAAAACTTTGGTTTTGACTAAACCGCCTCATCACAAAATCATGGCTCGATAAGCCAAGAAAATAAGCCAATATACTCCCCGCCATATGTCCTGCAAGTAAAATGACCTGCATCATCCAATACGGATAACCAGCCTTTATCATCAATGTCGCTAAAACATATCCACCTTCAGTAGGAAAAGGAATCCCTAGATTTTCAATAAACACGAACAAAAAAATACCAAGTGTCTCAAAAGACTTCATAACCTCATCCATCTTGATCTAATAGTAAAAGCATGAACAACAAAAGATGATGTAGAATGCCTCTGCTGATACCAGGTTAGCCTAGAAAACTCAACCGGGGAAAACGCTTCTTCATCATATCCAGGATCATTTGTGCTTCCTCAAGTTTAAACTTAAGTATCACGAATCCGTAGATCATGGTTCCCACGGCAATACCCACCAGCACGGTGATCAACTGGTCCAGTTTCGGAGTCAGATGCAGGTTGGCCAGTAGGAACTCGCCAATAAGGTATGTGGGTACAAACATTATGCCCGCTGCCAGTAGTGAGATAATGAAACCACGAGCTATCCTTGCCCCATCGATCGTCTTCATACGCCATTTAAAGATCACCAACAGCATCAACATGTTTATGATCCCTGCCAGCGAGTAGGCCAGGGCTAAGCCCCGGTGTTGGAGATATTGGACTAGCACTATCGAGAGACCAATATTCAAAGCTATGGAAATTACCCCGGTGACGACCGGTGTAACAGTATCTTTGAGCGAGTAAAACACGCGATTTAGAAGCTGCAGGGCACTGTAGGCAAACAAGCCAAACGAGTAAAACATCAAAGCCACCGCCGTAGCCGCAGCATCGGTAGCATGGAATTTTCCGAACTGAAACAAGAGCTGGATGATCGGTCCTTTCAAGGCTATCAAGCCTGCAGCCGAGGGAATTGTAATGAGAAACATAGCCCGCAATCCCAGTGATACTGTGCGCTTAAACTCGGCCAGGTCCATGCGCGCCACCTGCGCGTTCATAGAGGGGAAGATGGCCATAGCGATGGATATACCAAACACCCCGATAGGCATCTGCATTATCCGCTGAGCTAAACGCAGTGCGGAAATAGAACCAGCGGCCAGGTCCGAGGCCTTGTTCTGGGTCACGAAGAGGTTGAGCTGGGTCACCGACAGGCCGACTAATACCGGGAGCATCAGGATCATCATCTGCTTAAATCCGGGATGGCGTACATCAAATGAAAAATGATATTTAGGCCGGGTTCTCAGCAATGCCGGTATCTGCACTGCTAGGTTCAGCAGTGCGCCGGTGACGACGCCAATGGCAAAGCCCATGATGCCTATTTTGTGTGAAAGCGCTAGACCCATCCCAATGATCCCTACGTTATAAACGATAGAGCCAATAGCCGGTGAAGTAAAATGTTGTTTGGAATTAAGAATACCCAGAGCTAATCCATTTAAGGCCATGATGAAGGTCTGAATGAACATGATCCGGGTCAAGGTCACCCCCACGTTGATCATATCCGGGGGCAGGCCAGGAACTAGGGCCTTAACTAAAGGCCTTGTATATATTTCCGCCACAATTATGATAACCAGCAGGAAAACCACCGTGACATTCAGCATGATACTGGCTACTTTCCAGGCTTCTTCTTCCTGATCCAAAGCCAGGTATTTACTGAATACCGGTATAAAGGCCGAGCTTAAGGCTCCCCCAACCAGCAGCATGTAAACCAGGTCAGGTATAGAAAAGGCCGCACTGTAAGCATCAGTCAGATGATTGCGGCCAAACCAGGCGGTGAATATCTGGTCGCGAACCAGCCCTAGAAGACGGGCGATTATCGTCGTAACCATCATAAATCCGGCGGCTTTGGCTATGTTCTTGCCGGCAGTTGACATATTATCTCCTTAAGCCATGCATAAGCAATTCGGTATATATTATAACCGAATCAATGCAACCATCCTCAAATCCCCAAAATAAAGCATGTATGCTTACCCTCTCTTGCGATATTCGGAACAATTCTTGGCATTTGGTCTTTCACGATTGGTGCAGGCCCTGTCATAGTCATATGCACAGTTGTCACATAGGAATCGATTCTGTGACCGGAACCTTACAAATACGTAACCGATGGCTAATAGAATCAATCCCAGAATAATATACTTCACACTAACCACTTCCAATCAAAAAACATACGCCAATACATAGCACTTAATTACACTAAGCATAACACTTCCTAAAAGAGTGAAATGAGTAAATACAAGGTTGGGGACAGACCATTAAGTATATTATGCATTAGGCGATCATAACAATCACCCAAAAACCGGCTTGCTGCTCATTAGAGCAGCAAGCCGGTTTTATTCTAATTCCCTCTCTTTTCATTCTAGTTTGTGGATCTTTTTGGATATGGATAACGTCTAACTAGAATGGAATATTTATCTATAGTGTTTAATAATTTCTTAGAACAGGAAGTGAAATTTATGCCCCCAAAACGGACCCGAAGGATTTCAAGGATTCTGCTGATCTTTTCAATAATTACTGCCATATTATTGGCACCAGCTGTTACAGCCGCCCCCAAGCCTGTGAGTATTCTGACTCCCGCCACAGCTATCGTCATACCCGAGGACGGACAAACCGTTTATCTTTCACCAAAGACCCATGATGTATGGTGTGTTCTTGATAATGGCACAGTTGTTACATTGGGCAATAAATATTTTGACAGCTTTTTCAATGCCCAGGGATATGAAAAAATTTTTAAAGCAAGAAACGGTGAACGGTTTGGCAAATTTTCCGAGGGGTTAGCCCCAGCCGGCAATAAGATCTTTGGTTTCATCGATACCACCGGTTCTTATGCCATTCCCCCGCAATATGATGCCGCCCTGGAATTTTCCGAAGGCTTGGCCGCAGTGAGCAGGACGGTTTATGGGGATATATAGATCGAACGGGAAACTGGATCATTGAACCTTTATATGACGAGGCCCGCAGCTTTTCTGATGGGTTGGCCGCAGTTAGAATGTTCGACAAATGGGGATTTATTGATGCTCAAGGCCAAACAGTGATCAAATGCAAATATGGCGATCTCAGAGAATTCTATGATGGGTTAGCCGCCTTTAGATGGACAAACTCTCCCGATGAGCACATCGGCTACATAAACAAAGAGGGCACAATCGAAATACAGCCGCGCTTTGATGGTGCCGCTAATTTCTCGGAGGGAATGGCAGCCGTTCGCATTGTCGACTTGTTCGGTGAAAAGTGGGGCTTTATTAATACCAGCGGACAAATAGTCATCAAGCCTCAGTATAATTGGGTATTTCCATTCTCAGAAAACTTGGCTGCAGTAGATGCAGGTACCGAAACATATCCTCGATGGGGGTTCATCGACAAAGCTGGAAATATGATTATTAATCCGCGCTTTGGTTATGTCAATTCGTCATTTCACAACGGCTACGCTGATGTACAGACGATAAAGAGAGTAAACGGTCTGGTTAACATTCACGGCCAATTTACGCCTTATCCGCCGAAAGCCGGCTGGGTAGGATATTATTCCTTTACTTCACGCAAGGTCGGGTATCTGGATCAGAACGGGAATTGGGCCATACTACCAAGATTCATGGAAGCCGGGGTGTATTCTGAAGGGGTGGCCCCTGTCCGGTCATATATTTCCCCGTGGAAATGGGGATACATAGATCTGAAAGGCAATGTAATCATCAGTCCACAATTCGATGATGCTGCGGCATTTAAGAATAGTCGAGCGGCGGTGTGGCTGAACGGGCGTCAGGGTACTATTGATCACAAGGGCCGTTTTATCACGGATAAGGTCGTCAAGAAGGGAAAAATACTAGCACTGAACAGCACCGATCAGAGGATGGTAAACCTATTACTTACCGCCATAAAGACTGGTTATAAAACCAACAATGGCGGAAATGAATACATTGCCATCAGTTTTGATCAAATAGCCGTAGTAAGCACCAAGGAAACAGAAGCAATAATTAAAGAACTTCGCCAACAATCTTCAAATGTCTTTGAAAATGATGGCAATCAAATAAACTATATAAATAATCCAAATAATAGAGGGACTGTGATAGGGTGCAGTTTCGATAGTTACAATGGAACAAGTGCGGTTGTTTGGGTTTCTTACAGTTATTTTCAGGGTACGACATGGAAGATACACAGTTGTCGGTATGAAGCAGCATTAGTAAATGGCATTTGGAGGCTCAGCCCTTTGGCTATTCCATAAAGCTGATTGTATAGAGAAGATCAGGCTAATTAGCGGACCACCGGCTAATGGCTGCAAGACCTGCAGTATAACCCAGTTGGTAGTCGCTTTTGAAGATCTCCAGGTCCATGGTTAGCCTTTTGGTTCGAAAGCATTCGGGGGGATTTATCTCAATGATCCTAACCCCGTCCGGGGGATTGCGAATGAATGCGATTGATTCTTGATAAACGTTCGGCCGATTATGGGAAGCCCTCACTAATGCAGGGTGTTTAAATAGCAGTAAACTGCCAAATGTGTCACCCACAGTTGGCTTCATGGAATAGGAATGTAGCCGGGTACGTAAGACCATGATATTTGATGCACCCAATTCATGAGCCTTCCGTACCGGAATGGGGTCAGCCAAGCCACCATCCACACATTCCATACCGTTTATGTCTACGAATTTGCGATACAGCAATGGAATCGCCATAGATGCTTTCAGTAAATCCATCAGGTTGTTTTGGTTGGGCATAATATGATTAACCTGGCCATGACGAGCATCGGTGACGCCTATATAGTATTCATTTCTTGGATCCAATAAACGATCCAGATCCAATGGCATTTCACGATTCGAAATTTTAAGAAGCCAATCAAGATCCAAAAGATGACCACCGCGAATAAATCGCCACCAATTGATGTATTCGGGGCGTCGACAATAGTCAGTATATAACCGGTAAGTACCTTGGTACATTCTCGCTAAAAACGAAGCCAGGCAATATGCTCCGGCCGAGACACCAATGTATATGTTAAATGGATCAAAACCTTCAGTTAAAAATGCATCAAGCACCCCAGCGTTGAAAATGCCTCGCGAGCCTCCACCTTCCACCACTAAAGCATTCTTAGATGAACTCATTATTTGACCCTTTCTTAAAAGAGATCTCTCATCAAAAATGTCTCACTCTCTCAAACAATTGTCAATATATGTATAGCCCACAAATTAACTTAAGCAGGCTTGGGGCGTGGAGTGAAATATGGTATTACGAAAAACAAAAGCTACCCGACTCCCATCGAGTAGCTTCCATGACTTTGAAATGGCGGCTCAACTACTGCTTGACCTCATAGCCCTGATCTTCTATAACGTCCTTGATCGTCTCTGGCGAAACCTTCTCGGTGTCCATATCTACTGTGACCCTTTTGCCTTTAAGATCTACATTTACAGCATTAACGCCGTTAAGTGCACCAACCGCCTTTTTGACAGAGTTCTCACAGTGACTGCAGCTCATCCCTTCAACATTGAGAATTATCGTTTCATTAGCCATTATTGGTCCTCCTTCTGCTGTAAGTATCTATAAGTTTGCCAAATTATGAAGTTAAAAGATACATCATGAATAAAGCAAAGTCCTATAACATTATTTTACACTTGCAGTTAAATTGCAAGGGGGATAGATGGCCCATGTCCCCGCAATAATAATACAAGGCATAGCTGTAGGCACATTGGGGACTGCACAGCGGATGATTCTATATACAATATAAATAAAGAACACCCTGAATAGGGTGTGTTTTCATTTGGGGCTCTTAATTAGACTGGGTTTCACATCCTAGTTCTAATAAACGACGTATCAACTCATCTATTTCCGATTGGCTAAGTTTGCGGTGAGGATCTCCTTCGATCTGGATCTTCACTGGCCGTTCTTCGGTTTTGTCGTCGCACTCATCTTTCTCATCTACATCCACAGCACAATATATAACTGCAGGCCAGGGTAATTCTGTTAAATCAGTTACAACCCCGCAATAACGCTTGTTCCATATTTCGTTACCGGTTTGTTGGATTACATCTACCCCAACCAAGTGTTCATCTCCTTTTCGTTGTTCCTATCACATATTTTACCATGCAATACATTATGTTGACCATTGGATTATATTGCTACTTGCCGATACTATATTCGCGATGGGATTTCGAGCCCAATCCAATACGACGGCTTCCTGTATTCTCCCAGGTAAAATACACAACACTATTATTATCGACGATTTGTACAAGGAGGTTTATACCATAGGTACTGATAGAGCAAAAAGCGGGCACACGGATGATCCTGTCTTCATAGAGATTGCTCCCGATATCCAGCGCGTTCCCATGCTTATTGTAAATATTTATTTAATTGGGGAGCCGGGTGCCGGAAGCGGGGGATGGGTGCTGATCGATTCCGGGACCGAAAACTCGACTGGCCCTATTCTCGAGGCATCGCAGGCCAGATTTGGCCGCCACAGCATTCCTGGTGCGATTATCCTGACTCATGGACATTTTGACCACGTCGGGGCAGTGATAGAACTCGCTCATGAGTGGGATGTTCTGGTCTACGCACACCCCCTGGAAATTCGGTATTTGACAGGCCAGCGCAATTATCCTCCGGCTGACCCCACAGTGGACGAGGGCTTGGTATCTTTGCTATCTCCTTTCTTCCCTCATAACAGCATAGACCTCCATAAACGGATCCGTTCCCTACCGCTAGACGGCAGTGTCCCGTGCCTGCCTGATTGGTCCTGGATCCACACCCCAGGGCACACCCCCGGACATATTTCGTTATTCCGTGATGAAGATGGTGTTCTACTAGCCGGGGATGCCTTCACTACAGTAAAACAGGAATCGGCCACTGCTGTATTGACCCAGCGCCAGGAAGTGCATGGTCCGCCGGCTTACTTCACCACTGATTGGGATTTGGCCTGGCAATCGGTCAAACGGTTAGAAGCTTTGCATCCATCAGTAGTTGCAACCGGGCACGGCGTTCCAATGAAGGGTAAACAGCTGCAAAACGAGTTGGAAATACTGGTGCGGGATTTTGACCGGGTGGCGATGCCCGAGGCGGGACGTTATGTTCACTAAAAATGGCAGGCGGTCATTTAGCTAATTACGCGGCTTTCTTCCGGCCAGGAGCCTACAAAATGGCCAAAGGAAATCTAGATGGGCAAATTTCCAGGGGATCATATCCATTTCCCTATCATCATAGTGTACCGGGTTCTTCTTCATTTTCTTAGGCATTCAAATCACCTCCGTATAGAGTATTTTCCAGGAAGCAAGATGTTACTCGGCAAACGTTGTCATCAAATGAAAAAGCAGCTGTGTTTAGCTGCTTACTTAATCGATTATTTCACTTATTACCAGCATCTATTCCTACAAAGGCTCGATAAACATCTGCATCTGTCCGCCACAGATCATACCATCATTGGCCGCTATCTCGTTGTTCATATCCATGCAGAAGTATTGCGGTTTTCCGGTATCGATGACCTCCAAAGCGTTGACCCTGGCCATCTCTTCGCCGGTCCCGCCCCCTATAGTACCATAAGTACTGCCGTCAGCCATTACAAGCATTCTGGCCCCCGCCTTACGCGGCGCACAACCCATGATCATCGTCACTGTTACGATAGCTGCCGCTTGTTCCACTGCAGCCACCCTTTCCAACCACTTAACATCGAGTGGTTCACCACGAAGTTGATTGTTTACGGAAATTATCTCGGCAGCAATACTGACTGCTATTTCTTCGGGGGTCCGCGCTCCAATATCAAGGCCTATAGGTGAATGAACATCAGCCAGTCGTTCCCAGGTTATACCCTCGTTTTCTAAGGCCGCGAATATGGTTCTGGTCTTCTGAGCGCTCCCTATCATGCCTATGTAGCCTAAAGGTTTACCGATCAAGGCTCGCAGACACTCCATATCATGACTATGACCGCGGGTACAGATAACGGCAAAGTCATTCTTATTAAAGTTATGTTTTTCTATCACTTCTATAAAGGCACCGCAAACTACCTGATCAGCACCGGGAAAATGCAGCGTATCGGCAAAACTAGACCTGTCATCAACAACTGTTACCTGATACCTTATAACACTTAGAATTTTGGATAAAGCCTGAGCCACGTGCCCACCGCCTAAAATCAGGACATTTGGTGCCGCTTGCAGTGGTTCGATAAATACCGTCCCCGCACCTGGCACCTGTAGAATCGTGTGCATATTGTGATTGTGTTGATTGAGCACATTAAGCAAAGTATCAGTCAGTTCCGCCGGTCCACTGTGAAACAACAGCCGCCCAACAGCATCAGTACAGACCTTGTGGCCCAGATAGCTCTCTTCGTCGCTTTTGATAACCATGGCCGATAAGCCCGTAATACTACTGTTGAGGGTTTGCAGGAGTTGACTGTAATACTTTTTCATTTTGATCCACCCCTTCTAGTACAGCTTAGCCCCATTATAATAAAAAAGCCCGGCGAAGAACGCCGGGCACAATTAACCTAAAAAGGACGAGTTGCGAAAAGCAACCCGTCCCAATATATGGCCGAATCCAGCTTCTCCTTTCCAATAGGAGGCCCATCCGTTTCCCGATGGACCCTAACTGCCTGAGAACCGTGGCTATCGCTGTAGGCACGCAGGCTCGGAGAAATATATGGTTGTAAAATCACTGATAACATTCTAAACCATATCGTGGATCAGAATCAACTAATAACCCAAAATGGTTCACCCACTAAAAATGTTACTTAATCTTTACCGATTGAATGATCTGGGCCGCTTGGGCCAGGAACTTATCGTATTTATCGGGCTGAGCGGTGAAAGTAAAAGTATATACCCTGCCCTTTACAACTGTGAACACCTGCAGTATCTTGACCTGATATATTCCATACTTTGAACCATAAATGGCACGATGTGCCGGGTAGCCAGCCACCTTTGTCGGCGCCAACTGGACTAGTTTATACTCCGGTTGGGTGTTTCGGGTTCGCTCCAGAGACTGGTCGGTGTACTCTTTTAAGGTGGTTTTCCCGATGAGAGTATCGGTCGTTATAGTCACGTTTTCACGGAACAAATCATTTTTACTTTCCAGAGGCGATCCGAATGTAACAATGGTTTGTTTATACCCGGGCACTTTTTCCCACGCTGACGGATAATTCAATGTGATTTTGTAGTTAGGGTTAGCATAAGTCAGCATTATCGGTGTTTTCGGTTTTGGTGCCGGCTTAGCCTTCACTTTAGTTTTACTTTTTGCCGCCAGAACCGGCTGCACGGCTAAGAGAATTAGAATAAGGATCGATATAAATAAGACAATCTTTTTATTGGTTATATGCAATCTGTTCATTGCAGGCACTTACATGAACTCCTTTCCATGGGAACTATATATCCCCTAAAACTATCAATTCTTCATACCAGCGCGGTCTCCCTCCCAATGGCAAACTTATCCATAACAATTATTCCAAAAAGCAAATATCAAGCAGGAAATATATAGCCTAATTTAGAAAAAAGACACATAACTATTTAAAGTTATACAAAGGAGGTATTGCCAGTTAAAAAATCAAGTCGTACAAGATAAAGATAGGCAGATGAAGGAGGATAAATAGATGGAGAGAATTTGGTACAAGTGGTATGATTCCAAAGTGCCCAGATCCATCGATTACCCGGGTAAGCCGATCAAGGACTATTTCCTGGATTGGGCGGAAAAACAACCGGACAAACCTTATCTCATCTACAATGATCTGGTCATTACATATCAGCAAGCCAACTCTATGGCCCGTAAACTGGCCAATTCCCTCATTGACCTCGGTGTAAAGAAAGGTGACCGGGTCGCCATCATGACCATCAACATCCCACAATACGTGATCGCCCTACAGGCCTGCTTTAAAGCCGGCTCCATTGTTGTCCCAGCCAATCCTCTGTACACACCAAAAGAGCTGACCCATCAATTTCTGAACAGTGGCGCTGAAACTGTATTTGTAATGAGTTTTTTTGCTGATAAGATAAATCAAATAATGGACAGCGGCGAAACCCAACTAAAGCGTACTATTGTCATACAGAATCCAGTTGCTTTGATCGACATTCTTGGTGCTCCAAATATTTATGATTTTGATGCCTTGATAGACTCCGGACAGGATACAGAACCCCAGTTCTATGTCAGCCCAGACGATATTGCATTATTGCAATATACCGGCGGGACGACCGGCCCATCGAAAGGATGCATGTTGTCAAATCGCAATTTAGAAGCGATTGGCCTACAGACGGTCAATTGGTTCAACGATTTGTTCCCCGACTGGGATTTCAGAAATTTAGGAGCCATACCGTTCCACCATATATACGGATTCAATACAAATATAAACATGAATAGTATAGCCGGTGGAACTATTATAATTGTCGACATACCAACACCAGATAACCTGCTGAAGAATATCAACCAGCATCGCCCGAACTTCTTTACAGCTGTGCCAGCAATGATCTACGGACTGAACCAGCATCCTGACATTTCTACCTCGCAAATCAAATCTATCAAAGGTATGATTTGCGGTTCGGCCCCGCTGGCAGTTGAAGTCATGAAACAGTTCGAAGAACTTTCCGGCGCGACCATTACTGAAGGCTACGGCATGTCGGAGAGTTCAAATGTTCTAACCTGTACGCCTATGTTCACCATGCGGATCCCTGGCAGTGTCGGCTTGCCCTGGCCAGACATGGACATTCGCATCGTGGATCTGGAGACCGGCAAGCAAGATCTACCACCCGGTGAACCTGGCGAACTGATCGCCTGCGGCCCCACCATCATGCAGGGCTACTGGAACAATCCCGAAGAGACAGCCAACACCATTCGCAATGGCTGGCTGTATACCGGAGATATTGCCACTATGGATGAAGAGGGTTATATCAAGATAATCGACCGCAAGAAAGACATGATAATCTGCAGCGGTTTCAATGTATATCCGCGGGATATCGATGAAGTGATGTATGCCCATCCCAAGGTCCTGGATGCATGTACTATCGGTGTGCCCGATGATAGACGTGGCGAATCGGTAAAGGTCTATGTAGTCCTGAAGCCCAATGAATCAATGACCACAGAAGAGGTAAAGAAACATTGCCGCGAGAGTCTCGCTCCCTATAAAGTGCCGTCTCACGTTGAGTTCATAAACGAACTGCCCCGCACACCAGTCGGCAAGCCCATGCGCACGGCTCTGCGGGCCATGGAAAAGGCCAAAACCAGAGGCGAAGATTTCCGAGCTTAGACAAAAGAATAAAACCGTAAAGGTTAAAAGCCGCAGGAATCAATCCCGCGGCTTTGCTTTTCAATATGGGCAGTTGATGTAGGTTCGCCTATTCGATTATCCCAACATCCTCTAAAATCTCCATTGTATTCTCAAACCTGGCCTCCAGGCGTCCACGCCCTTTGCCGCGCTTGACTTTCCAATCATCGATCAAAGTATAAACGACTGGAATCACGAACAAAGTAAACAATGTGGAAGACAGCAGTCCGCCGATCAGCACCCAGGCCATACTGCTGCGGAATTCCGAACCCTCCGACAAAGCAAGCGCCGTGGGCAGCATCCCCATTACCATGGTAGCGGTGGTCATAATAATGGGCCTGAGCCTGGTTATACCGGCTTCTATCAGCGCTTCGCGCAGGGTACGCCCGCGCTCAACTAGAGTATGAGTATAATCAATCAGCAAAGTACCGTTCTTAGCCACTAGACCATCCAACATGATTATGCCGATCAGACTCATAATGTTGATATTACTGCGCGTTATCGCCAGAGCCAGGAAAGCTCCTACAATACCTAGCGGCAGAGACAGCATCCTGATCAAAGGCGTGGAAAACGATTCGTAGAGCATGACCAGAACCATATATACCAGTATGATCGACAAAACCAGGGCTTGGAGCAGATCGGAGAAACTCTCCTGCATGCTCTGCTGCTGTCCCTGATAACTTACCGTAAACCCGTGCGGCAGATTCATGCTTGCTATTCGTACCTGCACGTCTTTCATGAAATCTCCCTGGGGGCGATTGCGGATATTTCCTGATATCGTGATGGCTCTCTGCCGGTCGATTCGTCTCACATCGGTCGGTCCACTGCCTATAACAACATCGGCCACCTGCTGCAGTGGCGCCGAGCCGCTGGCACCAGTTACTTGCAGATTTCTAATATTATCGATATCTGATTTGCTGGCACCGGCCATATTGACAGTAATATCGGTTTCATCATCGCCCTCGCGCAGGACTCCGGCACTTTCCCCATTAATAGCAGTACGCACCGTACGTGCAATATCATTGATAGAAATTCCGTAAAATGCAACGCGTGAGCGGTTAGGCAGAACTTCCACTTCGGGCTGTCCGAGCCGGAAGTTGGTGTTGATATCAGCCGACCCCGGAGTTTGCTCGACAACCTTCTTGATATCTTCGGTGATTTTGACCAGTTTAACAGGGTCTTTTCCCGATACTATTATCTGTACCGCCGAACCGCCGCCGCCAGCCATTTGGTCGGATTCAGTAACCGTAAGCTTTGCTTCCTTGAAGTCACCACTCCAGCTCCGAATAATATCACCGATTTGCCACAATGTCCGTTTTCTCTCGCCTTTCGGGGTCAGCCGCACACCAATACGGCCGATATTGGATCCGGCTGCAGAACTGCGCCCGCCCGAGGACCCCAGGGAACTTTGATAATATTGTATTTCAGGAATAGAACTCAGTTTCTTCTCCATGCGTTTTAGAACTATGTCAGTCTTGCCTATAGGTGTACCTACCGGTAATTCCATCGACACATTGAGCTGTCCCTGGTCAGTTTTAGGTGTGAATTCAGTTCCCACCACACCGAAAATCGGTATCCCAAGGCTTAGCACGAAAGCCGCTATTGAAATGATAACTACCAATGCCCGGTGATTCAGCGACCAGTGCAGCATTTCCACATACTTATCCTTGACTCTGCTGCCTAGTGAAGATTCTCTTTTTACCTCACCGGCTCCGCTACGAATCGGTTTATATAGCAGAGAAGCCAGCATAGGAGTCATGGTGAAAGAAATGAAAAGCGAAAATAGTGTAGCAAATACGATAGTTAAACCGAATTGCTTGAACATCTGGCCGATCATCCCGGTCATAAAGGCGATCGGAGCAAAAACCACCACGTCAGAAGCGGTTATAGCGATGGCAGCCATACCGATCTCACTACGGCCATCCAAGGCTGCCTGCCAGGGCAGCTTGCCCATATGCAGGTGGCGATCGATGTTTTCCAGCACAACGATCGAGTCATCGACTAGAATCCCTATACAGAGGGCTAAGCCCATCATGGACATCATGTTAAAGGTGAACCCGGCAAAATACATCATCATTATTGTCGCCAGCAAAGAAGTCGGAATGGCTAACATTACAATGAACGTCGAGCGCCATTTGCGCAGGAAGAGGAACAACACCAGGCCGGTAACGATTATACCTTCAATGATGCTCTCAACAGTACCACTCAATGATTGGCGTACAAACAATGACTGATCGTTGGAAATGACTAGTTTGCAGTCGGCCGGCAGCTCCTTCTGAATAGCCTCAAGTTCTTTTTTAGCGGCATCTCCGACTGCTACCACGCTGGCATCGCTCTGTTTGCTTACCTGGATCCCGACCGCTGATATACCGTTGAGACGGCTGCGCTGGCGCATTTCTGTATAACCATCGATGACTGTCGCGATCTCTTTCAAGGGCACTGCATAACCGGAAGATGTAGGTATCTGGATCTCTTTAATGTCCTCAACGCTGCGGTATTCGCCCAACACCCGTACGTTGTACTCAGCTTCCGGACGATCTAAGCGACCGCTGGGATCATTCAGATTTTCTGTTTTTAAGCGGCTGGTTACCTGGTTTAAGGACAAGCCAAAGCCTTCCATTTTGCTTTTATCAATATGGATCTGAACTTCGCGCTGCTGCCCACCCACAATATTCACCTGGGTCACGCCAGCAACTGTCTGTAATTTCTCTTTTACGATATCATTGGCGATATTGTACAGCTCATAAGGTGGCCGTTTACCGTTTAAAGCTAGACTTAGAATGGGCATGTCGTTCATGTCCATTTTGAATACTACCGGGTCTCCGGCACCGTCAGGCATTCTTCCTTTTATTGCATCGATCTTTTTCTGAACATCCATAGCCGATTTATCTACATCGGCCGACATGTCAAATTCCACTCCCACCGTACCACTGCCTGCGGAAGCCTGTGAATTGATATGCTTAATACCACTTAAGGAAGCCAGTGAATCTTCGATGGGCTTTATGATCTGGCCTTCGATTTCTTCAGCCCCGGCGCCCGGATAGCTGACCGAAACCGAAACAAAAGGAATATTGATGGCCGGAAATAGTTCCACCCCGATACGTCCGTAAGTATATATGCCCAGAATCACAAAGACCATAATAATCATGGTCATCATGGCCGGACGTTTGATTGCCATTTCGGTAATCCGCAAATATTTCACCCCAAATCAAGGTTTAATCGTCTATTCCAGATTATTGAGTATTGACCTTGCTCCCGTCCTTTAGACCATCAGGGACATTGACTACCACCATGTCGCCTTCATTTAACCCTGAAATTACCTGTGTATTCTTGGAATCGGATTTACCAATACTGATTCTTACCGATTTGGCAGCACCGTCTTTTATAACAAACACTTTGTGGCTCCCATTATCCTGCACAACCGCAGTGAGGGGCACCAATAACCCCGGTTTATCAGTCCACGTAAAGGTCACGTCCGCAAACATTCCAGGCTTTAACACATGGTCCTGGTTATCGATCTGGATCTTAACTGGAAAGACTTTACTGGAAGTGTTGGCTGCCAGCGCAATATTTGAAATCTTCCCGGTAAAGGGGCTGTCAGATACTGCACTTACTTTGACTTTCACATCCTGTCCCACTTTAAGCTTGTTGACCTGATCTTCATTCACATTGACCATGACTACCACTTTATCCAGACTCATTACAGTAACAAGCGGGCTGGAAGAACCGGCTAGTTCTCCAACATTGATGTTTCTAGCCGTTATAACACCGGCCAGCGGAGATTTGATCATGGCATCGTTATATTTGGCACGGGCTTGGGCTAGCGAAGCCTGCGCCGTCTTTAACGCAACTTCGGCTTTCTTCCAAGGACCCTCATAGTTGTTTTCGAAATCAGCCTGGGTTATAGCCCCCTGAACATGAAGGGCTTTCCCTCTTTCATACTGGCTGCTGGCCAGGTCAAGTGACACCTGGGCATTATCCACACCAGCCTGAGCTGAAGCCAAAGAAGCCGCTAGATCCTCTGACTCTAATACGATCATGGTCTGTCCTGCGGAGACCCGGCTGCCTACATCCACCAGTAGCTTAGCTACTTTGCCCGGAGTTTTAGCCACCACGTTAGCTAGGTTAAGGGCATCCAGCTTACCGCTAAGCGTGATTCTTTCCTGTAGTGGACCTAAAAACACTCCTGTGGTGTTTGCATTGATCACGTTCTCCACACTTGTTTCTGTAGACGGGGTGTCCGCCTTCTGACCGCAGCCGCCTATTCCAATCGCAGAGATTACCAATAATACAGCTAATAGGACTACACCCAACTTGCGCAAAACTATTCCTCCTCCGAACCGCATATGCATATAATTTTTAATACCATAAAACTATTAAAATTACCTTTGAAAAACCAACAACAATAAATTGACTCGCGGGTCACTTATGTAATACTACCCTATTTCTTTTCATTGACCAATGTTTAAAAATGTCGAGAAAATATCATGACATGACAAGAGCCATTTTTTAAGCAAGAATTAGGCGCAGTTCGAATCTTTCGTTTCACTTAGCCCCAATAAAAAACAGCATTTCTAACATGTAAAATACATCATTCTTGTGCTATGTTTATTGCATAAGTGAATCACATGGCTGCGGGGAAACGATTTATGGGTTTGTTTGATATTTTCACCTACATAGGAATAATTGCTTCGGCGGTCTCCGGGGCTTTGTTAGGGGTCAAAAAGCGTCTGGATTTCTTCGGGATCATAGTTCTGGGTATTTCCACCGCCTTAGGTGGCGGGATCATCCGCGACATGCTTATTGGCTATTTACCGCCTACGGCTTTGAGGAGGCCAGTGTTTACTATTGTCGCCATGGCAGTCGCGTTTTTAGTAATGATATTTCCACGCAAGTTTACTGGCAGCAAGGTTAAATTCATTCTCTTTTTCGATGCCATCGGCTTGGGCGTGTACACCGCTATTGGAGCCAATATTGCCTTTCAACAGCCAGTGACTTCGAACTTCATTGCCATAGCTATCGGGGTCATCACCGGAGTCGGCGGGGGGGTTATTAGGGACATTTTCGCTCAAGAAATACCACTTATCTTTAAACGCGAGATCTACGCAACTGCCTCAATTATCGGTGCAGCATCCCTGGTTGTCTCCCGGCATTTCATAGGCGGGATGATTCCACTATATATCTGCTTTTTCACCACTGTTATCATTCGTTTACTAGCCTTGTATTTTGGCATCAATCAACCGGAACCAGCAAATGCAGGACTGCAAACCGAAGCACCACTTGGCTAAAATAACCGGCTATTTTTTACCAGCTTTAACCTGTTCGAGATTCTCTTTCTTAAAGAAGAATGAGCGTTCTAAGGGCTCAAAAATGTCATCGGGGAAGATTGCGCGGCACACATCCGCATATTCCTGAGTCCTACGAAATGTTTCTTTGACTCGCTGGCACGGGTATTCGGCACACAGACCGCAATTAGCTACAGCTCTTTCTGCTGCACATGCAGCGATTTCGTAGCGGCATGGATTGGCGGTGGAACAGCCGCTGCATCTCATATCTTCCACGTTTGCCGAATCATCACGCCAGCCTGCTCTCTTCCATATATCCAGAACTCTTTCTAGCTCACTAATTTCCTCAATCTGGGTGGCTGTATATCGTGGGCAAATCTCGCAGTCATTGCCACAGCACGCTAGTCTCATGGCATCTCCCCCAATCGCTCTCTCAACAACTACGTCGTATTAGCACATTTCTTACTACCTGTGAAAAACCACCCGTAGCAGCACGGACGGTTCCAGTTATCCCTATATATTACACTTTGTGTTTTTGAAAACTACTAAGTCAAAATCACGCTGTTCATAATGTTCTCCATGTTGCGGTATATCTGTTTGGCCACAGACAAAGCTGTGATCCTATGTTCGGAAGTGGGTTTGAAGCTTGGAAACACCTTTTCTGCAAAAACCATACACGCGCAGAACAACTGGTCCTGCGGATTCTGCTCGGTCTGCATGACTCGAGTCTGATAAGCTATATGCATATCGATTATCTCCTCACCATAAGCAACTGCTTGTTCCTGAGTCAATCCATGTTTCTTAACACTGCTGCTGACTGCCTCCAGAACCAGGCTGCTGCGTGCTAGAACCTGGGCTTCGGTTTGGGAGGATGCTTCCATCATCAGAAGCAGTACCTGAACCCTGAAAATCGGCACATATTCCCTCAATCGCTCTACTTCATCTGGATTCAGTTCATCACCACTAATATTGACCGGGGTATCCCTTCCCACAATGGTATCGACCATCTTATTGACGAAATCAGCCACTTTAAGGATATGCTTCTTTTGGACCACAAGCCAACCCCCCAAAATAATTGTCATTTGCTTGGCACTTAAATATCTGGATGCATTCCAATACAGAATCTACAGAATTAATGAGCACATTAAGCTACAATACATATATATGTTATCGGTAATACTGAGACAAAACTTTCTTTTATCAATTGTTATCCCTGGTTAATTTTTGTATAAAAGCGTATAACTGATTGTATAAAGGAGGTGCTCTATGAAGATCTTTGTGATTGTTATCGGTATCCTGGCCGTCATTTCATTGATTGGCTGGCTCTGGATGGAAAGATCACTATTTCCCAAAAAATCCACTTTGGATGTATACAAAGAATCCGACATCTCGCTGTTCAATAAGGCAGTTGCCTATTTTTATGGAGTTCGGCCTGATCTCTATCTAAAACCTGCCAGCTGGTTATGGCTGGCTCGCTGGACCGAAAAATCAAATGCAGGCGAAACCTATCATGGTAAAGTAATCACCAAAACTGATGCGGCAAAGATCATTAAACTGGACAAACCTGTTAATCTGCCTGACTTGGAGCATGTTGTTCCCTATCGGGTCGCCAAAAGCATCATTCTCCGCGAGCCGCTCCCCAGCATCTCTG
The DNA here is from genome assembly GCA_050259595.1 of Acidobacteriota bacterium. Lineage (GTDB taxonomy): Bacteria > Bacillota > Syntrophomonadia > Syntrophomonadales > DTU052 > JBLNAX01. The sequence goes on along the minus strand of JBLNAX010000096.1, from coordinate 46,783 downwards.
TAATAGAATGCCCTTGCAGGGCTCAGAAAGAGGATGCCTGCCTGCCTCGCGATGTTTGCCTGGTGGTAGGAGAACCCTTTGCTACTTTTGTGGTGGAGCATCAGAAAACTGCCCGCAAGCTGACTGTGGAGGAAGCTCTGGCCATTATTGATGCCGAAGAAGAGCGCGGCCACATTCATACCGCCTGGTTCAAGGAAAGCAATCACGACCGTTTCTATGCCATATGTAACTGCTGCTCCTGCTGCTGCCTGGGGATGAAATCGTATCTTCGCGGGGTTCCGAGAATCGTTCATTCCGGGTACAAACCAATAGTCGACAGCGAACTCTGTACCGGGTGTGGAGCATGTACCGATTACTGCTACTTTAAAGCCATAGGGGAAGTCACAGAAAGCCCTGAGTTAGACATGGAGCTTTGTATGGGCTGCGGAATATGTGTTTCACACTGCCCCAATGAAGCAATATCCTTGGTTTTAGCACCAGAAAAGGGCATACCACTCGACATTGATGTGTTGGTTGGCAATTAGGCTGCCGACTTTTTCTCTGCACTCTATAGAGGATTTTAGGCGTCATGCCGGGGTGTTTCAGAGAAAGCCTCATCTGTTATCAACAAAGGGTTTAAACATTCGGGATCATCACCAAGGGCCTCCAAGGCCCTTTTTATGCGTTCTAAACCTACTGTGTCGGCAAATTCCTTATTCAAGAAATTATCACTCCTCAGTTAATTGATCACTTTACATTATTCCAATCGCAGGGAACTGCTAATCAGAATTGTATTCGGCACTCAAGCTTTACAAAAACTTACTCGATAAGACTCACATCAGGAACTAGAGGAGGATGGTGACTGTGCCGAAAAGTGCTGCTGGTAAAAAAAGTCTGACCAGGACGACCAAACGGGGAGCTAAAGCAGCTAAACTGCCTGTTGCCTTCGCTAGTTTTAACAACGGCCGATTTAAAATGTTCATAAGTGATACAGTGGACGCCGAGCAACGCAAAGAACTGGAAAAGAATATTTCGTCATGTCGCGGTGATTTTAAAATGGCTCAAAACTGGGCAAGAATGAACGGCAAACAACTGGTTTCAGCCGGCGCCACCTTTTATTCGGACGGCACTGCAGATATGTGGATGGGTACCAAAGTCGACCCTCGCAGGGGTAAGGCCAAAGCACGAGATGACCAGTCATCTGGAGTTCACGAACTGATAGGGTTTTATGACAAATACCGGTATCACGTCTATGATATTGCTGACGAAAACACGGACCAATAAAAGACAAACTACCATCCAACCATTATAATTAATTTATCTGATCCCTTCCGATTTGGAGTTCAAAATGATTTTTTTCACTCTATTGTCTTTCTCATCCGCAATCATTTATTTGTACCTGGGTGTATTTGCTTATCGTCTTAATACCCGGGCTGCACTCAATAGGTCTTTTTTTGCTTTGTGCATGAGTTATGCTATATGGGCTTTCTTCTATTCTTTTTTATACTCCGCGCCCGATAAAAGCTGGGCCTGGTTCTGGCTTAAGATATCATCCTTAGGGTGGTGTACATTTCCCGCCATTAACCTCCATTTTATGCTGCTTCTATCACAACGCAAATCAGTTCTCCGTAAGAAATGGCTATTTCCTCTACTCTATCTCCCCGCTACGATATTTATTATTAAAGCATGGACAGGGATCCTCACTACCAGTGACCTGCTTCACACTAACATGGGCTGGGTAGAGATTTCTGCCGGAAGCCAACCCTGGATGATTGCTTTCGTGTGTTACTATTCCTCATACGTTGTACTGGGACTATTCTCTACATGGTGGTGGGGACGGCATTCGGACGATTTTCGCGAAAAGCGACAGGCTCGGATCGTAACTGGTCTAGGTGTCGCAGCTCTGATTCTGGGCACTCTAACTAATATTATAATTCCAGCGATGGCTAAACACCCCTTCCCCGCACTAGCCGCCAGTATAATCCTGATTTGGGTTTTCGGCATCTGGTATGCGATATCGAATTATGAACTAATGGTTTTGACGACCGAGATCGCTGCCTATGAAATCGTGTCTCGAGTTATGGACCTGTTGATCCTGGTAAACCCTAAACGCAAGATACTTAGCATTAATCGCCGTACCGCAGAAATGTTGGGTTTCAGCGAATCAGAACTGGCAGGCAGCCTGGTTGAAGAAATATCCACCAGGCCACAGGATCTGCGATATGAAGTAGAAAACATGATCAAGGGAGATTTCCCGCACGGCAAGGTTTTGGAAATGGACTATCGGACGGCGGATGGCGGCTCGGTTCCGGTAAATGTGTCTGGATCTTCGATCAAGAATAAACGAGGAGAAGTCATGGGCGTGGTGGTCGTAGCCCAGGATATCAGGCAGGCAAGACAGCTTCAGCAGGAAATAGCTGAACGTTTGGAAGTCGAAGAGGCTCTGCGCAGATCCAATGAACAACTCAAGGAATTGGATACTATGAAAACCAATTTCCTATCGACGGTTTCCCATGAACTTCGGACCCCACTGACTTCTATCCGAGGCTTTGCCAACATGACCAAAAAACGCCTGAATGATTCGATACTTCCCCACACTGAAGCCATTGACAAAAAAGTAGTCAAAGCTATCAATCAAGTTGAACAAGATCTGGATATAATTCTTTCAGAGAGCGTGCGTTTGACCACCCTCATAAATGACCTCTTGGATGTTGCCAAAATGGAAGCCCACCAGGTCGACTGGAAACATGATCCGGTCGTGGTCAACGAGATAGTAGATCAGGCTATATCCGCAACTGCGTCATTATTTATACGATCCAGCTTAGAAATGGTTAAGGAAGTCCCACTTGACCTGCCAACAGTGACGGGTGATCGTGACCGGTTGATTCAAGTCCTCATCAATCTCATTTCAAATGCTGCCAAATTCACTTCATCGGGCAAAATCACATGCAGTGCCCGACTTACTGGGAACACAGTGGTCATCTCAGTTATAGACACCGGCATTGGTATTGCCCCAGAAGATATTGATAAGGTGTTTGAGAAGTTCAAACAAGTAGGCGACACCCTCACAAACAAGCCTGTTGGGACTGGCCTCGGCCTATCGATATGCAAGGAGATCGTGGAAGCTCACAGAGGGCGGATCTGGGTAGAAAGTACCGCTGGCCAAGGCAGCAGCTTTTCTTTCACACTGCCATTATAGATTATTTACCGAACGATATGGAAAAGGCCGTACTTATCTGAAGCACGGCCTTTTCCATATTTTGTGATCATTTCAATCCTAATCATTATCTGCGTATTATAGGTGCCAGCGGCACCGTTCCCGTAGGGACCTTGAGCAGCACCCTTACTGGGCCTTTCGGCGAACTCTGCATAGACTGACTTATTCCGCTCTTAGAGACTGTGACTTCCAGGAAAACATATTGATTAACATCAAGCGATGTTAAAGTATACTGGATCCCTGTTGCATCGGGGATCAAAGTCTTGTCTGAGCCATCAGTTGTTGATCCTCTATACCACTTATAGGTGATTGTCCCATCCGGGGTGGCCCTGGTAGAGTATGTAACACTCCCACTCAATATACTTCCAGTAACGGGTTCCCCGCTTATCTGCACCGATTGAATTACCTGGGGCAGTTGTCTTATCGGTCCTATAGAGTTGCTGATTACTCTTTCAGTGACCTTACCCGAACTGGTCTGGAAAGCCGCTTCAAGGAACATATACCGCCCAACATCATTGGCAGACAAAGTATACTGACTCCCGGTGGCATTCTCTATCGGAACCCGATTTATACCATCTGGCTTCAGATCGCTGTACCACTTATATATAATAGCCCCCTTCGACAAAGCAGTCCTATCGTAGCTGGCACTGCCCGCCAGTACAGCAGTCGTGTAAGGCTCACCACTTATCTGCACCGACTGGATAACCGGTTGAGCTTCTTTGGAAGATCCCACGGGACTGCTCAAAGCCGTTTCAGTTATATCACCTTCAGAATTCTGGAATGAAGCTTCAAAGAAAATATAGTGTTCTAGATCGGTGGATTTAACTGCATATTCTAATCTGTTTGCGTTGGCAATAGGAGTCTTATCGGAACCATCCTGGTTAAGCCCGATATACCACTTATAAACAAACTTGCCTTGGGGCTTTACGGTCATAGCAGCTAGATTTACATTCCCCGTCAATGTAGCCCCTGCGGCAGGCACCCCAGTAATCTGAACTGATTGAATATATTTTGTGCCTGAAGAAGTCTGGTCCTGGGGACTCTGTATTTCATTCGGACCGTCTGTATTAGCCATTAAATCTTCAAAGCGGCTTTCTATGCGCAATACCTGTTCAGACACAATAGGACGTTTCATATTCAAAGGAACATTGAGCTTTATCCGGTTTAGACTGCGGCTCAGCCAGTCTTTCGACGCGTTCCACTTTTTACGCTCGCCCAACGTGAGTGGCTTGGGAGCATCCGGTTGTCTTCCAGAACCTGCAACCACACTATATTGCCCTTCCTCAACATTGACCGCTCCAGCACCGGCGGAAACATTTACAGCACCCTCAACAACCGAAACTGTCTGAGCGCTGGCGGACACCTCGTTCATCCACACAGTGCCGCGAATGCCCGCTACTGTCCAGGGCATATCTATCTTGATGCGCACCCGTGAACTAGCCGCCTTCTTCCACCATGCTTTTTTAGCCTTTTCCGACTGGGAACTGGCAGCAAATAGATTACTGTTTGTATTCTGTTGCCCGGCACCGACATCATACTCAGCAGCATCCCCAGAAGGATCTGAATTTGAAGCCAAGACCCCAAATATCCTGCCCTGCGGCAGCTCAAATTCAGCAAAATCCACAGCCGTTCCCGGGTCGCCATTGGCCTTGATCACAGCCTGCCCACTAGTACTAACTATTTTCAGCACCGAAGACGGTTCCATTAAAATACTAGAACCATCCGGGAACTGGATCTCAGCTTCTCCGCTGGCTCCCGTTTTGATCGTATCTCCTACCTTACATGCGGCAGATCCAGTGATTGATTTCGCCTGTCCTTGGTTGTCTGTTAGGCTGACTTCCCCGTTTAGTTTGACCAATGTCGTGGATAACGGCACTGTTATGTACTCAGATGCTGTAGTAAGAAGCATAGCCAAACCTTGGGCTACCTGTCCACGTTTGGCCGGGCTGTCCGGGGCAAATCCTGCATAACTTAGCGGCGGAACAAAACCAGCATCAATGACCGCTGCGATCTGCTTGCGGGCCCAGTGAGACTGCGATACATCACTGATGTTAGTTGGGAGACTTAAGATGGGAGTCTCTTCGCTGGTCAGACTTATCAACATTGCCGCTACTTCAGCCCTGGTCACCGGAGCATCAGGGCGGAAATAACCACCGGGATAACCTGTAACCAACCCTGCTTTTACTGCAGCTCCGATGTATTTATAAGCCCAGTGAGATGTTTTTACGTCTTTGAAACTTATTGGTTGTGGTTGGTTAGTGTTCAAGCATTTCACCTTACATAGGAGAACTACCATTTGTGCGCGGGTGAATGTTCTTTCCGCGTGAAAAGTGCCATCTGGATAACCACCCATAATGTTCTTGGCCGATAGGTATGCAGCAAATGGATATATCGATATATTCGCATTTAGATCTTTGAATGAAGCCGCATTTCCAGGAATGATGATGCCGAATACTAGGATCACACACAAAGCGACTGTTAATCCGATCCTGGCCTTCTTATGACCATCCCTCAGGTTTTTCTTATAAAATCCAGCTCTAAAGGTCATTATTTATGCCTCCCTAAACAAACACTAAGAGACCGTTTCGACATATATAAAGGAAAAACCTGCCGTTAAATTACGACACTTAGCTACACTTAAACGATCACCCAATTATACTCAAAGCGATAGTTAAACAGAACCATTCAATAATTATCTATATAAGATCCGCTGGTTTAGGTGAACCGGGCAGTTCAAACTTGATCAACACTACATCACCTTCAGTTTCTGTGTCCCATAGATTGCTGCCCGTACTCACTTTCCCCTGATTGGCTGCTATCACTATAGCACCAGCCCGGGTCTGTATTATCTGAAACGGACATCCAACCTTACTGACCTGACTCTTTTTATCCCACAATCTATTCCCCAATGAATCCAGTATAACCGCGTATATATCTGTTCCAGATGATACTGCAGTGGTTCCCGTGATGATGTATCCTCCACTTTTGCCGGCGATGATCCTAAATCCATTTGTAACGCCTGGAAAAGTCCTGCACCACTGTTTTTTGCCCATGTTGTCAAAGCTGCTCACCTGCATCACCTGCTCGTCTGTAGTATCATTGATCCCCGAACCTAACAAAACAAAACCGTTGTTATCGGTTGCTGGCACAATATCCTTGGCCTTTTCAGCCGCCCGGCTCCACAAACAGGCTCCTTTATTATCGTATTTCATCACTAAGCTGGCTGGCACATCGATCATTTCTTCAACCGCTGACGCCAGCAGCAGATATCCTTTATCTCGGGTCTGGACTAGTGAAGAAACTCGATAATTTGCCGAGTTGGAAGCTGATTTGGCAAGTGGCACTTCCCATATCTTGTTCCATCGGCTGTCGTAGTTGACCAGGTATGCTTGATCCATGGTAAGTATGGGCTGTCCACCATCATTGTTCATTATACCGCCTGAATCAAAAGCAACAGCCAGATATCCCCCATCGTTCAAACTCTGTATGCGGCTGAATTCATTCAACACCCGTTTGGCATCAAGGACCTCATTAAACTTCATACTGTGCTGTTGATCCATGAAACAGGCTGTGGTTTCTGCAGTGGTTGTTCCATTACCTTGTTTTCTAGATAAAAAGTTGATTCCTCCATCATTGCTGGCAGCAACATAAAAAGCATACTCAGAAACACCTTTATCATCTTTTAAAGAATTGATAGCCCATTGTGCCCGGCCATTGGCATCGGCATTGGTCATAAAGATGCTATTTGTCGCACTGTCATTACTGGCATTGATCTGTTTTCCTGCAATAACGAAATTACTGCTGCTGGTTTCAGTTACACTATAGCCAATTCTCCAACCACTGGCCCCCGCATAAGATCTCTGCCAATCACCTGTGTTTTGCTGGCCCCCCTGGTTTGCTGCCGGACCTGCGCAGCCGCTTAACAATAATACTGCAATGAGAACCACCCATAGTCGCCGCACAATGATCCCCCTAACTCTATGTCGATTTGTAATTATATGCCATGTTCGTCAGCAGGCTGTTATTGTCCTGCAGTAAACAGGTATGGTTTTGAAAAGAGCATACTATGTATCCAAGCTCACATTGATTTTGTGATGAAGCTCACAGAAATCAAGTGTCATAAACTATATGATTTAAACAGTTGAAACAATAAATTAAAAAAACAACTATCCCAAGGAGCGGCAGCGGGCAGATCACAAGATCTGCCCGCTTGTTTTTGTGCTGCCTTCACAAACACTCGATATTATGGGAAGATTTGGCTTGTGCACATCTATAAAATCTGATTACTTGATATTCCGGGACACATACGTCCCCCCGGGTCGTTTGTTGTCGACATTTTTGGATATTGTCTAAAAAATCAGTCACATCCGGTAAGTTACAATAAATGAGGATTGTACAACAGATAACCCTCAACATAAAATTGTTACCCTACTTCCCAACACAATACCCAAGCTTAGGAGGGCGCAAAGCCCTTCTTTGCTTTCTTGTACAAAATGAATCGCCTATTTGTTGTGGAACTGATATGTATGAAATGAAATAAGATAGGTCGTCATATGATCACATTCTGAGGATCATTACCTGCTCCCGTTCAAACATGGAAGGTCCATACTGAACCAGCATTCTATCCTCATCGGTGGCACCGATAGTATTGCCGTCCTTGATTACCGGTCCGTTTAGCAGGAGATAGCAAGCCACATTAAACACTGTACTCAATATCTCGTCAGGATTGATCCGGGCAGGTCTAACCTCGATCTCGCGATGACCGAAAACTCTCATACCAGTCGTGAACAGCTTGAATCTTTCTCCAGGGGCATCCTCTATCCTAAAATCTATCCAGAGGTTCAATGGAAGCTCATCTTTGCTCATTTCCTCAGCGGAGAATATGAATTCCTGGGCTTCCTGAATAACCCCTCCCGCATCCCAGTATACGCCGACCGAATCACTTTTGGCAGCGGCGGCGGCGCTCATTCTGGTCAGGGTCATCACCCGGGCCAGAGCATCGGTGGATGTATCAACAGTTGTCTCAGTAGTTATCAACAAATGTGCGGTGTGTGACTGCATAGAAATGGTGGCTTTAGGCCAATACCAGGCCAGAGCGCAGGGCCCCTCTAACGACAACCAAGGGATAGCAACCGGCATTAGATAGATAGTGTACCTTTCCATGCCTATTTCAAATGAGAACCTTCCAGTGTGGATTTCAATATTGCGAGGGTCGATATCCAAATCGAAGCGATTTCTGTAATCAGCTAGAATATCATCCAGCGTAGGCAGAAATGCATTTTTCAAAGCAATGATCGCCTTGATCTTGTTGGCCGGCTGGGGGTCCTCATGCCACTTTTCACGCCTGCTTTTTTTCGAACTGTCCGCATACATAGCTAGATTACCCGCCCCTCATGCACCCGCAAAGAATGATCAACCGAATAAGGTTCAGTTACTATTACTATAAACCCTTCTAATAACTGTCTCAACTGTTGTTTTGCTTTTGAGCTGGAAGACGCCAATAAATATTTCCTGTTTTTGTGATCGCGGTCACAGAAATGCCAATTCAACCAATGATAGACTAACACCAATGGGATAACGGGAGGGCGATGTTGCCCGATTAGAAAGGAGAACTAAAATGAAAAATCTCTCAGCGAAGATCTTCAACACATTGGTCGCCACCATGCTTCTGGTGGCAATGGCGGTACAGCCAACCCCAGCGGCAATAACACTGCAGCCTATTCAGACAGTCACTATGAAGCCCGGCCCAAGCATAGAGTTTACCAGATTTGATCCGAGTCCTACCCTAAGCCAGATCCAAGTATTGTATAACCGCAAAATTGTTATCTACTGGTATATTAGTTCCGATGTTCAGAGATGTTTCGAAATCGAACGCCGTAAAGAAGGCGAAACCTATTATACCAGGATCGGCACCACAGGTGTTGGAGCTACGAGCTATACTGATGCGTATGCAGTACCTAATATTACATACTATTACCGCGTGAGGGGCGTCCGCAAAGATGTCACACCATCTGTTTATACTTATTACTCTGGCGAAAAACCGGCCATGTATGAGGATAAAGTGCCTGACATGCCAATGGACTTTGTTGCCTGTGGAGATTATCTGCACACAAGTATTGGTTGGGCGCAGGGTAAAATGGATGCAGAATCGTTTCATATTCTAAGAAAAGATGGTCCTGATGATTCCTGGCACGAGTGTATGTATCCGGTGTCAGCATTGCACTGGGACGCCAGCGATTTTGATGTAGTACCTGGCCATACATACACCTATCGCATGTTTGCTCGCAACTGCTGGGGTGATTCACCAATGACAGATCCAATTACTGTAACCATATCTACAGATACCCCACCAATGGCACCTAGTAATCTGACCGCCACATCAGTCACAAGTACCGAAATTTGTTTATCCTGGGTAGACAATTCAACTAATGAGACGAAGTTCAGATTGTATCGTGGCGACTCAGAAGGACATAAGACCACCTGGGATCTGGCAGCTGACACAACTTCCTTTGCAGATGACACAGCAGCACCTGGAACAACTTATACATATGAAATATGGGCAATCAATGACCTGGGCAAAGCACAGTCGAATACCGTAACAACTACAACTCCAACTATATAAATATTCCCGAAACGGGCAGTGGTTCTCAAATGCCGAGGGCCATTGCCTTTTTTATTTTATCAAGGCAAATATGCAACTGTATCCTTATGCAGTCTTGATCGTCGCTAAACGTTTATATAGCTTGGCCGTAAAGGCCCCAAATTCAGAGACCTGTCCGGCCAGGGACTCCATAGACTGCTGCTGGCTTTCACAAGAAGCTAAGACTTCCTCAGCGGCAGCAACCGTCTTCTGACTGGAGGCTGCTATATTCTCGATATCTATTGATATTTCGCGGGTGTCCCCTTGTATTACCCGACACTCGTCAAGTATTTCCCGTGTCTCCTTATTGATAGGCAGCAATTGGTCTTTAACCTGGTTTAGAACCTGTTCACTGAAGAACACCGCCTGAACCTGGGTATCGAGAGCCGTCCGGGCTTCGTCCATATCGGATACGACCTTGACAGTTCCGGCCTGAATATCTCCAATGAGAGCATATATCCTTTGCGCCGCTTGCAGGGTCTCTTCCGCCAGTTCCTTAACTTCGCCAGCCACAACTGCAAAGCCGCGACCTTCCTCACCAGCCCGGGCCGCCTCAATAGCGGCGTTCAAAGCCAGCAGGTTGGTTTCGCTGGCGATAGTGGTTATTACGTCGACCACCTGCCCTATCGAACTCGACCTCCGTTCGAGATCACTGACCACTTCATAGATCCTATTAGCTAGGCCTAAGTTTTCCGACACTCGCTGTCTCTGCTGTTCCGCGTTCTCGACCCCTCTAACAATAACTGTCTCTGTGGCGGACGAAAACTCGGCTAGTGTATTAGCCCTGACGACAATATCAGTAAGTGCGGCAAATGCCTGCTTTACATGGTCGGCAGCCTCCACCACTTCTATTGCCAGCTGTGATGCACCGTGTGCCATCTTGTCGAGAGTACCCGACACTTCGCCGGCACATTGGGAATTATCCTGCGCCATAGATACCGCTTGCTGGGCCTGTATGTTTATTTCGCTGCATACCTCGCGAACATTATTGGTTGCTTGGCGTAATTGAAATATCATCTCATCAAATACATCGCGCATCAAGCTAAGATGACCCCTGGGATGGTTGGCCGGAATCCCATTGGCCAGGTCTCCTGCGGCCACTTCCGCTGCCTGCTTGATCAACATACCAGTAGGCATGATAAACTTGATCTTATTTATATAGGTGGTGCTCCAGGTGACGAGTGGCCCAAACACAAGGACCAAAACCGCCGCTTTAATAAATCCCTCAATATAGCGATCAGCAGTCATAGACCCCCCTGACCAGACGATGAACGGGGTAAAAACCACCAATGCGATAAGTGTAGCCATTTTAATAGAGTTAAGAATGTATTTACGGCTGACCCGCTGCAATTTTTCATCACTGACCAGTACGATCTCGCGATTTTCTTCTTTCTTAACGGTATCCGGCACAATAAAATGAGCACTTTGGGCTTTTAAGTCAGCAGCCATTTTCCGCAATCGGGCTGATACCTGCTGCAAGTTCATCATCAGTTCGATCTGCTCGTTGGCTTTTGCCAGTATCTGATGGGCTTCATCCGCAGTATCATGGGTGATTTCTTTGATGCCATTGGCCAGAGTACTGACATAGCTTATGGAATCGGCCAACCCCAAGATCTCCTGGCTCAGAACATTCATCTCTTCAACAATATGTTCTGTGTTATTCATAACTTCTGTTATCACTGAACGGTTGTCTTCAATGGCATTTTCCTGACTCTTAACGGCTTCCGCAGCCACATGGGCTTGGTTTTCCACATGGCCCACGCTGTCACGGATACCAACAATAATGTTTCTGGTCTCTACTGCGGCTTTGGAGGATTCCTCCGCCAATCGCCTGACTTGCTGGGCTACCACCTGGAAACCCCTGCCGCGCTCTCCGGTACGGGCGGCTTCTATAGATGCATTGAGGGCCAGCAGATTAGTCTGAGTTGCAATGTCGGAAATAACCTCCGTAATACTGCCTATTTCCTGCGATTTGGAGGCTAAATCAGTAATTACTGTATTGATCCGTTCTACTGTGATCCTCGTCGCCTTCATACGCTCCTTCTGTTCGTCAACATCTGCCGAACTCTTAAAAATGGCATCACTGGCTTCCTTCAGAATCGCTGTCAGCTGACGGGTATTCCCTGCAATGCGCTGGGCTGTATCACTTATATCCTTACTTTTTACAGCGATGGTTTCCACCGCTGTCGATTGTTCATCACAAACCCGGGAAACCTGAGAAATAGCTGAAGCCGCGTCGGTTACAACACCCTGGGTTGTTCTGACTCTGGAATCCATATTTATAGCCAGTGTATCCAGGGTCCCTCCGATCCCTACCACCATTGAAACCAGCCGCTGGACCGAGTAACCCATGTTATCAATGGCGTTCTTCATCATATTAAGAAAGCCAAACCGCTTCGCCCCCTGCTCCATTCTAAGGTCGCCATGAGCCATCTTATCAATGCTCTTGATCATAGACATTATGGGGTTTAGAAATGTTTTCATGGTCGTTTGAACCATAAATGCAGAGATGAGGAAGCCGCCCGCACCAGTCACAGCAATACACGCGATCCAATATGCTGCTTTATCTACACCCGTCCACAGACAAAATAACACACCAACAAAAGCATCACATATAGCAGGATAAACGAGTGTAAACGCTAAATAAGGCCGAAACATCTTGGCCAGTTGTTTATCACGATCAGCCATCAATCTCACCTTCCGGTAATCATTATTAAATACAATTGTTTGAATCACTGAAACAAATAAAGAAGTGTATTGCATAAACGCTTATTTGCTGATGATTTTCGACAACTGGTTCTTTTTATCCTTCCAAATTTAGTGAATGTAAAATATAACACCGTTCAATCAACTATGTTTGTTAACCGTCGTCACAATTGGTCCATATAATGGCAGCAAGTGGTTAGACGCCAAGTAAAGGAGGCCCCGTTTAATGAATAGAGTTAAAATCCAGCTGCGCAAGGAAAAGGAAACCCTCCTGGTTCCCCTATACTGCAGAGCCCTGGAGACTCGCAAAAAGGATCCTTTGATCATGGACTTGAAGGCTCTGGAGATCCTTGATAGGCTTGACTATGAATTTATGCAGCTCGGCATCACCCAGCAAAACTGTACTTCCATATGCCGCAGAGCCTGCTTATTCGACGATTATGCCCATAAATTCATACAGGATAATCCACGGAGCACTGTGATCTATTTGGGCTGCGGCCTGGACAGCCGGTACTACAGGCTCAACAATAACAAGGTCACTTGGTATGACCTTGACTTCCCTGATGTTATTCATCTACGAAAAGAGTTCTATAGAGAAACTACCCGCTATCACATGATACCTTCATCCGTAACCGATTTAACTTGGATCAACAAAATACGGAAACGCACCGGACCAGTATTAGTTCTAGCCGAAGGGCTGTTTATGTATTTGCGCGAAGATGAAGTGAAAGCCCTATTATTGGGGCTAAAGACAGCCTTCCCTGGCTGCCAAGTAGTATTCGACTGCTTCGGCTCAATCACCGCCCGTGACAGTCAGCTTGATTATTCTATACGCAAAACAGGAGCTGTTGTCCGATGGTGGCTGGATGATACTCGGAAAATCGAGGGATGGGGGACCGGGATAAGACTTATAGAGGAGCAGGCACTCTCGAGCACTCGGGGTAAAACAGGAGCCTACCCTCCGACCGCTATCAATATGGCGAGAATGCCAAAGTCTCAGCGGATTCTTGTGGTTGAGCTGAAATAGAGTAGGAGAGTTAGTGCGACCTAATAAATGTTGGCCTGTTATCTATCCACCAAACTGCGAAAATGGCGGCAGTTCTCAACGATGTCCGGCCCCTGCTTGAACAAGTTACCGCCGATCAGAAAGATTACATCTTCACCATAAACCATTCGCATTTCCGGTACACTACTGACACTCATGCCGCCTCCGGGGCACGGGAAAATCGGCTTAACTTCGCTCATCGGCGCCTTTGTCCCGTCCACGATGCGATTGCACTCGTCACGACTGAACGAAAAGCGCCCGCCAAAATTAGGATAAATGGTGCTATCAGCACCGGCCAGACGCACTATCTGTCCAAACAAGGCATAACGAGATATCCCAAAGTCAGGGCTCAACACATAACTGCCCAAGAGTGCCGGGTGGCATATCACCGGCAGAGCGATGGCATCATCATCGGCTAGAGTCCTCATAGTATCAAAACCAACTAAACCAGGAGCCAGCATAAGTCCACCAGTTCCATGATCCCTGGCATACTGAGCTCGAGTCATGATTTCACCATATGGAGCGGTTATATTTGCGACATAAATGCATTTTTGTCCTGTTTCGCGATTTGCCTTATATACAGCTTCCGCGCACAGACGGACCCGCTCCTTAAAAGGAGCATAGTTTTGGTCTGTCAGGCCATGATCGTCTTTGATGATATCGATGCCACCCAGAGCGAACTTGTAGGCCAGATCAGCCAGCTCTCTGCTGCTTAGTCCCATCGGTTTAAGTGCGGTAGCCAGCAGGGGGCGTTGGGGCACATTTAACAAACTGCGCAACCCGGCGCGCCCAAATCTCGGACCTTTAAACATTTTCAGCATTGATTCCGCAAGACATATCTCTTCCACCCGATAACCGGGTTTTAAGCTGATATTGCCAAACATGACATTCAATAGTTGAGTCAGTTCACCTGCGTCTATATCAATGGCGAAGCTGATGGTCGCCTGATAACTCTCCGTGCCATTGGGCACGAATTCTTCGATTTGACCTAAAACATTATCGCGAATAAAACCGGGCGGAATGAGCTCGCCCGGAAATTCCACAGTCTGCTCCAGGCATATATCATGAGCCCGGCTGTAAGCTTCAGCTTCGGTTCCTGCCAGCCGGTAAACGATCGTAAATCTTTCCATCTACAGCGCCTCCGCTTTGGCCTGGCTGTGGACTGCGGTAATGTGGATATCAGCCAATTCATTTTCGGTAATGTTGAACTGGCTACGCACCATCTGCCCTATCCTTCCGATCAGTGCTAGGGCATCGATCTCATATTCACGAGCAAGATACTTGCGGCTGGCTCCATGCAGGAATGTGTCTTTGATTCCGATACGAACCAGTTTTTTGCCCAGACCGGCCTCTGCTATTTTTTCAGCTACAATGGTTCCCAGGCCCCCAATTACCGAATGATTTTCGAATGTGACAACCCCGTATTTAGCTCCAGCTATTGCATCGAGAACTTCCGGATTATCGAACGGTTTCAAAGTAGAAACATGTAAATGCTGAATAGATACTCCGTGAGCCTGTAAAGCCTTAATCGCCCGCATGGCTTCTTCAGTGCATATACCACTGGAAAACACTGCAATATCGGTTCCTTCACTGAGAGTTCTGGTCTTACCTAACATCATAGGTTCCGACTTATCGAACAATCGTGGGATCTCGCCCCGCAGCATACGGATGTAAACTGGCCCATTCACAGACTGAGCCACGTCGAGCACGCTCTCCACATCGGTAGCATCTCCGCACTCCAGCACTGTCATATTAGGCAGGGAGCGCATGATACTGATGTCCTCAATTGCCTGGTGGGTAGCCCCGCCCGGGGTCATAATTCCCGGTAAAAAGCCAAACATGCGTACTGGCAGATTCGGATAGGCCACCGATACTGCTATCTGATCATAAGCGCGTCGATAGATAAATACCGCAAAGGTATGCACGAATGGGAAATAGCCTTCGCGGGCTATCCCCCCCGCAAAACTCAGCATATTCTGCTCAGCAATGCCCATAGAAAAGAAGCGGTCTGGATATGTATCTCGAAACAGGTCTATTTCCGTGGAACTGGTCAGGTCGGCTGACAACACCACGACTTCTGGCTTATCTTTGGCCCATTCGACCAAGTTCTTATGGTGGACTTTGGTCTTGATCTCCATAAGTGTTCTCCTTATCTATTCAAAGTTGGCCAGGAATGTCGAGTATTTCTGCCGCTCAGCATCGTTATCAAATCGCAAGTAGTGCAGTTTAGGTGCCCGCGAACTAAGCAATTCTATACCCTGACAAGAGTTGGTGTAAGCCAGCACTACCAGAGGCTGGCCATTGGGTTCTAGCCCAGCCGGAGCAGCTAGTGCTTCTATATCATGGCCGTCAACTTTGAATACTCTGGCCCCGAAAGCCTCCAACCGCTGGTCCAGAGGCTCGATATTCATTACACTGGTCACCGTGCCATCACATTGTTGTCCGTTAACATCAACATAAATGCCTATATTGTCTAGCTTATGATAGACCATGGATTGGATAGCCTCCCAGGTCTGCCCGATCTGAAATTCTCCATCGGACATGAAAAGCCATATACGACCAGTATCACCGCGGAGTCTGCGGGCCATGGCCATACCAGCGGCCTGACTCAAGCCCTGCCCCAGCGAACCTGTCATTACCTCCATACCCGGCGAGTGTTCAGCACCTATCATCTCAACAGTACTGCCATCTTGATTAAACTGAGCAAGTCCCTCCAGGGCCATGCGCCCCAGCTCCACTAGTGCCGCGTAGATGACCAGAGCATATTGTGAGGGAGACAAAATAAACCGGTCCAGGTCTGGTGCCTGTGGTCCATTATATCCGGCTCCGGTAAAGCTTTCACTATTATTGGGTCCTGGCACACCGCCAAAACGCAGCGGAATCAGTGGCGCCACCGAAGGGCCCAGATTCATGATTTTCAGATACATGGCTGCAACGATTTCCGCAGCCGAACAAGCCTGACTAAGATAGCCGCCATTGCTGTTGATGGTATGTTCCAAAACCCGGCGTCTGATGCCCTTTGCCACGCGCTGTACTTCATCCTGCCAGGACATGTTATCTTTCGCATTCATTGGCCTTCTCCTTGTTGCTTGATTCCATACACATAGACAATGATATTATATCTAACAAAGGCCAGGAAGCCAATTCTAGAACATTCTACCTATACCCCATTCCCGTTTACTTCGCACGTAATCGAGTCTTTTTGTTGAAGGAATAGCTGGTATTTTGTCGAAGTACACTTCAAATATTTGAGAGGGGGCTTCTTGATGATCAAGTGGGATGATAAATATAGCACTGGCGTTGAGCAAATCGATGAACAGCACAAAAAGCTGTTTGAAATTGCCAATCGAGCTTTCGAACTACTCAAGAATGACCTTATCACAGACAAGTTTGATCAAATTGCCACGGTTCTGGACGAGCTCAAAGAGTACACTATCTACCATTTCAAGACAGAAGAAGAGTTCATGCAGAGTGTCAAATACATGAGGTTTTTGGGGCACAAAGTCATTCACGATGACTTCATAAAGAAAATCGAAGAGACCGATTATAGGACAATCGATGAAAACCAGGATAAATACATCTCGGACCTGCTGGAATTCCTGGTCAACTGGATAAGCCAACACATTCTGAAGGAAGACAAACAAATAACCGCATAAGCCTATCATAAACCCTCCGCGTGATCGGAGGGTTTGTTCTTTTTTCTACTCAGCTAACACCTGATCTATATACTCACTTGCCGCCGGCAGCAGATCCTCTCGTATTCCATTGAAGGTCCTGGCGGCTTCGAGGCCTAGCCAGCCCTCGGGTAGGACTTCCATCGGCAATTGGGGATCATCTTTTATGATTTCGAACAACTGAATCCCAAACCGGTGCAGAAAAGGCAGTATTCCTTCTGCCGTTTTTTCCTGCTTTAGGGCCTGAACTTCTTTATTTAATTCAGTAAAAAACTCAGAATATCTGGCAGCCAATTTCTCAGTTCCCCAGACCATGTTGGCCAGAACCCTATTATTCTGAAGCGGTCGCGATTCGAATATCTGGACCCCTAATGACTCTGTCTTCTTCATATTTAGCACTTTGGCAAACGCAGAGGAGCGTCCATATGGGCATATCCACAAGTTCTTACTGAGCATACCGTATTTGTGCTCAGCCAATATATCCAGCACCAGCGCCAGCGTGTCTGAATTATTGAAGGTACTGTCACTAATGAAGACCGTGTTCCAAAATCCACTCCAACCTGCCACCTGAGCATCTATATTGTGGCGAAATTCGGCCAATACCCGGCGCCATTCCTCTACCGCCTCAACGCCGGATTCAGTCAATTCATAGTGAACCTCGTTATCTTTCCTTACATTGCGCAGTATTCCGTTCTGAACGGCTCGCGAGAGCCCCATTCTGACAGCGGTTTCATTTTTATTGAACGGTTGCACGAGGTGCAGTATCTTCTTCAGCGGGATACTGTTTATTCCCCGCTCTACTAGAAATACGTTAAAGATAAACATTATTATACTGCTTACGCTGTCCTGCTTTTTGATTGACTGTGCCATTCCACTCCCCCACTAAAAGTTGATGGGACTTCCTACCTTAATTACCGCAAAATCCTTAACAAAACGCGATTCAAATATTTTCAGTGATGCCTGGTCCGCATCATGAGCCGAGATGTACACCTTTTGTACACCTTGTGCTTTCAGCTTGTCAACTGTATTTTCTACCTCAGCACGGCTCAAACCCAATGCAAAGACTTTGGTGCTGCCCATTATTCGACGCCAGAAAGCCGACTCTACAGTAGTATAGTAAAGGTGTGTGCCCCCTACAACCGCGTATACTGGCTGCCCGGTGATAGCCTCTGCTTTCTCAACCATGGTGTTTATCTGCGGATGGCCGCATCCTGAAACAAGCACCAGCCCCTTACCTTTCACATTAATCATCAACGCTTGTTCATATACTGTCCCCGGCACATACATTTGCTGCGCCAAAGGTCCGCTACTGGCGAAATCCTTACCGATCATGGACGGCTTGCCAACTGCAATTGTTTTGGTATCCTCAAATGTCATGGGAATTGGAGTATAGACCGGAAAGTCGGCCGTTTGCCCACCAACAGTCACCTTTTGTTCTCTGAACCCCATGCCTCCAACGTGGTCCGGATGACAGTGACTGATAACCATGGCATTAAAGTCCGAAAGATCGAACCCCAACGCTTTAAGGTTGTATATAAATGGTGATTCCTTTTCATTGTTCTTGTTCCAACCCACATCAAATATTATTGATTCATGGTCACTTCGAAGGACATAGGACAAACCATCCTCCGTCCGGACATCACTTCTGGATGTCTGGCTGTCGACAACAGGAATGATTTCGAGCGAATCAACTTCCGGTATCATCAGACGTGCCTTCCCTATTTTATCATTGTTCGCCTGCATTTCTTTCTTACCTGAGTAAAATCGAATCAACAACAAGCCATTCACTAATACGATCAACAGGACAATTATTCCGATAATCTTCACTAGTTTCATGCTTTCGACCCCCTTTGCAACATTCCATCCGCAATGCCTATGTTAATGTTATAACACAATATTATTTTTTCTGCAAGCTCTGTTATATAGCTCATTTTTATTAGCTTTCTTCCGCTCATAGCAGCTTGCGACCACATAATCAGAAACTGTATACAGTAAGAAAAAAGCGGGCACACCCGCTTTTATTTTATACCCTAATATATTAAATCTTCGTTTCTGGACCTATATGACCCGTCCTCACCTGTTACCGGCCTTTCTGCCTGTCTATCTCCTCAGCCAGTTCAGTTAAATAAGTCCAGCGCTCCAGCAGTACATCCAACTGCTGCTCTATTTCCGGGCGTCTAGCCAGAAGCTCTTCCAAGAGCATGTAATTACTGGCCGCCGCTTCTATTAGGGCATTCAGGTCCTTTAATTCGGTTTCCACAGCCGCGATTTTATCATCGATTTCCTCAAACTCTTTTTGTTCCTTGAAAGTGAACTTGACCTGCTTTGGTTTTTCGGAATCACGGTAAGCTTTTTTCTCATTAGCCGGAGCTGAATCCTGCCGAGGGTCAGGCTTTTCTGCGGAATAGAATAGGTAATCAGAGTAATTACCGGGATATTCGGTCAGTCGGCCATCGCCCTCAAAGGCTAATATCGTTTCTGATACTCGATCCAGGAAATAACGGTCGTGCGACACCGCCACTACCGCACCTTTGAAGTCATCCAAATAGTCCTCCAGGATGTTCAGAGTCTCGATATCCAAATCATTCCCCGGCTCATCCAGGAGCAGGATATTGGGGGCTTCCATAAGGATACGCAGTAGGTGCAGACGCCTGATCTCCCCTCCGGAAAGCTTCTCCAAGGCCGTCCATTGGGAAGCCGGTGTAAACAGAAATGTCTCCAGCATTTGTGAGGCACTGAGATTTTTCTTGCCGGCTTGTACGTATTCAGCTGCGTCGCGAATATAATCAATGACTCGCATTTCCAGCGGGAGGCCTGTACTCTCCTGAGGAAAATACCCGATTTTAACGGTACTGCCGAGTTCGATATAACCCTCATCAGGTGTTATATCTCCGCTCATGATACGCAATATTGTTGATTTACCCACACCGTTGGGGCCGACTATACCCATACGCTCTTCCCTATCCAATATACAGGAATAGTCTTTGACAAGCTGCACTCCGTCATAACCGTGAGATATGTCATGCAGAATGATCGTCTTTTTGCCTAAGCGGCTGGCGGTAGATGCAATGTCCACTGTCCCGCCTGCTGTGCGCGGCTGCTCAGCCTGCAGCTTCTCAAAACGGTCAATTCGCGCTTTCTGCTTGGTAGTGCGGGCTCGGGCACCTTTGCGCATCCATTCTAATTCCTTACGCAGTAAAGCCTGCCGTTTATCCGCGGTAGCTGCTTCGCGGTCTTCCCGCTCCAGCTTGCGTTCGATAAAAACACTGTAATTGCCAGGATAGTTATACATCTGACCACTATCGATCTCAACAATACGGTTGGTTACACGCTCTAAAAAATATCGATCGTGAGTAACCATCAGCAATGCACCGTTGAACTTTTGCAAGTATTTTTCCAGCCAATCTATAGCCTGATTGTCCAAATGGTTGGTCGGTTCATCAAGAATCAGCAGATCCGCCGGATTCATGAGCGCCGCTGCCAGGGCAACTCTTTTACGCTGACCGCCGGAGAGCATGCCCATCGGCTCGCTGTACTGCGCAATGCCTAATCGCGTCAGAATAGAGTGAGCCTCGCTCTCAAGAGTCCAGGCGTCCAGGTTCTCCATCTGTTGGCTCAAATGTGATAATTCTCGATTTGCTGCATCTGCCTCGGCATTGTCCATATCTAGGATCATAGCATGATACTGCCGCCAAACCTGCATAGCAGGTGAATCTCCACTTAACACAGTCTGCATGATCGTGGCCTCTGGATCGTACAGGGCGTTTTGCGCCAGATACTCGATGCGCAGTGATTTGGCCGTAACAATAAAGCCCTGATCAGGTTCTTCGGCGCCCGCCACAAGTTTTAAAAAAGTAGACTTGCCCGAGCCATTCTTGCCTAACAGACCAATCTTTTCGCCCTCATCGATACTGAAGCTGATCTCCCGCAAGAGATTCTTAGCACCATGCGATTTACATATGTTTTCCATGGTCAAGAGATTCATAGGATGCATCCTTAATAAAACTAATATTCTCTATTATAGCCTTTTGCCTCATACCAGGGGTACTCCATTCGAATCATCAAAGCAACCATATATCTTAGTGCTATCAGTGTAACCGCTTCTATTGTATGAAAAGCCGCAACTATGTAGCTTTTCGCAGACTTATATGATGAAATACAAGCATTGATTCAAGGTCATCTCTTCAAATGACTGCCACCACCATTTGCCATACTCCCGTGCCATAAGGCTTAGGTCTTAGAAGACTTCGTTCTGCCCTTCATACTGGCATGACCGTTGCAAGTATAAATACAACAAATACGAATGGAGGAGTTTGTTGTATGAATCATTTTAGAAAGAAAATTATCCTTGCTATAATGCTAATCACATCATTACTGGCAACCAGCGCTTTTGCATTAGCTGCAGAAGAAAACGCAAAAACAGCCGGTCCCTATCACATAGTATTGACGACCCAACCAGAGATGCTCATGTCCAACAAACCTACAACTATCTCCGTGATTCTTACTGACAAGCTCACTGGGAAACCAGTTACCGGTGCCAAAGTTCAGATGAAATCAACCATGATGGACAACGACGCCAACATGAGTGGTGATCAAATGTCTCTCAGCATGGATAAACCGGAACAGGTAATTATGCATTCAAATAAGAGCTATCGAGGCCAATACACTGCTTCCATCACTCTCAGTGACCCGGGGCAATGGAATCAAACATTTAATATTACTTCTCGTCTTGGCCCAGGAAAGATCACATTTCCGATCAGTGTTGACAGCTCGGGACCAAACTATATTTTTATCGGTGTTATTGCTGGGATGATTTTTCTCGCCGGTATACTAGCATCAATGCTCAAGAAAAGAAAACCGCACGAAAGTGGAGGGACATCACATGTCTTCGAATAAACAGCCGATAAATCTTCTAAGATATCCAGTTTTAAGACACTTTCTCAAAAGCCGCCTGTACCCTAGCATATTTCAGTGGGGCGCTGTTCTTGTCTTTGCCGTTGTGATGTTTGAGGCTATAGCAGGACCGATCACTCCAGAAGACAACTTCGGCACAGCAGCCACTTGGGTCCTCTGGTGGCCGTTGATACCGCTTTTCTTCTTTTTGTTCGGCAGGTTCTGGTGTGCCATATGCCCCTTCGCCTGGCTCAGCGATCTAACCCAAAAACTCTTTGGAGCAGATCTGAAGGTTCCGCATTTCATCAAGAAGTATGGGCTTTGGATAATTGATTTTACTTTTATTCTCATCACCTGGTCCGATCATATTTGGGGCATCGTAGAGTCTCCTAGGGGCACCGGAACCGTATTATTGTTACTTTTCGCCGGTGTTATGATAACAGCTATGTTCTTTGAACGCCGTACCTGGTGCCGCTATTTATGTTTTCTTGGCAGTCTGTCCGGCAACTATTCACGAGCAGGAATGCTGGAGTTAAGGGCTGACAAGGATATCTGCAGAACTCAGTGCAAAACTAGGGATTGTTATAGAGGTAACAGCAATGCTCCGGGGTGCCCGATGTTCGAATTACCTATGGCAATGGAAAACAACGCAAGCTGTAACCTGTGTGCCAACTGCATAAAGACTTGCCCCCACGATTCTATCAGGATAACACCACGCATTCCCACGAGTGAATTCTGGTCAATGACTAGAGCGCGGTTTGAGGAGTCTTTCTTGGCAATTGTTATTGTGGGAATTGTTTTTGTACAAAACATTACCATGCTGGACTTTTACCCAGCGTTTCTCAAGTGGGTAGAACAGTTTTTAGGAATTAGTAACGTAAATGTGGCTTTTACAATCCTGTTTATCTTAGCTATGGCTACGCCGGTTTTACTGCTTTTTGCTGCTACTGCTTTTTCCAAACACGTAACCGGCGAAACATTAAAAAATGCCTTTGCCCGCTTTGGCTATGCAGTAATTCCACTTGATCTATCTGCCCATATAGCCCATAATCTGTTCCACCTATTAGCCGAAGGGAAAGCCATCTATTATACTTTTACGGGTTTGTTCGGAATGCATATGGAAGGGCCGCTCGGCCTAGTCCCCGACCCGACGATTCAAATCATGCAGTACGTCTTAGTTATTATCGGAACTCTCGGCTCGATTTACACTGCCAATAGGATCGCTAAAAACAATTACGGTGAACACCGGGCATGGTCCGTAGCTATACCTTATATTTTAGTCATACTCTTTTTTGGTGTAATCAACTTCCTAACATTTACTGTTAGAATGGGAATGCGTATGTAACATTTTGACTATATGGTTACTGATTAAGGAGGTTTATAGCCTCCTTTTTCTTTTTCCTCTCTTCCCTCCACTTACCATCGAGTTCACCTCCGTCACGCCCGATGTTTATGGTGAGACGAAATTAGTTATCCGGGTAGCTATGTTCGAACATTAATTTGCAGTAGGAGGATCAATAATGCGGATAACGTCAAGATTAGCGATTGCACTAGCGATCGTACTGACTGTTGTTTTGTTTGCGACGTCTATGGGATTCGCTGCAACAGTCACCACGACCCCTCTAACCCCCGAACAGGAACACTATAAGAACCATGAGGTGCCGATAATTTATGCCCTGCGCGCCTCTTATCAACAGAATCCCGCTCAGTCCCTGGTCGGACGAGCCATTTGGTACATGGAATTCGGCTTTATTAAATATGGACATACGGCATACTCAACCACAGGATACATAGACTGTTCACAGTTTGTATCTAGAGTCTATGGTGATTACGGATACCCGCTTACAACTATATCAGCCAAGTACAATCAAGTGGGCACAGTTGTTGAGGGAGTATATTCCCAACTCATTCCCGGCACCAGCCGCTATAAATTGGTCGGCGTGGAAAAACTCCAACCTGGTGACATCTTCACCTGGTGGACAACAACTGCCGCTCTGGGGCGCCATATCAGCCATGTTGGCATCTATGTGGGACAAGTAAACGGAAAGACCTGTGTAATCAATACCATGAGCGGTCATCCAACTGCTATCGGTATCGTAGACAATTTCTCCTGGTGGTATGGCCAGCAGTTGAACGATGTACGGCGAGTACTGCCAAGTACTTCTTACAAATACGCCAGCAGCATAACCAAAACCAGTCCCACGATCCCTCAGATATATCAAATCACACCGACATATAAGATCGTTATGCCCTGGAACCTTAAAGTTGGGTTCTAATCAACTCAGGTAAATCGCCCATATATAACTCCATGTTTTTATGGATTGAGGGCTCACTCACCCTCAATCCATCCTGTTTTTCATAATTAGCCATATTTGATCAGGGCTCGATCAATCGCACTTTGAGGGCATCCACGATCTCTTTCATACCGGTGCTATGCGAACCTTTAACCAATACTGTAGCATTGGATTTAACGGTTTCTACGAGCTTATGGATTAGTTCGTCCTTTGTAAAATTGTGTATCACCTTTTGCGGATCAAAGCCCGACTTTACAGCACTCTCGCCAATTTTCTCAGCCCTTTCACCAATCGTGTAAAGATGGTCGATCCTTTTTTCAGCAATGTACCGACCAACCTCATTGTGACCAATGGAAGTATACCTCCCCAGACAGGTCATATCGCTAAGTACCGCTATATTTGAGCCTTTGCTGACGGTGGCCAGAACATCGAGAGCCGCTTTCACCGAGTTGGGGTTAGCACTGTATGAATCATCAATCAGTGTTACATTTCGGGCTAGTTCAATAAATGTCAGCCTTCCAACCAGCCTGGTATAGTTGGCAAGACCTTTCTGCATATCGCTCGGTTCATAACCCAGAGCATGTGTTACAGCAATAGCAAAAAGCGCGTTATAGACATTGTGGCGCCCATATATAGGAATGAAAAAGCTACATGTCCGTCCATCTAATTTGACTTTAAAGGTCATACCCTGGTCTGCATACTTGACATCAAATGCCTGATAATCAGCGGTTTGATCGATCCCAATACGAATAATCTTACCTTTAAACCCACTGGTTTGCAGCAGCTTGGAATTATCATCGTCAGCGTTTATATACAGCTTTCCGGATTGGCTCATATTTTGGATCAATTCCGATTTGGCCAGCGCAAGTCTTTTCACATCGCCCCTGAAATTGCCTAAATGTGCAGTTCCCACCATTGTAATGACACCAATATTGGGGCGAATTATCTGACATGACCGCTTTAAGTGCCCAAAACCAGCGATACCATATTCCAGGACTACCGCCTGATGAGAAGGACGAATCCATTTGGCAAATTTTTCGGTAGCAGTCCAGTAATTACGGTTGCCCGGCGTTTTGAAGATTTCACAGCGGTTCTGCAGAATCGCGGCAATCATTTCCTTGGTCGTAGACTTACCCGAACTGCCAGTGACAGCAATAACCGGCACCTCTAGAAGCAAAGTCTTCAATGAATCTCCCCCTCCAGTCATAGCAGCCTCACCCCAACGCAACATTACTCATATCAAAGACCTAACAGTGGCATCGGATAGGCCCCGCTTTGCCTTACCATATGTTGCCAGTAAATCGATGGTGCTGAGCGATAGCCATTAGAATGAGAAATAATTATCTGCCGCAAACTAAGCATCATAGTTACTTAAAGGAGGATAACAAATGCCCAACGTCGACCGCTGTCTGGTTGAGGAATGCAAATATAATCGGGATTTCGAGTGCAACGCGAAAGGCATAGAAGTGCGCGCGGCAGGTGACCGAATCGTAGAATCATCGGTCGGGACCTGCTGTGAGACTTTCAAGCCAAAGGGGAATACGATATATACTGATGCTGAGGAATTCGGAACAATGAACAGCCCAATAGGAACCAGTTTGTAAATAATAAAATGTACATGCAAATAATTGCATTAATGTGATGACGGCCACAGAAAACCGCTTATTGGATATTGTATAATATTATTGGTTAGACACTTATAAACTTGGAAGGGAGGGATTAGTGAGTGGCGATGTTCCGTAGCAAAACCAAACTGGTCATGCTGGCTGTGTTGATAGCCATATTTGTAATGGCACTGGCACCAGCAGTAATGGCCGGGGCGGATACTTCTCCGACCATCATTCTAAGACCCGGTATAGTGATGGGACCGGACAGCCTGCCTACGAATTGGGGCAGCATTTTCCAGGGTGCGGATGGTTCTCCTACCAGACCCTAAGTTAATTAAAGCCAATACACAAAGGGACGGGAATTTTCCCGTCCCTAAAACTTTAATTTGGCTTTCTGCTTTGCATTTGATAGACCCCACGATCGTCCCCCTCTTTGAATCTCACGTGATATCTTTAAATACTGATAATAATCCTTTTATTTTTCAGGTCTAATCGCCATCACCGGATGCCAAATGCACAATCCTTTAGTTAGGCATTAAAAAGCTTAAGGAAGAGTCAATATCTCAGAAAATTATTTTTGATTTTGTGATGCCCATCACAGAAACAAAAGTTTTTTCCAAATATAATTTGATTCATAAAGGAGGTGCCGCCGATGTAAAACGATTACACCGAAATAGGTTTTGAACTCCAGACCAGCCTGGAAAAAGAAATGCTGGTAATTAGAGAAATAAAAAGTTATTTGGGAGGACAGAAAGATGAAAAGGTTATTTAAAAGCAACCCCTTCAAACGCGAGACCACGGTATTTATTCTACTGTTAACATTTATGCTGACAATGGTAACGGCTCTGCCGACACTGGCCATCAATCCACAGCCAGAACCCCCGGGCTCACAAGCTGTGAATACGGACACCATTAAGAGTATTACAAAGAACGTACATCAGAATTACAGGATCCAGGTTTTACAGAAGAAAAAGGCCCCGGCTCCAGTGCTTCAGCAGCAGCTACAATACATAATACAGCAGCCTGCTGTCAAGATAGCTAAACTGCAGCCCGGCGGAAACATCTTCGTCGAATATAAGAACGGCTACAAAATGCTGATGATGCTGGGCAAGAGCACCTTCGGCGCAGCACTGCCCGCTGCTGCTATCAGCCCTAAGGCAACCCTCCCAGTGGCCACAGCTACCCCTCTTCCCAAACCGCCGGTAACCGTTGACAAAACTATAATAGATCCCGGCAAGATAATCCCTAACGATAGTACATCATCGAATGTATACACCATTGTTCCTAATAATCAAGTAGTGATCGACCCTAACCTGGTAAGACCTAATCCGATCATGTTTTTGCCTAATACTCCGTCATCCCGCAAGGCTCTGATCTTTAACACAATGAGAGACCAGGCTGCCGGGTGTGTCACCATGGGTGATCAAATCAATAATTATCTGGCTGAAATGGGATTCCAGACCACTATAAAAAACAATGACTCTGCCAACCTGGCAGCAGCCGCCAATATGGATAATGACTACGGCATGATCTTCTTCGCCGCTCACGGCGGAGTAGTAAACAATGACTTCTACTTCATGGTCCGCCCCTACTACACTTCACCGCCCGCCTGGAACAGCGGCTATACCGGCACCATCGTATTCAGTGTAGACAACTGGGTAACTGATGAAGTTAATTACGTATACGCTATCGGCAGTCAATTTGCCGCAGCATACTGGAACGATCATGACTTCCCCAAAACCATCTGGGCCGACTGCTCCTGCAGCAGTTCCGACCCTGCGGGTATGAACGGTCTCCCCAAATGGGTCGTAGATCATGGCAGTGCAGCCTGGGTAGGCTGGAATGCAGTCCTGGGCTATAATCCTGGAACCCTAGGCACACCGTTATTCTTTGATAAACTTCGCGGTTGGAAGACCCTAGGCCAGGCAGCAGCTGATGTAAAAGCAGCCGGTTACACTCCTCCGGACCTGACAATCTATCCGACCACCAAGAGCTCGCAGCGTCTGCCGATGTGGAAAAGCGATGTCAATGAACCGGCAATCGCCGATGGCCGCGACTTTGCGGATGTAAGAATGGACCGCACAAATAACCTGACAGTACAGCTCAAATTCTACGCCGCACCGACAGCAGATGAGTTCTTCATGTACGCTGATACTGGCGGAACTTCTGCTGCAGAAATATGTGTCAAGTGTCATGCTGGTGATTTCCAAGTCTATAAACTGACATCCACGGGCGGTTTGGGGGCCCAGCTCTTCAGCGGCACGCCGAGCATCAGTGGCAGTAATTACAACATGATCATGCCCTATGCCACCTGCTTCGGAACAGTTCAGAAACCGAAATTCTGGTTCTATGACATGACCAGCAAAGACCGTTTACCGGATATGCCGGTTCCATAAACCAGTAAAAAACATAATAATAAGAAGACCACCTGCTACGGCGGGTGGTCTTCTTATTCTCTATGGTTGTTAGCCTTTGACTCGTGGCTTGCTGCTCTTTTGCAGTCTGCTTTTATGGAGTTTCTGATATATGGTCACCCCATCGCGATACTCACTCAAAGCAAGCAAAGCATGTTCAGTAGCCATAACGTTGGCAGTGCCACCCGCCAGATGGCCAAAAGCGCCATTATCAAGCTGGCACGATTTCATAAAGCCCAGCATGTTCTTGCTCTTTACTGTCCATTGAGCAGCCAGGGGATCGATCCTGAATGCGATCAGTGTCTGTAAGACTGATGCCGATGATTCACAGTTTTCGCCACCCCAACCCGCAAAGCCAGCACTGGCCGCCTGGCGTTTTTTTAAATAAGCTAGACCACGGCGCACCACTGGTGAGCTCGAGGTATCGCCTAAACAATTAAGAGCTAACAACGCTTGTGCAGTTATGTCTACATCAGATACATTGCTTGAAGCCTTGAATCCAAAGCCTCCATCACGGTTCTGGTGATCGATCAGCCAGCGCCGCGCCATCTCCGGCTGCGGCACCTCTTCCCCACACGAGTATAAAACTATGATCGCCCAGATGTGCGCATTGACCAGTTCTTCTCCGGTGCCATCCACTAAATCAGCAAACTTCCCACTTGGTGTCTGCGAATCGATCAGATTCTGTACCAGATCGATTCCTCCACAGTTACGGGGGTTGCCATTGGCAGCAGCCACCGCCAGCGCTAACCGCGCGTAGTCGGTGGTGACCCGGGGCAAATCGGATTTACTCTTAAGCTGACTTATAGTTTTATTCATCCAGTTTTTCTTTAGATCTGCGATTCTTTGACTATCTTTGTTTCCGGTCTGAGCAGAGAGAGCTATCAGACCCCAATCTGAAGCCCCGTTTTTATATTGGCTCAGGAGATAGTCCCGAGCTTTAGCTGCTTCTTTATCAGCCTCCACCACAGCCGTTTTATTCGATGGAACTGCAGACAAAGCGGTTGGCGAGACAATAGGCAACAATATCGCTATCAGTAAAATTGGCACGATATGTTTGAATGCTCTCATAATGACCTCCTACTATTTACGCTTGGCTGGCAACGCCAGTATTTCAGAGCCAGCAGCCACTAAGCCAAATCTCCGGCTAACCTTCTCTGGATGTTCCCGCAATAATCTAATCACACTTTCCATACCCTGGCGATCGGTGCTGCTGATTATCCACACTGGGCTGGTGTCACCGAGACCGGAACCAGACGCCACCAAACATCCACAACCAGCCCCGAATTCCCGTGCAACCCGGCCCTGTTCATCATATGCTAGCAAATCACCATTTTTGAAACCACAGAAAATCCCGCTTTCCACCGAACGCTGAAAAAGTGCGGTAACGGCTGGTATCTTGGACAATTCTGGCCATGCGCCAATTACGATCACCGGGCATTTGTATGACTCCGGCGTCCATCCTTTGGTAAGCGGAATTAATTTGGTCTTGTTTCTCGTTTTTCCGCCAACGATCTTTGCCACTTGATCGGCCGCTTTCTGTGAATCTTCACCTGCGGGAGCGGCAATGATGATCTCACTACTCAAAGGCCTGGGATAGGCTCCTATTGAAGCGGGGACAAACGTCGTACCATCCCAGCCATGGAAATCCCACCACACTACCTGGCCATTGGCGGGTACGGCCTCCCCTGCACCCTTATCTGACAGAATGCCGTCTATGTATAGAAACCAATCTTTGCTCGCGGGTGACGAATCTTGGGCGGGAAAACCATTTATAGTCTTTACGAAACCACCACCATAGCCGGTTCCTACCTGCATGTGCTTTTTCATTAGATCTAGCAGGTCCTGTCCGGGGGCTGTTTCGATTTCTCCACTCCATATTGTCATAGAACCATAATCAGCTGTAACCCACAACTTTACTTTATCTCGGGATGTCACTGCTTTATCGGAAAGATCATGGCCTGTGAAGAAAGCACTAACACTTCCCTGTAACTGCCGGTAATTTGCCAGGCCCGCCAGCGCGGCAATCAATAATACACAGACAATGATCCTCTTCAGCATCAGCAATCCTCCGCTATATCTGAACTATCAGTAGAAGCCTGTTCAACCGGAACGGCTTCAAAAACCAAACGATATTCCCGCAGCAGCTTAACTATCTCCGGCCCGATAATGAATCCTAGTACAGCGTTACTGGCTGCATGAAGGAAGTCGAACCACACACTGGTTGCACATGCGGTCAAATACCCCGAAATTGTCAATGGATAGGTGAAGGTGATCCAATATTGGACATTCATTATCCAGCCAAAAAGAAAAGCCCAAACAATGCCGTACAGAGCCAATCCCCAGCGCGTTGAAGCAAAATCATATTTGCCCCACCATCCCGCACAAACGCCGATCAACCCCCAGGCTGCCATCTGCCAAAGAGTCCATGGCCCTTGACCCAAAAAGAAGTTGGATACCAGCGCCCCCAGGCAACCTACTAAAAATCCGGCTCGCCCGCCGAATACCAAACCAGCAACAGTGACCATAAAGGTCGTAGGCTGTATACCGGGCAGAGCAGCGAAGGGAACGCGTCCTAGAGCAGCAACCGCTGATAGAGTAGCAACCAGGGTAATGTCACGAACCCCCATCGATGATCGGTCTGCTCTCCACAAGAAAAACCACAAGGCTAACACCAGTAAAACAAAGCTGGTCAGGCCCCAATTCAGGTTTTTCAACAGGCTGATCAAGTCTAATACTGATTCCATTAAGTTGCACAGTCCTCTCGGTTGTTCGCCAAATACTGTTCCAGTTGTTTACGAGCCTGTTCCTGGGTGAGAATAGAATCATCTATTCCTCTGAAAATGCTCGCCGCTGGCGGGGAGTAAAATACACTTTCCCGCAAGATTTCTTCCTTGGCTCCATCAGCCACGATCTGTCCATCAAACATTATAAGTAAACGCTGAACATAGTCGGCCAGGAATTCGGTATCATGGGAGACGATCATTACCGTTGATCCAGCCAACGCCATGACCTTGATCAACTGCCCTACAGCTTCCCGGTTCAGGCTGTCCAGTCCTCGGGTAGGCTCATCCAATAACAGTAACTGAGGTTTTATTGATACTATCGAAGCGAGTGCTACTCTCACCTGTTCACCCTGGCTAAGTTCCCGGGGGTTAGCATCGAGCAGAGATTCCAGATTTAAAATACCAACGATTCGATCTATCAAGACTTGGTCCAGGCATCCCAGTTTGGCTACTGTCTGTGTGAGCTCTTCACGCACGGTGCCGCTCCACAACATGTCGGCGGGATTCTGCGGCAGGTAACCTATTTGACCAGCTAATTTTTCTGGCTTGAGCTGGCGTCCGGCCCGTCCCAGTACTTCGACCCGGCCTTGCTTACTACTGACAAGACCGGATATCGTTTTCAGGAGGGTTGACTTTCCGGCCCCGTTACCACCGGCAATACCAACGATTTCGCCCGCCGCAATGTCAAAGCTCACGTCCTTCAGTACTTCATGGCCGGACTCATAACCTACCCAAACCTTATTCAAGCTGACCACATTCGGACCTCTTAGCCCAACAGAATCATTTCCATCAGTGTCGGCCATATGTATCAAAGCTGGATCAGCCATACGGCTGATCGATTGCCGCCCTTCCCGGATGCTCAGCGGCAGCGATGCACTCCAGCCCGCCTGGCGGAATAAGCGCGGAACAGTAGGCAACAGGTAGTCTCTAGCCGTCCTCATTGCTACGCTATGTGGCGTTCCCGTGTCTGTGATCCTGCCATCGTTTATGACTGCAGTTTTATCGACTATATGGAATAATCGCTCGGTTCTTTGTTCACAGATTATAACGGTTATTCCACGCTCTTCATTAAGCCTTTTGACGATCTGAATAAACTCCTCAGCTGCTATCGGATCAAGCTGTGAGACCGGTTCATCCAGGATCAAAAGTTCCGGGTGCATGGCCAGGACCCCGGCCAGTGCCACCTTTTGCCGTTCTCCACCAGAAAGCTCATGTACCGCCCGGCGGAGCAGGCTGTGTATGCCAAGATAATCGCAGACTTCAGCCACCCGTAGATGCATGGCAGGGCGGGATAGACCCAAATTTTCTAACCCGAAGGCAATCTCTCTTTCTACCTGATCAAATATCAGCTGCCGTTCGGAATCTTGGAAGACAAAACCTATCTGCTGGGTCCGCTGCATTTTATGCCATTCGCGCAGCTCACGTCCTTTGTACAAGACTCGGCCAGAAAACAACCCACCATAGAAATCAGGTACCAGTCCGGCTAAAACTTTGGCCAGTGTCGATTTGCCTGATCCAGACTGTCCGATCACCAACATCATTTCTCCGGGCTCGACCGACATACTGATCCCCTTTAAAGCCATCTCTTGGCTCCGCGGGTAGCGGTAGTTGATTCTGTCTGCTTCTAATATTGCCAGTTTCGCCACCTCCCGGCGAGAATTCCCGGACCCGATATTATAACAGTCAAGGCCACTACTGCAATTACCTCGATGACTCTTGGCTGAGTAGCCACTCCGTAATAGTATTGATCAGCTCCATAGTTGAAAACGAAAGCAATAACGGCAATGGTCAGGGCGATAAGACTAGCAGCCATAACATAATGATCGGCCGCACTCCAAGCACCGCGAAAATAGTGACTGCGGGGACCAGCCCCGTAACCTCGCGCCTGCATGGCTTCCGCCCAGGCAGCCGCATTTTCCAAGGCCAGGATCAGGGCAGCTCTAGCCAACACCCCATATTCCCGAGTACGTTGCAGAAGACCTCCCCTAAATGTAAATCCTCGTGTACGGTAAGATTCCTGGACCCGTTTTATTTCCGCCCCCATAAATGGAACAATGCGTAGGGCCATGGCCATGACCAGCACCGGCTTATGCAGCTTGCCTCCACTCAATTCGATAATGCGATACGGTTCCAGAAATTCATTTATCAATACGAATAAAAGCATTAAATCGATCAATTTCAGGCTCATAGCCAGGCTGAATATCAACGGTTCCCAATAGACTACTCTAAGAGCACCCAACAATTGAACTGCGATCAAGACCTGGCGTCCATTGTTGTTTATTAATGAATTGATCACTAGCAGCATCAGTATTACAGGCAGGATATAGCCTATATTGCGAACAGCATTTTTGATCAAACCAAGAGCATTCACTGTTATCATCAGTCCTATACCCATAATCGTCAGGCATAACGGATGCTGGTAAAGCAGGATGATCAGCATCCATACCATGCAATATGTAAAAAGGGGCATAGACTGCCATCGTTCCATACTTTACGATCCTACCTCCAAGCAAACTAACGATATGGTTTAACTCTACTTACTAGCTCTCGACGATTGGCTACTGCCCTGCGGAGTTGCAGTTGGGATCTTAGCATTCAAATAATTTACCAGCAAGGCTGCCGCCTCCGCCCGGGTTATCTTACCTTCGCCACGGAACACTCCTCCGGGATATCCTCCCATTAGACCCGTATTGAAAACATAAACTACTCCGGGCTGCGCCCATTCCGGTATCTGGCCATGATCAGATGGCTTCTTATTGCTGGTAGCCTTTATATCGCCTAAATTGCGCAGTATAGCCGCCGCCTGGTAGCGGGTCAACGGTTGGTTCGGTTTAAAAGTTCCATCACTGAAACCTCCAATGATTCCAGCCTGAGCAGCACCCTCAACCGCCTCATGGCACCAACTGCCTGGTTTGACATCAGTGAATGATGGTTCGGAATCGGCGGGGGTTTTAAAGGCCTGAGCGCGATAAAGCAATGAGACAAACTCAGCCCGGGTTATAGCCCTTTTGGGTTGAAAATCCTTGGCATCACTCTTTATGATTCCACGTCGTATGAGTTCACTGAGTGCCTGATTGGCCCAGTCGCCCGTGCTGGCCGGACTGCTCACTGTTTTCTCTGTAGAGGTTGTGAGCGGTTGGGCAGGTTTATTTGTGTCTTGTTTTATCGGGTCCGGTATTCCACCGCCCCCCATGTTGAATTGATCGCCTGCCAATCCGTCAATGACATACCTGAACTCAACATAATCACCATCATTAACGGTACAATTATCTGCTCCCACGGGAGGTGAAGTGTTATTCACATAGTATAGCCAACCACTGTTGGCTCCCCGATCGAATTCCTTTAACCCGCCGATTGCTTTTACATAGCCATTTCCGTCTACAACATAGTTGATCCCGGCAGCTGTCAAGGTATCACGCAGCAGATCCAGCGCCGTTTTAAGAGTCCCCTTCGGATAGGTCTTCACGGTTCGCCCCAGCATTACTCCACGCTGGCTATCGCCGGTCACTTGAATGGATAACGTCATTGCCTGTTGATTGTTGCCACCACCCCCGTCACCCGACGGTAAAGAGGAACTGTCAGTGACACTAACTGAAGCTGTTGTTTCATGATTTATACTGGACCCAGTGGCAAAAATACGGTAGCTGCCTATCTCTAACGGCACATCAACAGAAAAGCTGCCATTGTTATCAGCCTTGACCTGTCCCAGGTATTTTCGTCCACCATATATCTGGTCGGTCACCGTCAGAGCGACCTGAGTGTTAGCGTTCGCCTGGCCAGAAACAGTCAGTTTACCAGGCTTGCTCTCTACCTGTAGGGTGCTAAGTGCAGCAACACTGGCGACACTCTGAAGGATCAGTATCAGTGCTAATATCCAAGTTATTATCCATCTGGGTTTCATCGACCGCACCTCCTAATTGACCGGAATGGTTACGGCACTGCACAGGGGCTGCCGATTTTGCCATGAATCCCAGACCATAACCTTAACCTTATAGCCTGTGCCAACCGGTAGCCCAAACCCAAGGCCAAAGCCCTGAGTTGTTCCGGCGGCAATCTCATGGCTAGCATAAGAGTAACGCTCCATTTTACCTGATGAATTATATAGTACAGCGATCACGAGTACTGGCTTGTTGTTCCCTGAAACATTGGCAACTCTAACCGTCAAGTCAGCATCGGATCCAGCCACTAGAGTGGCAGTTGAATCGACAGCCAGATGAATATCGCAAGGAGTGATGACGAACTGATGCTGGTATTTGGACTTACAGCTAGCCAGATCGGTCAATGCCAACAAAGCAAAAGCTGTGTGGTCGACCGGTCCCCAGTTAGTAGTCTGAATGAATCCACCAGTAGCAGTCTGGTAGCTAAGCAGACTACCGACCAGGTTATGCCCGTCTTTAGTCCATTCAGATCCCTGTGGGTCCTTGCCCAGAGCCACAAGGGCTTCTATGACTGCCGCAGTGCTGGAGGGGTTCTCGCCCCAGTTATCGATACCACCGGAGGGAAGCTGCTTACTGCTTAAATAATTTAGAGCTTTGGTTATTATCTGGCTGTCAGATGTCACGTGCGGAGCTATAGCCAGCAGGACATGAGCTGTAGAGTCCGCGTCTTCGCCCCACCCGCTCTCGTCAAACCCTCCATCTGCACACTGTTTACCTGATATGTAATCAAGAGCCTTGTCTGCATCATAACTGTAGACTGCACTTGATACACCATTATTAGCAGCCATATCGAGGGCGATCACAGCCCATAACGTGTTGTTGAGTGTGGCGCCCGGCCCGCCGAAATGTCCGTCCGGCTTCTGGCTGCTGGCAATAATCTGCACCAGGTTGTATACCTCGCCATTAACTGAAACAGCTGTCACATCTCTTTGGGCCGCAACTAGCCCCATCAATCTGTTTTCAGCATCAGTCAACTTTGAGAAGTCTGGACTACCCACATCATATCTCATAGCCCCGGCATCTCCCGCGGAACCTAAACCCAGGGCGTACATCCAATCTAAGGTTTTTCCAGAATCATAATAATAGTCGACCGCCTTACGCAGTGAATAATTGACATCATCCGCCGTCGTTGCAGCTATAGTCTGGGGAACCATTATCCCCATAATCAACAATAATATCAGGCTAACTATGCCCGGCTTCCATAAACCACTCTTGACTCTTAACATCGATCAACCATCCTTATCTCTTTTTGATCAGTAAATGCCAATAAAAAAGCCGCCCCTTCCCGGCGCGGTCTTGTCAGGTATAGTATGACACCATAACAGTCCCCCTTCTCATCCCGGAAGATAGAGTACTTAAGAATCACCGGCAGGTCTCCTGGCTTTCGCTCATCCTACTCCCTGCACCTTCCCGGAATAATCCAGTGGCAAACGCAGGTTTGGTCGCGATCACAGTAGGGGATAAACTGCAGCGGAATCACACCGCTTTCCCTTTTACCCGGCCTGACTTAGGCACGGGTACCGGTTTCCCAAGTTATTAAGTTGTTTATGTTGTTTATTATAATCGATTAACTCCATGTGTAGAATAAATATCTCAAATTCATTTTGGAAATCAACTAAACCAATTTACTTTCTAAATTAAATAGAGTAAATAATACTAAGGGGGAATTCCTATGTTCATACCTGGCTCGGTAATATCGTTATTTACTTTTCCCGGGGTCATAGTCCACGAATTAGCTCATCTATTGTTCTGCAAGCTGTGTGGATTAGCTGTTTATGAGGTCTGCTATTTCCGTTTTGACACTCCTGCTGGTTACATAGTTCACGAAAATCCCAAAACCTCATATCAGAGCCTAATAATCGGCCTGGGGCCAATGTCCGTGAATACTTTGACAGGGATTCTAATTGCATTCCCGTCCGTCTACAGGTACTTAAACCTGGATTCAATACACATATTAGACATCTTTCTTATATGGTTAGCTGCATCAATTGCCATGCATTCCTTCCCCAGCCTTGGCGATGCCAAAGAAGTCCGGAAGGCCATCAATCATTCTGGGGCTTCTCCAATTGCCCGATTTATAGGAAAACCCATAGTAGGGCTTCTTTATATCTGTGCACTGGGCTCATTCTTTTGGTTAGACCTTATATACGGTGTTCTTGTTGTAACACTGGTACCCAAGCTGGTTATAAGTTTGTTGGCATGAATAAAGGCCGCTTGTTCAGCGGCCTTTTAATTATACCTTTATTTGTTGACTTCTCATTACATCCTACGGCTTGGGATAAGTAAGCTTTATCTCCTTTGTAATCGGGTTCCAATCTAATTTACAGTTGAGCTTCTCAGCAACAAAACGCAATGGCAGCAGAGTCCGCCCCGGTGGCACGGTTATCGGCTTTACCAGTGAATTAGCCGGATCGATAGGCACATTTACACCATTGACCTGAGCCGTATTGCGGCCGATCCACATCCAGATAACATCCGCAGCGGTGGATATAGATGCTCGACGAGTGCCGGAGTCCCAGCCCACCGTGGCGCCTACCTGTTCAGCCACATATTTGATGGGAAGGAGGGTGCGACCGTCCTTGATGACCGGTGCGGTATCCATGGTATAAAGGACGTCATTTACGTAATATTCACAGGAGCCTACATAGAATCTTATAACTTTGGTTCCTGCAGTTGACCCCGTTGAAGGCGCAGTCCCTCCGCTACTTGTCCCTGGTGTCCCTGATGGTGTTGTTCCTGGCGTAGTCGAAGGTGGTGTAGTCGTGGTGGCAGCCGGAACTGTGACAATATTGGAGTAAACCCAATCAGAAACAGTCGTGCCTCTAACTGCCTGAACTCTATATTGATAGGTATTGCCGGGTGTGACCTCAGAATCCAGGTCACTCTGCACGTTGTTCAGTTCCAGGTACCAATAGTCATATGCTGAACCATTAGTTTTCTTGTATATCCTGAAACCACCCTCATCACTGGAGTTATCCTGCCAGTGCAAGGCTATCCTGCCGGCCGAGTTTAAGGTCGCGGTAAAATTCGAAGGTGCTGCCGGAACTCCGCTACTGCCTGCAGCAGGGATAGTCACGCTAACTGATGATGATCTCGTATCTCCGACCCGATTGCGTGCCATTAATTCGTATTGATAGGTCGTTCCTGGGGTAAGATCCGAGTTATCCGTACAGCTGGTTGAAGTAAGATTTATTACAGAATGACCTGGGAATATGGAAGACGGATCCCCGGCTGTTCTACGCCCTATATAAAAACCTATTCCATTTGGCACTGGATCCCAGCTTAGGTTTACGACTGGCCCACTGGCTACTACAGCCCGGAACCCAGTAATCGGACCTGGAGCAGTCACGACTGTTTGGGCGAAACCATCCAAATACGAAGAGTTTCCGGCGGAATTAGTAGCCCTGATACGATACTCGTACTCCCGCCCCCCAACCAAACCAGTGTCAGATATATCCTGCGTATTGGCTGGAAACACGCGTCCTATCGAATCGTCAACCGTAGCGGTGCCGTTCCAAAACGTTCGGTCAACAATAAAACCTGTCTCATCGCTTGAATTATCAGTCCAGTGCACATTAATCTGGGTTGTTGATACAGTAGTACAAACCATAGTTGTTGGCGCAGCGGGAGGCGCGGTCGGTGGTGGTGGCAGGGAGGGAATAGTCGTTGTCGCACTGCATTGGCTGGAATAAGGTGAACTCCCCGCTCCATTGACCGCAGTTACCACATAGCAATAAGTTGTTCCGGGAGTTAATCCGGTATCCTTGATTGTCAAAGTACTAGCATCGACCGTTCCGATCTTCGTCCAAGTATACGATCCCTCGGGCGCGCGGAAGATATCAAAGCTAGAAATCACAACCGTGCCAGTATAATCCCAGGCCAGTTTAACAGTCGTATCCGAAACACCAGTCTGCCTCAGATTCGTTGGAGCCGTCGGAACAGGAGTATAGCCGTAGGCTACCCAGGCCATAGGCCCCATCAAAACCAGAAAACCTACCATAAACATAGCAAGAATACGCTTGGTCAAAACTTTACACCTCATCTCCACAGCATTTTAATCCCGTTGTTCATTATTACAATTATATAATATATAGCCAATATCGCCCATTTCCCTGTTACTGTCAAATCAAATTCGCTTAAGAAACTTTGATTCTGCTAAATGCAGGAGAATTCTAAACCATCGTCAAATGATATAAGGTACAAATATTCAGATTAAGTGTAAGTTTGATCAGTCTTTAGCGAGGAAGGATCGCCGACATGCTCAGTGACAAGGTTATCGAAATCAGAAATAAACCGCTGGTTCTGATCGTGGATGATTCGCGCATGAACCTGAAGCTGCTTTCGAACGTTCTAAGCGAAGAGGAATGTGAAATCGCGGTGGCCATGAACGGCAAACAGGCTTTGGAGAAAAGTTCCGAGAATCCGCCTGATCTGATACTGCTCGATCTTGTCATGCCTGATATGGACGGCTTCGAAGTGTGCGAAAAGCTCAAGGAATCTGCACAGACCAGCGATATCGCGGTTATTCTGATCACTGCCAGCAACACCACAGATTCTGTAGTTAAAGGTTTTGAAGCGGGGGCGGTCGATTATGTGACCAAACCCTTTAATGATGTAGAATTACGGGCCCGGGTGCGTACTCACCTGGAACTGAAAAGATCACGGGATATTCAGAATCAACTGATACAAAAACTGCAGTCAGTCAACGACCAACTGCAGATAATGGCGATAACCGATCAGCTGACCGGCCTGAACAACCGGCGCGGCTTTATCTCCCTGGTGGAACAACAGATAAAAATAGCCAACCGCAGTAAAAAGCCTATTTATTTGTTTTACATCGATTTGGATGGGATGAAGTGGGTCAATGATAACATGGGCCATGAAGAGGGCGATAATCTTCTGATAGACACAGCACATCTACTCAAATCAAGCTTCAGGGTGTCCGATATAATCGCTCGTCTGGGTGGGGATGAATTTGCCGCACTGGCAGTTGATAGTGATAGTGAGCAGGCGGAGGTCATCACTAACCGTCTGCAGCATAACATCGAAAGCTTTAACGAGCAAAACCTGAGAAAGTACAAGGTGGCAATGAGTATAGGATCAGCCATGTTCGATCCTCTCAACCCATGTTCGCTGGACGACTTGATGTCGCTGGCTGATACCCTGATGTATGAGAACAAAAAAGCCCGCAAAGCTGCCCGCAGCGTTTACTGGTAAGCAGTCACCCCTGAAGATTCCTGTAAGCTGGCTTTGGATGGTTTGATCAAGGTCCAGTGGAGCGCCTCGAACAATACAAATGCAATCATTATAGCAGCTAAGGCCATCAAACCCCTGCTCCAGGAGGGGACTGCAGCCATATGTAAGATGTACTTCCGCACCGCATATAATAATCCAACAAATGCCCCCCCGCTCAACAATGCCAGAAGTGATGCATCAGAATCAATTTCACTGTAGACGGCTCCACATTGTCCGCACATATAAATGTATTTTTTTGATACACTGCGTAAATAAAACTCCCATAACCATGGCAGGTCCAATACCTGAATTCCTGCCTCGGGCTCATTGACGATAACCGAATTGAATTTCAGGGCATACCAGGCAAATGTTTTATCCACGAACCACCATAATACCAAGGCTATGAGGCCGATCAATACCGCAACCAAACCTTTGATTCCCTCTGTTATCATGAACCACATTACCACGGTAAACGAGAGAAATAAGACCGATATCAAGCTTGAAACAAACTGCGAAGACCTACTCTCAATGTAAGTCTTCCCCTGGCTCTGGTATATATTGCGTCCTGATAGATTGAACAGCATAAAATCAATCAATTTAGGCTCTGTTGATGCTTCACACCGGCAACAGTTCATAATATCACCTCAATAAGTATTAGGAATAGACTGGGCCAATGTCCAATAAACACAGTGCACAGGCCTGTCATCTGATCCTTCATCGCCAAATATTAGCAATATCCATCTCCATATATAAGGATACCAGAAGCTGTTTTTATAGCAATATTATTATAATTTGTATGGTTTTAGAATATTGGCAGGAATTTGACGTGATGTTTGACAGAGGAAAGATCAATCACCTATTAAGCCGCGGAATTCTGGCCGGACGACTTCTAGCATCATGCTCAAAGTGCTCAAGAATCCGTTTAATTGCGTTAAAAAAGAGAATCCATCTCTAATAATCAGTTTTCATTCTCAGCCTGGGTAATACTAATCTTGAAAATTCTTTTAGGGAGAGTTGAATATGTCCAACCCTCGGAAGAAGCCGATGAAAAACAGTACTTCCTTGATTACTAGCAGAGGATTTTTCTGGACTATAGCATTCATAGTAGGATGCATTGCTATCGGAATCACTTTTGGAGCAACACTTCATGTGCCCGATTGGGATCCAGAAAAACTACAGACTTCCGAGGCTTATAATCCGATCCAAGTCCCATTGAGTGAGGTCCCGCAGGACTTGATAAACGCCTTTTTAGCTACTGAAGATAGGGCTTTCTATGAGCATCAAGGAATCAATCCTGCCCGCATGGCCAAAGCCCTGTTTATCGATATCCTATCTGGCAGCAAAGCCCAGGGTGCCAGCACGATCACCCAGCAATTGGCCCGCAATGCATTCCTAACTCAAGAAAAGACCTGGACTAGAAAGATACAGGAAATAAGTCTGGCTTTGCAGCTCGAACATCGTTATTCAAAAGAGCAGATCATGCATTTTTATTTAAACAGGATATACTTTGGGGCCGGGGCCTGGGGAGTAGGAGCAGCTGCAAAAACCTATTTTGGCAAGGACGTGAAGAACTTGAGTCTGCCTGAATGTGCACTTCTAGCCGGGCTGGTAAAGGCCCCAAGCGGCTATTCACCGTTTGTTCATCCCGATAAAGCCAAAAGCCGACAGCGTGAGGTGCTCATAAATATGCTGGAATGCGGTTTTATAACACAAGGTGAGGCTACAAAGGCTTATCGCCAGCCTCTATATTATGTAAGATGAGCATTAAGCTGTTGTGTTGAGCAGTACATTCCTGAACACGATCAAGATATATTATCTTTCGTCAGCCTCATAGACGAAGCTGATTAGTTTGGCATAGTCCACGGGATAGGATCATTGTGAAAACCCGGCCTATGATTGGTGCGAGCCACTGGCCATAGCAGTTGGAAAGTGATTTTAATTAATTTTTATAAATGGAATTGTATGTCTCT
Organism: Acidobacteriota bacterium; assembly: GCA_050259595.1. Classification (GTDB taxonomy): domain Bacteria; phylum Bacillota; class Syntrophomonadia; order Syntrophomonadales; family DTU052; genus JBLNAX01. Next base: position 4,385 of record JBLNAX010000096.1, on the reverse strand, counting down.
AAACCCATGAATACCTCAACATTTTAAGGAGTTATCTATATTTTGCTGCCTTAACAAAAACTGACGTTATCAGTTTACACGCACTTACAAATGATAATAGTGGCCTTATCGATTCATTAAAACGAAAGGAGCCACTATGAACAAAGAAATTCATACAACCAGTGATGTGATCATTGTAAAAGCTTCTAACCCCGAGAACCAACAATGGCAAACTCAGCATGAGCAGGACCAGGACCAGCAAACCCAAAGCCAGTCAGGTCAGAGTCAACAAAGACAAGGTCAGCAGGGACAGAATACCGGTATAAGTCAGAAAATGAATCAAAATCTTAATCAAATGATGCAGCTCGGGTCGCAAAACTGGGCGATTGCTGCTGCCCTACTGCCTGCGGAGATGATGCTGGCATCAGCAATGCCTGCAGCTATGGCCGTAGATGCCGGAATGTCCCACATCAACTCATCGAATTCCAACAATACAAGTAACCAAGCTGGTAATTCCGATCACAACAACAATAACCAAACAAGCTAAATAATCTTCCTAAGATTGATTAAATCTAGATCTAGCCAAACTAAGGTAATGTTGATCAAATTGCAACTGTATGCTCACAAAGAACTGACTCCTCACCTGATGGGGAGTCAGTTTTGTTCCACCCTCGTTTCCTCTGCATGTAGACTCCTTAAGGTATCTCCACACATGTCAATATTCAAGATCCAGACGAGTCTGTGTCGAATGCCTGATAGTTGGGCATTGGAGCTGTTATTGCTTTCTCTTTTCTATGTACGGATTTACCAGAATTCCAACGATGCGAGTTAGGCAAGACTGATATTCCCATTTAGCGGGCTTTTTTACAGTATCTTAAGATTGAATTAACCAGCAATTGATGAGACAATCGACACAAACCAACATTTGCATCCACTATAATGGAGCATAAACTAATTTGCATGTATTATAAACTCATTATAGAAACGAGGTATCTGGTGAGTATGTTGGAAAACCAGGACATAATCTGCATATCTTCGGTGGATTGGGAGCCTTTGTGGACTCGCAAACAACAAGTTATGTCACGGTTGCCTCGTTCGAATCGTATCCTCTATGTAGAGCCGCCGATTTCAATACTTTCTCCGTTTAAAGACCCGGCTTGCTGGCAGAAGTGGCGGAGCTGGCGGGAAGGTATTCGCCGGATTAGTGAAAACATTTTCTTGTTATCCCCTCCAGTAGTCCTTCCCTTCGGCAATAAACACCAGGAAATAAATCTTATAAATCAGATTCCGATAGCTCATTCCGTAAGAAAAGCAGCCAGCCAGCTAGGTATGAAGAACCCCATTTTATGGACCTATCTACATAACAGTGCAGACTTGGTCGGTCGTCTCGGTGAAAAATTGGTGGTTTATGATTGCGTAGACGAACATTCCGCTTACCAGGGGTTTGACCCGGAGACTGTCAAGGCTTTGGAACGAAAGCTATTAGCCAAGGCTGATATTGTATTTGTTACGGCACAAGGACTTTATAACGATAAAGCACCGCTGTGTGAGGAAATACACTTGCTGCCTAATGCCGCAGATATCAGTCACTTTAAGAAAGCAAACGATGATTCGATAGAGGTAGCTAATGAATTGAAGGAGCTTCCCTGGCCGGTTCTAGGTTTTGTGGGAGTTATCAAAGAATGGATAGACTTAGACCTTATCTATCAAATAGCTCTCCAGCGGCCTAACTGGGCCATAGTTATGATCGGACCTATTGGGGCAGGGATTAACGTGGACCGGCTGAATACGCTTCCTAATTTAAGATTCCTGGGACATCGCGATCGTCAGGTCCTGCCTAATTACCTTAAAGGTTTCGATGTATGTCTTAACCCATTTAAGATGGATCGGCTTACGGAAACGGTCAGCCCCCTCAAGTTTTATGAATATCTGGCCTCAGGTAAGCCCATTGCATCTGTCCCCATGCCTGAGATTTTAGGTTTTTCTGATGTTGTGGAAATCGGAGCAGGTTCTGAAGGATTTTTGCAGGCTATCGAGCGTGCATTGAAAGATACCCCGGAGAAGAAAGCACAGCGGCTGCTGCGTGCTGGTGAAAACAGCTGGGAGAACCGTGTTGAGTTTATGATGGAAAAGATAAGCTCTCATCTAATCCTCGAAGCGAGTACCTGACCGACGAGCTTATCATGCAATGCTAGAGCCGATATGCGTTCGGAATAATTGTCCAAGTATATTATGCAGGGGAGAGAAGAGATTGAAAAAGGTTGCAGTTTTTGGACTAGGTTTTGTGGGACTTCCTCTGGCCTTAAGTTTTGCCATGCATGGGTGTAAGGTGTACGGAGTCGATATCGACCCCGTATTGGTGGAAGAATTAAATGCCGGCATTACATATCATCTTGAGTCGCATAATGGCCGGATTATTCAGGATATTTTGCAGGGAGAGCTAGATTCCGGAAGGTTTAAGGCGACCATGGATGTGGCTGAAGTTATGAATGAATGTGATAGCTTTATTGTAACTGTTGGTCTACCGGTTGTTAATGGGAATCCCGACATGATGCCTTTAATCACGGTATGCCGGTCCATAGCCGATGGATTAAAGCTTGGTGATCTAGTATTAATACGCAGCACGGTGATACCTGGAACAACTCAGGGAACAGTTATGCCATTGTTAGAGACTTCGGGACTGGTATGCGGTAGTGACTTCTACCTTGCCTATTCGTCGGAGCGGATTGCCGAAGGCCAAGCATTCTATGAATTTGAAAATATGCCAGCCGCTCTAGCTGGAGTAAATGATATTAGCACCGATAAGGCCTCTGAGCTAGTTTCGGTTGTTACTAAAGCTGAAATAGTTAAAGCCAGTCAGATTGAAGTTGTAGAATGTGCCAAGGTTATGGAGAATTTGTCACGCGATGTAGACATTGCGATGAGTCAGGAATTTGCTAGGTTTTCGCGCACCATAGGGGTGGATATTTTCGAAGTAATAAAAGTGGCTAATACCCACCAGCGGGTCAACCTAATGACTCCTGGCCCTGGGGTCGGCGGATACTGTCTGCCCAATGCCCTCTATTACCTGCTCCCACGTGCGCATGAGCATAATATAGAACTACCGCTTTCAACAACAGCCCGCAAGATAAACGATTCGGTCCCAGCCTATGTGGCGGGTCTGGTTATGCAGAACCTGTCCGTCCCGCCCAATCAGTCCAAAATAGCGGTGCTGGGAATTGCTATGAAGGATTACTCCAATGATGATCGCATCAGTCCGGCCTTAGATGTCATCAGACATTTGCAGCTGGCTGGTTGTAAAGTAGCTGCTTATGATCCTGCAGTACCTACGCAGCACCCATTTAAGGTTGATTCACTGGAGGAAGCCCTGGACAGAGCCCATAGCGCCGTTATTCTTGCTCGCCAGAAGGAGATCGATTATTCTAACTTATCTTTGTTCAAATCAAAGATGGCGAGCAGCGCCCTTATTGTTGATACTAGGAACATTTATCACCAAGATGAAGTGGAACAACATAGCCTGCGGTTAGTTTCGTTGTAGGGTGCTTATTGCGCTGGTAAGCAACATCGCGACAGCAAGAACCACACTCCATGTCGCATTGGCACCTATAATAAATCAACCCAGTCCCGCCTGCCATAGAGTATTCTGATCACTACAACCGTTTCATCCTTATGGAATACGAGATAGAAGATGATATAGTTATCTACTAGTATTTTTCTGATTCCTTGAAGTGCAAGCCGTTCATCAGCAACCAACGCATGGCGGGTCGGCATGTCCGCAAGACTCATAACCGCCTCTCTGATTTTGCCAATTAGCTTTTGCGCGGCAACAGGTTCCCTTAGTTCCTTTGAGATATACCGAGTAATCTCAGACAAATCGTGTGCCGCTGGTTCGGTCATTAAAACCTTGTATCGCTTCACTCTGAAAGTCCGCTTTCTATTTTCTTAAAGACATCCTTGGCTGACACAACTTTGTTGTGCTTTATCGCATCCATGCCCTCGTCCAACAACTTATAAAGCTCAAACTTGCCAACAATCTTTTCATAGGTCTCAATGCTCATTACCGCTAAATCACCCTGGCCATTTTTCGTGATGTAGACCGGCTCGGAATACTTGTGGCAGAACTCCGAAATTTCATTGTACTTATTCCTCAAATCAGAACTTGGTCTGATATTGGGCATTCAACACACCCCCGATTTAAATATATGCATATTCTATCGTAATATTGATATGTTTTCAAGTTTGTAGACTACGGAAATTGGGCAGAAGGAAAACTCCTATGTAAACAATGACCTGACCCCATGATCTGTACAGCCAAGATGTTAGTATGAGCCTGATTATGAGGCCAGCATCTGGGCAGATATAGACTCCCGATACTCAACTGGAGTCTGGTTGTCCAAAGCACTATG
>JBLNAX010000095.1:0-26457 GCA_050259595.1 Acidobacteriota bacterium | reverse complement strand
TTGATTTCCATCGATAGAAGGTCTGCTCAGCAATGCCGTATTGGCGAGTGATCTCAGGGATTTTCATTCCATTTTCATGTGCTTTAAGGATACCAATGATCTGTTCCTCAGAAAATCTTTTGTTCTTCATGGCGAACCCCTCCTGCAAGTTAATTTTACTTCAAAACTAACACAGCAGGCTGTTTAGATTTTTGGGCTCAGGTCACATAAAAGAAATAAGAAAGCACCTATAACAAAAAAGCCCCTCGATCTTAGAGGGGCCTTGGTTTGCTATGGTGGACCATGTAGGAGTCGAACCTACAACCTGACGATTAAGAGTCGCCTGCTCTGCCAGTTGAGCTAATGATCCGCAATCACAAACGACATTATAACATGCCTAAATAATCAAATCAACCACCATTCAAATGGCAATATCATTAGTCTTTATATAGATGATCGATGTCGTGTGCGAAGTTCTTGTAAATGTTACGGCGCTTCAGTTTCAATGATGGAGTCACTTCTTCCGCCGCTTCCAGGAACTTGCGGGTAACGATCCTGTATTTTTTGATGGTTTCGAAGTCTTCAAGGTGATTATTGGCTTCCTTAATTTCGAAATCGATCAAGCCCCGCAGTTCCTCTTTGTTGATAAAGTCCTCACCGACCTTGATGGTGATGCGCTCCATGCCTTCACCGATATGCTCCAGTGCAGAATCGTCATATGCGATTCCTGCAGCCTTGAAATAGTTGGCGAAGGCATCGAAATTCGGTACCACCAGGGCTGTGATGTATTTGTGACCGTCACCGATTGCGCAGATCTGGTCGACCCACTTGCTGATAGAGAACAGGTTCTCGATTTTGGCCGTAGCTACGTTTTTACCGGTATCCAGGACCATTATGGCCTTCTTACGGTCGATGATTTTTACATAGCCATCGGCCAGCATCTGGACAATATCACCGGTTTTGAAGAAGCCGTCGGGGGTAAAGGCTTCTTTGGTAGCTTCAGGATTATTCCAGTATTCGCGGATGATGTTATCGCCGCGAACCAGCCATTCTCCGTCTTCGGCGATTATACCTTCAACACCGGGAGTGACAGGGCCTATCGAGCCGGGCAGAATCTTGTGCAGTCGGTTAAGGTTTACCGTATTACAGGTCTCAGTCAAGCCGTATCCTTCTATAATGCGGACGCCCATGGCCATGAAGACTTTGCAGAGGTCGGCAGGCAGACCGGCGGATGCCGAGAATGCGAAGCGATAGCGGCCGCCGAGCAGGGCTCTGACTCTGCTGAAAATAGCTGTGTCAGCCCACTTGTACTGTTCCTGCAGTTCAGGGTCCAGGCCTTCAGTCAGATCGATCCCCTCGGACATGTCTACAAAACCGTTTTCATCGGCGCGGGCATCTATGACCTTAAGGCCGATATCCAGGGCTTTCTCAAATGCGGCTTTGCCTTCGGGGCTGGCCGATGCCACATCACGGATGGCCATAAATATGCGCTCGTAGATACGGGGGACTGACATAAACACGGTAGGTTTGAAGACCTGCATGTCTCCCACTACAGAAGTTGATTTCTGGGCATAAGCAATGGTACACCCGCTCATTACTGCGATCGTATGGCCGCATTCACGCTCATATGAATGAGATAATGGTAAGAATGACAGCAGTACATCGTTCTCATCGATGCGCGGAGTGAGCCGAATATCACGGCAGGCTGCGGCATTGATGCTGAAATGTGTATGTACGGCGCCTTTTTGCTGGCCAGTAGTACCGGAGGTATAGATTATGGTCATGGGATCGTGTAAATCCACGGAACGCCAGCGTTTCTCATAAGCAACCGGGTATTGGACATGGAACTTGACGCCCAATGCACGTAGCTGTGACAGTGAAATGATATTGGGATTATGTGATGAGAAGTCTTTCTGCATCACGATGATCGTTTCCAGGCTAGGCATGTCATGCCAAACACTGGTGGCTTTCTCGAGTACTTCTTCATCCTGTACATATAGGATCTTTGATTCCGAATTGTTGACGATGAAGGCCATTTCTTTGGCGGATAGTGTGGGATAGATAGTTACCGTTATACCGCCGGTATTGAGGATGGAATAATCGGACCACATCCACTGGGGGCAGGTATGGCTCATGATGGCTACGCGGTCACCCTTCTGAACTCCGAGTTTCATGAGTCCGCCGGCCATTTCCTTCACGACCCGCCAGACCTGAGCATAGGTCAGTGATTCTGTGGTGCCGGGACCAGTGATCCACCATTGGGCCTTGCAGTCGCCGTATCGGACTGCGGCGTTGTTAAGAAGTTCCGGAAAAGTACACTGCTGAATGACGGTTCTGTCTTTCAAGATGTCTCCCCTCCAGTTAATAGAATTTTATTCGATTAGAATTACCAAATAACAAAAAACGATTGTGGTCAAAAGACAAGCTCGCATATATCAGTAATTATATTTTCGTGAATCACGATTATTCTGACAATTGAAAGATTCGACGCTTAATTGTTATTACCTTCCAGTAATATCGCATTAAACAGTTTATAGTTCATCAAGGGATGAACAGGGATTTTATTGTTCAATAATAGAAAACGATGTGATAGACTGAAAACAGTGATTTGTTCCAAATCCTTGCAGTTATTTGCAACATTCTTATATAGAACAGAATTTATTGCCGAGGAACTATATATAATAGCATTATCGATGCCAGCCAGGAGGGCTGTAAACCACCAAAGGAGGTACTTATGGACGCGTTTAGAAAGATGTTTTTCTTTGGACTGGGTGCAATGAATACCACAATGGATGGGGCTAAGAAGTTTTTTGATGAAATGGTCGACCGGGGCGAGATGAACTCCGATGAAGCGAAGAAGTTTTTCGATGACATGTCGGTCAAATGGGATGAGGATCGTGTGGAATTCAGAACCATGGTCACTCAAGAGGTAGAAAAGCTCCGCGAAAAAATGGGACTGGTCACCAGAGCTGAGCTGGAGATACTGAAAAGAAGGCTGGATGATCTAGAGAAGAAAGTCAATGGTGAGCCGGTAGAGCCAGTCGAACCGGTGGAATAGGACTTAGATCAGCCGACAGGCTTTCTCATACTAGTCCAACTTATGGCATTAAGCCATGGAAGCCCGCAGGGGCTTCCTTTGTTTACCTGGAAGCAAGTATCATACCTGAATTAGAGGAGTATAATGCAGGCATTCGGTTTTCGCCATCTAAGACATATGCGTCGTTACCGGCAGATAGCCAATATCCTGGCCCGCCACGGATTTGGGCTGTTAGCTGATCAGTTAGGACTGGGGCGGGGCAAAAATGATGCTCGTAATGCGGCTGCTCGTTATTCAGCACCAGAACGAGCTCGTATGGCGCTGGAGGACTTAGGGCCTACCTATATCAAGCTGGGGCAGTTGTTGAGTACTCGGCCCGATATTTTGCCGCCCGAATACATTTATGAGTTTGAAAAACTACAGGATAATGTGGCCAAGATCAGCCGTGATGAGATATTAAAGGTTATCGAAGATGAAGGAATCGATATTAATCAGGCTTTTGTATACTTCGATCCGCACCCGCTGGCTACTGCATCCATCGGACAAGTCCACCGTGCCCGTCTGCAAACGGGACAGGAGGTAGCCGTAAAAGTCCAAAAGCCGGGGATCCAGCAAATAGTTGAGTCAGACCTGGACATCCTGTTTGAGCTGGCTCGAGTGGCCGAGAATAACACCAAATGGGGCGAACTGTACCAGGTCAGTGAGCTGGTTGAGGAATTTGCCGATGCCCTAAGGTCGGAGCTCGATTATATGCGGGAGGGCCGCAATGCCGAGCGTTTTAAGAAGGATTTTGCTGATCATCCCCATGTGGTGGTGCCCGAGATATTTTGGGAATACTCCACCCGCAAGGTTTTGGTCATGGAATACATTGGAGGCATACGCATTTTAGACATTGAAAAGCTGCGGGCCTCAGGATACAATCTGGATCTGATTGCCGAACGTCTTATAGATACTCTATTTGTAATGATTTACGAGCATAGCTTTTTTCACGCTGATCCCCATCCCGGCAATATTGCGGTGGGCGAAGGGGAAAAGATCATCCTGTATGATTTTGGTCAGGTAGGCTCCATCGATGAAGCAATAAAGGAATACGGCATGGACCTGATCCTGGCCATGTCCAGATATGATGCAAATGCAGTGACCCGGGCGCTTATGCAGCTGGGGGTGGCTGGCAAACGGAATAACCGTGATCCACTGCGGCGTGACGTAGCCCGGCTGATGCGTAAATACTATGGGGTTCCATTATCCAAGATAGAGATAGGGGAGTCACTGGCCGAGCTGATGGGACTTACCTTTAAACATCAAGTACGGGTCCCGCCGGAACTGGCTCTCACGATCAAAATGCTGATGACACTAGAGAGTCTGGTCAGCCAATTAGACCCTAATCTCAGCTTAGCTGAACTAGCCGAGCCATACGGCAAAAGAATCATCAAATCCAGGTTTTCAATGTCTCGGATCAAAGACCGGCTCATCGATATGGCTATCGATTATTCGGGGATCGCCAAGCGTGTACCCAAGGAAATCGAGTCGATACTCGAGCTGATGGAAGAAGGAGAATTCAAGATAAAGATGGAGATCTCCAATATCAAGGAGTTGGCTTCCCGCATCGATATCATCTCCAACCGCTTGGCGGCGGCCATTGTGATCGCCAGCCTGATCATCGGGACAGGCTTGATAACCAATCGCATGACAACAGGCTTTATGAGGCTGGTTCCTTTGGCTGAGATAGGATTCGTGCTGGCCATGATCCTGGGCCTCTATCTGGTTTATTCGGTCATGCGCAGCGGGCGTTACTGAGTCTTAAGGCATATTCCACCTCTCCGCAAAATATAAATGTCTAAAAAGCAAGGGAGGGTGGAGGTTGAAAAGGCCAGGCTTTATTAGAATTATCGGCATTTGCCTCTTTTTTGTATTGGCGGCGCTGGTGGTGCCGCCCCAAGGCATCGCGGCAGAGGAAGTCAAACCACCCAAATACATATTCATCATCAGCATTGATGGCCTTACCCAAGAAGGATATACTACATTCGAGCATGATAACATAACCAGTCTTGCTCTGGATGGTGTATCTACCGATCGCTGTCTGGCCGTCAAGGCCGACACCATAGAAGCCGGTGAAGCATCGCTGTTTACCGGTTGTTTCCCCGAAGAACACAAACACTACGGATATCGAGACAAAGTCGCGGCTGAAAGCCTCTTAGAAGTGTTCGGCAACGATGATCGTTCATTTCTTGTCGTAGACGGATCAGGCGGCAAGCTGGCCGGATTTTCCCGTGGGGAGAAAGAGTATATGAAGTTGTCAGCGGGCATGGCAGATGCTGATGTGATGAAAAAGGCTGTAGATAGGTTCTTGGCGCGCAAGCAATTCTTTACTTATATATATTTGAATGATTGCCGCAGTACGGTATCGCGAACTTCGAACCGCGAATTCTACAATAAACTGCGTAAGATCGATATAGCGGTCGGCAAGCTGGTACTAGCCCTCAAAGAGTACAGCCTCTACGATTCCTCGGCCATTGTGATCACATCCGCCCGCAGTTCGTCATCCAGCGATATGGTGCCACTCATTATCAAGTCGCCGAGTCTAAAATCGAATTATAGTATCAACGGAGCCTGTGTAGTAGATGTCGCACCCACCCTATGTTCGATGATGGATCTGAAGCCTCCCATGAATAGCTCGGGACTGGTAATGTGGAATGCTTTTGAAGGCCGCAAGGAAAAGAATGCCCAGGCATTGGTATACAATCGAATCGATGATCTGCAGAAAGAACGATTGATGATCTGGAAAAAGTACTATGAAATGGTGAAAGAACGGGACAGCTACAGTCATCAGATCGAGGAGATCAAAGAAGAACGCGAGAATATCTTCACTTTTGCAGGAGAGAAGGAGCGGACCATCGCCGCCCTTAAGAACACACTAAACCGAGGCAAGAACCTTCTTACCGGTCTAACAATAGTGTTCCTGATCGGATACCTGGTCGAATATAGGATCCTTAAACGAAAGTTTCTATTATTTAAATAGGTCCGGGTCTGTCCTTGCGAGGTAATATTCTCGATTTGTGATTGAATAAAATATACTGATTAATGCGGTCAAAAGCGCGCTGAGAGACTTGTAACGGCGCGTTTTTCTTATGGCATTTTTGATAAAGTCGACTAGAATAAAATATTGATTGAACTTAGAAGTCTCCAGATGTAATATATTATCATTGTGACAAAAAACGGGAAGTGCCCTGATCTGGGAAGGTGTATTAGTGAATAAGAAAAGCAAGCTGGAACAGGAAGTAACCAGCCAGATCGTGAAGTTTCAGCGGGAACTGGTAGGCAGAGGACCGGAGGATGCTAAGACTTACATTATTGAAGACATGGTGGTTTTACGGCTCAAAGGGGTTCTGAACACTGAGGAGAAGCATCTGGCCCGCACCGAGAAGGGACGCCAGGTGGTAAAGCAGATCCGCCAGGTTCTTAGGGAAACCTATGCTGCCGAGGAAGAGGAGATCATTGCAAAGGCTACTGGATGCCAGGTAATAAGCAGTCATTCAGATATCAGTACTAAGACTGGAGAAAAAATCGAGATATTCATCTTGGATAAAAATCTAGAACAGCAGATTGCAGGCTGTTGCACAGAAAAATAAGCTTTACTTTTTATACAGAAGTTATATAATTATCGCTAGTAAACAATTGAATATGCGGTCTAATTCCAGCATGCTGGGAACGGGGGAACCGATTTTTGGGGTTAATTCTGCAGCCGCAGAAGGGATGAAATCTTGCCATCCTACCCGTCAGCTAACCTCGTCGGCCTTTGCAAGAAAGAAAGTGCACTGGCAATTTTGTGTGGTTCAACGGTTCCTGGTGGGCTTAAGCCGCAAATCAACTAGTAGACTAAGGCCAATTAAAGGGCGTAAAGTAAGCTAGCTTATCGAGCAGTAATGCTTGAAAGGCTAGCTTTTTCTCTTGTGGGAACAATAGGTGAGGGGACGGAGGTACGGAGTGTTTAAGCAGTTGTTTCGTTGGATCGTAGGCCGGAAGATGGCCACCAGCAGGTTGGCCGATGAGAAGTTTAACGTATTTTGGGGTTTGCCCATTCTAGCAAGTGACGCTATATCATCAGTGGCATATGCCGTTGAAGAGATGCTTATTGTGTTGATACCTACTGTGGGGTTGCTGGCCTTTTCTGATGTTGAATGGGTTGCCGGAACTATAATCCTTCTGTTATTCATCCTGACATTTTCTTACCGGCAAACAGTGGATGCCTATCCCAGCGGTGGTGGGTCCTACATTGTGGCCAAGGAAAACATAAATACACTTGCCGGATTGACGGCTGGAGCATCACTTTCGGTCGATTACACACTGACTGTTGCGGTAAGTATATCTGCTGGGACTGCAGCCATAACCTCGGCATTTCCTGAGCTGTACCCATATCGAGTTCCGATATCGATAATGATCATTCTACTAATGGTTGTAGGCAACATTCGGGGCATTAAGGAGTCTTCTCGCATCTTCAGCTTACCCACCTATGCTTTCGTATTTGCTATCTTAGCCCTGATTGCAGTAGGGTTTTGGAAGCATTTGACGGGGCAAACACCTCACGTACCCGACCTGGGACCGGGTATCAAGCATATGACAGAGGGCGCCCAAGCTATAACACTGTTTCTGTTATTAAAGGCTTTTTCTGCTGGATGTGCGGCTGTTACCGGGGTGGAGGCCATAAGCAATGCGGTGCCGAACTTCAAAGAACCCTCATCTAGAAATGCTAAGATCGCCTATATAATGCTGGCCTTTGCCGTGTTCATCACATTTGGCGGAGTAGCCTATCTAGCTAAATTGTGTGGTGTGATCCCTGTTGAAGGCCAAAAGATTACGGTGCTGGCTCAGTTGGCAATGGCTGTATTCGGCCAAGGCACGATGTTTCTAATAATACAGGCTACCACCGCCATCATTCTGGCCATGGCGGCCAATACAGCATTCGCAGGATTCCCGACCCTATTATCGATTATGGCGCAACATGGATATGCACCAAGACAGCTGGCTATGCGTGGGCATCGTCTCAACTTCTCCAACGGTATCGTTATATTGGCTATTATGGCGATCGTACTAATAACAGTATTCCAGGGCGACACTCACCTGCTTATTCCACTTTATGCGATAGGTGTGTTCACGTCATTCACATTGTCACAGAGCGGTATGCTGCTGCATTGGCTGCGGCTGAAACCCGAAGGCTGGCGCACTAAGGCCCTAATAAATGGTTTAGGAGCAGTAGTGACCACCGTAGCTGTGGGAGTTATCGCGGTCACTAAGTTCCCTGAAGGGGCCTGGATCGTAATTATAGTCGTACCGGTCCTGGTCATGGGCATGCGAGCGGTCAAACGCCACTATATATCGGTGGCTCAGCAGCTCGATATTCCCAATGAAATGCTGGGGCAGATCGACCTAAACCCCAAATATGCTCATCACGTTATAGTTCCGATAGACAGCCTTAATGGGATGGTCATAAAAGCTCTGCAGTATGCTAAGAGTTTGACTCGCAATGTAGTGGCTTTTCATGTGGAGATAATGGACGGAGAGGCCGATAAGCTCAAAAGCAAGTGGCAGATGCTAAATACCGATATTCCATTGGTCATAAAGCATTCGCCCTTCCGCGAAATAGTGGGGCCGCTAACGGAATTCATAGATTCAGAGGAACATGCTTCAAAGCCTGGGGATATGATCACACTTCTGCTGCCACAGTTTATTGTCTCGCGCTGGTGGGAAATGCTTTTCCATAACAATACCAGTATTTTTATAGCTAATGCGATGTTCCACAAGCGCAATGTTGTGGTATCAATAATTCCGTTCTATTTAGAGCATTTTTCAATAAATAATTACCGTAGAACAACAAACGGTACTTCGGCTAAGAACGGCGCAGAGAAGGGCCGTTCAGCAGGTGAGACAGAGGAAGTGGCTAAACTGACCAAAGAACCGGAAAAAGCGCCAGCCGAACAGAAGGAACTGCTCAATGAAAAAGAAGTCAAAAGGGTTGAAAAAAGTGCTCTGAATCCCAACCCACAGCCTGATAGCAAGGATTCTAAGTCGGACAAATAAATGGCCTGGCATTTGCGAAAATTACCGCCAGTAAGTGTATAATTAGTGAAGCGGCTCGCTTTTGCCAGGATACTGCAGATTGAGCCAGCTTTATAGGTTTATGGAGGAAACGGCGGTATGAAGAAACTTGTTTGTCTGCTTATTCTATTTGTGCTGAGTTTATCGATGCTTCCGGTATGCTATGCACAAGCCGCAGTACCCGAACGAGGCAAGGTTTACCTGCTGGTTATAGATAAATTGGACATTTCCAACATCGACATTTCCTCCACACCTTCCCTGTACTATCTGGCTGAGCGGGGGGCTGTGGGTCTGGCCAGTACCCGTACTTTGGGCCGAGTTGGCAGTGAAGACGAATATATCACGATCGGGGCGGGCAACATTGCTCGCGAATTTGGGAAAGGCCCAGCTGCGTATAATGCTAATGAACTGGTGGGTTTGACCCAGCACTCCGGTGCCGAACTCTACCGCAGCATAATGGGCATTAGTCCGGGTAAAGATAACTGCCTGGTGTTGAACCTGCCCGAGACACTTGATGGACTTTCTCTAGAGTCTGTTACTTCGGCGCCCGGAGCCATGGGAGATGTCTTAAGGCAATATGGCGTTAAAGTGTGTGTGTTAGGAAATGGGGATACCAGTCTGGAGAAATCGCGTCTGGCACCATTGATCGCCATGGATGTTTACGGCCGAGTTCCCCTGGGTGATATTGGGCCGACCTTGAATAAAGTCGATCCTCAAAGCAGTCTGGATTACACGACAAACTATGAGGCTTTAAGGACAGCAGTAAGTAAATATCAAAAACAAGCCGGTGTCATAGTTATCGATCTGCCTGATCTGACTCGTCTGGAAAAGACCTGGATCGGGACTGCTAATGCTCAGGCTCGTCAGAGGTATAAGATACTCAGAGAAATGGACCGTTTCGCCGGCTTCCTCATTAAAAAGATCGATCCCAAGAGAGATCTGTTAATGGTCATTACCCCTTCCCCGGCATATTTGCAGACTGAGAACAAAAATGCTTTTACCCCGGTATTGGCCTATGGCAAGGGCATTGAACCGGGAGCTCTGACCTCGGGTGCCACCCGTAGGGATTTCATTATCGCTAATACGGACATAGCTCCGACAATACTAGGCTTCTTCGGGCTCAAGGATACTTTTGGCCGCATTATTGGCCAGCCACTAATAAGTCAAAAGGTGCAAGGTGAAAAGGCTATCGATCATGCCCAGGCAATGACTCTGGCTGCGGCCACCACTAATCGGTTAAGAACGCCGCTGGTCAAGGGTTACGTTGTAATGCAGATCATTGTTATCGTATTAGCCTTGCTGGCCATAGTGTGGGGCAAACGGCATAACGCTTTGTCAGCATTGGTATTAAGTATGAGTGTTGCGCCATTGGTCTTATTGCCCCTGGGTAGGGTGGTTCTGCCAGCCGACTGGATGTATATCGCGATCGCGGTCACAGCGACTGTCGTTATTACGTGGGGACTGGCCAGGGCATTTAATTATGATGCATATAAGGCCTTTATTATGGCGTCTGTTCTATCTTTGGTCGGCCTAAATATCGATCTGCTGACCGGCACCTCGATGATCCAATCATCAGTATTGGGTTATGATCCTATGGCCGGAGCTAGGTACTACGGCATCGGCAATGAGTACATGGGAGTACTTATTGGCTGTGCTATCATATGTGCGGTAGAGCTTTACAAGTGGGTGTGTAAGCGCTGGATGCTGCTTCCGCTAGGTGTGTTTTTTGTTGTTCAGTGCTATATTCTGGGATCGCCAGGATTGGGCGCTCAATCTGATGGCCTTATTACGGCGCCACTGGCCTTTATCGTGGTTCTGATGCTGCTGGGTGATATTAAGATCCAACTCAAGACCATAGTTGCTATTGGATCCATTTTAGCTGTGTTGGTACTAGGTACTGTCGTATACGATGTCAGTCGCCCACCGGAACTGCAGTCACATATAGGTCGGGCAGCCAGTCAAATAATTTCCGAAGGGCCATCTGCGGCATTTACCATCATTGACCGTAAAGTGGGAACGAATATTAAGCTTATAAGATATACAGTCTGGACTAGGGTGTTTCTGGTGATTCTATTGGCATTGATAGTACTGGTTTACCGACCGCGGGGAGCTATGGCGCGCCTGCGTGATGCTTATCCCATCCTATTCAAAGGGTTTGCCGGCATTTTGACAGCTTCAGTCATTGGCTTGATAATCAATGATTCAGGCATCGTGGTGGCGGCTACGATCAGCATCTTTGTGGCTGTTCCGACCCTAATATTGATCATGGATAAGTTGGAGAATGATGATATTCAGGAAGAACCTGACGAATATAACGAGATAGTTCTGCACTGATTTGACGCAGTTTAAGTATTATATGATTGACGATAGAACACATTATCGAACAGGATGGTGAAGGTATTGACGAAGAAAAATGTCCTGGTCCTAATGGGGGGAGCCTCAACCGAGCGTGAAGTCTCCCTGAGGACCGGACGTATGATTGCAGGTTCGATTGATTCCGAAAAATACTCGGTTATCCCGGTGGAAGTTACCAGTGATGGGCACTGGCAGATCATGGATGCCTCGGCAAGCGGGGAATTAGCATCTGGGCATGCTGCTGAAGCTGCGGCAGTAAAGGCTACCGACTTATCGACTGCTGTTTCTCGTTGGTCCAGTGTCAAGGATGTAGTGAATTTGTCAGCGGCCGACGTGGTATTTATCGCTTTGCATGGGGCTCAGGGCGAAGACGGTACATTGCAGGGCATGCTGGAATTGCTGGGCCTGCCTTACACCGGCTCAGGGGTCTTGGCCAGCGCGCTGGCCATGGATAAACTCCGGGCTCGTCAGCTTTTTATGACCAACGGAATAAGTGTTCCTCGCCACCTAGCTCGCAGTCGGCGTCAGCTAGTCAATGAAGAGGAAATCGAAAAGTTTATCGATGAAATAGTTGAAAAGCTCGGTCTCCCATGTGTTGTCAAGCCCAATGATCATGGCTCCAGTGTTGGAATATCTATAATCAGGGAGAGAGCCGACTTACAGGAAGCGATCAAGACATCACTTAGTCTAAGTACTATTGTTCTGATCGAAGAATACTTAAAGGGCACGGAGATAACAGTAGGGGTCTACGATGATCCGCGTATGCCTAATCCGATCGCACTACCGGTTGTTGAAATCGTACCCAGGAGTACCTGGTTCGATTATGAGTCGAAATATCAAAAAGGCGGAGCCGACGAAATATGTCCGGCCCGGATCAGCGATGAACTGCGGGAACGTGTTCAAGAAATAGCTGTAAAAGCCCATCTGGCATTAGGATGCCACGGACTCTCACGCACTGATATAATCATCAGGGATAATGACTTATTCACTCTTGAAACCAATACGCTGCCGGGCATGACTGAAACCAGCCTCTATCCGCAGGCAGCCCGCGCAGTTGGCATCGAGTTTGTGGATCTTCTGGATCGCCTCATACAAATCGCACTTTTAAAGGACTAAATTTCGCAATACTAAAATTCAGGTACAAGCCAAAACATCGGGAATAATTGATACAAGAGACAGGTTAGCCTGTCTCTTTATTTTGGCTAAATATATAAAAACTGTGTCGAAAAAAGGTGATAATAATAACAAATGGTAAAAACCCAACAAACTAGGTTTATTGACACAATAAGCCAAATTAATTATATTTATCTTATTAAAATTGTTAGTGATAGTGCATTTAATCAGTGATATGAACTTGGTTTCTTGTCAATAAAACTAAAATAAAACTATACAATTATTGCTTTATATCTGGGTTTGATTGCTTCTGCCAGGTACTTTAGTTGAAATGTAGTTTTTATCTACTGACCCGATAACTGTTGTTTGATTAGGAGTTAAACCCTGGTAACACCGGGGTTTTTATATTTTATAGTCTGATTGTGACCGAAAATCTAAAAGAACTCTTATCAAGAAAGCCGGTTGACCATCATGAAGGTTTTACTGGCTACCGGAATGGTAGCAGAAGAAAATGCTGTACAAAAGTATTTAATAGATTCATGGCGGTGCTACGATTTGGAAACACTGCTTGAAATCGCCGACCAGCCTCAATCTGTCATACAATTTGAGGCTGCTGTTATTTCACCACTGATCGGTAACAGCAGCGAATTGATCAAAGTGATAAAAAACCTCATCGGTCGAGGGATCAGGGTAGTGTTTCTGCCTGGTGATGAAAAGCATCCTGAGGCTAGAGGGTGGGTAGATCGACTCGTACCAATGGGAGTGCGAGACTATGTGTATAACAAGGTGACACCGGAGAAGATTTTCGACAAGGTCATGAATCCTGCCGTTAACACAGATCTGGTCAAACAACCCCTGATCAGGTCTCTTCTTAATCGTTCAAAAACACAGACTGAAGAATCTAAAACAACCGATGCCGTTCAGGAACAGGCTAGCAGTCCAGGTGTAGTTGAATTAGGTCAAATTCATCCGCCAGTGGCTAGTGTTCCCGGATATCTGCGGGTCAGACCTTTGGAAAAGACTGAACCAGACGGTTTTGCTTTTGAAGTAGATCATGGACTAGGCTTGGAACTGGTCAAGGAATTAAAACGACAGGGCACTCTAGTGAGTATCCCTATTGTAGGCCAGACGACCGACCAACCGATAAAGCTGCTTGATACCAAAGCTCCACAAGCTGAGGATTATCTGACAGAGGACTTCTTTGAAGAATGGTTGGGTGGTAAAAGGGGCAAAGCATTGCGATTTTTCTTGACTACTACTGAAACATCGAAGCTTAAAGACCCTGAAAAAGGACCGGTTTGCCAGGGTAACGATTATGTTGTTGTATCCGTTAATTCCCGGGAAACACCTGTATCCAGGATAACCAACAATGATCTGACCGGAATGGGCAGACATGTAATCCTGGTTTCACCTTGGCAGCAAAACGCCGGGGTAACAGAAATCAGCCTGAGCTTAAGTCGGGCTTTGAAACTAGCTCTGGTAGATGCAAATACGGATCGGCCAGGAGTCAGCCGGGCCATGGAGATACCGGAAAACCAGCGCTGGCAGTATGATTGGCGTACATACGGAGAAAAAGCAGTTGTCTGGGAGAACGAACGGCCTTTGATAATGCTCGATCCCAGCCTTGACACTCCTCCACCAGTCGGAATGATTGATAGAATGCGGGCTATAGGTGAAGGCACCGGTCGTGTCATATGGGATTTTGGCGGCGACCCGGGGAATCCGTACATACAGGAACTACTTCGACACAATGCCACCATATTGATCATTATAGATGTTTCCCAGCAGGTGGGTGATTTGCAGGAACTAATGAAATCACTTATCGGTTGTAATTGGAGCTTGGTGTTAAATAAGGTCATTAGTGATCGTGAGATCCAAGAGGCAGAGAGAATTACAGGGGCTCGTGCGGTAGTCAGTTTTCCTTTGTTAAGACGGACTAGCGACTATGATGCTTGGTCAGATGCCGAGAAGAGCTTGTGCAAAATGATAACCGGTTAAAAACGTTGATATAGTATTTGTAATTACTACAAACAAAACAAACGAAGTTTTTTAGGGCTAGGGGAAGGTGAGAAGTGTCAATGGAAAAACGACTGATAAGGGTGCTTATGGTCGATGATGACCAGGACCACATAGAAAGATGCAAGCGCATGTTTGAGGGGACCAAACGTATCCGTGTGGAGTTCATGGCCAGTAACGGACAGGAAGCGATCAAGATAGCCGGTAAGGAAAACCCGGATGCCGTCCTGATCGATCATGGTTTGTTAGATATGGCAGGAATAGATGTGGCGCAAAACATCGCCATGGTTTCGGAAAACAGCCAGCAGTTTTTGGTTACCGAGTTCCCAACCATCACATTATTCCAAAAGGCTAAAGCAGCCGGGATCAAGGGTTTATTCAGTAAGCCATTTACAGATGTCGATGTGGAAGAAGAGATCGAATATGCGGTCGATTCCATGCGCAGGGAATTAGCCAAGGCTGCTGGGTTAGTGGAAGAAGAAGAGATCGAAGACAACCCGATACTGCCCGAAGAACCGGATGAGCCAGGAATATCACAGCAGCCAGGCCAGAGAAAAGTAGTAATGGTGATATCACCTAAAGGAGGGGTGGGCAAGACCACATTTGCCGTAAATACTGCCTGTGCGGTTGCCAAACAAGCAGCTATGCGGGTAAGAGTAGCCTTGCTGGACCTAAATGAATTTGGAACCGTAACCATTCATCTTAATCTGGGAAGTCCGGAAAAGATGTTAAAAGGGGAAATGAGCAGGCGCAATATATTAGCCTGGCAGTACATAGATGAAAACATATCACCTGAAGAACTGAAAGACTACATGGTCCGCCACGACAGCGGGCTATGGGTAGTTCCCAGTGTGTCCTCACCGGATCAGATCGCATTGATCGATGAGTATACGATCAATAAGGTCGTAAAGATCCTGCGTAAGAATTTTGACTTGGTGATCATAGATCTGCCACCGAGCATCAACCTAGATGTTTCATGGGCTAGTGCTGAATTGGTGGATCACGTTATGCTGGTGGCTACACCGGATATCCAGCTGATCCCGGGTATGTCGCAGATCAAAAGGACCTTACAGAGCCTGAATGTAGCTGAAAAGTGTTCGCGAGTGGTAAATATGTACGGTATTCCGGGTGGTCTTAACATGGAAGAGATCGAAAAGTTCATGCCTTTTCCGGTACTAGGTGTGATCAAGGAAGACTTTCGGGTGCGTGAGGCTTTGAAAAAGGGGGTTCCTCTGGTGTTGTCAGATCCCGACAGTGAATTCGCCATGAACATCAGGACTACCATCAATAAGATATTCCCGGTCTTCGAGAGCTCAATGCTGCAGCACACTGCTAAGACTGGTATTTTGAGGAATTTGTTTAAGAAATTAAGCGGCAAATAACAAGCAATGATCAGGGTCATAAGGGGGTGAAATGATGGACAACCAGGAAACACGCAAAGCCAATGGCTTGATACGTAAGCTTCAGGAGACTGGCGGACAGAGGTTCATGGTGCAGGAAGAGCAGAAAGATAAGCTTATCGCCAGGATCAGGACAGAGTCGCAAAAGCGGATACGTACCACACTAACAATTCTTGAACTGGGTGATCGTCATAACCTGATGGTTAAGAACAAAGCCCGTGGTGTGGTGCTGGAAGTTATGGAAGAACTGGCTCACGAATTACCCAAGCCGACTCAGATCGCGCTAGCTACTCAAATAGTGGACGAGCTGCTGGGCTATGGTCCTCTGGAGCCATTGATGCAGGAAGGGACTGGCATAACAGAAGTCATCGTTTGCCGGTATGACAAGATCTACATAGAAAAGCGTGGTCAGTTGATAAAGACTGACGTCTATTTCCGGGATGAAGAACATTGCCGGGATGTGCTGGAAAGGATCCTAGCACCCACAGGACGGCGTATAGACTTATCGAATCCGGAAGTATCGGCGCGACTCCCGGACGGTTCGCGTTTGATGGCCCACATTCCGCCAATAGCGGTCAATGGTACGACCTTTACCATCCGCCGTTTCACCAGGGGTATGAGTGCTGAAGAACTGGTTAAAAAGGGCATGTTCAATCAGGAAATACTGGAGTTCCTGCGTGATTGTGTGGAGGGTTCATTGAATATTGTGTGCAGCGGAGGAACCGGTGCTGGCAAGACTACTGTGCTGAACGTGTTAGCGCAATTTATCCCCGAAACACAGGCCATAGTCACTATCGAAGATACTGCCGAACTGCAGCTTTCTCATGAAAACGTAAGGTCACTCGAATGCCGTCCAGCCAACATAGAAGGACAGGGAGAAATAACCCTGCGCCAGCTCGTGAAGGCGGCGCTCAGAATGCGACCCGACCGGATAATAGTGGGGGAATCGCGCGGTGACGAGGCTTGGGATATGCTGCAGGCCATGACTACTGGTCACAATGGAAGTTTGACCACAGCGCACGCTGATACTGCTGAGGAGTGCATGAATGAACGTCTGGCGGATATGGTCCGTATGGCTAAAATGGGGCTGCCGCATGAGGCAATAATCGGCAAAATCGCCAGTGCTATCGAGATAGTCGTGCAGGTCTGCCGTGACAAGGATGGAAGACGGCGGATAGAACACATTATCGAAGTTATCGGAACCAAAATGGAAGATGGACGTTACCTGGTGGAAACCCAGATACTATATGATTACGATCCTGACCAAGACACGTGGAAGAAGGTAGCTAGGGTATTTAAACACCAAGACCTTCTGCGTTGGCGTGGTATGCAAGTTAACTGGTAGAGGAGGGACAGGGCAGAAGCCCAGCTATTGATGGAAAAAGAAAACTTGGGAAACTGGTTTATTATTGGCGCGCTGGGGTGTGCATTGATTGCAGGAATGCTGGCATTTGGACTGGCGCGGACAGCGGCTCCCACTTACAGCATTTATGTGACCAAGGAAGCAATGGAACCAGGCGACCGGCTGACTTCGGACAATATTATGACCAAACAAGTCCCCCGAGCAGCAGTTCCAGACAATGCCGTCACTGACGACGAGTTGTATAACGGATTGGACAAACATGTGAAAACATACATAGGCAAAGGTGATCCCATCCGCAAAGAGCAGTTGGCAGAAATGAGCGGCAATGGCGGCACGGTGGCTGCCAGACTGACCGTTGAAGGCGAGGACTTGCTGGGTGTCGCTCTTCCCCCTGAAGCGTCAGAAGGACTTAAGGTGGAAGTGGGAGATAAAGTCGACATCATAGGGGTTATCGACATCAAGTCCGGCCAGGAAAAGATCGCCCAGGCCAGCAAGATAGCTAAAAATGCTCCTGTAATAGATGTTTCCGGCCAAGAAGGCGGTTCAGGTGATTTGCTGGGTTCGAAATCAAGCATTACGATCGCTGTGACAGAAAACGAAGCAGATACTATAGCTCTATATCTTAAAAAGGGCGATGTGCTCGCTGTACTAGTACCATACAAATCAAGTGATGAAGATATGGAACCGGCAAAGCCCACAGCAAAGAAATCCGGGGCGGGCAGCGTTACGACCGGTCCCACGATATCTGTAAAGGTTCCCAATGCCGAGGTGAAAAAGTCTCCCCAACCGGCCAATAGTGGGCGGTAACACGGTATGGTAATCGATTTTTAGGGGGGGATATCAAATTAAGACACTTTCTCTCTTCATTGGTTTATGGTTCGCACTATTTTTATTTCTGTTGATGATCGGCCTTAAACGCAGAAAGATAGATAATTATTGGCTAGTTCAGCGCTTGCGGGCTGCTGAAGCCAACGAGCCGAAGGAAAAGAATTTTTTACTTAAAATACAACGAACTGCCCAAAAGGCAGGTATAGAAGTACCTAATTCGCAGATGATCCTGGGGGGCGCGATCGGATTTTTACTGGGCGCCGCTATAGGAGTTATGGTAACCAGCCAGCTGTCATTCTGGTGGGTTGGCTTGATATCTGGTGGATTATTACCCATGGTTTGGGTCCGATACCGGATTCGAGGTCGTAAAAAGGCCTTTGAAAGGCAGTTCGAACATTGTCTGAGACGAATGTCGGGTGGGCTGCGAGCGGGTCAGTCGGCTCAACAGGCTCTTGAATATGTGGCAATACACGCGCAGAGTCCAGCTCGCGATGTGTTCGGACAGATCGTACAACAGATACGGACCGGATACTCGGTCACTCGGGCCATGGATGAAACCAGTAAAACTGTGGAATCGCGCGACTTAGAGCTGGTAGCGGCAGCGATATCTCTACATATGCAGACCGGGGTAGACCTGGCTTTGATATTCGACCAAATAGCTGACGGTATAAGAGATCGCCAGAGTTTTCAGGCGCGAGTAGATGCGGCTACATCAGAGGGCAGATTGACGGCTAATGTACTTGCAGTAATGCCGTTCGTCGCCGTGTGGGTCATGAACAAGATGAGTCCAGCCTACATGTGGCCATTGTTCCATACCACTTCGGGCACAGTAGTGTTTGTGTTGTGTTCAGTCATGGTTGTTGCAGGTTGGTTTTTGATAAGGCATCTGGTCTCGTTAGATGACATTTAGGGGGTGAGTGAAATGCCATTTGCCATTGGGCTTTTTGCAGCTGCAGCGGTATTGCTGCTGGCACTAGGGATGGATATTAGGAGAGGCCGAAGAATACCAGTGTTGACCGAGGCTCCTGCTACCGGTCGCAGAACTCTTGATGACTTGGTCATTGCGATTTTTACACCGTTGGTTCCGCTGGTGTTTCCAGAAAATATAAGGGATGCGACACTAGTCAAGCTCCGTCATGCCGGGATTGCTGAGGAGATGAGCAATACAACGTTCCTGGCCATGAAGCTTGCCAGTGCTTGTGTTATCGCTCTGGCTTCGTTAGTTTTGGTCTTGGTGATCAATATGGATATGGTGTGGCCGATCATTCTGGCGGCAGTGGGTTACATGGCGCCTGATATATGGCTGAAGCGTAAGATCAAGGGACGGCAATCTCTTTTACGTAAGGATATACCCGATTTTGGGCTTTTTTTTGCAACTGCTTTGTCAGCAGGGGGTGGTGATGTATACGGCGCTCTGAATATAAGCGGCAGTAAATTCGGCGGTGAATTGGGCAAAGAAATCGCTATAACGACCCATGATATTAACTCAGGAAAACGCAGAACTGATGCTCTGTATGATATGGCTGAGCGCTGTGGTATCGAGGAATTGTCCGAGCTTATGGATGCCGTCATCCAGGCTGACCAACTGGGACATTCGATTGCCAAGGCGGTCAAGGAACACTCGGCTCAAGTACGGATAATACGGAGATTTGAAGCAGAAAAAGCTGCTGGTGAGGCAGTAGTCAAATTAGTGTTTCCGATGCTGATATTCATCGTTATGCCGTTGCTGGTTCTGCTGGCATATCCGGCTTTACAGCAGTTAAAAAGAGCGATCATGTCTTAAGAATAAGGAGGTTACTGATTATGAGTAAGTTTGGGGAACTGATGAAAAGACTATGGCTGGACCAAAGAGGACCTACACTCTTGGAATATGTAGGTCTGGCAGTGCTGCTGATTGTTGCAGTATGGCTGGTAGTGAGGGATTTGGGACAGGACATCAGTAAGATGTTCCAGGATGTTAGAACTGGTATCCAGCAGAGATAATCGGATCCGACATTGCTTAATAGGTCTGCTGACCAAGCAGATAAAAGTTTGTAACAAGGAGCATCTTAATGCATCTTGATCTTAAACAGGATCGCGGAGCCACGCTGCTGGAATTTGCGATGGTGATTCCGTTATTTGTAGGCCTGGTAATGGGTGTGATCAACCTGGCCTTTCTCTTGAATAACAAGCTAGTAGCAGAAAGTGCGGCCCGCGAAGTAGGACGAGTTTATGCTTCGACCGGGGACAGCGTGAAAGCCTATGAACAAGGTGAATTTGTCTTGAAAACTGGTTCGGTTGGATCGAGCACGGTCAATCTACAGGTAACTCCCGCCTCGCCAGGCAATTGGGAGACTACCGTAGTGGCTGAAGCACCTTCCCCCGTTTTGGTTCCGGGGCTGGGGGTTCTCCTTGGAGGCTCAGCTTGGGATACAGATATCAACATTAAGGAAGAGACCAACTACTACACCGAATACCGGCATCGCTCATCAGCAGCCAAACCATCGCCCAAATTCGTGGGCTGGCTAGGATGGAGTCACGAGTAGGAGAGGTTATGGAAAAGGTAATAGAATCTAAAAGTCAGCGGGGCTCGATCACCCTGGAATTCGTAAGCATTTGCATTCTGTTCATACTGGTATTTACCGGAATATGCAACTGCGCTACACTCCTGCGCGATAAGCTTACTTTAATAGCGGCGGTGAGGGAAGGTGGCCGAGTACTGGCAATTACCGGCGATGAGAGTATGTGTGTGAGCAAGACTAATGAGATCCTATCTAAGGGAGGGATTGAACCCGCTGAGGCACAGATCCAGGCAGCTTGTTCGGGCAATATAGCATCGGTATCTATTTCTTATGATGCACCAGTGGCCCTGCCTATGATGGCCACGCTGGTCGGAGGTGAACCCGGAGCAGATACTCTTAAGTTATCTAGTTCCATAAACTTCTCTACCGAGGAACTAACTGATCCTAATCGTTAGAAAGGCGGCTGCGGCTTGAACAACTTCAATAGAGTACTAAAAGATAATGCACATAAGGTGGTGACCGAGGAGAAGGGCGCGGTAATGCTGATGGGGGTAGCCTTGATCGTTGTATTGATAATTATATCGGCGCTGGCCGTGGATTTCGCACGGGTCTGGGTAGCTCGCGAAGAACTGCAGAGTGCCGTGGATTCAGCGGCCCTTGCTGGCAGCAAAGAAGGTACTAGATTAACAACTATCACAATACAAACCGGACACTATGAGTGTGATGAATTCTTTTGTTGGTGTGAATGCGACCCTGAATACAAGGTGACCGGAGAAGAGGACCAGATATTTGAAGATGAGCCATGGGATGTTGAGTGCTGTGGTGATTATAAGGGCATGGAGGACAGGTGGATAGAGTTTACCGGGGACCCGGTAGGATCAGCAAAGTCCCTATTCGAAATGAATAAACCCACTATATTGGCCAGTGGTGGCTCAGTTTCTGAACCGAGAATATACGTAACTCCAAAGGGTGATCCGCGCTATCCATCAGTAACTGTTACAGCGGATGGGCAGGTAGATCCGGTATTGCTGCATTGGGCGGGTATTGACACTGTGGAGTTTACTCGGACTGGTCAATCAGGGGTCTTCTTTGATGCTGTGAAAGATGGTTGGGATTATGGTCGAAACAATTCCTGGGAAGATGGAGAGAACGTTTCTGAAGGATTTTGATTGCGGGTAAGGTTGGTGTCTTGGGTGTCGACAAGAAAAACTAGATTACTAATAATGATTATCGCCGGAATAGGTCTTATATTGAGTATTTATCTAGCTTTATCAGTATATGGAGACTGTTCGGCTCAATCGATCATTTGCCGGAAGGTGCATAACAGCACTTACGCCTATATATGGGGAATACCCGTCGCATGGATCGGTGTTTTAGGATATCTGGCCGTCGGTGCTGCCGAACTTAGAAAAATGCGTGGTTTTACCAAAACACTAGCGGTATGTGGGTTTTTGTTCGAATTAAGATTGGTTTATGCACAGGCCATTGTAATAAAAGTATTTTGCCCATGGTGCATGGCTTCTGCGTTTTTGATGACTGCAGTGGTGTGGATGGCCTTTTCTGACGGTGAACAAAATGGACACTTGATCAACAGAAGCCTTAACGAGATAAATTACCTACAAAGAAGAGGTCAATTCAATGCTTGATGGGAGTGGATTGATAGCCGCGGGTTTGTTGTTCATCGGGACATTGTTCTATAGTGGAAAATTTGTGCTCCAAATCCGGGTATTGGCGATGATGCTGTTAATAGTAACAGTCGGTTGCTATTACGTTAGTCTAACTAGTCAGGGTAATGTGTTGAAAGACAACCATGGAGCCGCTCAAATAGGTCATAGACAACCTGAACATAGTCGAAAAGCAGCCAAATATTCGACCACGGATTCTAAAGTAGTGGCGATCAGTCTAGGGAGTGACGAAAGAAACGGACAATCAATAAAGGTGCCAAATAAAAAGTTCAATGGCAGCCTCACTGTTATTGCCGGAGATGGTGAAAAAAAGAAGATCAACTGGCATAAACCGGTCCTGTTTTTTGCTACATGGTGTCCGCATTGTGAAAGTGTTATGAATGAAATCGGGCAGCTGCCAATTAGGCAAAGGCCGGATGTGGTATCAGTCTATACTGATTCCGAAAATCCATCAGAAGAGATATTGAAGGCTAAAGATAAGCTGGAACAGGCAGGGCTTAATGTGCCAGTTTATGTTTGCTTTGAGGATATGACGGGTCGGGTAGAGACTATGCCTAGTCTGGTGGTAAAGACAGGGGGCAACTATAACGTGATCAAGAATCCTCGTCAGATCATTAACACCTTAAAAGGCGAGAAATAATCAGTAGGGTGGAGGTAGACAGCATCATGGTTGAAGTCTTAGTAGCAGGTGTCACCGTAAGTGGAGTCAGCGATTTCATGAAACATCATGTGCCTAATTACATAACAGTTCCGCTAGCATTAATAGGTCTTGCCTATAATACTTATTTGGGTTCATGGAAGATTGGATTGATGGGTGCTGTCGGCTTATTTATATTTGGGTTGTTGATATTCAGTCTCAACGGCATGGGTGGGGGAGATGTCAAGCTTATGACTGCTATAGGCAGTTGGATCGGCCTCAAACCCGGTTTGGTTGTTTTGACCTTGGCGGTGGCAGTTGGTCTGATTTGGTCAGTTGTCAAACTAACTAAAATGGGCTTGTTGAAAGAAAAAGTTGGCTGGTTTTTTCGCGGGATATATCTGGCTATTATACATACTTCAATAAACAGCATCCCTGGCTGGGACAGGCTGTCGGAGGACATAACTGAACCGATACCGGAAACGGCTATACCTTTTGGGGCCTGCTTGGCTCTTGGATTATGGGGTCAAATAGGAATATCTCTCTTATGCGGATAGACTTGTTAAGATTGTGAGGAAGTTGGAATGGGCAGAGCGATCGTTTCAGTCAAACGAATCATGGATGTTCAAGCATATGACCTGGAGGTGCCAACAGATATGGGTAGTTCGGATCTAGCGTCGATGATTGCTGAGCTACTGGGTTGGAACTGTGACATGGAGGGCCGTAAAATCTATTATCGTATCGAGGCGAAGCCCTGTGGTAAAACGCTGCAGCCTGGAGAGAACCTCGAAGATGTAGGCGCTATGGACGGTTCATGGTTGATCTTTCATGAAATGTAGCTATGTTGTAGAACTATATCGAAATTGTATTGGAGGTGAGAGCAGCCCAAGAGAAGAGGAGAAACACCAATCTTACTTACATCAAAATTAGGAGGAATACAAAATGTCAAAAATTGCCGTAACCCCGGAACAACTGATGTCAGTTTCCAAACAGTTTAAAGATAAGTTCCATCAAACCCAACAAATCATGGCCACTTTGGATACTCAATTCGGAAGTCTTTCCGGTTGGGAAGGACAGCGCCACAACAAAATGGTCCAATCTTACAGTGAGTGGAAAAAAGCAACCTCCGCAGTCGTGGCCAACCTTGACGTCATAGCTAATGAGCTGCAGGCTGCCGCGAAGGACTTTGCCGCTGCTGATGGGCAGCACGTCTAGTCGTCGATGGTTGGGAGGCGGGAAGAAACGCCTGCCTCCTGTTTCTAGTATGTAACAGGGGAAGGACTATATGAACAGGTCATATTTGTTTCAGAGGGCACCTCGGTTAAATGCACAGTTTGAAAAAAGAGAAGTTGAAATAGTCCCACCACCGTCACCACCTTCCTATCCAGGGACATCAATGATCACTACAATTTTGCCTTTAATAGGCACTGTTTTAGGATTTGGGTTCATGTATTACTATTACGCTACCATGTCCATGAACGGTTCTGGCAGTGCCTGGCTGTTTTTGGGTGGTTCAGCGGCTATGATGCTTTCCTCCTACTTGGCTTCATTTATTACTTATTCGCAGCAGAAGCGCAAGTATATTAAGGATAAGTACCGTAGATTGGATAGATACCGGGTTTATCTGGACGAGGTGAAGGAAGAGTTGGCGGCTCTTACCAGGCAACAAAGGGAATTGATGCTGCAAGTGGATGACAGTCCGTCCTCTTGCCTTGAAAAAGTAGGCAATCTCGATGCCAGCCTGTGGGAGAGGTCGCCGAAAGATGCGGACTATTTAAATATCAGACTGGGGCTGGGGGAAAGGATCTCAGAGGTTATCATCAAGGATCCGAAAATCGATTCGATCATAGATCCTGATCCTTTGATATTAGAAGCACAGTCATTAGCTAAGAGTTATAAGTTTGTTTCCGATGCTCCCATATGTTTGAATCTGCGGGAAAAAGGAGCGGTCGGATTGGTCGGAGACCGTCAGGCTGTACTCAATATGGCCAGAAATCTAGCTATACAGATAGC
Source organism: Acidobacteriota bacterium (assembly GCA_050259595.1). GTDB lineage: Bacteria > Bacillota > Syntrophomonadia > Syntrophomonadales > DTU052 > JBLNAX01. Next base: position 1,437 of record JBLNAX010000095.1, on the reverse strand, counting down.
GGCCCATCATTCACCGGATGAAGTTAAGATGATCGCGGCTTTTCCGGAAATAGAGAAAAACCTGTGGACATGGATGCGCTGGATGCCGCATGTTTGGTCTGATAACCGGCACCAACGATTTTTAGCATGCAAGAAACACGATGCTCATGATCTTTTCAAAGAGTTTAATGACATTCTTAACAAGCGCACTTTGCATAGAGTCTTAGAAGGTGCAGATAAGGTTCGAGAACTGCCGGACCTCATATTCTTCTTAGATAGTGAATTAGTTGAAAAAGAGTCAATACTGACCCGATTGCTGAGCGAAGGGGCCGGGATTGGTGCATATACATTCATCCTAGCTGAAAAAAGAGAACAACTGCCCAAAGAATGCCAGGCTATCATTGAAACACATTATGGTCTGGGTAGGGTGCTGGCCACTGACTTATTGTCCCCCATATCGTTTAAGCCGGATGAGGCTTCGATCGACCTGGCGGATCGATTTGCCCGTACGATGGCACCAGTCAGATTGCACCAGGTTTTTTCTCCCACAGAGATACCTAACAGCATAACGTTGTTCGAGCTATTAGAAATTACTAGTCCCAAAGAATTGGACGTAAAACGGATCTGGAACAGCACCGAAGTTTACAGCTCTTTGGCGGTTCCTATTGGACTGCGCGGGGGTGGGGAACCACTGATGCTTAACATACATGAGACAGAACACGGCCCCCATGGCCTGGTAGCAGGAGCTACGGGTGCCGGTAAGAGTGAATTGCTGCAGACCTTAGTAAGTCTGCTGGCTCTTCATTATCACCCCCACTATTTAGGATTTATTTTGGTGGATTACAAAGGTGGGGGAATGGCCAATACTCTAATAGACCTACCACATGTTATAGGTACTATAACCAATTTACAGGGTAATCTAGCCAATCGAGCGCTGACAGCGCTCAAAGGTGAACTACTGCGCAGGCAGCAGGTGATGGCAGAGCTGTCCATCAGTCATATAGATGAGTATCAGAAGCTTTATCAAAAGGGTATAGTAGATGAACCGATCCCGCATCTGTTGTTTTTAGTAGATGAATTTGCCGAGCTCAAGGCTGAGCAGCCGGAATTCATGCAGGAACTCATAAGTGCTGTGCGAGTAGGCCGAAGTCTGGGCGTGCATTTGCTGCTGGCTACCCAAAAGCCTGCCGGAGTCATTGATGACCAGGTTTGGGGCAATACACGCTTTCGTATATGTCTCAGAGTAGAAAGACCAGAGGATAGCCGTGAGGTTTTGAAGAGACCTGATGCAGCTTCTATCAATCAGGCAGGTCGTGCTTATCTGCAGGTTGGCAACAATGAATTGTTCGAACTTTTCCAGGTCGCTTGGAGTGGAGCGGTGTATGATCCATCGGGATTTATTACCGAAGACCCCAATGAAATATTGGAGGTCGGCCTGGATGGTGCTCGACACAGTTT
>JBLNAX010000094.1:0-4441 GCA_050259595.1 Acidobacteriota bacterium | reverse complement strand
AACTTGTGGGCTAGTTCCTGGTCAAACTGAATTCCAGCCCGCTTCTTGATTTCTTCGAGGGCGCTGTTCCATTTGAGTGGTTTGCGATAAGGCCGCAAGCTGGTCATCGCATCATAGGCATCCACGATCGAAAGCAGTCTGCATTCCAAAGGAATTTCCTCGCCTCTCAAACCTAGCGGATACCCCTGGCCATTAGCCCATTCGTGGTGCATTAGGATCCAGTCAGCCAATTGGATCAGATCCGGTGATGACAGAGCGATTCTGTGTCCAATCTCCGAGTGACGTTTGACCTCGTCATATTCTTCGGGTGTCAGCGGACCCTGTTTGAACAAAATGCGGTCGGGAACGCCAACTTTGCCTATATCATGGAACTGAGCCAGCATGCGCAATTCCATGATAGCTGGATCAGACAGGCCGATGGCCAGCGCAAAAGCGGCAATCAGATCCTGCATTCTTTCTGCATGACCCTCATTGACGAAGTCCCGTGTCTCCATAGCCTTCATCAGAGTATCTACAATGGCATTGCGGGTCGTCTGACGTCGGCTCAGCTTCTCGCGGTACATATTGTTATCAGCTTCTCTAAACAAATCATCCATCGACATACTCAAGTCCAAACGGCAGGAGTAGCCCACCGAAATGCTCAAGGGCAGTCGCGGACTCATACTGTTATACTCCTCAACCGAATCTCGAATGCGGTGATAGGCATCATTGATCGCAGGCGGGGATGTTCGTGACATGATCACAGCGAATTCGTCTCCACCTACCCGAGCTACAACATCACTATCTCTAAAGCAGTTTCTGATGACCTGAGCAGCTGCCAGCAGCAGGGCATCTCCTGACTCATGACCCATCGTATCATTGACCAATTTAAGCCCATCTACATCGCATACTATCAGACCTACCGGGTCGAAACGGCCGCTCTTCAAGCGATTCATTTCTTCTTCGAAATAAGTACGGTTAAACATCTTGGTGAGTGGGTCGTGGAGGCTAAGATACCTTAACTGATCTTCGGCGCGTTTGCGCTGTACGATACGCCACATTCCGTTCATGAGAAGACTCAGTTGGCGTACGTCGGATTTATCATACACTTTATCTTTGTTTCCCACACCTGCTATCGCCACAATGCGGGTCCCATCGAATACCGGTATACTCAAATACCTGTTCAGTGGCAGGTGATTTTCCGGAAGACCTTTCTTAAGGGGTGAAAGGGCATGGTAATCATTGATGATAATTGGCTTACGCTGGCGCACGGCTTGCCCGAATAACCCGGATGTTTGTATGGAGAAAACGCGCGGTTTATCGATCATCTCACATAGCCGAAGTGCGCCTTTGGACCAGGAGTGAATGGTCATGACGGTCTCCTCATCATTGACAAAAGCCAGATAACCAGCATGGCTGCCAGTCAGACGGACACCTTCTTCTAGAGCGAAGTCGGTGATCTGCTGCAGTGAGCCGCTGGTCATTTGGTTTAGCGCCACCAGAGCTTCTAAGCGTGATTCATCTAGCCGCAGCAGTTCCTCGGAGCGTTTGCGGTCAATTGCATTAACAAATACTTCACCAATGATCTTCAACAGTGTCAGATGTTCCTCTTCCCAGCCACGATCCACCTGTTTCGATGAAAGGGCTACAAAACCGACCAGTTCTTTTTCGATAACCATAGGTACAGCTATCAAAGACTCGATCGAGGGCAGCAGTAGATGTTTTTCAGTAGTAGCTTCGGACGTAATATCTTGATCAGGAAATAGAATCAACTGCTGCTGATTGAGTTTTTCTATCCACCATGGGAAATTTTCGATCGGCAATTCTTTGTGAGTTTCCTTGAGGGGGACCACAGCCGGGGCGCACCATTCATGGGTAACTGCTAGTGTACGCTTATCCTCAGACAGGCAGAATATCGTTCCCCGATCGACCCCAACGAATTCTCCTATAGTCTGCAGAGCCATATCCATACCACTGTCGACCAGATCAATGGGCTGGTTTATGAAGTTGGTGGATATCGAGGTGACTAGATTCTCAAACTGGGCTCTGTAAAGGAGTGCTCTCTCAGCCTGTTTGCGGTCTGTTATATCTAGTACTGATGCTACTGCCCGATCTGTGTCAGGAATGATGGTTACGGTCATGTAAACATCGCGGGCATTTCCATCTTTATTAACAAAGCGGAATTCAAAGCTGCGGGGCCCTTCGCCCGGCTCCAGGGTCTGGGTGCAGCGGTTATCGAGCAATTGCTTAAGATCATCAGAGTGAACGAATTCGGTCCATGATCTTACTCCTTCAACTTCTTCTTTGGTAAATCCGGATAAGCGAGTCATTTCAGCATTGATCATGCTGATCGTAGTATCATCTTCTATTATCATCATGGCTGTGCCAGTACTTTCAAAAATGATCCGGTATTCTTCGGCGACTTTTTTCATACTGCCTTCTGCTTGCTTGAGTCTGCCTATATCCAGAGCATTGCCGTGAATAGCCGGTTTTCCGTCAAACAAGCAGGGGCCTAAAAGCACCTGTAGATCCACGACAGAACCGTCCGCGTGAGTAGCCCGCAGTTCGTGATTGATTGATGATTCTTCCCGGCGCAGCCTGTTCTCGAGGGCGAAGACGGTGAGGTGGTCTCTTTTATCGATAAAATCAAGCGGGTTTTTATCCAGCATTTCCTCGACGGAATAGCCCAAGCTTTCTGCTAAACGGGCATTAACCTGCTGGATCCGACCGCTTTGAATGATGTAGTAACCATAGAAGGCTTTGAGCTTGCTATCAGAGTGGGGGTCCGACGACAATTTCCCCCCGGCAATTACCGGAGAGTTTGTCTCAAAACGGGTAGCGAGTGTTGGCGCGATTCCTGAGATCCGATTAGATGATTCCGTTATCCGTATTTGTTTAAGTGCCTCGGGTCTGTTTTCCAAAAAGGCTCCCCCCATAGGCTGGCTTTACGCCAAACGTCCGATAACAATACAATAGTTTCGCGACCTTGATCTAATGAGGCGGAATAATGGTATTTTATGCCATGAATAACATTTGATATATATTTCGCCCATTTGAAGGCTATTGCTGTGGTCTTAGCGAATATTCAAAAAATAAGGTCTGCACTTTATTTTAGCAAATTCGCAAGGGCAAACCAACAGTTGCGGGCTAGACTTATTTCGTCAAATTGCTCCATAATAACGCCAGAACTCTTGTTCGAAAACACTGCTTTCTAAAATCATGTTACCATTGTAAGGCGTTTGTGCTAAAAAGCTCAAATAATGCGGTTTTTCCCGGAATTGTCGAAACTGTTACAAAATAAGGGTCCTCAAGTTAAAATTAGGATGAAAATTTACATAAAGTTTACTTTATAAAGGTGCAAAATAATGGGTTTATTGCATGAGACTTGGTGGATATACATTCTAAGGTGTAGTGATGACTCACTTTATACAGGAATAACCAACAATATTGTTTTTAGATATTGGCAGCATTTGCACATGAATGGCGGCTGTAAATATACCCGAAGCCGCCAGCCGGTATTTTTGGTTCAATGCTGGACTGTTGAGACAAAATCACAGGCCTTAAGGATGGAGCGTCTGATCAAAAGGCTAAAGCATGCCGATAAGGAATTGCTGGTAAGTGAGCCGGGTCTGATAAAGCAGCACATGACGAAGGGCGGATATGACTTTAGCGTGCTGGTTGATGATCATAATACAATCAAACAACTTACGCATAGCAATGCCAGACTAACTCGGCAACAGGCCAAAACGCTGAATAATCAAAGAAAAACCTGATCAAGACAAGTCTCTCCTACAAACACCTAGTTGACCTATCGTATAGGTGGTGATATGACATTTGGCCCACAGGTTAAGGTACTGTAGACCTGGTCCACCTTGATCGTGGTCCTGGAACTGTTTTGTGACCATTAGTGAAATTGTGAGTTCATCTGGAATGTTATACCATTTAATTAAGGGGGAGTGATAATGGGGCATAAGCGATTGATTTCAGTCCTAATATTGGTGCTGTTTATTGCCGCTTGTAATGTCAACTGGGTGTTGGCGAATGGGGAACAAACACCTCAGAATCAAAGTTTTACTGACGTTCCCAATGACTATTGGGCCAAGGATGCCATAAAGGCTATGGTTGATAGAGGCATCCTGTCAGGATATACGGATGGTTCATTCAAACCTGATCAAGAGATCACCCGAGCCGAATTTGCCAGAATTATGGTCGTATCGTTACGACTTCCGCTTAAGACTTCTGCAAAGGCTTCTTTCCAAGATGTTAGCACTAGCAGCTGGGCTTATCCATATGTAGAAACCGCCAAGTATTATTTGACTGGTTTTCGCTATACTGATGGTGATTACTTCGAACCCAACAGCCCGGCAGTCCGTGAGGACATGGCAGTGGCATTGGTCAAAGCATTGGGTTATGCTGCTGATGAAGGGTCCGGCACCCTGGAAGGATATACAGACAAAGACCA
>JBLNAX010000093.1:0-38895 GCA_050259595.1 Acidobacteriota bacterium | reverse complement strand
GCTTGCATATGGTAATAAATAACTATAAACATTTCTTAAATCTTTCGACATTGCAGGACATTGGTCATGGGACATAGAACATTTTTACTATGTTTAAAGTATGGAAGGAATAATGATGTCTATACCAGTTTATTATCGTCGCACTATAAATCCTGATTGGGCTACAAGTATTGCATCACGCAACTTTAGTCAACTAACGGGCTATGAATGCTGCGAATGCTCAGAAGAGCATCCATTTATGCTCACTTCCCTTATCCATCCTGATGATCGCTTACGTGTTTTCACCGAAATTGAAAATGCTCTGGAAAAACCAGGCCCGTACCAGGTAGAATACCGTATTATTACACGTAATGGTGATGAAAAATGGGTAGCAGACGAAGGTGAAGCAGTATTCGACAATGGAGTTTTTCAATGCTTTGAAGGTTACATATACAATATTACTAGATTCAAGCATCGCGAAAACGAGTTGATCATGATGGAAACCAAATATAGTTCGATCGTTGATTCTCTGCCTGAAGTTGTTTTTGAAATGAATAATGAAGGTCTGATCACGTTTGGGAATCAGACCTGTTACGAATTCTTCGCCGTTTCTCCTGATGACTTCAAGAATGGCCTATTTTGCCTTGACTATATCATTCCTGAAGACCGAGAGCGGTGCCGCAACAGCATGATGAATATATTGGGTGGTGGGCCCGTTCGTCCTAACGAATATACGATTCTACGCAAGGATGGATATCGCTTTCCAGTCATAATTCATTCCCAGCCGTATTATGAAAATGGTCGATTAGCAGGAATTAGAGGTTTCATGATCGACATCTCTGAAAGAAAACGAGCTGAGGAGAAACTCAAGTATTACAGCATGTATGATTCGCTGACAGGCCTTTTTAATCGCGCTTATTTCGAACAAGAGTTAAGTAATATTGAAATTAATGACCGCTACCCTGTGAGTCTTATACTTTGTGATGTTGACGGTCTAAAGCTGGTAAACGACACTCTAGGCCATTACGTAGGAGATGCTCTTTTAGCAGCGGTCGCCGATGTTTTGCGGGATTGTTTTCGAGATGCGGACACAATTGCCCGTGTCGGAGGAGACGAATTCGCGATCGTACTTCCAGAATGCCCGCGTACAGTTGTGGAAGCCTCATATTGGAGAATTCAAAGAGCGATCGCCAACTATAACAGCAGCGCCTCTATTCCTTTAAGTCTGTCGCTTGGTTTTGCTACAGCCACTGACAACAGCATCAATTTATTGGAGTTGTTCCGTGAAGCGGATAACAATATGTATCGTGACAAGCTGCACAGTTCCCGCAGCGCACGAGCTGCGTTTGTGGGCACTCTTATGAAAACCTTGAAAGCTCGTGATTATGATACCGAAGGACATGCCCAAAGGGTTCCTGAACTTGTGACAGCTCTTGGAAGAATTGTCGGAATCCCCGAGCAGAAGCTGGGTGACCTAGCTTTGTTAGCTCAATTCCATGATATAGGTAAAGTCGGTACGCCTGACCGTATACTATTCAAAGATTCCAGCCTGTCTCCTGAGGAAATGCGGATAATGCAGCGCCATTCGGAAGCCGGTTACAGGATTGCTCTATCTTATCCTGACCTGGTGCCTATTGCCGACTGGATTCTCAAACACCACGAATGGTGGAACGGCAAAGGCTATCCAATGGGGATCAAAGGCGAAGATATTCCAATCGAATGCCGCATTTTATCGATTGCTGATGCCTATGATGCCATGACCAGTGATCGGCCTTACCGCAAAGCAATGGCCCATCGAGAAGCAATATCTGAGTTAAAAAGAATGTCCGGAATACAGTTTGACCCTCATCTAATACCGAAATTTATTCAAACTATTGAAGAACTCCATAGTCAGGATCAATCACTATATGCGTAGTATTGTATACCTGCTAGATCATTGCTATATTTCGATTCCCAACACATTAAAAGAGACGGCATTGCCGTCTCTTTAATTAATAAAGCCTTTCGGTGATCTTCTACAGTAGTCTGACCATTCGTATACTGAGTCCGGAAAATAAAGCTGACGGCAGTCCGATGGATGGCTCAAAACCCTTGTTCTTTCTTAATGCCTCCAGAAGATGGGTCGGGTCTAGCTGTTTTCCTACCATAGAGTCAACTTCAGGTGGAAGGCCTTCCAATTGCCGGGCTTTATAGATTTCCACAAATGCTGATACTGCATCAGCTCTCCTGCACACCGCCCGGGCATAATATCGGTTATATTCCCTTTCTGCCAGGATTTCATGAGCATTCTCTGGCACTCTTGATTTAGTGATCCCTCCGGTTCTGCTCGACCGTGGTTCTGTTGTATTGAAGCAGCCGTTTAATTTAAGATCCAGAGCAAATGTATTGGCACTCCCCATATCAATCGACTTTTTAAGTAAATCAGTAAACATGGATGCGCCTTTTTGGTTGAGCCGTGCACTGATGTAAACATCGCGGTTTTCGATGTCCATCTGCAATTCTTCCATCATCAATCGCCGTGTTTTAGTATCTAAGTTATCTAATTCTAATGCCATGTCGTTAACCCCTCCCAACCAAACATTATGCCTAATACCGACTATGTTCAATACTATGAATTGGCTGTCGGTCTATAGTAAAACTTCTCTAGGCAATCAATATTTCCTTTTCATGGTTATAAATAAAAATCCGCTCTCATAAAAAGAACGGTCGATGTTTATTATGGTTTTTCATCCAAGATCATGATGGAGAATAGAATGTAATTCTATATCGTTGCAGAGATCAGTTCATCTTCTACAGACTTTAGGGCTCGTTTCTTGAATCTGACCTGGAACGTGGTCCCCGTATCGCCCGTATTGAATCTGATACTAGCACCATGACGGTTGGCTATGCTATAGCAGACAGCCAGACCTAATCCAGTACCGTCTTTTTTGGTTGTAATGAATGGTGTGCCGATTTTCAACTGTAATTCAGGGTCTATCCCTCCACCTTCATCTCGCACAAATAGAATAACCTCATTTTTATCAGAATAGGTCCCAATAGTCAGTAACCCCCCGGCATCCATAGCATCTAATCCGTTTCGTGCTAGATTTAGGATCATCTGACGAATCTCTTTTTCATCAAGTATCGCTTTGGGTATTCGACCAAGATCAAGTTTTACACTTTTATCGGTCAATAGAGCATCAGAGTATATTAATGGATACATAGATTTGATGATGGTGTTGAGGCTCAGAGGCTCCAATTCTACAGCTTTATTATTGGCCATAGACAGAAAATTGGTGATGATCGAGTTGGCTCGGTCTAGTTCTTCGATCATAAGATCGAAATACTCACGATATGGCTGGCATCCTTCCTTATCAGAGACCATCTGAATGAATCCTCGTACGGTTGTCATGGGATTGCGAACTTCGTGACCAATGCTGGCAGCCATTTCCCCTATCAAATTAAGACGATCCAAACGAGCCATGTCATTTTCCAGCCGTTTTCTCTCCGTTATGTCTACGATCGTTGCCAGTACACAATATTCATTATTTGAAACGATGATCTCAGCGGAAACTAATCCAGTCCTCACGTCTCCCTTTTTAGTCCGAAAATTCATTTCCATTTCTTTGAAACGTCCATCTTCGATAATTCTTCTAATCATTTCCTGCCGGGCGTCCTCTTCCAACATCTCGATCTGTTTGTATGTCCTGCCGACAACTTCATCACGCCTGTACTCTGAAGCATGAAGCCAAGCTTCATTTACATCGATTATGACTCCGGAATCCAATAATGTTATAGACATTATGATCGGACTGCTGTGAAATGCAGCAGAAAAACGTTCTTCGGACTGTCTTAATGCTTCTTCTCCATTTTTGCGCAATGTAATATCCTTAATAATGACTGATATAGTACCCACTGATGGGTAAATCGAAAATTCAATCCACTTATTGAGATTTGCCGAATGAACTTCAAAATGCTTAGGTATTTTAGTATTCACAACAGATAGTAGTAGATCAAGTGTAGATTGTGACATCTCGGGGTAGCAATCCAGTATGCCCTTACCCAACATTTCCGCGCCGCTCTTATCTAAGAGTGATTCAGCTTTGGTATTTGCAAATATGATTCGCAAATCATTATCCAACATCACATAAGCATCTTCTATGTTCTCGAGTATACGCTGCATCTTACGATTAGTTTCCTGGAGCTGAGCTGTACGCCTGCTGGCAACCTCCTCCAACAATGATTTGTGCTTTTCGAGCTCTTCTTCTATCTTTTTTCTATCTGTAAGATCATGAAATGCTGAAATGAGGCATTTCTCATCATCTATTTCTACCAATTCCATAAACATACTACCGTATCTGACCTGGCCAGTTGAAGTTACGATATTAAGGTCATAATCCTTAACTGAGCCACTTTCGAAAAGCATATCAAACATCTTTTGCTTCTCTTCCGGATCATGCCAACAACCTAAATCATTTGACGGTTTTCCTATGACCTGCCTGCGCTCAAATCCAAACAACTCGAGCCAGCTTTCATTAACACTGAGCAATATACCGGAACTAAGCGACGAAATGGTCATTGGCATAGGATTGAATTGAAATGCTTTGGAAAACATGTCTTGAGACAGTTTATAATCGTTCTGACTTGCATCAGCATGTAAAAATAACTTAGTTTTTGTCTGTCCTTCAAGCAATAGTATGTGCCCCCCACACCCATCTTTGTATAAATCCTTTATTGTTAATCTTGGATATTTGTATAGACAATTCCTTCCGAGATATTGTCAGGTATTGTCATGATTAATTATTTTCCCCATTAAAATACGACAACAAGAACTTAATAAAATAATGTTACAATGCTATAGATCGTTGTATAAACGTAATTCCTGAATAATTTATGAGTTTTTGACGAAAAGTCTTCCATATAGCAGGCGCGCATATTGTCGATATGCGTCGTAATGGGTATGAATATTGTTTACTGTTATAGTTGATTCAACGAATAGCAACAGCAAGCCCCGATGTCCATTGTAAGATAGACTACATCGGGGCTTGCCGGCTATAATACACTTTGTTCAAACAGTATTAATAGAATTTGATAACTTAATCCTAGATAATGATCATGGTTAATAGATTATGTATATTTATAGTATAGACCTATTATGTGGAATCCATGGATTTACATCTCTTCTTAGCTCACTCATCATTTGGTGGACCCTTTCCCTTTTCACTGGCGATCCGGGAAGCGGCATCACGAATACTTTGTAACCCAATATATCGTCTAATTCAGGATTAAAACCAAAATATGAACGCGAATATCTCTCGAATCTTAATCTCAGCATACGGTCTAATGTGCTTTTGTAGGCAAACATTACCACACTAGGCTCGAGACGCGTTATATGCTCTTCAATTCTGGTAATGCCATCAATAAATTCATCATCGGTAGCTTCTACCGCGAATGGATGAGGTCTTCTGACTACATAAGCAATACCATAACCATGTTCGATCAATACTTCATCCTCATGTTTACCATAAGGCACCTTTAAAAGACCATATTTTTTCATCATTGACCAAACCAAACGTCCTTGTTTACTCTGAAAATAGTGCCCGCTATTGATGCTATTGATACCAGGACTCTTGCCAATTATCATCATATTAAGTGGTGCTGAATCCGGTACGATATCTTCTAGGGTTTTAACCATCCTCCCGCCAACATCGATCTGAGTTGTAAACACTTCCCTCACCTCACTTCCAATACATATTATTGCCTTTTTTTACTTATTATGATATCCTCTGACCTATTTAGTCATATTCCTTAGGACCTTTATATTAAATTTGTTCGTCGTCTTCCGCATTTTCCCTGCTAATACATATAATAAATAAGAGAAAATTTTTCGACATTATTCAATATTCGACCATAAAGTATATATATACCATATTATGGTTTTGCTTGTATAATCATTCACAGCATGCCAACGACTAATCACTATATGAGTTTAGCTGACTAAGCATGTGTATTGTTATTGAGTTTTACGATGTCATTAGTGACTCTTATCGTAGTCTCCATTTATCAACAAACCTGCACGAGTGATTGATTTTGCCCCGTACTTATCGTTTATCGAGTCCATGACTTTATCTATGCCGGTTATATGTGGTGATGAATATTCAAACAGAGTATCGTTCATGGTATTTTCATTATCAAGTTTAGCTACTGACAAACCTACCAAACGTATTTTAATTTGATTTAAGTCAATCCTTTGCAACAGTTCGATTGATTCATTGTAAATGTCCATGTCCGAACTGGTTGAAATCTCTATCGTTTGGCTGCGGGTAATAGTTTTAAAGTCAGCATGTCGCAGTTTTAAATTAATTGTCTTGGCACGCATCCCACTTTTTCTAAGTTTTCTTCCTATATCCTGGGAAAATTCCAACAAGGTTCTGTGCAATACCGCGAGATCATTGAGGTCTTTGTTGAAAGTTATTTCCCTGCCTAATGATTGTGCCTCTCTGGTTGTCTCAACTTTTCTACGATCTAGTCCTTGAGCTAGGGCCAGCAGGTCTTCGGCACTATGCCCTAGTTTGTTTAACAACATTTCGCGTGGGAAATCCAACAAATCCTTAATAGTATCAATTCCTAATTTGTTCAGTCGACGGGCAGTCTTTTCCCCTACTCCCCACAAATGAGAGACCGACAATAGGGCCATTATATCACTGGTTTCTTCTGGCCTTATGATAAACAATCCGTTGGGTTTGCCTAGATTCGTAGCCAGCTTAGCCAAGTATTTATTGTATGAAATGCCGATAGATATATTAAGTCCCACTTCTGCCTTAACCCGATCTTTTATTTGTTGTCCGATAAACTCAGAGGAACCAAAGAGCTTGTGGGATCCTTCCACGTCCAGAAAAGCCTCGTCTATTGACAATCCCTCAATATAGGGTGTGTAGTCTTCAAATATGGCAAATACCTGGTGTGATGCCTCTATGTATTTCTTCATATCGACTTCTAAAAAGATACCATGCGGGCACAACTTATAAGCCTGAGAAGTAGGCATTGCCGAATGGACCCCAAATACTCTGGCTTCGTAAGAACATGTCGATACCACGCTTCGAGACTGTGGACTGCCCCCAATAATAACCGGTTTTCCAAGCATTTCAGGGTTGTCACGCTGTTCAACCGAAGCATAGAAAGCATCCAAATCACAATGTATTATGTCTAACGTATCTTTTGTTTTCATAAAACCTCCATGAGGCAGTCAGAGATTTATGTAAGCTGGCCGCACGGCTTCATACACTTCACTGTAGATACGCCCGTTTGCTCTTAACCATTTTCTCTTTTCGTTATAATCCGGAAGAATGGATTCTACGATATTCCAAAACTCCTTAGAATGGCTAAGCTCAATGATATGACACAATTCATGAACGATCACATAATCCAAAACCTCAGGTGGCATCAACAACAGGCGCCAGTTAAACGACAGGTTTTTCTTTGGTGAACAGCTTCCCCAACGAGTTTTCTGATCCCGAACAACCACTTTGTTATATTCACAATCAAGTCTTTCTTTGATCTCATCTAACCTCTGCTTGATCAAAGCTTTTGCGTGATTCCGAAGGACATCCTCGAGCATAGCTCTCCACCTGGATGCTTCGTTACGCGTTAAATGCAGGAAAAAATTATCGTTTTCTACATGGAAACGATCTCGAGTATCAACACGGTCATGAGTCGATACTATAAGACGATAGTAAGTACCCCTAAAGTAGAAGTGATCAAGAGGACGAGATGCTAGGTCGGCCATGACTTGGCATTGTTTGCGCCAATGGCGGGTTATCCAAGATGTCTCACGCCCCAGCAGATCTTTGACTGATTGACGTGACATACTGCGTGGAACCGAAGCTGAAACACCGTGTTCTGACACACGGATCCGCGCGACTTTGATGCCTTTACGCCAGCTTACTGCTACTGACAAATACTCTCCATCTATATCGAGTGGAAACATTTCGATTTTAATAAGGTTACCGTCTTTGCGAATGTTCTCCTGATCCAAAGGATGATAGTCTCCCCTCTAGGTTTCAATATAAGCATATTCATCTATTGAATGATTTACTGTATTAAAAACATTAAATTTTATTAATGTAAGAGTTGTCTACTACAAATAAATAAAAAACCCGCCAAATATGCGGGGAACCCTTTAAAATTATATCATCGTATGTTTGATTTTTCCAAGCCCTACTGAGTAGATTTTCTAATAAAGAGTTAGTAGGATATATCACTCATCCACCGGCATGATCATGAAATTAGCAATAGGTTCAGGAAGTATTGCTAATAAATCAAATAACCGACCCTAAGTCGGTTATTTGATAAACAAATTGAAACCTTATCCACTTGCGTGGTCAGCTCACGTAGTTATGCAGTCTTTCTTTCTGCTACTTGTTCCCGATTGTTCTCAAAACCATCGGAATACTCATCCATGCTCCTACCCTCGAGTGCCAGTTGCTTCATGAGGTATACAACAAAAACGATTGCAAGACCAATAATAATAAATTTCATGGGTGATTCCTCCTCTCGGATGCGAGTATGTCATTACTTATAACAGCACAAATATTCACTTAACTTTGACATCTAGATATTATCTCTTGTAATTCCCTCTTTACCTGCACAGTTTCTAAGTATACAGCAGGTAATGCTTGTTTTACAAGCCTTGCTCAAGCCTCAAAATCATAATTCAGCATTTTTATTTATCTACTTATATATACATATATCGACATAATCCTACATTTATTTTAGCATATATTAACCTGATTATGCTACACTTTTCTCAAGCTCATGTATATCATAGATAAACGTCGCTAATCACATATAATCATGGTACAAGCGCTTTTATCATTTAGGGTTCAGAAAATATTTGAATTATTGATGGAATTATTTTGCTCGCCACCTGAGGATTGGAGCCTCCCGATAGGATAAATAGAACAGGCTTACCCGAAGCAAATGCTTTTATACTTTGAGCCATCGTAACATATGTCGAATCTGTGAGAAAGAAATTACCATAATCCAAGCAATGCGAATCGTGACCAAATATCACAATTAAGAACTCATAATCCCACTCTCCTTGTATTACCGTGTCCAATGTATTAAGAAAAAGTTTGTCGTCAGCGCCATCTATGCCAAAATCATAATTGTTGAGATGGGGATTATGTAGGAATTGGTTGTCATCTTCATGGAAGTTGATATGGATTATGTCCTTATCAAGTCCCAGGATATTGCGAGTACCGTCTCCGAAGTGGGGGTCCAAATCGATTATCATGATTCGGCACAGTCCCATGCTGCGCAGTTTGGTAACTGCCATAGCCGCATCATTGTAATAGCAGAATCCCCAAGAATCTCCTCGGCTGGCATGGTGCCCAGCCGTGCCAACAAAACAAAAAGCGAATTCATAAAGACCAGAAGCAAGATCGGATGATGCCTGAACGACCCCCGCTGCAGATAGCAGTGCCACATCGTGATAGCCCTCGGCTTTTACTCGTTCAATATGTATCGGTACATGGGTTGCCGTCAGTAAGTTCTCAGTTTCCTGATCTATTACCGGCGATACTATTTTGATACTGCCCCCTCTAACCAACTCAGCGAGAGCATCAAACCCAGGCTTCACCCTATGTTTTAAAGTTATATATCCCTTTTCCGCAAAGTCTTGGTGATAATAGACTACTGATTTCATGTGGGATACCTCCATAACAACATAGTAACACGGTAAAGTTTAAAAGAAATTCGAAATAACAAGAGTACGTCTATGCAAACGTACTCTACATATTCAATAAGTTAGAATTCAATGGGTCTGAAACTGGTTGGTCAGTCGCTTGCTTAGACCAATTCGGAAATTGTGGGATTGGGGAAAAGCACGCTGAAGGTCGTACCGTTATCTCCGGTCTTAAACTTAATTGCAGCATGGTGACGTGCGGCAATACTATAGCAAACCGCTAGCCCCAAACCAGTACCCCCGGGTTTGGTAGTAAAAAATGGTGTCCCGATCTTCTCGATAACGTCTGTACTTATCCCCTGTCCTTGATCTTCCACGGACATGACGATGTAGTTAGCATCCATTTTAGTGCGCACAGTTACTGTACCGCCAGATTGCATAGATTCTCTTGCATTGCGCACTAGGTTGAGAATAAGCTGTCTAATCTCTTTTTCGTCTAGAAGTATATCTGGAATATCTCCACAATCAACAACTACATTCTTGTCCTCACGGATAGCATCGGCTTGCATCAATGGTAGTGTCGAACGGATTATTTCATTTAGGTTTCTTACTTTGTCCTGTACAGCTTTGTCTTTCGCAAACGATAAGAACTCAACAATAATAGAATTGGCACGGTCAAGCTCCTCGATCATTAATGCGTATTTATCATTATAATCCTGCCTGGTCTCGCTTTCACCCATCAACTGCAGCATGCCTCGAACGGTGGTCATGGGATTGCGGATCTCATGGCCAATCGCTGCCGCCATTTCTCCTACGATATTCAGGCGGTCTAGTCTGGTCATCTCTTCAATCATCTGTTCACGGTCGGTTATGTCATTGATAACTGTAAGTATGAACTTTTCTCCAACAACGTCGAATATTTCGGCTGAGAACAAGCCTTTGCGTGGCTCCTTAGCCTTAGTATAGAATTTGACCTCTAAATTATTGATCGCTCCCTGTTCATATAGAACGGGTCTGACCACTGCCCGGTCTTCTGGATTGTTCCATACTCCAAGTTCCAAAGATTTTTGTCCGATTACTTCTTCGCGTGTATACCCAGTTAACCTAAGAAAACTGTCATTGATTTCAATAAACTCTCCAGTGGTAAAGCTGGTAATACTCATTAAGCTCGGGCTGCAACTGAATGCCGTAACAAATCTTTTTTCCGATAGTCTCAGTGCTTCTTCGGTTTGCTTCCTTTTTGTAATGTCGCGGGCAATCGAGTATACAGCAGGGCATCCTCTCAATTGAAAAAGATGCGAATTGACTTCTATTGGTATATTCTGGCCTTCTTTGGTTGTGTAGACCGTTTCAAAAATAGCATAACTGTTTTCTAATAGACTGCTGATCATGCTCGATGAAGAATCCAAATCATTAATAAAAGCAATATCTATCGGTGACATCAACAACATTTCTTCGCGACTATATCCAAGACGTTGACACGCCGCATCGTTTATCTCTACGAACTTACCGGGTGTATTGTCATGGTTTAGTAGATATACGAACATGGCATCATTACCGTTATTAAATAATATCCTGTATCTTTCTTCACTTTCAGCCAGCGCCGCTTCAGTTTTCTGTCTATCATTAATATCGATAACTGCCCCTATAATACCACGTTCCGATCCGTCAACACTTGAATAAAGGGCTTTGTGAAAGACAACATCTCGTTCGATTCCTTGATTATCATGGATTTTCCCCTCAAATATCTGTTCCCCCGGGTCTTCGAACAGCTTTTTGTCCATTTGTTCATACTTGGCTGCCCATTCATAATCCGTAAGGTCAAAAGCTGTCCTGCCAATAATGTCATCACGATTAAGTCCGCATATTACTTCGAAGGCTCTATTGCAATAACGGTAAATACCCTGTTCGTCTTTGTAATACAAAGCGACAGGGACCGCCTCTATGATCCCGCTCAAGAAATCCAACTGCTCATTCAAGATATCCACCGGATTAGTCTCTTCGGTACCATCATTAGTCTTCGATTTTGGATTTTTATTTACTGTCATTCAAAACTCCAAAGCTGTTATTTCTCCCAGATCGAGGTGGTCGAATTACAGCGAATAATAGCATGATCCTTCATTGATTTTATCATATTTTTTTGATGATTTGATATAGTCAGTTTACCAGTAATTGTGTTATATCATTTATGGGGTCCATCAATAAGTAAAGCCCGGTCGATGTGTACAAACGTACTTTGATCAAACGGGCTTTTACTGAGTTTCTCAAATAATCATTTGTTATGGGGTCAACGGAGGGTCATTCCCCTGGTTTTAATCCTGCTATAGACCAGTCTGACGGACCGCAATTCCCTCTCTAATGGCAATGAACATACTACCTAATCCCAGGCAGAATACCAGCAGTTTTACTATTGGACCTATCACCGGTATCACCGCTAAGAGCATCAACAAAAATATTCCAACGAATGCGGTCAATACCGGCTGATCTACGCGATATTGGCCGATTCTCTGCAGCACTACTTCACCCAACCTGAATCCCACCACGATTTTGCTGACATAAAGCAGCAGTAAGTAAAATCCTAAGGTGATAAAGCTTATTGGGATGCCGACTACGGTACATAATAGTATAACAGACGCGATCGGTACAATGATCAGCATTATGATTCCCCAGCCAAGACTAGCCGGCAGACTTAGTTCCAGTGAGCGATGTAGTTTCTCGATGGAATCAGGGTATGAATAGCGCCAAATCGCCCATACTATCATCGCTGCAACCAGCCAAATCAGAAATGCCATTATTTTCTCTCCGAAAGACTGCTTCTCTATTTTGGGCTGCTCACTGATCTTAATTGGGGTATATGTTGTTTTGCCGGATATCGATGCACCAGTATCCAACTTAGCCTTTTGAGAACTCCTATACTGAAAATCGCCGCCAATATTCGCTTTTGAGCCTAGTGATACGACCGCTCCTTCAGCGCGAACATTTTTCCCCACTGAACCATTAATATCCAGTGATTCTCCGGCCATCGATACACTTCCGTCAACTATGCCGTTGTTATAAAAGTTCTGACATACCACTGACACATTACCTATTATGCGACTGTTTGCTTCAATGTTGAATTGATTACAGGCTGATGTGATACCACCATGGACCTTGCCTTCAATATGTGTGATCTGGGAAGCTGACCTTAGATCATCATAAATCTCACCAGTAATACTTAGATTCTCACAAGCTACCATCAGATCCCCGTTGATTTTTCCTTTTATATCAACTTTCTGGGCAAATACCAGCACATCTCCATTTATGGTGCCTGATATTTCTATGTTTTTACCAGCTATAAACATGTCATCGTCAATAACCTCATTGCTGGCGATTACAACGTCACCGTTAGAGTTTGGCCCATGCTGAGTTTTGTCGACCCAAGCCCAGGCAGGTGCTGAAACTAACAGTAGAAATACTGTCACAAGACACAAAACAATAAATATTTTGTTCTTCATTTAGATTCTCCTTCCCATTTTAGCTGCCAAACAGTCGTTTTGATTTGATTCCAGTTCTTCTAAAGATCATGTAAATACAGATCAAAGATATTACTAGACTCCATTGACTTAATGCTCTTACCAGATCCAGTGTTGGATCACTGTTTCTATAGGTATATATGCCAATCTCTATAATAAAAGCCCAAAGGCTATTTGCAACGTTGCTGATTGCCATCCACTGCAGTCCGTTACCCCACCAGGCAATAAAAAAGCTGTACTGACTTAATAAAGCTGCGGAATATACCCATGATCCCATTGTTGCCGCCAAACATATCATTATGGTAAAGATCATCCATCTGGTTTTCATCACCATGGACGATATTCGGCCATGGACCATCTCATATGAATCGGCAGTAATTGCTGTACACAACCAGGAATCAGTGGTCTTCACTTGTTCGATCAGCTTAGAACAATGCTCACATGATCGGAGATGTGCATCGATCTTTGATTTCTGCAGTTCATCCAGTTCATCATCTGCATAGGCCTGGATCATGCCTTCTTCGGGACAATCGTATTTCACCTCTCAACACCTGCCTTTCGCAAATAGTTCATTAGCTGCTTCTTGGCTCTAAATATTCGAGTGCCGATCGTATTGCGCGGCATATCGAGGATTTCAGCAATTTCATCGTAACTTAGACCGCGATCATAGCGGAAGGTGATTATGAGTCTGTCTTGTACAGCCAGTTTTGATAACGCTTGGCGAAGTTTTTGGGCTTCATCCCTTTTGATTATTGTTTCATCGAAATCCACGCTGTCACGTTGTATCTGAGGAATATCCAACAAAGGATCTTCCCATAAAACCACTCTGTTCCTCTTGCGGAGCATATCCCTGCTCTCATTTACTGCTATGCGATAAAGCCAGGTGGCAAAGCTTG
This sequence comes from Acidobacteriota bacterium, assembly GCA_050259595.1. GTDB lineage: Bacteria > Bacillota > Syntrophomonadia > Syntrophomonadales > DTU052 > JBLNAX01. The sequence goes on along the minus strand of JBLNAX010000093.1, from coordinate 24,844 downwards.
CTTCTGCTCTGAAGTTTTTCAGTTGTTTATAAGCCTTATAAAAAGTCTCAGAAACTACTTCCTCGGCATCGGCCGCAGATTCGCAGATTCTAAATGCTACACAGTAGACGAATTCGCGATGAGCGGCAAACAGTTGTTCAAACTGCTCCTTTTCTCCCGCAACTACTTTCCTTATGACCGAAATATCGTTTTCAGCCGGAAATGCCACCTAATCTGCACCTTCCCTAGGTAGTTTTTCTTTTCTCTAATTCTTAGACTATCTAACTGTCGATTTTATTTCATTAATTTTCGAGATCAATTAGTTGAACTTTTCATAGATAGAGAGACTCGTCCCCGTTCCTTATCAATGGAGAGGACTCTAACCTCGACTATATCTCCAACTGATAGAACCTCTAATGGATGACGCACATACTTGTCGCTCAACTCTGATATGTGTACCAGGCCATCGTTTTTGATACCTATATCAACAAAAGCACCAAAATCAACAACATTGCGAACTGTGCCTGTCAGCTGCATTCCCGGATACAAGTCTTGGAAGCCTAATATGTCAGTGCGGAATATGGGTGGCGGCAGTTCTTCACGAGGATCCCTTTGAGGACGCGACAAAGCCTCAACAATATCTTTAAGAGTCGGTAGACCTACCCCTAGTTCCTGTGCAGTCTTCGTTAGATCTAAAGCTTTGAGCTTCATCTCCGCTTCCTTTTTACCGATTTCATTGTCATTTATCCCTGCTATCTGAAGCATCTTCTTCACGGCTTCGTAGGATTCAGGGTGGATTGGTGTGGCATCGAGCGGGCTGTTGCCATCCAATATTCGTAAAAACCCGGCACTCTGCTCAAACACCTTGGGACCTAAACGAGAAACCTTCAGCAGCTCCTGACGATTGTTGTACCTGCCCGTCTTCCACCGATGCTTAACTATGTTTTCCGCAATACTGGGCTTAATTCCAGATACATAACTTAATAACGACGCAGAAGCGGTATTTAGATCAACACCCACATAGTTCACTACTGATTCCACCACAAATGTCAGTTTTTCATCTAATAACTTCGGAGTGATGTCATGTTGGTATTGTCCGACACCGATGGCCTTAGGCTCGATTTTGACCAGTTCAGCAAGGGGGTCCTGAATTCTTCTGGCTATAGAAACCGCGCCGCGTTCGGTGACATCCAGATCAGGGAACTCTGCGGCGGCGGTCTTCGATGCTGAATAGACACTGGCCCCTGCTTCACTGACTATTGTGTATGATAATTCCGGTCTATTTAGCTTTTTGATCAAGTTCGATGTGAATAGCTCCGTTTCGCGGGAAGCCGTACCATTGCCGATAACTATCGCGTTTACATTGTATTTGACGATCATAGCAGCAATTCTCTTTTCTGAGTCTTCGACTTTATTGTGAGGTGGTGTGGGATAGATCACGCCTACCTCAGCCAATTTCCCAGTTTCGTCTACTACTGCCACTTTGCATCCGGTCCTGAAACCTGGGTCGATGCCTAGTACCACCTTGCCCCGGACCGGCGGGTACAAAAGCAGGCTTCGTAAGTTCTTAGAAAATATATCAATAGCATGGGCTTCTGCCCTATCCGTCAATTCATTTCTGACATCCCGCTCAACAGAAGACTCGATCAACCTCTTATACGAATCAGTCAGGGCTTCTTTTACCAACTGTTGGGTTATACCTGACTTAAGCACACGTCCCTCTAAGAACCCTATCACTTCATCCTTGTTTACATCCACATCAACCTTCAAGTATTCCTCTCTCTCACCCCTATTTATGGCCAATATCCTGTGTGGGGGAACTTTCTTTACCGGTTCCTTATAGTCAGCATACATCTGATATACAGAGATATCTTCCGCCTTCTTGGCTTCGACCTTCAGTACGCCATTCTGTCGGGTATATTCCCTGATCCATTTGCGATAATCAGGATTATCCGAAACATCCTCGGCAATGATATCTTTAGCACCATTCAATGCATCCTCGATCGTCGGCACTTTTTCTGAGATATAGGTGAGCGCTATTTGCTCGATATCACCTTCATTGGGGAAACTCAATAAAAACTCAGCCAAAGGTTCTAGACCGTTTTCTCTAGCAACTGATCCTCTTGTCTTTCTCTTCTGCCGGTACGGGCGATAAAGGTCATCCACCTCGGTAAGCTTCATCGCGCTGTTAATTTTCTGCGACAATTCTTCAGTAAGCTTTCCTTGTTCGTCTATGAGCCTGATTACCTCAGCCTTTCTGTTAGCCAGGTTACGTTGATAAATCAGCTTTTCCTCAATGTCCCGGATCTGCACCTCGTCTAATCCACCGGTCATTTCTTTTCTATATCTGGCTATAAACGGGACAGTGTTATCGGCATCCAATAACTCCACCGTTCTAGTTACTCGACCGATATCTATACCCGTTTCTTTGGCAATTATAGATGTGATTTCGAACAAGACTTCTACCTCCGATAATTCATTTCTTTTGCTATTATAATCTATATCAAATTAACAACGCGTACCAGATTCTATTATTAAGCACCTATCTCGTATTCAGCAATAATAAGTCAATCATATGAAAACAGCTCCTGTATGACAGGAGCTGTCTAAAATCTGCTTACTTCTAGAATGCGATTGCGACTATTTAGTATAAATCATTGAAACTTCGCTGGTTTTCGAGTTCCATGTACTTTGTATGCCCAGATTCACGTTTAAGAATCCTACAGGAACCATAAGACTTCCCGAAGAACTTACGAATGGCCTTAAGTTTTTATTAGATTGGTCCATGTATATGGACCGGCCATTGACCAGAGCTTTGGTGCGTCCAGCCCATATCTGAATAGTCTTTCCTTTAATAGTAATGGTCATCTTTTGAGCTTTTTTATCCCAATTAGCTACAGAACCTAGTATTCTTACTATATCTTTAGCCGGAACAAAGAGCTTTCCTTGCCTGATCTGCGGAGCTGATGACAGATCTACTCTTGTACCATTACAGTATGCTGTCTTCTTGCCAACAGTTAGTTTTATAGTTATTTGGGCTGGAACTAGTAGAGGAGTAATAGTATCTAAAGGTTTTACTGCTGGTACAGGGGTTGTAGTAACTGAACCGCCAGTAGCTGGAGGAGTTGTTACATCCGCTTGGTCCGAATAGCTGGAACTGCCATAAGCATTTACGGCTTTGACCCGGTAGTAGTACTTCTTTCCTGCAGATACTAACGTGTCTGAGAGTATGGTCACATTAGGCTGTGTTTCTGCCAACTGTGTAAAAGTTGTCTTGTCATCAGATCTCTCAACAACAAACTTCTTCTCATTTAGCGAGTTGTCCCGCCAGGTTAGTTGAACACTTCCATTGAAAATCTGTGCCTGCAGTTCTGTAGGGCTTCCTGGAACACCTGAACCACCTGCATTAGCTTCATTTGAATAGCCTGAACTACCGTTGGCATTGTACGCTTTCACTCGATAATAATAATTATTTCCATACGTTATCGTGTCATCTTTATAATAGGTCATATCTCGGCCAGCGGACGCAATCAGTGAATAACTCCCATTGTCTATTTTTCTTTCGATTTGGAATCCGGTTTCGTCCCCCGAATTATCAGTCCATACAAGTATTACCCGCTGTTTTGTATATGTAGCTACCAAATACGAAGGTGCCTTGGGTATATTAAGGGTTGTTATCTTTAACTCATTAGAAAAGTCAGATTCCCCAGTAGCGCTTGTCGCCTTGACCCTATAATGGTAATTGGTACCTGAACTCAAACCGGAATCACTGTATTGCCTGGTACGAGCTGGCAACGTAGCTATATTCACATACTGTGTGTTATCAAGTCTTCTTTGTATGACGAATCCGGTTTCTGTTTCTGAATTATCGTTCCACTGCAGCAGCACTGAATCGCCCTGAATGCTGACGCTTATGAGATTACTTGGAGCTTCCAATGTCGCTGCGAATGCCGGTATATTGATTAGCATCATTACAGCAATTACCAACAGGTTAATGACGACTAGACGGTTATGAAGACTTATCATCCTAATTAATCTCCCTTCCAATATGTCATATCGAAGACATTATTGCTTTATTCTTCTATCATGAGTCTATCATGATAATGGTAAAAAATGAAATCACAACATTCCAACAAAAAAGGCCGAAATCCTCAAGATTCGGCCCACCTATCCACTTACAAGTTGTTTTACTATTTCTTTACAGCAATTCTCTTAATAGTGGCAGTCTTGGTCTTTGGATTCCATTCCATCTTAAGTCCGAGATTCGTGGCGATGAAAGAAATTGGCACATAGGTTCTTCCTTTAATGGTTTGAAACGGTATAGGAAGTTTGCCTGAGTTTCTATAGATTGGGTATATTCCTGAAGCCTCATAGTTGTTTCCCCATATCCTAATGCTCTTATTGGCCAAAGAGATGTTCATTATGTTATTCTTAGCATCCCAGTATATGGTCCCACCCAAAGCCTCTATTATCGTCTTTATTGGCACCATGACTTGACCTTTGATCAAAACCGGAGTCGTTCCCTTGCCCGGCTCGATCTCGGAGACTAAACCATCGACGATCATTTTGGGATCAGCTATTCTCAGAATAATGTTTTTAGCTGACTTTTGTAATTGTTGTGAAAGTTGATTTTGAATGTTTGTTGTATTAATAGAATAGATTGGATTTTCGTTCTGGACACTCAACTGCTGGGGTGCATCTCTAACTTCAGCATATATTATAGAGACCTCCGATGTATCTCCTGAGTCACTTGATGCGCCATGGGCTCTAATCTTATAATTATATTTCTTGTTTTTCTGAAGGAAACTTGAATCAAGGTAACTAGTCGAATCAGCCTTGACTACTATCGGTGAGTATAAAAATCCGCTGCCGCTGTCATAGCCTTTAGTAAGAACAAAATTCTTCTCGTTATCAGACTTATCTTCCCATGTGACCTCGATACCTCTTGAGGTATTTCTCACCTTTAAGTTTTCCGGTTTAGTCGGAGGAAAGCTCCATTCCTTTTCTGGTGAATATCTTATATATATCTCACCCTGAACTTCACCTTTTGTTGTGTCAGCATATTTATAATTGGTTATGACATACTTAACACCTACTCGATAAAAGTAATTGGGACCCGGAGCGGGCATATCCATATACTGATATTGCCCTTGGTTTATATGAGCTACATTGTAATAATTATTACTGTCTTTTGTACGCCGCTGAATCACGTAGCCGATTATATCCTTGCCAAAGGCACCGAATGAAATCCTGACCATAGTCGGCGCTCCATCGCTGCTGACAGTCTCCAAACTGATTCGTGGTTCCTCATATTTATTTAGCTCTTCTGTTGCGGCAAGCAGACATGTTGCACTAAAACTTAACTGTAAGACCAAAACTAGAAGAATGGCTATGACTGTTCGATAAGCCCTGGCCTTTCTCCTCATCCGATCCTCCCCTTTCTCTAGCAGGTATTTTATCGTTTGATCATTGAGAATCATTTGTCGCAATATTCTTGCGTATTAATCAATTATATAATAAAAAGCTTAGTATAACACTTGAGGATTGCCTTATTAACGCGATTTACAGAGAATATTTTGCGACAAATAATGACTCGAAATGACTCTTGATGTGTTAAAGCAATAAAAATAAACTTGCAATGGTCTATATTTACGAGCTTGTTCTATAAATGCTCCCAATAGCCATGCTTTTAGCTACTTTCAACCTAACTCTAATTCTATGATGTTTAATGATCCTTTGTAAATATTCAAAAAATATAAGCCCATGGACTCACATGGGCTATAAATATGGATCTGATTTGGTTAAAATATTCTCCGATGGCCAAGATGATCATACAAATGCTCCAGGGTTTCACCAAATCGTTGGAAGTGTACAATCTCTCTTTCCCGCAGAAACTTTAAGGTATCAGTCGCTCCTGGATCGTCAGAAAGCTGGATTAGGTGTTCATAGGTCGATCGAGCCTTCTGCTCAGCCGCCATATCTTCATATATGTCAGTTATCGGATCACCTTTTGATTGGATATAAGAAGCTACCCATGGAACCCCATCACCATTCACAAAATATAGAGCACGGTCGTGATCTGCGTAATAACCTTCTAACCCTGCAGCTTTTATTTGTTCCAGAGGTGCATTTTTCAATAGATTATAAACCAGAGATGCTACGATCTCCATATGAGCCAGTTCCTCGGTCCCAATATCGGTCAGTATTGCCTTTGAACGACCGGTAGGCATTGTATATCGCTGTGTCAGATATCTTAATGATGCTGCAAGCTCTCCATCCGGCCCTCCATATTGAGTGATGATCGCCTTGGCCAGCTTGGGATTAGGACCATTCACTCGAATAGGATACTCAAGTATTTTTCGGTATGTCCACATCCTGATGTACTCCTCTCCATCACACTGCGAAATTCATTTCCCATGGCCAGGGTTCCTCGACCCAGCGCCACGGATATTCACCAGCCGAACCATATGCAGTGATCGGACCATACTTTTTTTCATATTGGGCTTGGAGTTCTCTCTCTTTACGAACGGTTTCATTCCAGTCGGCTAGAGCTTTCTTGTCTTCTGGGTGGGTATCAAGATAAAGTGCTAAGTCAAATGCAGTAAAACCTTCGGCCATGATAGCCATTAATAGTTGTTTCTGGTCCTTATCCACGCCCAATCCCCCTTTTGAGTATTCCGACGCTTTCTTTTCTCTGGTCACGTGGATCATAGGGCTGGTAGAGCTCCGGGAAAATAGTTCCTTTTAGCAGTGCTTCCGCAGGTGGAAACCTTTTAGTATATTGCTGTATCTTGAAATATGCCCTGGCTAGTTCCATGTTATCGTTGCCCTTCACCTAATACTTCCTCCTTTCAAACACTTTGCTCCATATTATGTTTGACAAAGAGACAAATGTTACCTGAAAGGGCACTTTTTCTTCATTTGTTTCATAAAAAAACCCCTGTTTAATAACAGAGGTTCATGTTTATGTGAATATATTTTTTACTTATCGTCAACCTTTTAAAACATTCTGCGTCGATTCCATAGCACTACGTATCTGATTGACTACAAATTCCCGATCTTCGGGGCGGTGAACATAATCCAGCCCTTCCACCTCTAGAATCAAGAGTTTGCCGAGACTAAACCGGGCATAATTCATTTCATAAAAATAATTCAGTTTGTCCCAATACTCCCGCTCGACCTCCAGCTCATCTGGACGCCCACGTCGATGGATACGCCGTATCGCCTCATCTGTACCAACTCGAAGATAAATCAGTATCTTAGGCGGCTCGACATGTTCAAGCATAGTCCCTAACAGGTTCTCATACACACTGAACTCTTCGGCCGACAAATATCCTTGTTCAAGATACATGCGGGCAAAGATGCTGTCAGAAAAAATAGACCGGTCCATAACAGCGTTACCGATGCTGCTGGCTTCCTTATACTGCCGGAAACGATTAGTAAGAAAGTTGGTCTGCATAGGAAATGCCCATTTTTCTCGGTTGTAAAAAAACTTGTGGAGCAGCCGGTTTTCGTCTTCAAACATTTCATTGAAAGGTGCATAGCCAAATTCCTCGGATATTATCTTCACCAAACTTGACTTACCAACGCCAGTTACCCCGTCTACCACCATTTCCACCTTATTATACTGCTTCAATCAAGGCGCCTCCCCACTTAATACTCTGAAAAGTATTCTTTACTATCCGCTTATCTCCTCCTGGTTAAAAACAAAAGAGGCTATAGTGCCTCTTGATATGACTATTTAATTTGACCTTAAGCAACGTTATGGCTTAGGTACTGTGATCTTACTAACCATGAGAAATGACAACAGTGCTAGAATCAACATATAGATCCAAAATGCCATGCCTGGTGCCACTAGTACGATCAAAGCTACCATCATGCCAGCTACAGTTATCGGTACACCAACATAGTATTCTTTAATGTTCAAAATGTTGAAACGGGCTAGACGATAAGCACCGCAGATAATGAATATGAGTGCTAATAAGACCATTATCATTTCCATTGAACCTTTTAAATGCCCAGCGGTCTTCTGCAATTGCAGAACCAACAACGCCGGAGCAACACCGAAGGAAACCAAATCTGCGAGTGAATCAAGTTCTTTACCAAATTCACTGCTGACCTTTAGAGCCCTAGCGACCCGTCCATCTAGCACGTCCATTACCATGGCCACAAGAATAAACACCGCCGCCAGCCTGTAGTCCTTGTGGAACAACATGACCAATGACAGTGAACCAAACACAAGATTCCCCATTGTCACCACGCTAGGGAGATAACTCAATCGTAAAACCTCCCAAGAATCGTTTTACCACCTTTGACCTTGTCTCCAGGTTTGACATTCAGCTGAACATTTTTGGGCAGAAACACTTCTGTACACGATCCAAAGCGTATAAGCCCGTATCTTTCACCAGTACTCAATATGTCTCCTTCTTTAGCCCAGCAAACAATACGGCGTGCTATCAAACCAGTGATCTGTACTACCAGGACCTTGCCCCATCTGGTATCTAACCCCAGGCAGTTCTTGGCGTTCCAAAAACCTGCTTCACTCTTATATGCGGGCATGAATTTACCTGGTATACGTTCTACATATTCAACCTTACCCTCGACTGGTGTCCGATTGATGTGAACATTGAATATGCTTAGGAAAATGCTGACTCTTACAGAATCTTTGTCAATATACTTGTCTTCATACGCATCTTCGACTGCCATTACGACACCATCTGCTGGAGCAACGATCACACCTTCTATGTCCGGAACCGCTCTAGTGGGATTACGGAAAAAGAAGGCGGTAAACACGACTAGCACGCCTGGAACCAGCATCCACCAGCGCGCTAACAAATATACTATGATCGTCAAAACCAATAGGGGCAGTATGAAAATCCAGCCTTCCTTGGCTATAGGATACTGTTTAGTCATAACCCCTCCACTTTCTCCCCTGATTATGGGAATATTTTATCATGTCTGCCACAAACCATAAAGACCATTATTTGTATATTAGTGAATTTTGATGTTATTCGTTATCACTTAGATATAATAAAGCTTCTATTAACCGAAAGCTACCCTGCTTTTTATCATATTTAAGTCATCTTGAAGCATTCTGCCTAATTTTATTAAAATTTCTCCCTGATTCGTCACACAGCATGTTTCTATGCTCTTTGCAATTTTCGATATGTCATTATATCCGTACATTCCAGACGATCCCTTAATATCATGAGCTATTTCTTTTACAGTTTCCATGTCTCCAATTTGCGATGCATCGACTAATCTACTGACCATCTCATCTAATGACACCAGAAACTCAGGGCCTAATGAAGCCCAGAGTGTGCTGATGATCAATTCGCTTTCTGTATCACTATTCTTAATTAGGTTGCCCAAATGATGCTTCAACTTTGTCTTGAGATCATCAAGGGTAACTGGTTTGGCTAGGTAATCTGAACAACCTACCGCCAAACACCTTTCTTCATCGCCTTTCATGGCATGAGCAGTCAAAGCCACTATCGGCATGCTATCCCATCCAAAAATGGTCCTGATCTGACGGGTAGCCTCAAAACCGTCCATCACCGGCATATTCATGTCCATGAAAATGATATCATATTGAGCATCTTCGCCCAGCTTATCCAGACAATCATGGCCATTATCCGCCACTGTAACCCGACAGCCGCATGCTTTCAGCATTGACGCCAATAACCTCTGATTGACTCCTACATCTTCTACCACCAAAGCTCTTACATCGCGGGAGAAGTGTAATACCGATTCTTCATCAACACAATTATCGAAGCTTTTGGTAGATTTCCACCGGGCTGATGTCGGACCCAATGGCACCCAGAATCTAACGGTAGTGCCCTGTCCCTTTTTGCTTTCTATACTTATCTCTCCACCCATTAGTTCGACCAACTGTTTGGTAACCGTCAGACCCAGGCCGGTGCCGGCGTATTTTTCTGATGCGCTGGTGCTGGCTTGTTTAAAAGGTTCAAATATACCCTTGATCTCATCTTCAGACATTCCGCGCCCGGTATCCGATATCGATATTTGCAGCGGAAAGATATTCGGGTCGTTGCCTACCTGCTCAGTAGGTTCGGCGGTAATGATTATGCCGCCTTCGGAAGTAAATTTGGCTGAATTTGACAGAAGGTTGGTCAATATTTGCCTTAATCTCGGCCCGTCTCCCTTATAAGCAGGAGGAGTCCGCCAATCGACTATGGTTTCAAGATGAAGGTTTTTCTCTTTAAGCATTGGCAGTACGGATACTACAGACTGCTGGACCAGGTCTTCTAAATCAAATTCTTTATAATCTAATTCCATTTTTCCAGCTTCGATTTTGGAAAGGTCTAAAATATCATTGACTAGTTTGAGCAGTTGATGACCACACTCGTTGATCATACTGATGTTTTCTTTATGAGTAGGGTCCATCTGTTCATTCATCAGAAGATCAGTAAAACCAATAATACCGCCCAAGGGTGTTCTGATCTCATGGCTCATCTTAGCCAAGAACTCACTCTTAGTGCGGTTGGAGTACTCTGCTGCTTCTTTGGATTCCATAATATTAGTGATATCACGGCACACCAGCATGCATCCCTCTTGAACACCGTTACGTTTCATCATGCGGCACATAATATCAACACCCAATTCGCGATGATTGATATCCTTAGTCGTGAGAATGCCCTGCCATGAGCTGGTCTGGAGCATTCCAATGCTGATTTGCTTTATCATTTCAGGTGTATTATAAGGCAAAAACAGCCCAGCGATCTTCTGGCCCAGCATCTCTGCTTCAGAAAACCCAAATAGCTGCGTGGCTCCTTCGTTCCAATAAATCACTGCACCGTTTAGGTCACTTACGATTATGGCATCTCGGACGTTGGAAAGAAGAAATGCTTGATATTCACTGCGATTTTCCGCCGCCTTCCTTTGCGTGATGTCGATGGCGGTGCCCAAACGAACCAGTTTCCCGTCTGGCCAGGGTATGATTTTTTCATTATATTGATAAAACGACTGGTTCCTAGGATTAAACACCTCGCGGTGAGAACTGGTCAAGATACTGCCATCTATTGTTGAATATGCATTGCTAAGGTTCAACTGTGCACCATGAACTGAAAATATTTCCGGACATCGCTCATCGATATGATCACCGTAAAACTCTTTCATACGATCATTGGCAAACATGATCTCATTGGTCATGATGTCGACGATATGAATACCGATGTCTATCCCGTTAAAGATCGCGTAATGACGCTCAAAATCAGCTCGCATCTGGTCTTCACGCCCGACTTGTTCGCTAATATCTATCAGATGACCTACAACGATACGCTCATTGTAGTAATCGATTATGGTTGCCCGTACTTCAAGCCATTTGATCCCACCACTCTTGTCCATGGCCCGAATTCTGAAGCTCTCCTTAGTCTTCTGATTATAGATATGATCATGTTTTATTCTCTCTATTTCTTCGTGATCTTCATGATGGATCAATTCCAAAATATTCATATGCATCAATTCTGTCATACTGTAACCGAGTATCTCTTCGGCTTTTTTGTTAGCGAATTTTAACGAGTCCAAGCTTGCACTAAACGCCACAATAGCCATAAAATTATTATCGATTAAATATTTATATTTATCTTCAGTTTTGTCTAGCATCTTAAGCAATTGTTTGGTTTCGGTCAAATCACGACCGATAACCTGAATAGCAGGTTTTCCAAGATAGTTGATAAGAAAGGCGCAGCAAGCTACAGCACGTTGGCTGCCGTCTGACATGATCATATCGAATTCAAGAAGACTAGGAATGTACTCGCGGTTTACGCGTTTGCGGGTTCCTTCGATAATCGACATGCGGTCTTCAGGAGATATCATCTTTATCAAATCAATATCTCTGATTTGTTCTTCGGAATACCCAGTAGAATCTACAAAAGCGCGATTGACATAGACTACATTTTCCCCGTCGTGTATCAACACTGCATCGGAAATGTTGTCCAGCAATACGCCCAAGAAATCTTGCTTGAGTGTCGAGAATCCGCCCGCCATCCCAACACGTGACATAATAAAGTATCCCCCATATTCCAACTTTCGTTAAATCATTCTCTCTCTCAATAAATGTATATCTTTATCTCTATAGGTATAACAATACCACATAACTTCGACATTATCCTGCTTTTTTCACCGCATATTGTCTTTTTATCGGTTATTTTCTTTAGATATTCATGCATGATAGTCGCATTTTGTCGTTTTATGGGGTTTTGTAATCCCTCACAATTTTTTATAATTCTTATTATTTATATGACCATTTTTAGATAAACCTACATTTAATAGGGTAAAGAAACTTGTTGATAAAAAAAGGACCAAAATGGTCCTTTTTTAGATGTTCTTTAATTTGGTGGAGGCGAAGGGATTCGAACCCTCGACCCCTGCGTTGCGAACGCAGTGCTCTCCCACTGAGCCACGCCCCCCTGCAGAATGCAGTTTAATTCACCTATCGGTTTGCATGTATCGTCCCTTAAGAATATATCAACTGCGTAACTAAACATCAAGTATTTGCCGGTAATTGGCATTAATGAATGAAGGCAAAATAAAATGCGGGAGGTCAAACAATCTCCCGCACTTTTGAAAACGATGGCAAATCGGTATCTATACTGCTTATGTATTACTTATTATTCTTGTATCAAGACTGAAATGTTGATTGCTAGGAGTCTGCAAATTCTTTACTGTGAATGATTCAATATCTTAAATCCATAAATTACTTTGTATATTGCACTATGATTACTAAGTTCACTGATCAATAATCTTGATAACTGCATCATATCCTGCTTATTTTCAAATTATTACGTGTCCTTTGCTGCAACTAAGCTTTATCAAATTGAGTTCAACCGATTTACCACCGTATTTCTCGATGTTTGGCACGCTACGCGTTCCCCGCTGCTCCAATACCAGCCTGGCAGCTTTGGTTATCCTCGACATTCTTAATGAAATCAACCAGTTCAAATACTTTTAAAGGTTTGTTCATGACCATGTCTACTCCCAACCTGGCAGCTTCCATTCTTTCATGCGCTCCGGCAAAAGCCGAGAATAACACGATTACAGGTCTGGGCTTTTCCTCAAATGCGATGATCTTTTCCAGCATCTCCAGCCCATTTATTTCCGGCATAACAAAGTCAGTTAAAACCATATCAAATTGTCCTTCGCAAAAAACCTCCAAGCCTTCTTTGCCATGTGCTGCGATCACAACCTTATGCCCCATAGCCTCCAGAAGTTTTCCCAGCAAAGTGCGGTTTGTCCAATCGTCATCTACGAGTAAAATATTCATGTCCATTCCCTCGCTTTGCATCAACCATCCTACAATGTATGCTCTATATGCTTTTCTATAATGCAAGACGCGTGCCATAGTCGATATTGATTTTATAATGACGCATTTAGGGGGTGTTTTTGATTTTGGTATCCTGATTTGAACAACCTCCGCTAACAATGAATATTGTTCAAATCGGACAGTTTTGTGTCCGGTTTTGGAACAATCGGATACTACTTGTATCAAAACGAACACTCTTAGGATTGTTGGAGGTGGGCTAACCGGCGGTACAGAGAACTACGGGTGATTCCAAGGTAGGCAGCAGTTTTACTTTTGTTGCCATTGTGCATTTTTAGGGCTTTAAGAATCAGGTCATCAACCAAAGAATCGAGTTTCAATCCATTTTCTGGCATAACGAAGTTCTGATCATCAATTGCTAGTACGTTTTCTTTCACTGAGACAATATCAGAAGAACCGGAAGATTCATCTTTGCTTTTGACAAATTCCCGCCTGAATAATGGTCCCAAGTCATCTAGTCCGATCATCGGTCTTTTGGCCATTAATACGGCGTATTCTACGATATGCTTAAGCTCACGGATGTTCCCTGGCCAGTCATAGCGGTCAAGAGCTCGGGCGGCTTCCTGAGTCAATGGCGGTACCGGACGAACGATCTTTGCTGCAAAATCTTCAATAAACATCTGGGCCAGCGGTATAATCTCCTCCGGTCTTTCCCGTAAGGGCGGAATAAATATCCGGGCCACACTTAACCTGTAATACAGATCTTCGCGAAATAGACCTTGAGAGACTCTATGACGAAGATCACGATTGGTAGCAGCGATCAACCAAACATCGGTAGAAATGAGCTTTAATCCGCCCACCCGGTAATACGATTTGTCCTCTAAGACCCTCAGCAGCTTTGCCTGACTTTCCAGATCAAGTTCGGCAATTTCGTCAAGAAACAAGGTGCCGCCATTAGCTAGGTCCAGCTTGCCCTTCTGACCCTGGCCCTTGCCACCGGTAAATGCACCGGCTTCATAACCAAATAGCTCGCTTTCAAACAAGGTTGGGGTCAACGCCGCACAGTTAATAGCTATAAATGGGTTCAGGGTTCGCTGATCAGCATCACCAAAATGCAGGTAACGGGCGATTATTTCCTTACCAGTCCCCGTTTCACCTTCGATCAATACGGGAAGACCACTATTTTCGCGGAGTTTCTGTGCATTTTCCAGGATATCCTTGATCTTTGAAGAAAAAATCCCAATTTTACCGCGACCGACCACATCTAGATACGCCTGTTTAATTGCTTCAAGTTCACTCTTCTTTTCGGCTACCGCTTCTTCTACCACTTGCTCTATCTGGGTGGTAAAGACCCTGTTCTGTTGTCGAAGTGTCCTTCGTTCTTCCAATCTTTCCAAAACCAGCAGCAATTCTTCCAACCGAAGCGGTTTAGTGAGGTAATCATAAGCCCCAGCCCGCATACTATCGATGGCGTTCGATACCTCGGCATAAGCAGTCATGACTATTACATCCATGTCTGAATTAGGATACTCGGATTTGAATATTTTTAGTAGTTCCAGACCATTGAACCCGGGCATGCGGAAATCAGTCAGCAGTAAGTCGAACTCTTGTTTCTTAAGAGCCTCCCAGGCATCATTGCCGTTCTCGGATTCTTGTACATTGTAGCCGCTTTCCTTCAGAAAACTTGAGAGCCAGCGGCGGCTCTGGCTATCGTCATCAACTAATAGTATCTTCAAAAGGTTCAGCTCCTCTTATTTGACATCGCCATCTGAGATAGGCAGTAATACACGAATCATGGTGCCCTCATTGTAATCATCATTGATTACTACCTGACCCCCAAAGCTGATCACTATCGACTGTATTATGGCCAGTCCCATCCCCATACCGCCGGATTCAGACTTAGTACTAAAAAACGGCTCAAAGACCTTATTGCGCAGTTCTGGTGCAATTCCTCGGCCATTATCAGCTACTTCGAATACTGCCTGTCCATTCTCTCTTCGAGTCTGACAAATCACCTTTTTCTTACGCCTATCGACCTGGTCGAGTTCCTGCATAGCATTTACGATAAGATTGATGATCACTCCCTCTAATCCGGCTTGATCACCGGCCACTGGCAAGGGCTCAGACCAAATCTTTTTCTGAAGAGTGATGCCATGGGCAGATAGTTGGGTGCTGATAACGCTGAGACCTGAAATAACGGCTTCGTTTAGATCAGTGGTCATTGTTATTATAGGTGATCCGGCTCCGGCCAGTGCTCGTACATGCTTGATGATAGAATCGATCCTCTCAGTTGCTTCAGTGACCCCGTCCAGCACTTCCAGAACCTTGTCCTCACCGATATATCCGTTCCTTTTATAGTAATATTTCAATGTATCCAGCATAATCACTATGGCGTTTAGAGGCTGACCTATTTCATGTACTATCCCGGCGGCCATAGCGCTCAACGACACCATCTTGTGGACCTGGTTCTGAAAAGCCGTGATCCGCTCACGTTCTTCACGCAGTCGTTCCTGTTCTGTTATATCACGCACAACTGCTATCAGCCTGCCCTGGCCTTCGATCTCAGTATAGGCAAGGTTCCATTGCGTCTTAATCAAACGTCCTTCACGACTTTTGTTTACCCACTCAAAAACGACACTGCCGGTCTGTTTGGCCAGTTCGATTTTGTGTCTGGCGCGTGGTCTGGAGTTATCGGGATCGAATAATGCAACCTTCTCGATTTCCATGCCCCGCAGCTCCTCCAAAGAATAGCCATACCATTCCAACGCCTTAGGGTTGGCGTCCAGGACCCTTATAGTGTCCGGGTCAAGGACGATTATGGCATCATTAGCAGCCTTAAATATAGAAGAATATGTAGCTTCTGACTTGGCCAATTCTGTCTGGGTCTGCTTCAATTCAGTGATATTAACTGAAAAACCGGCTATTCCGCGTATTTCACCATCTTTGTCAAATACCGGTACTTGTCCGCCTACTACAGTGATCTTACCACCATCTGGTTCTACAAAATCAAACTCTCGCGCGGGACGGGTTTCTTTTTTCTGAAGTATGAAGCGATCTTCTTCGCTTTCCCCCTTAGCAGCTATCTCTGGTAATACCTCAAAAATGGTTTTCCCCACAACCTCATCTCTTTTTTTGCCTATTATCCTGCACAAAAAATCATTAGCTGCTGTGTATCTACTATTTACATCCTTCATAAAAGCTGGACCGGGAATCAGGTTAAGTATGCTGTCCACCTGTCGCTGCCGCCAGTCTATTTCCAGGCCCATTCTCTGGATCTCAGTGACATCCATCACCACGCCGATCAATCCGGTCGGCTCTCCATCTTCGCCAAGCAGGCAAGCTTTGCTGAAAACGACATTATGCAGGCTTCCGTCGTTGCTTTTAACATCTGCATCATAGGTCTGAAAGCCGCGTTCTGCAAACAGTCTGTGGTCCATCTCCAGATAATTATCAGCTAGGTCAGGTGGTGATAGTTCTTGGGTGGAACAACCTACTATCTCGTCGCGAGGCCTGCCCAGGAAAGCTTCAAATGCGGGGTTACAGTCTATGTAATTGCCTTCTGTGTCTTTGACAAACAAGGGTAGCGGAAGCGCCAAAAATAGGCGTTCCAGGAAATGGAGCTTCTCCTGCAGCAGACGGGATGTCACCTGCTCCCCCGTAACATCGATCACAGATACCACTTTCTTTTCCGCACTGACCGTCCCTATAGTACCGATTACGTCACGAGTATTTAGCTGACTATCGGTTATCCTGCCCTGAAAGCTGACTGCCATAAGTCCGTCTTGTCCAGCAAAATAAGCGTTTTCTGGCAAGTCGATGTTGGTGTCATGGATGACATCGTTGAAGTGCATTTTCTTTTGACATGGTAAAAACCCGAAAACCCTTTCCCATTCGTGATTGCATTCTTGAAATACACCGCTATTATCGATAAGACCAACGGCAGTTCCTGTACTCTCAAAAATAGCATGGTATTGATTTCTGGTTTCCTTCTTTTCTTTCTCAGCTTTCATTAATGTGCTTATGTCATTGGAAATACAGATCAAATACTTCTGGTCCTGCCAATCGATCAGGCGGAAATTGCATAGAGCATCGATCGGCTCACCACGTTTATTGATATATGAAAAATGGACTCCGTCTAGGTATCCATTATTTCTTATCGTTTCCATGGCTTCTTCACGGGATATAGGCCAAGTAAACAGGTCTATCTCATCAACCGTACGACCTATTATTTCTTCTTCTCGGAGCCCAGTTGCTTCTAAGAATCTTTGATTTACAAAAACAAAGCGGCCATCGGGGACAATGGTGATCGATAATGGAGTGGGCATTTCCTGTAAGATGGAGTCAATTGGGTACAGTAACAAATTGCTCCCCCCTTCGCAGTCTATACATTTGATGATTTGTCGTTTATTGACAGTTTCCTTCTTTTACATATTAGGACTAGCATTAAAATGCCATGTCATTCTGGGCTAATGCTCTATATATCATAGGAACGACCTGCTTCTTCCGCGACATAACACCCGGCAGGCTAAACTCCCTGGATGTGGAGTCACCAAATATTCTTCCTGCCACTGCGGCATCAGGTCCCCCGACAATCATCACCGTTACTTCTTTAAAGATATCAGTTATCATGAGCATCATCATATCATAACCTCGGACTCCCGAAACCTGGTCGACTCCTGCCTTCAGTGACTCCTTAAGTGAACTTAAGCCTTCCATGTCGGCAGTCTCTATCTGGGCGACCGCAAAAACAATATCACCATAACTGAACTCTTTGAGATCTTCAATTATCATAGCCCCGGGATCTGTGACATTTAATGGCGATGCTTCTATAAATATCTTCCGGCCCCATTCCTCAATGGCCAACCCGGACAGTTCACTTAGCCACTTAGCTGCTCTTCGATCCCGGTCAGTAGTGGTGGGTGATCGGAATATCATGGTGTCCGAAAGTATGCCGCTCAACAGGAGTCCGGCGATCCCTTTATCAGGATCTATGTTGTTTGACCGATAGATCTCGGTAACCAGGGTGGAAGTCGCCCCGACCGGTTCATTGCGAAATAAAATGGGATCAACAGTTTGAATATCACCTACCCGGTGATGATCTATCACTGCGAGGAGTTCAGCTTCTTCGACTCCTTCTACCGCTTGTTTCGACTCGTTATGATCGACCAAGACGATCCTCTTCCTCTTCATTTTGAGCAAATGGTAGCGAGAGATCATCCCGACAAAGCGATTATCCTCATCAATGACTGGATAATTGCGAAAGCGGCTTTTAAGCATAGACTGTTTGGCCTCATCTACTGTATCATCTTTGTCGAAAACAATGAGATTGGCCTCCTTCATAATGCTGGATACCGGTGACTTTAGTACCACCTGCACGTTTTCCCCGGCTTGCTGGGAATCTGTCTGAGGCCCAAGATGGGAGAGAAACGTCATGGCCAGGTCACCTATCGTAACCAAACCTAGCAGCCTATTTGCAGCATCAACTATAGGCAGTGTCTTGTTTGATGATTCACGGATTATCATACCGACATCATAAAGACTGCAATTCGGTCTCAGTGTGGGGCAGGGGTCTTCATCCAGAAGGTCTTCCACGCGCGCCTTTACATCCGGTATTACCGGCGGTATATCAATAGCCATTTTATCGAGAACGAAACGGCTCTCCCTGTTTACCTCGCCTGCTGTGGCGGCAATATAATTGTCCCCGCTGATTTGCTTGAATCTGGCATATGCCACCGCTGAAGCTACTGAGTCCAGGTCCGGATTCTTATGTCCGATCACGATCACTGGTTTGGCAAACATCTCCATCCCCACCTATAAATCAATGTATTTAGCAGAACAAATGTTGTCCTCCCATTTGAATACAACACGGTAAATCAGACGTTCTTCGGCTTTTTTAACTCCGGCTAGTTCCAAAACATCCGTTTTAAACTCAATGACGCGAGATTTGGCTGGTTTCTTTATTTTAACACTACCAACTATATCAAACCCGTCAGTAGTTATGGCATGTATCGCTTTTTTCAATGGAATCTCCTGATAAGTGAGCGGATTCAGAGATTCAGGTAGCTCCAGATTAACATTATTTATAACGAAATCAAATACCAGCAAATCATTGACCCTATCCAGTAACTCGGTCAAGGTCTGACCCATAGCCAGCAGCCATAAGCCATACAATTTGCTTCTGGCCAATGGCTGATCGGTGAATCCATTCTCTTCCCAGTATATGGCCACATCATTGTACATATTGAATGGGTGCCCCGAGTAATAATTCTGTTCACAATACTCAAGGGTATGTTTAAAAGCTCCGGAATTATAAAACCTCTGAACAATATCCTCGATTGTTTTCAATCGGCATATGTCCTTATAGCTTAACCAAGGGTTTCGTATCACTTCATAGGGCGGATGGCTCTTGTAGATATAGCCATATTTATCGGCATTTTGGCGGAGTGGAGAACCTTTCAGCATTTTTAAGAAGCCCAACTGCAGGTAATGAGCCCGCAATCCATTAAGCCAATTGAATGATGCGGCAAAAGACTCTAAGTCCTCATATGGCAAACCGGCGATAAGATCAAGGTGAATGTGTATGTTGCCATAGTTCATCAGTCTAGTGATTGCTTGGGCAGCTCTTTCATGATCCTGTTTGCGATTGACCGCCTGCAGTGTATCATCATTGATACTTTGTATGCCTATCTCGAACTGAAAACGACCGTATGGCACTTTTTCTAAGAAATCCAGCATCTCATCATTGATCAGATCGGCGATCAATTCAAAGTGAAAGCATGTTTTGCCCGGCAGATCGGCTAGATATCTCATAATATCCAATGCCCGCTGCTGGTGGCAGTTGAAGCTGCGGTCTACCAGCTTTACCTGTTTTACGCCCATATCGTCCAGCTTCTCTAAGTCCTGCTTGGCCCGCTCCATGGGCATGTATCTAACTCCTGACTCAGCCGATGATAAGCAGTACGAGCAGTTGAAAGGGCAGCCGCGCGATGCCTCGTAATATACTATTCGTTCGTCATGATCCATCACTTCATAAGGTAATGGTAAGGTTTCAAGATCTTCTATCAGTGGGCGCGACGCGTTTTCTATGATTTTCTGTTCCCGCTGCCATGATATCCCCTGGATTTCGCTAAGATCGCGGCTTGTCCTTAACCTGCATAGCAATTCGGCAAAGGTTTCTTCTCCCTCACCCCTGATAACGGCATCGATATATGGATTATTGCGCATGAATTCATGGGTATCAAAGCTTACTTCCGGACCTCCGGCCAAAAGATACAGCTCGGGCAGTGCCTTTTTCAGGTCCTGCATCACCTTACAGGTCATCTCTATGTTCCATATATAACACGAAAACCCGATAATATCGGGCTTCATTGTATATATTCGGCGCACTACGGAGTCCACATCTTCGTTGATGCTGAATTCCACTATCCTAACGTCTTCATTCATGTTTCGAGCAACAGCTGCCAGGTAACGAATGGCCAGGTTGGTATGAACGTATTGCGAATTCAAAGCGCAAAGAACTATCATTTAGCCCTCGCGTAGTGTTTCTTGACCTTTCTAAAGACCCAATAAAGTACTACTAAAACCAGAACGCCAATAATAAGTGTATCAAACTGTTCCAATGTCTCACGTACTCGTTTCCAGTTTTCACCGAGCTTGACCCCTATAGATACAAAAAGAATTGTCCACGGCACTGATCCAGCTATAGTATAGGCTACAAACTTCTTAAAGCTCATGCGGGAGATACCAGCTGGCAATGATATGAATGTACGAACGACTGGTAAGAGTCGTGCCCAGAAAACTATAGCATTGCCATACCGTTCAAATAATGAGTCAGCTCTTTCTAGATCTTCGGGGTCAAGAAATACAAATCTGCCATATTTCTGAATAAATGGCCGCCCGCCATGGTAACCAACCGTGTAGGCGGTTATCGATCCCAATAAACCTCCAGTTACACACGCGAATACCGTCCACCAATAAGTCAAGATACCCTTGGATACCATATATCCGCCATAAGGTAATACTATTTCAGATGGAACCGGCATACATGCGCTCTCCAGGCCCATCCCTAAGACTAGTCCCCAGTAACCCCACGACTCTATGTACCCAGTGGCTACCTGATAAATAAATTCCAATATCTGCTGCACGAACTTCCCTCCTAAACGATCACTTTATCTTGAGGCACCGGCTTGTCCGGAAAATCGCCATCATAAAGGAGCCGGTAAATGATATATTCTAATTCACGGGATACTGCAAGTTTAGTTTCAGAGTCAATATACTCTATATCATGCAATATCCTGTTCTTAAATGTCTCTATGTTTGTATCTGTTACTGGAATCGAGTGTCTTTGCAGAAGATCTTGAATCTTATCTTTAGTAATACTCACATTGATCTCAATCAAAATGGTTCTCCTAAATCAATATTCTAATCTTCACCGATGATCATGATCTCAGTCTCCAAGTCAACGGAAAACTGTTCTCGGACATGAGACTGAATGTGAGCTATCAAAGCAAGTACTTCGGCCGCTTTGGCTTTTCCACGATTAACGATGAAACCAGCATGTTTAGATGATATTTCTGCATCACCGATGCGATATCCTTTTAAACCCAATTCTTCAATCATCGGACCGACGAATCTGCCCTCTGGCCGCCGAAAAACGCTGCCTGCTGACGGAAATTCCAGGGGCTGTTTTTCTTTTCTGCTATGTGCAAAACCACGCATCTTTTCCCTTATCTGATCCGGGTCCCCGGGAGCCAGCAACATCTCGACCTCTAAAATCAGGTCATGCTTCTGCTGAAAAACACTGCGTCGATACCCAAATCCCAATTCACCACCGATAAGCTCCGTGACTTCCCCATTTGATAGTACGATGACTTTTGTAACAACATTGCTCATTTGCCCGTCATATGCACCTGCATTCATATATACAGCTCCACCGACAGTGCCCGGTATTCCTTCTGCAAACTCTAATCCTGAAAGTCCAGTTTCAGCAGCTCTTTTAGCCAGTTCGGACAACCTGGTACCTGACTTAGCTCTGACCATCAAGCCATCGATCTCGATGCCCTTGAAGTTGGACCCCAGCTTGATTATCATGCCGCGAAACCCACCGTCTTTCACCAGCATGTTGCTGCCAACTCCCACTAACAGGTATTTGATATCATTATCAACAGCCCATTTCATGGCTGTTGTAACATCCTCTATCGTTTTAGGCATAACCAAAATATCGGCTGGTCCGCCGATTCTAAAAGAGGTGTGTTTACTCATTGGTTCATTTATCTTGACTATTTCAAAGGGCAAAATCTCTTGAAGCTGCACAAGCAATCTCCTATGAAACCTTTTTAACATAATACGCACCTATTTCTGGCTAGAGAACCTCTACGGCTAGGCTTGGCGCTTGTGGCATTATGTATATTTTAGCATCCGCGCCCATTTTGTTAATGGCGTAAACCAAAGCATCCTCAACTGTTGAAAAAGGGTTCATAAATGTTTTCCTAACCAATTCTGGATCCATTCCACTGACTAAGACTACTTCGACTCTTTCACACAGACGGCCGATGGCATAAGCCTTGTGACCACCCAGTTCAAATTTCCTATCAAACCTATCTTTAATATCTTGAATAGATGAGGCTTCTTCTACCCAGCGTTCAAACACATCTTCCCCTAGTCCCTCTTCACAATGTGCCACCAGAATGATCACCCCGCCATCTTTAACGGCGGGAGCGGCTGCATCCAAAGCCTTCTGGCTCTGATACACGTTGATATCCTTAGGATATCCCCCACAGCCAGCAATTACTATATCAGATTGCTCATATATCTGACATACACTGGCCTGCCGGCACATCTCGACACCGGCTTCCCAAGCTTCGATAACATCACCAGCAACAACACCGATTATGTTTTTGTCATCATCGGTGACCACATTCATAATGAAGTCAACTCCAACTTTTAAAGCGGCTTCTTTCAACATGATATCCACCGGGTTATTTTTAACATTGCCCAGACAAGCTCGTTCATCGGCCATCATAGCATGACTGAACTCTATGCTGGGTCGCCCGGCAATTCCGGGCAGGATAGATTTCCGCCCACCGGAATATCCAGCAATATAGTGCAGCCCGATCAAACCGGTGGTAATTAGCAGATCAGCGTCAGCAGCCATTCTATTTACGAACATCTCGGCCCCATTGCTTAGTATTCCCATGCTGATCACATCCTGATCACAGTCATGATTGATCACTCTATACTTCTGACATACTTCAGAACCATACATATTAGCATTTTCCGCATCCGTATGCGAACGGTGGATGCCAGTAGCTACTAGCATCGTTACCGCTTGTGCAGGTACTCCAGCCTGTTCCAACTCATGCAATATTGGCGGCAGCATTTGCTTATAGGGAGTCGGTCTTGTAATATCATTAACCACTATAACGACGCTTTTAGGTTGTTTGCTTTTGATTATATCTGCCAGAGATGAAGTTCCAATAGGTTTAGCCAAAGCTTGTTTGATCATTTCACTGGCTTCAATGTTAGTATTGGGAATTTGACGTTTTAACACCGATAATACGTTATTATCAGGTACTGCAAAGTCCATTTTATCCTTGCCGTATTTCCACGAAAATTCCACGTTCATCCCTCTCTTCCAGGTTATTATACCAAACCTTGGTCCTATTGATAAATCGATTCAGGCTTCATATTTGGGCTTTTATGTTATAATTGTGGCTGTAGGTTGTTGTCTAAATTTTTTTCAAACGGGGAGAGTGCAAATGGATAGAAAAGAAATTGCTAATCAATTATTGCAGATGTTTGGTAAGGATAATGTTCTTACTGATGATCTAGACCTTATGTATTATTCTTATGACAGTTCTTTTTTAACTAAGCTTGAGAGGGCTATACCGGACGCTGTGGTTCTTCCCCGTTCGACCGAAGATGTACAAAAGGTAATGCGTTTTGCGTTTGTCAATAAGATCCCGGTTACTCCCAGGGGAGCTGGCACTGGCGAAACCGGCGGCAGTGCTCCTTTAAGCGGCGGTATCGTGCTGGACCTCTCGGTCTGGGACGAGATCCTGGAGGTCGACTATCAGAACATGCAGGTCATGGTAAGACCCGGTGTGGTGCACGATGATCTGAACAACCATCTGGCTCAGTTCAACCTCTTCTTTCCACCTGATCCCGGCAGTAGTAAGATGTGCACCATCGGTGGCATGGTAGCTAATAATGCCAGCGGTCTTCGTGCCGTAAAATACGGCTGTACCGAACAATATATACTTGGATTAGAAGTAGTCCTGCCTGATGGCCGGGTCATAACTACCGGTGGCATGAAGGCTAAAGCTATAAAGAATGTTTCCGGCCTCAATCTAACCAAACTTTTTGTAGGCTCAGAAGGTGTTCTGGGTATTGTAACCCGAGTTCGCCTGCGCGTTTGGCCTAAGCCCAAAGCCCGCGGGATCGTTATGGCGGTTTTCGACAGTCTGGATGACGCCCCGGCCACTGTGCTTGATGTATATCAGGATGGCATCCTGCCCTCCGGTATTGAGATTTTGGACTCTTCTGCCATAGGTGCGGTAAACCAGTTTAAGCCAGAAATCAACC
>JBLNAX010000092.1:0-6629 GCA_050259595.1 Acidobacteriota bacterium | reverse complement strand
TGGAATCAAACCAGGAGCTCGCAACTGGTGAGCATCGGCCAATCACGGGATTTCTTTGCGCCTTGATCTTCACTCCCGTCATACGCCTGCGAATTCGGCTGCAATCTAATTTAGGGATTTTACTCTTGCGATCAAAATCCTTCTTTACATATACGAAAGATGAGTCTAAAACTGTCGATTTTTGAAAATTATATTCATACAACTTGAACTCTAACACATATTCAAAGTCAGCTTCATGTATAACCATATACCAAAATTGCCAAGAGGTTAACAATTATTTATCATATGTTTGTGTTTCTTTGATTTCAGAATGCGAATTACCTGGCGTATACCGTTCTTTATCATGCCTAATTGCACGATTTCTAGCTTATATGATATTATTTTTACGTTAAGGAGGTAGTATGGTGAACAGCAATTTCAAACAAGAAGCCCAAAAACAATTAGAAATTCTAAAACGTGGGGCCGCCGAAATAGTCCCCGAAGATGAATTACTGAAAAAACTTGAGAAGTCTATTGAGACCGGAAAACCGTTAAAAATAAAGCTGGGTTTGGACCCTACTGCACCTGACATTCATATCGGTCACACAGTGGTATTGAATAAACTCAGGCATTTTCAGGATCTTGGACATCAGGTTCAGCTGCTGATCGGTGATTTTACTGGCAGGATAGGTGATCCTAGCGGCAAATCTGAGACTCGCAAGCAGCTTACGGATGAAGAAATCGAAGCAAATGCCAAGACCTATGCAGAGCAGATATTCAAAGTATTAGATAAGGAAAAAACCCAGATCGTTTTCAACAGCGAATGGCTAGGGCCTATGAACTTTGCTGATATCCTGAAGCTGGCAGCTAAATACACAGTTGCCCGTATGATGGAACGCGATGATTTTAATAAACGTTTCAAAGAAGGCATCCCGATAAGTGTGCACGAATTTCTTTATCCACTTATGCAGGGATATGACTCTGTGGCCCTTGAGTCAGATGTAGAACTAGGCGGAACCGATCAAAAATTCAACCTGCTGGTAGGCCGCAGTCTGCAAAAGGAATACGGCCAGGAGCCGCAGGTAACGCTGATGATGCCGATATTAGAAGGCCTGGATGGGGTTCAGAAGATGAGCAAGAGCCTGGGCAACTACATAGGCATCAACGAGGACCCTAACGAGATATTCGGCAAGACTATGTCCATTACTGATCAGTTAATCGGCCGCTACTTCCTGCTAGCCACCCGGGTGCCGATCGAAGAAGTAGATGCGATGGTCAACGGCATGAAAAATGGTGAGCTCAATCCTCGCGATGCCAAGATGCGGCTGGCCCGCGAGTTTATCACGATGTACCACAGCGCTGAGGCTGCGGAAGCCGCCGAAGAGCGCTTTAAGCTGGTATTCTCCAAAGGTGATATACCGGAGGACATACCTGAGTACAAAGTCAGTGAAGCCAGCGTGTATCTGCCCAAGCTGCTGGCTGAGGCGGGGCTGGTCAGCTCTTCCAGCGAAGGGAAGCGAATGATCCAGCAGGGTGGAGTCAAGATCGACGGCGAGAAAATCGAGGACGACAACGCCACCATCGAGATAAAGGACGGCTCAGTGGTCCAGGTCGGCAAACGCAAATTCGCAAGACTAATACTATAGAATCAATCAAAGAGCCGCAAGCTGAAGCGCGGCTCTTTTTGGTGGTGGGAGAATTTTGGAAGAAACTAGGGTGCTTTTAATAGGTCTTTATGCCATAGTCGGGGCCATATTCATTGGTATTCGTGAACCTCTTAGACGAAATATTATCAGGCTTTATCAAATAATACCTTGGCCTAATGTCAAACTCACAGAAGATTGCTTTGTATTTCTAATTCAATTCATTGTATATATTGGGATCTTGGCTTTAGTCTTTGTTTCTTATTACGAAGTTGTTAAACATGGATATTTCATTCATTGGGGTCAGCCAAAGGGACTGGGGTTATAAAGGACCGTCCCGAATGTCACGATCTGATAAAGAATTTGAGACTTGGGGAAGTCTCTTGAGCGAAGCGAATGATGCGTCCCCATGTCTCAAAGTTGCGGCGCTCATTGAAGACCACTCGCTCCATCTGCGGGCTCATCGTTCATAATTGATAAACGTTAAGAGGTATTTAAACGCTTCGCCCTTGGTTCGTCGATTACAACAGCCGCCTTTTGCCGCTCCTTGCGGCAGGCAGCCTCAGAATCCCGCATCCATGCAGGGACTTCGGCGTAGCGCCATCCGGGCTTTATCAACCAGCCGCTGGAAATAGGCAGCGACGGCACGGGGCGTTGTAATATCTCCTCGCAAAGTCGCTCGTTTCCGTTTCAATGAGCGCAAATCGGACCCCCTACCCATCAATCCTACCAACCGCTATACTTTATTGATATACAAACATTTAGGAGAAAACCTTTGAAGACAGAACTTATCGCCAGAGGGCAAATTGACCCCTGGCAAGTTTATTTAAACTTACCTGAATCAAGTACGAACTTCATACTTGATAGCTCGCAGCAGGATGCCTATCTAGCCCGATATTCGTTTATGAGCTGTTCTCCCAAAAGAATGATTAGGGTGAAGGACACACTCGTTGAGATTCGTGAAGGCCAGGATGAATGGCAGATAACCAATCTAAACCCGTTGGACATAATCGAAGCTTGGCTGCAGGAACAATCGGAGACAGGGGATTGCCCATTTCCTTTTGCGGGAGGAATGGTAGGCTATATAGGATATGATTTTTCAGCTGGGACAACGTCAAGGGCGAATAATACCAATGACGATCTGAAGACCTACGATCTATACATGGGGCTCTACAGTTGGTATTTAGTATACGACCGCCAGGAAAACGAGTTGTGGCTGGTGTCGATTGATGACAGTTGTCCTTCCGCTGATGAACTGCAAAAGCTAATTGTTGAAAGCATCCCGTCTGGCGGTGTTAAATGCGACGATATTCAAAGCAATTTTTCTTCAGAAGACTATCTGAGAGCCATCCAGGCAGCACAAGAACGTATTTGTGTAGGGGATATTTATCAAGTTAACCTTTCCCAAAGGTTATCATTCAATATTGAAGGTGATCCTCGAAGGTTGTATGAGGTGATGAGGCGAATAAGCCCTAGCTCTTTTGCTGCATATTTAGATTTTCCTGAGTACAGTGTGGCTTCGACCTCGCCTGAGCTCTTCCTTAGAGTGCGTGATAAAATGATAGAAACCAGACCAATCAAAGGCACGCGTCCGCGTATCAGTGATCCTGAACAGGATAGGGTAATGCATGATGAGCTTAGGGACAGCGAGAAGGATCGGGCTGAGTTGCTTATGATTGTTGACCTTATGCGGAATGATTTGGGTCGCATCTGCCGGACTGGTAGCATAGCGGTTGATGAAATGTTTGCAGTTAGGACCTACGCTACTGTTCATCATTTGGACTCGGTGATCCGCGGCCAACTGAGAGAAGACATCACAATCAAAGACGTTATTGATGCCACATTTCCCGGGGGGTCTATCACTGGTGCTCCCAAACGCATGGCCATGGATATCATAGATAAACTAGAGCCAACCGAGAGGGGGATCTACACAGGGAGCCTTGGTTACTTCAGTTATAATAAAAATATCGATTTGAATATTATAATCCGTACTCTAGTAGTCAAAGATGGCAAAGGGTACTATCAAACCGGCGGTGGGATCACATCTGATTCAGATCCGCAGGCTGAACTAGAGGAAACCTGGCATAAAGCCCGGGTTTTGATGGAAGCGATAGACGAGGTGAAAAACGATGGTAGTATGGTATAATGGACGATTTGTTCCTGATGGCCAGGTCGGTGAAATGATCCTTACGCCGGCATTGAGACAGGCCAGAGGTGTATTCTCTACCTTGTTATTAAAGGCTGGAAAAGCCGTATGGCTGGAAGAGCACATAAAGCGGCTGGAGAATAGTGCCCAGGAATTATTCCGATTAGTTCTGCATTCTTCCGAAATAAGAAAAGCGGCCTTGGAATGGCCCAAATACAGCAATATAACAGACGGGATCATGAGGCTAGTTGTCTGGGAAGAAAAAGGACAATTGGCGGTTCTAGTTTTGGGTGATAAGGTACATATAGAACAGCAAGCATCTCCCGTCAAACTACAGCAATCATATTGCATTAGACATACTTCAGATATTACAGTCCGTCATAAAACTTTTAGCAGGCTGATATTAGAGCTTGAGTGTGAGAGGGCCATCAATGAAGGCTTCGATGAGGCGTTATTTCTAAATGAACATGGTGCTGTTACCGAAACCAGCAAGCACAATTTCTTTTTTGTGAGGGATGGTATCATAAATACTCCATGTATAGACTGTGGTCTGCTGCCGGGGATCGGCCGGATGGAACTGATGTGTTTAGCGCAGGAAAACGATATGGAAGTTAAAGAAGGCTTCTATACTCTAGAGGAAGTATTGCGGTCCGATGAAGCCTTTGTGATCAATGCAGTTCGTGGTGTCATTCCGGTTGCAGTGATAAATGATAGAGAGTGGAGTGTTCCTGGACCGAAGACCAAGGAATTAGCGGCAATGTGGCGGGATGCTGTAGAACGAGAAGTATTGAGGTAAACGTCATATGTGGGAAAGTCTATTATGTTTGAGGAGGGGAACGGGTGACCATTGAAGATACAAATAAGATCGACGTAGTTGGCATTAACGAATCATCTGAAGCGATCTGTCTCACAATAACAGACCACCTTGGTTGGGAAAACGAGCAAGAACATATTCAGTTGCTTCAAGACAAGTTAAATGCCTATTTACGGTTTATTGATAGCGGACAGATATATGAAGCATATCCCGAGGCAACGGGACATCATGTGATCATTCGGGTCTGTGCCCAGAATCATATACCATCGATAGGTATCCAGTTTTATAAGCAAGCGACGGCCTTTGTTAAAAAAGAGGGCGTTGATATAGAGATTGAGGTCTTTCAGAGCGAGAGTGATTAATTAAGTACCCATTGTATCCACACTTCTGTGAAAAACAGTAACACCCTTGTAACACCCTTCATACTATAAGGGGGCGGGGGTGAAGTTTTTTGTATAGCCAGTGGCGGCGGATCAAAATCTCTATCTTATTTATATTGTTCATATCGCTTGTTCTATTCATATTAACTGAAATCAGTCTGCGAGGGGCAATACTGACCATTGCCAAGTCACGGGTCCAGCTTGAAGGTCAGCAGATCATGGCCCGAGCGGTGGGCAAGGAGACCCAGAACCTGGATTACAATGACCTGGTTTCTATTCATAAGGATAATGACGGGCAGATCGTTCTGATCCAACCAAACACTATTAGGATGAATAACCTGATGTCGCGGACTCTCGTTACTATGGAAAAGGAATTTGCCAGTGTTAATGAAGAGCAGTTCTCCATTCCATTGGGACAGGTGTTGGGCAGCAGCATCCTGGCGGGCTACGGGCCAGGGATTAGAGTTAAGGTGGTGCCGGTGGGGCAGGTCAAGGTAGACTTAATGGATGGCTTCAAAGGGGCGGGGATCAATCAGACCCGGCATTTAATATGGCTTAAAGTATCGGTTAAGATTAAGATAGCCATCCCCTTTTCTAATGAAGAAGTTGATGTTTCATCACAGATACCGGTAGCTGAGACCATTATTGTGGGCAAAGTTCCGGGAACATACATGAATTTCACCAATAATGGAGATATGTTTTAGTATAAGGGCTTATTCATCGTCATACGGGTTCTAATGTTCGTATATTGCCCAGAATAAGGCCTTGACGGCGTGTTGTGGTCATGGTAAGATAACATTCGTGCGCCGCAGAGACGCGGAAAATTGAGGAAAAACGATTCCCAAAAGGTTCCGTTTGACCGGCGCCGACAAAACATGCTAAGATAATTCTCGTGCGCTTCACCGGCCAGGTGCCGAGAAGGCGCAAAACGCCTAAACGGCGAGGATCTTAAACAAGAGCAGACGAAATCTTAAAGAAGGTTCCAAAAAGCACCTTTGACGAGGGCTTCGGAAAGATGTTAAGATAACGTTTGTGCGCTTCAGCCGGGTAACAGCGGCGACGAGCGCCAAGAGCCGCAAGGCTCGATGATCTTAAACAAGAGCAAACGAAATCTTAAAGAAGCTTCCAGCAAGTACCTTTGACGAGGGCTTCGGAAAGATGATAAGATAACGTTTGTGCGCTTCAGCCAGGTAACAACGGCGACAAGCGCGAAGAGCCGCAAGGCTTGAGGATCTTAACAAATGCAGACGAAATCTTAAAAAAGCTTCCAACAAGTACCTTTGACGAGGGCTTCGGAAAGATGATAAGATAACGTTTGTGCGCTTCAACCGGGTAACAGCGGTGAGCGCGGGATCTTAACAAAAGGTTTTAACAATCTTCCTTATATATAGCGTTAGGAAAACCTGAGCGAAAGCGAAGGCGAATCTTGAAAGATTGAAGTCGAAAAAACTTCGAAATTT
This sequence comes from Acidobacteriota bacterium, assembly GCA_050259595.1. Classification (GTDB taxonomy): domain Bacteria; phylum Bacillota; class Syntrophomonadia; order Syntrophomonadales; family DTU052; genus JBLNAX01. The sequence goes on along the minus strand of JBLNAX010000092.1, from coordinate 207 downwards.
CCAGAAAGATACCTTGACGAGTGATGAAGGAAAATGTTAAAATAAATTTCGCGCCACATGAAGCGCGAACTGATCTTTGATAACTAAACAGGGAAGCCTAGTGCTTATAGAAACATTAAGCATTGTGCTTAAAAGCCAAGTAATTTTGGTGACAAAACGATGATCAGCTAAGTTATTAGCTGGGATAAAAACTTTTTGGAGAGTTTG
>JBLNAX010000091.1:0-77220 GCA_050259595.1 Acidobacteriota bacterium | reverse complement strand
CCTCTCTTCAGAGAAAACTTTTAAGCTCCAGCAGGCGGGCAATGTGCCAGTCACATTCCGGTACTGCCCAGTCGCTGTAGGGAGCCAGCCATACAGCCTTTATACCGCTCTTCTTAGCCCCAATAACATCGGTTATCGGATCATCCCCTACGTGGACTGCTTGTTCAGGGCGACCCTTCATCAGGCCCAGGGTATGACGGAAAATTTCGGGATTGGGCTTAGCCCAGGTCACCTCGTCCGAGAATACAACGACCTCAAAAAATTTGAAGATAGCGTTCGCTTTCATAAACTCTCTTAGAATAAGGCCGGGAGTCGCACCAGTATTACAAATCAACGCGATTTTGTACCTGGGAGCCAGGTATTCCAAGATTTCCGCCGCGCCATCATTAACAACCGGGGGCACCTGGCTGAGAACTCCAGTGTAAACATCATATAATTCTGGAATAAACTCTGCTTCCTGCGGCAAATCCATGATTTGGGCCAGCATTTGCACCTGACCCCGTGGACCCGAGTCCAAACCATCGATCAACTGCTCGTTGCGGGCGGTTTCCCAGCATCTGCGCAGTCCAGCTTTGATCTGATCTTCCTCTACCGTCCGGCCATGCCGGGCCAACAGCGACCTAATGGTACTGACACGAAGTCGACCTGATGCTTTAGGATCAGATTCTTTGAAAAGAGTATTCCAAAAATCAAATGTAATATATTTTGCCAACTTTTCATCCTCTCCAATATTTTCTTTCTATTTCCGGCCAATAATATCCTTCTAAAACCGGGAAAATGAAATCTCACAAGGATGTATCAATGCAAAAGGCCATACGACAACTCTGATCGCATGGCCTATATTTCCATTCTATTGCGGTAAGGAGTTAAATACCTTCGGCTAGCTTTTTCTCGATCTTGTCAGATTCTTTGACAAAGGAGCCCAGGTCGCCATCAGCTAAGGCTTGGCTCTCTCCCTGGCGCTCTTTGTTGAGCTTCCGAGCTTTCTCCTTTAAATCACGGGTATCGGTATTATAAAAACCGGACCCCTTGAAGATCACGGCCACATTCTTACTGATAAGCCTTTGGACGGGGCTGCCGCACTCCGGGCATACTTCCAAGGGTGGCGCTGTGATCCTCTGAAATGCATCAAATCTACCGCATTTCGAGCATTCATAATCATATGTCGGCACAACCTTCACCCCCTTAAGTAATCATCCAATAAATATTGTTAGGTCTACAGCCAAAAATGTCAAGCTTAAACTCTAACGTAATCTTCCACCGGCATTACCAAAACCGTTGCCCAGGCCTGATTATAGTCATCTTCATCCTCATCCACCAGGGCCCGCATCTTTTGGTACTCGACATAGCTCTTGATGATCTTCATCACCAGCATGGCTTCTTCGTCCTCCACCCCGGTGAACAAAGTGGAACTGCCTTTGCGCAGGAAGCCTCCCGAACTGGCCAGGCGGGTCACACGAAAACCCCGGTCGACCAACCGATCCACTATCGCCGCTGCGTGGTTATCATTGATAATAGCTGTAACCAGTTTCATCACAGCACCTCACCAAGCAAACTAGTAATGGTTTTTCAACCCCAGTACTACCATCAAACGTCTGATGCCCCGGGTTCCTCGCAGATAGAAATTCATCAGTTTCTGAACGGTCTGCAATATCTCCAAGTGTTTACGGTAAAAGTCGGAATTGGCAGCCTTGCGTGCCCAGTTCTTGAGCCACGGGACCTGGGTAAGGAAAATCAACGGTATCCAGAACATCGACATATCGGAGTTCTTACTTCCGCGCCCCCAGGCCCACCAGTACATAGCCCGGTATTGATCCTCCAGCGGCGCATTCTGCTCCCGCTCGATTTCTTCGCGGGGCTTGACCCCCTCCTTAACGGCAATGTCTACCACATCAGTACCCGGTAAAAAACTTAAACCATGCAGCTGCAGTTCAAAGGGCGGCTCCAACTCCAGGCACAATTCAAAGGTCTGGCGATAATCCTCTTCTGTCTCAAATGGATCATCCAAGATAAAATCATAAATAACTTCCGGCACCTTGCAATGGGCCAGGACTTTACTGCATTCAATGATCTGATCATTCTTCTCCGGACGATGGAAGATATTACGCCTGATACGCGTGGAACCGCTCTGGATGCCCACTACGATCTTGGACAGCCCTACTGCGACCAGGGGTTTGATAAGGGATTCCGAGACCTTTAGGGGGTGTCCCCATATCTCAAATGGCAGGTCGATCTTTTCCTTATACTCTCGGCAGAACTGCTCGATCCAGCCCGGATCATCGGAGAATATCTCGTCCCAGAAACGAACGATACGCAGCCCTTTCATACGTTCCTTGGCCTCTACCAGCTCCTGCATGACGCTATCCACGCTGCGGAAGCGCACATACTCCTGGCCTTTGTATAAGCGACGGATATTTATGCTGGCACAGTATGAACAGACGAAGGGACAGCCGCGCGAAGCGGTCAGTTCAAAGCTGTAATCACTGATTTGCGGGTCACAGTGCTCCATGACATCATTGTTGATGAACCATACATTGTCACCGCCGGTAATCGGATAACCCAGGCTGTCCAGGTCATGGACCAAATTCCGCAGCGGGTTCATTATCATCTCTTTTTGTTGATCAAGGTAGCCTACATTATCGATCTCTTGCCAGGAACGTCCATTGGCCAGAGCGTCGACCAGTTCGACAAAGGTGTGTTCCGACTCGCCGCGCATGATCATGTCCGCATACTGCAGGCATTTCTCCGGCAGCAGGGAAGCAATGACCCCACCCCAAACTACGGTTTTATCAGGGAAGCGAGCTTTTATACGTTGGTGCAGCTCAATGACCGCCCCCAGATAAAGCGAGGACATGACCCCAAAGCCGATCAGATTATAATCATTGCGCTCGATAAAATCGAGAATATAATCGAACTCCTTTTCGGAGGGCATGCGCATATCATTGCTCTGAAATTTTTTAAAAAACACTATATCAGCCGGGTATCCAGCCGCCTGCAGATGCTGGGCTAGATATTTGACACCCAGGGCTTTAAAATTATAAAAACCTATCAATAATGTTTTGAATCCTGTCTTGTTCGTCTGCATCGAATCCTCCTATTCCGGGCGCCTTTTTAGCTGCAGAAAACAACTTGTTCGCAACTATACAAATCTTACATGTAACATATTATCAGATTAGCTGCCAGGAGTCAGCCAACGGAGAAATAAGGAGGGATTAATCTTCATTTATTGCTGTTTCGTAAGCTTTGAGCACATCGCTGCGGCTGAGTATACCTATCAAGTGGCGGTCATCTTCATCGTCGACCACCAGCAAGCGCCCATTCTCCTCGCGGGCCATCATCTGTGCAGCATCGCGCAAAGTCTTACCTATAGAAATGGTGGCAAAATCAGCCATCGTTACCTTTTTGACCGGGGCTTTATCATCATACTCGCGCAATCCCTCGATCACGCTTTCATAAGTGATCGTACCCATCAGCTCCTGGCCTTTCATTACCGGAAAAATGGCATGGCCAAACTGCATCATGATCTCCTGAGCTTCAGCCAGCGGGGTCTCCGCTTCCAGTGTGATCGTGCGGCCAGTCATAGCCTCGGAAACCGAAATCGAGCTTAGAACATCAGCTATTTTCTTCCTCTTCAATTTGATCTCTCCCCATATTCTCTATGACAAATAAATGGTGGTTATAGCCATTATACCGTTCCACACCCCATGGGCGATCCAGGGTGCGTAAATCGTTTTCGATTTTTCATAAATGTGCGCCAAAGCGATCCCACCCAAAACTAGCGGGAATAAGCGCCACTTATCCCCGTGAACTGCACCAAAGATAATACCGGATGTGACTATTCCCCAGCCCACCCCTAAATAGCGCCTGAAAACCGGGTAGATCATGCCCCGGTAAAACACTTCTTCGGACAAGGGCCCCAATACTGCAATATAAATAAACAAGCCGATCGCTGCCGATGACTGACCGGCTTGTTTCAGGACGACCTCTGGACTCTGTGGGGGGATGTTAGGGAATATGCTTTTGAGGATCCAGTAGCTGATTATTACAGCTGCATATATGGCTACTCCCCATAGAATTCCAAGCACAACACCATGTCTCATGTTTTGTCTCACAAAGCCAAGATCCTTCAGACTGGACCGGCTTACAAACAAGATGATCAAAACCGTGGATAAAGTAACGATCAATTGCACTGCATAATCGAGAAAGAATTCTTGAACATCGGTAGCGGGATAACCATAAAGAAAAAACAAATAGTCAAATAGATCAGTTCTTAAGAACTGGCCATAGATGACCATTAATACGAATATCAAGATGCTCCCCGCTACTATATGCAGTATTCCCCAGGCTGGCTTTTCTCCAGGAAATTCCATACTCTCCCCCTATTTCCGATTCATTCTATTGTTCTACACCCACCCCTAAAATCCTACTTTAGTGAGCAGCAATTGATGCCTTCTTGTTCAAATAATCTGAAATTACCTTGACTAGTGTAGAATGCGACCATGTCAAAGGGCACACCGACATCGGCTCCCCGGTAAAAGGATGTACCTGTTCCGGCAGCAGCCGGCCAGGAGTTACCTGCCCTGCAGCCCAGGCAATAAGTCGGCGGGCTCGCTCCATATCATCCTGGCCGCCGTGGGCTATATGCCAGTCGGCTAGCCACAAGGTCGTGATGATCCACGGGTTGCCCGGTACCTGTTCAAAATCGTCACTGACCCGATGGTAGTAATCCCCGGTATAACGAGCTACTCCCCCAATGTTTGTTTTGACCCATAGACCAGTCCCAACAGCGGTCATGGTTCTTTCGATCCGCTCATCATCTGCAGCAAAAGCCCCAAACGCAGTAAGGCCGAAAAGGCTAGCATCCAGGGTAAAATCATTGATCACCTGTAGGTTGTCATCCAGGTAAACCCCGCGCAGAAAACGGTTCATTCCCTGATGATAGAGGTGCTTTAATATACTCTCCTTGAGCAGATTCAGTCCGATCCGGCATTTTTTCACCTGTTCCTCATCACCCACCGCACTGGCCAGGGTAATCCCGGATTGAAGGGCACCACAGATGGCCCCACTGGTAAAGCTAAATATCCCCCGTCTCTCCTCCCATAGATCCCAGCTGGGCTTGGGCAGGCCAGTTTGCGCCTCGATGTAGCCACACATAAAATTCAAAGCAGGCCGTACCATGCGGCAGTATGTTTCATTCACGATGTCCATATCTCTATACATGGTGTAATGCTGCCCCAATGCCCATATCACCAGAGCTGTCTCGTCCTCCTGAATAGGCGGGATGGGCCTGCCGTCTATTATCATGGGATGCCAGGTACACCCCGGTGTCCCGTCTGTGTTGTACCGCTGCAGAAAATATCCTTCAGGTTCAATGATCTGCGAACAAAATGCATATATCCGGCGTGCTTCCTCTGAATAACCGGCTATGTCCAGCGCATGGGCTACCATTGCGCCATCCCGTGGCCACAAATACATATAATGATCGCGGGCGACCAGGAACGTATCGGCATCAGGACTGGCTACGACTGCCCCTTTGCGGTTGATCTGACTCTTGATCGTAAAGAGGCTGTTGCGGTAAACCCGGATCTCCTCTGGTGTCAGATCATAAAAATCCCTATCTCCTCGCTTGATCCATGAACGGTAATAGTGAACCATCTCTTCCAACCACTGTTCCGGATCCCGCTCAATAAAATTCTGGTTCATCGCACGCAGATCTTGCAGGCTGTAACCGGCCATCAGCCAGTAGTATATAGCTTCTTCCCCGTCAGGCTCCAGGACCACCTTAATACCTATAGCACTATCCACCGGGCCATCAGCAATAGGGCTGAATGAGAGGTGCCCATCTTCAGCATCGCGAAAGGTCCCCTCATGGCCGCGGTAACGCTTGACCCCTGCTGAGTATTCATCTGTTCCGCCCGCTCTGGTCCGGCAGTTAGCCAAAATGTAGCAGCCCTTTTTATAGTGATAAACCCCGCCGGTTTGAGGATCATAAACAGCAGAATCACCGGCTTCGATCCCTTTTATGGATAGGTCCTGGTAGAAAATTAATTTTACTTCCCGTACATCTTGACGAAGATTTTTGACAACAATCTTGTTTAGGAACAAATCCTCGGCCCAATGCAGAGCATGGTTTATTTCCAATTCCAGACCTAATTCGTAATTAGTGGCTTTGATACTGGTTATCGGAGTATCCTCCAAATAGTCGATACTTTTACCCCATTCCGGGGAGAAAAACCAGCTAAATCGCCCATCAGCAAAAACGCCAAAATTTGTGCGGTTGCCATCACCATGGTTTTCAAAGCCACCATATGGCCAATACAGGTCACGCAGGTTCAGGTCTTTGTCAAAGTTCAACATCATTGTTCCGTTTCCCAATACTACTTCTCGCATAAAATCCCTCGCAATTAATCAGAATGGTTTGGGGAATAATATCTGCGGAATAATTATTCCACGTAAACCGTTGTTTTATCAGATTTGGAAAAGGAGGCTCGCAATGATAATCGTCTATTTGGTACTGCTGACTGCTGCGATCGCCGTTTTGATCTATGTCGCGCACTCTGTAAAAAAACCTCTCACAGTACCAGAAAAGAAACCATTCGATATGGAAATTGCCGAAGAGACGCTGCCCCGAGAAAAAATAAGGAGATTTGCTCCGCCTCCACCTGAATTGCCCAATGGCTACGCTGACAGCAGGGTAGTTCTGATGGCCAGGGACCCGGAATGGCTGTTTGCCTACTGGGAAATCAATCACGACCACTGGAACAATGTTATGCAGACCTACGGGCAGCAGGCAGCTTCACACGACAACCTCACCCTGCGGGTGGTGGAAATGTGTGACGACATGAGCTTCTTCGACATTTCTGTACGGAGCTCGCTGGGCGAGTGGCATATCCATGTCAACAAGCCGGACAGCCCATTTTACTGCATGCTGGGCTTGAGGTACGAGGGCAACTTTGTCCCGCTTGCTGTTTCCAACACCGTAGTTACTTCCCGCAACAGCATTTCCAATGTTTTGGATGACGAATGGATGCTGGTCAATGACTATGAACAGCGTTTGCTTAAACGAATCGGGGAGACTCCTATTGACGTGTCCTCTACATTTTTCTTTAGAAAGTAGGGTATGGACCCAGACCTCATACATCTACTTTATGTTCGGAAAGGAAGGAAAGAATGGAAAAAGGCCTGCTGTGCCTGGTTCTCCACGCTCACTTACCATATGTTCGCCACCTGGAAGACGAGGAATACCTCGAGGAGAGATGGTTCTATGAAGCGGTAACTGAAACTTATGTCCCCATGATACACGTTCTGGATAAGCTAGTGGAAGAGAACGTCGACTTTCGCATCACCATATCTCTCAGCCCGCCACTGATGAGTATGATGATGGACCATATAGTGATGGACAAGTATAAACGACATCTTGAGGGTTTGATCGAGCTATCGTCCCGTGAGATCAAAAGAACCGAGCATATGCCCGAGTTCCATTACACAGCTCAGCTATATCATGATCGCTACTGCCGGATCTATGATACGATATATAACCGGAATCACGGGGATCTGTTAAACGCCTTCCGCAATCTCTTCAACTCCGGCAAAGTTGAGTTGATCACATGCTGTGCCACCCATGGCTTTTTGCCGTTGATAGGCATTCAGGATGAAATCGTCCGCGCCCAGGTGGCGGTGGCAGTTGATGTATTCAGCCGTGTATTTGGGCGTCGCCCCAAAGGGATATGGCTGCCGGAATGCGGTTACAAACCAGGACATGATTATATTTTGAAAGAATTCGGTATCCGTTACTTTTTCATGGATACCCACGGAGTTCTATACTCCTCAAAACGCCCTAAATACGGTGTATTTGCCCCTATCTACTGTCCATCCGGGGTAGCCGCTTTTGGGCGCGACAGCGAAACATCCAAGCAGGTTTGGAGTTCTCAGGAAGGCTACCCCGGAGACGCCGATTACCGCGAGTTCTATCGGGACATAGGCCATGACTTGGATTGGGATTACATCAAGGAGTTTTTGCCCGAAAACATGCGGGTAGATACCGGGATCAAATACTTCCGGATCACCGGCCGCAGTGAATGGAAAGAACCCTATCAGCCGGATTGGGCCATGGAGAAAGCGGCCTTACACGCCGGAAACTTCATGTATAACAGAGAAAACCAGCTAGAATATCTAGCCCAGTTCATGGATCGTAAACCACTGATCATAGCCCCTTACGATGCTGAATTGTTCGGCCACTGGTGGTTCGAGGGGCCGGATTTTCTTAATTTCTTTTTCCGCAAGACTGCTTATGATCAGAATAAATTCCGTCTGACTACCCCCAGTGAATACCTGGAAATGTATCCGGTCAATCAAGTGGCAGTCCCCAACCCCAGCAGTTGGGGCCACAAAGGCTATAACGAAGTCTGGCTCGAAAAATCCAATGAGTGGATATATCGGCACCTGCATAAAGCCGGTGAACGAATGGTCAACATTGCCAACGATAACGGGGAATGCTGGGATATCAAGCATCGCACACTTAATCAGGCAGCCCGTGAGCTGCTACTGGCACAGTCATCGGACTGGGCATTTATCATGAAGTCGGGTACCATGGTCGATTATGCCGTCCGCAGGACCAAAGAACACCTGCACAATTTTACCCGGCTCTATTACTCAGTCTGCGAAGACCGTTTTGACGACTGGTTTGTCGGCCAGCTCGAACATCGCAACAACATCTTCCCCGACATCGACTATCATGTTTTCGCATCCGGCTACCGGGGAACAGCTTAAAAAATCAAGAACATAAAAAACCCCCTGGTTAATGTCAGGGGGTTTTTTCAGGGGTAGAGGTGTTAGGGATAAAGCCCATATTTTTGGGCTAATCTTACTCCAACTACCTTGGCTTCTTCATCTGATGAGGCATTAAACCTTGCAATCTCGCGAATCACTTCTCCAGTTCTCGGCGAAGTCTCTACCACAGCATATTCTTTCCACTCCCAATCTCCCAGAGGATTGCGCTGAAAGTAGCATTCAACAGTGGAGAACCTGCCGTGGGCTTCGACCGACCTATACCTGTCAGCCGTGATCACAGAACCCCTCCTTCAGTTTCTTTCTAGAGAGAGGTATAGAAATATCGACAGCGCCAACTCTCCTGATTGCAGTTTATCAATCATCGCTGTTTTTGTGTATCAGACTAAAGTCTGAATTTTCGCACTATTATGTTAATTTTATCACAAGGTGAGATTATAGGGGCGAGTCGGTGCTCCGAAGCATGATGACCTCATGCTCGCAGCAGACTTCTTTGAAGAGAAGAGAATCGCTGACTGCTGGCTCGACCAGGCTTTCATCGATGGCCTGAAAGCCTAAACGAGCGAAGTATAATGGGGCTGTCTTGGTCAGCAAAAATATTTTATCCAAGCCAATACTGCGCGCATATTCCATTAGGGTTCCGGCCAGGGCGCGTCCAAGACCTAAATTCCTATAGTCAGGATGAACCGCAAAAGAGCGCAGCATACCGCTGTTTTCATAGACTTCCAGTCCCACACTACCAACTATCCGGCCTTTATCTCGGATAACCCAGTAGGTTTCAAAGTGTTTGTCCATTCCTACTGTAGTCAGAGAGCAAGTGGTCAGAAGCAGCATGACCTGTTCCAGTTCATGGGATTGGGCTTGTTCGACGCTAAAGTTCAAGGCATTTCTCCACTGCATCATAAAATCAATAGAATAATTATACATCCATCATCACACGTTGCCAATGCCATTATAGCGCAAGCCCCCGCTGGTTAAGCGAGGGCTTAAACAAATGATATGTATAATTTTACTTACCCTTGAAATTCGGTTTTCTTTTCTCAACAAATGCCATCGTACCTTCTTTAAAATCCTCGGAAGCCCAAGCCTGTACCTGATACATGCTCTCTAATTCGGCCTGCTGGTAAAAGTCGTTGGAGTAAGCTTGACGCAGCAGTTTCTTATCCATTTTAAGTGCCAGACCAGCTCCTGCCGCCAGTCTCTCAGCCCAGTTCAGGGCTTCATTCAGCACCTCTTCAGCCGGCACGATGGTATTGACCAAGCCTAGCTGTAGGGCTTCTTCCGCATTGAGTGTCTTGCCGAAGAAGAGTATTTCAGCTGCTTTGTTATAGCCAACTTTACGGGTCAGGAAATATGAACAGCCGCTGTCCGGGCAAAAAGCAATGTTGATAAAGCTGAAGGCTAATCGGGCTTTTTCAGAAGCTACGATCAAGTCAGTGGCCAGCATCAGAGCAGTTCCTGCTCCTGCCACTGGTCCATTGACTGCCGCGATCACCGGCTTCTCTAGTTCGTAGACAGCCTGAACCACGCTAGTCGAGACATCGTATGTCGCTTTCGCTTTCGCCGGGCTGTCCATGGCTGCCAGCACCCCTATATCGCCGCCAGAGGTAAAGCCCTTGCCGGCTCCAGTGATCACCAGACACTTTATCTCATCATCTTCTGCCACCATTTGGCATGCTTTCACGGTCTCCATGCACAAATCTTCATTGAACGAATTAAGTGCCTGCGGTCGGTTCAGCGTTAGTATCGCCACTCCATTGTCCTTTTTTTCAAACTCGATCGCTTTCCACATATTCTTACCCTACCCTTTAATGTTTTCTATCCGACATCTGTAAATATTATACCGAACAGGACTATCCCTGTATCAACAAATTCTCCTTTTCAGCCGCAAATCCAGCGTAAGCATTTTACCAGCGGGACATACTTAATATGAGGTGAAACAATGAATCGCAGAAGCAAAAGCATTATTGGGTTTTTGGTCATTATTACAGTGCTTAGTTCGCAGATCGGGTGTGGGTCAAAAACGCCCAGCAAAAAGCCCGTGCCCAAGGCACAGCCCAAGCCCCCCAGCGAGCTCCAGGCGATAAGCAGCAGCGTTAAAAAGCTGGAAGATATGCTGAGCAGGAGGAAGATGGCATATAGTGGAATTCAACAACCGGTACAGAGTGCCGCTCAAACCCAACAAAAGAGCTCCGCACAGGGCGGAAGCGCTCAGGGAACAAGTGGTGGTCCTGCAAACAAGTCCGGCTCGACGAAGGGCAAACCACCAAGCTCCGGCCAGGGTGGTCAGAGCAGTTCTCAATCAGGCGGTCAAACCGGCACGAAGTCCGGTCAAGCTGGCCAGCAGGCTAACCAGCAGAGCCCCAGCCCCGATTGGAGTCAAGAAAGCCAGGAGGTAATCAAGCTCCATCAAGCGTGGAATAAGCTGGAGCCCAAAGCAGTAACCAAGGGTCTTAGCTCGGCAACTCAAACTGCGATGGAAATGGCCTTGAGCGATCTTACTCATGCAGTCAACCGCCGCAATCTTCCTGAGTCGGAGCTGCAGGCCAACCAGGTCTACCGGTATTACGTAGAGAGCGCTGCAGTATTCGGCGGACCGGTTCCACCTGATCTGGGGCGGGTCCAGTATCATATCAAGGAAGCCCGCATCCAGGGTAATATCGACGAATGGAGAGCGGCTCATTTTGAAGCTTTGACCGCACTGGATACCTGGCATAGGGTCAGTTACAGCCTAGATAAGATCGACCGCAACCAATTGCACCAGGCTGAGCACTCTATAACCGATGTCCGGGATGCGGTGGACAACCTAAGCCCGGTGGTTACCGAGGTAAAGGCGCAAATAGCCATTAACAACCTCCAGCAAATGGAGAAAAAGCTTAAGACCCCATCTGCCGGTGGAGGAAAATAACGCTTACCAAAAACGCAGATCGATACCCTTTTTCTCCATCTCATCCAGGTAGTCTTCGCGGCAGTCACAGCGTTCATCATGCCGGCAGAAGGCGGGGTTTACTTTGCGGTTCAGAGCCGACCGCAGCTCGCCCCATTCCTTGGAGGCCCCCTGTGACCTCTGCACCGCAGCAATATATATAGCTGCGGGGAGCAGCCACCACATCAGGATCTTCACACTGGCAGGGTTGGTCATGAACCCCCGCGGCTGCCTGATAAAAACATAAAACAAGAAACAGGTTGCTGCCCAAAACAGAAGGCCTCCGGCAAGGACTACCTTTTGCGCCTTGTCTTTCTTATTCTTTGCTTTGATAATGGTCTGGCTTATTTTCTCCGTTGTCTTACTGCGCATGGTTACTCTCCCTAGATGCTTAGTTTATATATATTTATTTCCTTCATTGCCATCACATGCTATGATATTGAAAAAGCGGGAGTTCGAGATGTCAAAAACGTTTATATATATGTACATAAGCCTAGCTGCCATTATTCTAATTGTTTATGCCCCGTACTTCTTAGCAATACTGGCCGGCAAGGCTGAGCGTTTGGAAAGCTATATAGAACACGAATTCGTCATGATGATAATCGATATGCAGGACGAAATGCCTCTTTCCCTGCAGATTATAATAACCACGGCTGTATCAGCCGAGGTTTTATACTTCTTCTCTACCTGGATGTCTTTCCACTATCTAGCATTCCGGCTATTGACACTAGCGCTGACCAGTTTTGAAGCCTATCACATCCTGCGCACCATATTCATGATGCGGCGGTTTTTCTCCAACCGAGCCCCACTGGGAGCGGTATTCCGCTGGAAACTAGAACGCGCCGCCGCTATGCTGCTGTGCTCCCACGCTACTTTGGGGATACTGTTGGTGGTCCTTCCTTAGGAACCCACTCTCTTAGACTTGAGGTATATTGTGTTATCATCCGTCCATCCTAAAGAAAAAGGAGGGATCGGCATGATAGAAAATCTTGCGATCAAACTGCTGATGTGTCCAGCGATTATCTGGGCTGTGGCTCAGGGATTCAGGGATGTTCATTACATGCACTTTTCACAGGTGTTGGGTGTGGGCTGGCTTATCGCTGTAATTGGCTATTCATTTGATGAATATATGCTTGTTCAAAGCAAGTCCCCTGCTGCTAACGTCTGGAGGGCATTGTTGATGGATGTGGCTCTCACTACCCTAGTCGTATGGGCATCATCGGCAGTTCTGGTGGGGACTCGGGTAACCTTTGTCGGTGCATTGTTGACTGCCGTTCTTTTGGGGATCGGCGAATATTTGATCCACTACTGGCTTCTCAGCCGTATGCGCGCGGTAAACAAGGTTACCGAGGAATGATAAAAAGCCCTGAAATTAAAACTTCAGGGGCTAGGTTTACAGTCTATCGACTTTTTCAATTCCCTCTTTAAGGCTTAGGTTAGATACCTCTACTGAATGATTATCTGATCATTTTGGATCTCGGCCCGGGTGCCCAGATGATTCGTGAGCCGCGATACATCTTTCAGTAGCACCTCAGCCTCCTGCCCCTGCATCACTACTGGCTGACTCAACTTGATATAGACTGGCGTTATCTTGATATTCTGCACTTCATGGGGTTTGAGCGTGGCATCCAGCATCAACCCCTGTTGGGTGTATTTATAAATATTTTGGTCAAATATGAAATTGCCCAAACTGTAAACGATCAAGCCTTTTTTATAGCGTTCGAAACCCTGGATGATATGGGGATGATGCCCGATAATAAGATCTGCCCCGTTGTCGATCAACTCCCTAGCCAGCTGCTGCTGACTTTCCTCTGGCACTTTGCTGTATTCCACACCCCAGTGCAGTGAAACGACTGTGACATCCACAGTTGGGTCCAGACTATACACATCCTCTAAGATGGCCTCTCTGATCAGAGGAGCCACTCCACTCTCCGTCTCAGTGGCGCGGAAGGGGCGTCGGTACTTGTAGCTGAAGACAGTATCCGCAAAAACAGTATAGGCCAGAAACCCGACCTTCAGATTGTTCTTCTCAATAATTACCGGCTTGCGAGCTTCCATAATATTGTTACCCCCGCCCACAGTGCTAACATTCTGAGCGTTGAGCAGCTTGATCGTATCCAGAAAGGCCGGTGCATCATAATCTAGAGCGTGGTTGTTGGCCACACTCATGATGTTGAATCCATAGTTGGCCAGAACATTGGCCATCTGCGGCTGGGCGCGGAAGCATATCCCCTTACCAGGCATCGCCTGGCCGCGGTCTGACAGCGGAGATTCCAGATTACCGAATGTGATGTCAGACTTCTGCAGCAACCCACCGATCTGTTGGAAAGGATAGTCCACACCATATTGCTTTATAAGATAGCCTACGTGCCTGGCTAGCATAACGTCGCCTACCGCCGTTAAGTTGAGCTCCTGCTCAGGGCGGGAGGGCTGATTGGGCTTGGTATCTTGGACAGCGGCTTGGTCTGGTGTACCACAGCCAGCACCTACGAACAGGCTGACTGCTATTAGTACAGCCAGGAATGCTGAGAATATCCGTTTATACAAATATGTAACCTCCCCAGTGAGCTATATCACAAACCCCTTACTAATCGCTCCTTGGCTTTTACCAGCCGGGTTATCGTCTCGTTGACCGGAGTCGGGACCCCGTATTTCTTGCCCAAACGACATACCGCACCATTGAGGGCATCTATTTCTGTGCGCCGTCCCCGCTGGATATCCTGCAGCATCGATGGATGATGATTAGCCGTGGGCGGAACCAGCTTGGTATAAAAGTCCTTGATATAGGCTTCGGCATCCAGCCACAAGATTTCTTCTTTCATGCCTTTTAGAACCGAGAAGATCTCATAAATGACCTGATTCATGGTCTGATAGGACTCGTCCATTGCTGCAAGCTTCCCGTAATTGACTTCCAGAATGGCCCCCAATGAATTCAGTGCCGAATTGTAGATGATCTTGCCCCACATATATTTCATGACCTCGGCCGAAGCACGACAGGGAATGCCCGCTTCATTTATGAGCCGAGCCAAGCATTCCACATCATCTCCCGCGATAGACCCGTCAGGTGACCCTAATATGACATCGTCAGCGATCACCGTGACTTTAGACCGGCCGGGGCCCAGAGTCTCAGCGCCAAATATCACTCGTCCCACGATCAGGTTTTCTTTCGGTATGTGGAGTTGAGCAGATTCATAATTGCCATAACCATTCTGAGCCAGTACCACCCGCGTCTTGTGGCTAAGAACTGGCTTCACGATAGATGCGACCTGCTCCGTATCGAACGATTTAACAGTAATGATCACCAGGTCAAACTGCACCCTCAGGTCATCCACCCGGTCGACCACAGAGTCCAATTGAGCAGTATGATCGCCCCAGATTCCAGTGACTTGGACCTCTCGTTCGGACAGCTTACTCACCATCTCCAGTGTATCTAGAGCATGCACACTATGGCCGGAATTTTTTAGAAAGCATCCAAAAACAGTTCCCAGGGCGCCGAGCCCGACGATTAGAATCTCCACAACTTCCTCCTCTTTCAGGTCAAGCACTAGCAGACTGTATTAGCTATATCTTAAAACAAGCACCCAGCCATTTCAACCAATCAGGCCAGTTATTGCCACCCATGAGAAAAGGCCGTTGTCCCGGCCCTAATCCAAATGCTTTAAGAAATTGATATCGGGAAAGTCGGGCTCCTCCCAGGCTGGTTGGGAAAAATACATGATCAAAGCTCTGGCTATGATGCTCCCAGCTGGCTCCCCGGAATAACTGCTCTCACCCTGTAATCTGTCCAGAACGTTCTCTGGCAGGTCGATTTCGATTCTAGCCATTCATATCCCTCATTTCGATAGGTTCTAACCTTTAGAATCCCCCTAAATATTGGCTCTATGCGGGCCTGACAAACACATGCCCATTCCTCAACATAAAGAATAATTTATCCAACTAGGACTAGCATGAATATGCAAAGACTGGCATCATATGAATACAGGAAATCAATAGTTTTAGATCATCTACCAGGAGAGTTGTTTTTTGTATTCAGTATGGGGGGTAAATGAATGCTGAAAAAGATTTTCGGTAAGTGGCTGTTACATCTGTTGTTCTTCGGAGTGATCGCGGTGGTGTTGCCTTTGACCGGCACCGGGGATGCTGTTACCGAGCCTCACCAGACCGCCAATTCGGTGTTTCTGATCGAATATATCGCGGTCTACTTTTGCGTTGGCGTAGTGCTCGGTTTAACGGGCAGTAAGTTTCGAGATATGTTCAGTGCACTGTGTGTCATATTCTTTCTGCTTCTGGGAGCTTC
The DNA here is from genome assembly GCA_050259595.1 of Acidobacteriota bacterium. Taxonomy (GTDB): domain Bacteria; phylum Bacillota; class Syntrophomonadia; order Syntrophomonadales; family DTU052; genus JBLNAX01. Next base: position 61,210 of record JBLNAX010000091.1, on the reverse strand, counting down.
GTTTACTCTCAGCCCCAAAGTATTCAGCATATACTTGATCCTGTCGGTTCAGCCCGCTACCTACACCCTGCAAGGTGTCGGCAACTTCATGGTCGAAGCCAGCATATTCGCCGTTTTACCGGCATTTCTCGGCTTCTTAGCCCTCCATTACATCGGCTTGTCGTTAGGCCAGGTAATTAGAGAAAAGTCCGTGCCGCCAACTATCAAAGGTCTGGCCATCGGCGTTCCGCTCCTTTTGGTCCTGGTGATCGGCATATCGACTGCCCTACTGCACGGAAGCATCGGGAATCTGTATAACTAACGTGTCAGGGGACGGTTCTCTGACACGTTTTTATTTCGCTTTTATTCTCTCTACGACTCCTCGGTCCACACCTAGCAGGGTGCCTATTTCTCTTATTGATAGGTTTGATCTGCTGCGCAAATCCGCAATTATTGTTTTACGCAGGGCTTTGTTGTCCTTTATTTCTTCCAACATTTTTTGTTGATTCATCTCTCTTAGGCGTTCTTTTACATATTCAGTAGCTTCTTGAATTCCATTGATTTGCTTAACGTCTTCTTCGTCGACTTCTAGGCCACTAAAACTGCTTTCCTGTTTCATGAACTCTTTAAAACAAACTAATGATATGCCCCGCCCGTCCGAAAACATTCCAAGAATTAATTCTCTGTCAACAAAATCTGAAGACCTTTTCGATATGTAATCGTGATAGCTGCTCCAACGGTAAGCTTCCAAATTGTCTACAATTCCAGCCTTGAGGGGATTATGATGTATGTATCTGGTGACCGTTAAAAGATATTTATCATTTTCTACAGTTTCACTTTTGAATCGGTCGTGAAAGACGTGGCCTATCCTTCTATATTTCTTATTGAAATAATAGGCATAGCTTCCGTTGATCTTCTTCATGATTAAGGCTATTGGTTCTTCTAATGTGTCTCTGACCAATAAATGGGCATGATTACTCATTAGGCAATAGGCATAAATCGAAAACTTATCCTTGTTTTTCTTATCCACAAGAGTTTGTAAGAAACGCTGGCGGTCGTCATCGTCGAGAAAGATATCCTTTCTCTCGTTGCCCCGTATCATTACGTGATAAACACCTGTGGCGCTAAGTTCCCTCTGTAGTCTGGGCATCTCCCGGCCTTCCTTCCCCCGTTCCGAATATGAACAATAATACCAGGAAAGGAAAATCGTGTCAAAGAACCGTCCCCTGACACGCCTATGAGGACCAAACAAAAAAGCCCCAACCGGCGTAAGCCAGTTGAAGCCTTGAATATCGGTGATGTTGTAGGGTTATCGTGTCGCGGAACCGTCCCCCGGCACGCACTTATTCGCGTCGTATTCATAACAGTCTTTATTCTGTAGATACTGTAGTGCAGAAATACAATCATTGGTATCAAATTCTATACTCACCTTACCCATAACTGCTAATTCTAGCTCACACCCACCATACGGCCAATCCAACGATCCCCCAATAAGGTATTTAGGGCATTCGATTACATCGTACGGCCATACTCGTCTTAGAATAACAGTATTACCCTTTAGATCCCTTAGAAATTTTAGAACTTGTCCATCAGGAATCGAATAATCATATACCCAAACATTCACAAAACCGCCCAGTATATCTTCAAACCTAACATTGGTAAATCCAGATATGTATATAGAGTCGCCCTTTATATCCGCACTAAGACCACTGATCTCATTAAAGAATTGGCCTCCACTGGCCAATGTTAACCCCCAAATCTTAATTTCCATTGTTTTTCCCAAAGAAGGATAGCATTGAAAGAATACTGTAGCACCATCAAATCCTATGTGGTCAAATCTGTCATTAGAAACATCGAGTTCACATCTCATAGAATCACTTCCCAATTTTATAATTTAATATTCTTTTTGTTATTATTTCTTTCTAAAGGTTATCTGCATTATAGTTCCTTGTACTTGTTTACCGTTTGATGTTAAGCCGCGCATAGCTTCAGGAGCTGTACCTCTCCCAACCACTTCAAGACCTAATTCTGATAATTGTGCATCTGAAGCATTAAACGTTGCTTTAAAGAATGGATTGCTCATGTTACCAGTAACAGTCATAGTTCCACCAGGACGAAGAACGCGTATAGCATCACTCTGTAATGGATAATACTTATATGGATTCTGCATTACAATTTGTCCCATGGAATTATTCTTAATTCCCGTAAGGCAATTAACATCCCCATAAGATACCTCTGGATGCTCGACAACAACATCAATATTCTTTGCACCGGGTATAGGATTTTTACCCGCTCCAACATTGAGTAATTTGCTTCCATTAATTGCCGATACAGAAAATCTTGCTAAACAAATTACTCCATCTACAACAGTAACGACTAAAAATGTAACTTTACCAGCAAATCTCCCTTGATTATATTCTATTGGACAATTTGCAAAAATCTGTTCTTTTTTAGTATTATATTGTTTGTTAAATTCACCACCTGGCGTACCAGGAAGAAAGGTTGAACACGGAAGCCCGTATGCTTTATCCAGTTGCATACCTATTAACATTGCACCAGTGTCGGTAAAGCACTCTATGATTCCCGCCCAGTAACCACCATATGTAGCTATATTAGGCTGATTGAGAAAACTAAAAAAGCTATGCCCACTCGGGTCCACACCCATCATCGGACTGTTCTCACAATACGTAAACGCATTCAGGCTCGCCGGATTATCAATCTGCCCTTCATAGCTGTCCTTCGATATAAACCGCCCTACACTCGGGTCATAATATCTAGCCCGCAGGTAATAAAGCCCGCTTTCGGTATCATAAATCTCCCCGGCATACTTAAACTCGTTGAATACCGTTTCGGTCTGGGATACGATGTTGCCCCATTCGTCGTACTGGTACTGGTTGACCACAGTTCCGGCTTCGTCCATGATCTGGACCACGTCGCCATGGCCGTTATGTACATAATAATACATCTTGTTGGCCGTGACATCCTTCATGGCTAAGAGCCGGTCCGGCCCCCATACGTAGTTGTATGTATTGCCGCCATAGACTGCGGATATGACCTTGCCTGCCGAGTTGTAGGTGTATGTAATAGTTCCATTAGGTCCGCTCTTCTTAGTTCTCAGGCCATCCGGCGAGTACTGGAAGTCCAGCGTAGCGGTCCCCTTCTTCACCTGGGTCAGTTGATTCCAGATGTTGAAGGTGGCATCCACCGGGCTGGCATCAAAGTTCGGTATATCACCAGTCTTGATCTGACGGTTCCCGCGGGCGTCATATTCATAGACGATGTTGTCGCCGCCCGGTCGGGATATGGTCTTGATCCGGTTCAGTGCATCATATGTATAGCTGGTAGTCCCAGTTATGTCAGTTACCTTGTCTATGTTGCCGTTCTTGTCGTAGTGATACTGGTACTCTGACATTATGGCACTGTTCTTCCAGTTGATCACTTTCTTGACCCGATCCATCTGGTCGGGCTCGGAGCTGTCATAGTAGACGAATTCGGTCTTTAACACCGAACCGCCGCTCAGTGCCGGGTATGTAACATATTGTACCCGACCATCGGGTAGGTACTTGTACTCGGCTTTCTTAGCATCGCCATTCATCGATACCTGATCCAGCTTAATGCCATCATAGTGGTAACCGGTGGTAAAGCCAGGAACCTGTACACTGGTGGTGCGGCCTAGCTTATCATACAGGTAGTTTACCGAACCGGTAGCATTACCGGACAATGTAACACCTTCCACCTGGCCTAGACCATTGTATTGATATGTGATGGTTGTCCCATTAAAGGTTATAGAAGACGGGCCAAAGGGGTTCTGTCCATACCCATAGCTCATAGTAGAAGATTGACCTGTCTTGGTTGCAGTGGTCGACTTGATTCTTCCCTGTTCATCGAACAGGCTCGCGAATATCGCTCCATTGGGATCAGTGCTGCTCTCCACCTGGCCCACGCTGTTGGGGTAGAAGCTGTAGGTGAAGTTAGCCGGGTCTACACTGCTGATCAGTCTTCCCATCTCATCGTAGTTCTTTGTAGTGGTCCAGCTATAGACATTATCGGCGATGGTCACTGTCTTGAGATTGCCGAGAATGGTATAGTCATAGTTGATCGGCTTGACATTGACCGGGTCTTTGATCGAGGTCAAGCGGTTCAGCTTGTCATAGCCATAATTGAACACATTCCCCTTAGGGTCAGTGTACTGAGTAACATTGCCTACATAGTCAGGTGCAAAGGATTCGGTGATGCCTGACTTCACATCTTTCTTAGTCTTTAGGTTGCCTAGCTGATCAAATGTGGTCTCCAGCTCGTGCTGGCGCTCGCCGGTACCGACCGGGTTAAAGAAGGTTACCTTCTGGCGGGCACCATCTAGATAATCGGCTCCATAGCAGTTGCCATCAGGATCATAAGCCCCTAATGGACGGTTGAACGCATCGTATTCGTAAGTGTAGACATTACCCTCCGCATCTCTGGCAAATATCAAGCGGTTAAAGGCGTCATAATGGCACTGGGCTTGTATTACCCAGCCGCGTACCGGGTCATATAGTACATCCAGCACCGGCTTGCCGTAGCAGTTGAAGTAGGTCTTATGCCAGTTGTATTTGTTACTGCTGAACAGAGTATATGTCTCGACTAGGGTAGTTACAAGTCCTTGATTGGTCTCGTCGAACAGGTCTGATGTAACTCCAGTTTGGTAGTTTATTATTTGATAAACCTGGCAGACAACACCGTTGACCGTGACATTGGGCAGTTTGGTGCTGATTACTCGACCCAGCTTATCGTACTCATTCACTGTGGTATGGTTCTGGGCATCAGTTATAGTTGTTGGCAGCCCTAGAAGCATATCATAGGTAGTGGTGCTCTTGACTTCCGCCAGAGTTCCAGTTTTGTCGGTATAGCAACTCTTGACTACCGTAGGATAGGCATTGTTGGTTTCTGGCCCGCAGATGCTCACTGCAGTGGCCGTCTTGCCACCTTCGATAGGTTTGGTTACGGTTATCTTTTTGCCTTCTGTATCAGTAGTATAAGCGGTATTGGTTATCTCACCCTTGGCATTGGTGACCTGAGTTACACGTCCTTTATTATCATAAGCATAGTATTCGGCACAGGTCACACCGTCCTTCTGGGTCCACTGCTTGCTGGTCATCAAGTATTTGTTATTCGGGTCTGTGTATTGATACGAGACCGGAGGCAGACCGTCCACCTGCTGCAGAGTCATTCCGCCCCACTCATTGTACTGGGTATTTGTGTAGGATGTGGCTGTTTGCCCGCTATTCGAATCATATTCTGATGTTTTGACGTATTCCGGCAGTGACTTGAACAAGCCATTGAAGCTTAAGTTTTCGATTGTCTTGATCTGGCTGTCATCCGCGGTCTTGATCTCGCTCTTAAGTTCTTGACCTTTAGCATTGAATGTTCGAGTTGTAATCAAGCCGTTGCATATCTCTTTATGGCTGTAAAGGGGATCATCGGGATAGTTCATACCCTGGCTGGAGTACATCGATGTATAGTCGCCACTTTGAACAATATCAACTTGATTCAGGATTTCTCCTTCCGAAGTCACTCCTCCATTGTTTCTAAGGTCCATGTCGTAACGTTTAGATATTGTATAGTCCTTAAATATTGCTGTAATTATTCCGCCACTTTGTAGATCCGTGCACACACTCATCATTAGTCTGTTAAATGTTTTGTACTCATAAAGTGTAGTGCTGTCAGGATATTTTATGGAATTCAGCAGAAAAACAGTGTCCAGTCCATCTGTTTGGACGTTGCATTGGTTATCACTGTAATTTAACGAATTCATATTACCCCAAACCAATTTGGGATCATAGGTATATTCGGTCCTTCTTCCTTCGGGATCAATAAACGCGGTGAGACACGGCTCCATCCGGGCTGCATTTATTTGACCGGTAAGTTGCAAGCTTCCCCCTTCAGTTTGAAATTGAGGTTGCCCAAACTGACATGTGTATGGTGTTTTTTCATATGTGTATTTTTGACTTTTTGTGTTTTTAGGATCTACAACAGTTAGCTCTATTTTTCCACCATCAACTTCACCTGAATAGTTAAAATACACTGACCGTCCTACACTATCTATTATCTCGGTTATGAAAGGTGTTGCAACTCTTTCCCCTTGTGTCAATGGGTTATCTTTGTATGCAAATGCATAATTAGTATATTTAAAGTTAATCTTGTTGCCAAAGCAGTCTAGTATTCCCAATAACCTTCCGTCAGCCCCAAAGTAGGTTTCTTCCCTATTCCAATCAACAAAAACATAGGCGGCATCTCCGTTTTGAGGGTCCCCGTTGTTATATGACTTATAGACATCAGTTACTCTCTCAAAGTGAACCTCTTTACCCTGATAACCTATTAGGTTACTGTCAGTTAAATCGGACGTAAAGCTAACCTGTGATGTACCGCCTGTACCGTCATAGTATGTAAGCGTAGGATCCCCTGATCCAAATGGGTTTATATAGTCAGTTTTAATCTGCACAGAGGGGAACGCAAAAGCCCATCCTGCTCCCAGATTGTATCGTGTCCGCAAGTAGCTATCCATGCCCGTATATAAAATATAATTTGCATCTGCCATTGCACCTCCAGTCTGGGATGGTCCAGAAATTCCATAATAGAATTGTGTTGGACGATTAGTATTCTCTAATGATGCCTTGTATCTTGCAGCATCCATCCATTCTGAGTAGTTTACACCTAAATATTCTAGTACTGATACATTGCCTGATAAGTTTGGAGTGTATGAATATACCTGGTATGTGGCTCCTTCTGGTTGAAATACTCTGCCAATGCCATAAGTATTTGATGAATCAGAACCCTGACGAATGTTACAATCTGCATCGGCTAATTCCCACAAGGAATATGGACCGTAAAATGCGTTTTCGCGATTCGTATAGACATAAGAATAAACATAATAAACCGTTGTGCCTACTGAGTTCATACTGTCAAACAACATACCACGAGATCCTGCTTTGGCCTGTGTTGAGTTGTAGTACCGGCCAATATTCAAGTCTAACCCGTCCTTCCCAGGAAGACTCAAATCGTTGACTCGGATGTTAAGGTTGCCGCTTTGCGGGTCTATATACTCGCTGGTACTATTACGGTCAGCGAGGAACGGCTTGTCACTCTGAGTCACAGTCTGACGAGCTACAACATCATTCAAAAATCCTGGTGTGTTATTCGTGCCCGAAGAGCTACCTTCAGACGCTGCTGCTCCTGGTACATAAATGCCAAACGTCGATACTAATAAGCTGACTAGAACAATAATACTTACTAATTTGTTATTTCTCATTTTTATATACTGACCCCCCACATATACTTATCTTTATGATCAAGATGACTTTCATCTGTAATGAAAGTGTAACTAATATGGTGCCGCAGGCGGCGTGAAATTGGTAGTCCAGCGGGCTACTTTAGATATTCGGAACTCGTCTATATAGCCATTTACATAATTACAGGTGCTGAATCCACCGATCAGGAGTGGATAGTCAGAAGAATTAGAGCCGCTAAAGCCCTGTGTACCCTGCAGAACTCCATTTTCGTATATCTTCAGCGTCGATCCCTGTTTTACCAATGCAAAATGATACCAGGTATTTGTGCTTAATACTCTTGAATAGCTAGCTGTTACCCAAGCCGATCCATTCCACACGTTCCAAATTATCTGGTCGTTATATCCCATTGTCATGTACATGCCTTTGTTTCCGTAAGGCCCAGAATTAGCAAACGGAACGCAGTAATCATAAGGTCCCGGCCAGGTTTTTAAGTTTACCCAAAAATCAACCGTGAAGTCACCCGTTCCCGGGTTAAAATCCGTGTTATTGGCCAATTGCAGGTAGTCCCCGTTACCATCAAAATACCCACTGGCACTCCCAAACTTCTTAGTTGCGGTTTTCGTACATGTGCTATCGTTTCTGGTTACGGTTTTCCCGGTGACATCAGTAAAAGATGTGCCGTTATCATTCCCATCCATGTGGAGTAGCAATTTTGTATCAAGATCATACGGTGGTGCTGCGACAGTCACTGTGCAGGAATCGTTCTTGCCGCCATCCTGTGTAGTAACAGTTATGGTCGTATTTCCAGCCCCAATCGGGGTTACGATCCCGTTAGCCACAGAAGCCACCGCTAAGTTACTGGACGTCCATGAAACACCTTGATTGCTGGCGCTAACAGGCGCAACAGTTGCGGTCAAGGCTCCAGTTGCCCCACCAGCAGTAAGACTCAGACTATGCTGATTAAGTGTTACTCCTGTAACCGATACAACTGGCCCGTACTGCGCAGTTGGAGGAGTAAAGTTACCTGTCCAACGTGCAATGCCTTTGCTTATCCGGAATTCATCAATGTAACCATTAACAAAGCTGCTGTCGCTGAATCCGCCAATCAAAAACGGATAATCGGAGAGGTTTGTACCAATAAAGCTGCGAGTGGTCTGTAGTATGCCGTTTTCATAGATTTTTAGGATTGAACCCTCTTTAACAAACGCAAAATGGTTCCATGTGTTTGTGCTTAGAACCCTTGAATAACTAGCAGTTACCCAGGTTGATCCATTATATAGATTCCATTGAATTTCATTATTATATCCCATCGTTAGGTACATGCCCCGGTTACCGTACGGACCTGAATTACAGAATATTGTTGAATAATCATACGGCCCTCGCCACGACTTCAGATTTATCCAAAAATCAATTGTAAAATCGCCATTACCTGGGCTAAGATCGGGATTGTTGGCTAGCTGTAGGTAATCTCCGTTACCATCGAAAGATCCACTAGCTGTTCCAAACTTCTTAATGGCTGTTTTGGTACAAGCATCTCCGTTCTTGGAAATGCTTTTCGCTGTCATATCCGTAAATGACTGGCTATTATCATAACCGTCCAAGTGCAGTAACAGCTTGGTATAACTGTCATATGGCGCTTCGGTAGTCGTCACGACACACGTGTCTGTCTTTGCTCCATCCTGGGTAGTTACAGTAATGGTAGCCGTCCCGATAGCTCCTGAAGTTACGACTCCATTGTTAACCGTTGCTATTGCAGTATTACTGGAACTCCAGGTCACATTCTGGTTTGAAGCATTGGTTGGAGTGGTTGTTACCAATAAGTTACCTGCTCCACCGCCCGCGGATAGACTCATAGTATGTTTATCTAGCGAAACCCCTGTAACAGCTATTTGCGGGCCATGTGGTTTATTGGGCGGAATAAAACTATCCGTCCAGCGGGCAATTCCCTTGGATACCCGGAACTCGTCAATGTATCCGTTGACAAAGTTACCACCGCTGACTCCACCGATCGATAGTGGATAGTCGGAAGCGGCGGCACCACTGAAGGTTTGCGTTGCCTTTAAAACTCCATTTTCATAAATCGCGAGGTTGTTTCCTTGCTTAACACACGCAAAATGATACCATGTTCCCGGGCTGAGAGTTCCACTATAGTTAGTACTAATAAAAGTCGAACCATTCCAGATTTCCCAGTCGACTTTATTTTGATTCCCCAGTGTAAGGTACATCCCTTTGTTCCCAGAAGGGCCTAAATTACCAAATGGTACACAGTAATCATTAGGTCCTGGCCAGGTATTAAGATTTATCCAGAAATCAATCGTATAGTCCCCAGAACCAATGCTGAAGTCGGGGCTATTCGCAACTGTCAGGTAGTCCCCCCCGCCATCAAAATAGGCGCTGGATGATCCAAACTTTTTCATGATATTTCTGGTGCAGACATCACCGCTACGAGTGATTGATTTGCCAATCTCGTCAGTAAAGGTCGTACCGCTGTCACTGCCATCCATATGCAGCATCAGACTAGTATAGCGGTCATAAGGTAGTGAAGTAATGACACAAGTATCGGTCTTCCCTCCATCTATCGTAGTTCCAGTTATGGTGGTAGTTCCAGCTGAAACTCGTGAAACTATTCCACCTTTCACCGTAGCTGCAGCGGGATTGCTTGAACTCCACAGCACCCCTTGATATGTAGCATCAGCTGGAGTTACAGCCGTCGCCAGGTTACTGGGAACATCATCTGGATAAATTGTTGCAGTATGTTTATCTAAGCTAACCCCTGCAGCAGGAACGATCATTTTGTTCCAGGGCAGGCTGGGAAGTGCAAAGTTGCCGGTCCAGCGGGCTAAGCCTTTACTAATTCGCAGTTCATCCATATATCCATCTAGATAACCAGCCCCGCCGTTGTAGCTATATCTGCCAATCTCCAAAGAGGCAGATGTATTGGGGAAGGCGTTGGGATTGTTAATAGAAGATATGCATTTCCCATCTAAATACATATTCCAGGTTGAACCTGATCGGACGACTGCAACATGATGGAACGCAGTGGTATCCCAGCCGCTCAGATTACCCTGCTCGAACGGCACAGTACCTTGATAGCCGCCACAGCCGAAGAATAGGCCTTTGTTGGCATTGTTATTCATACCCAGCAGCCATACACTGGAACTATTGTCCCATTGTCCGGCGATTATTGCGTGCTTATTGATATTATTCAGCTTGACCCAACAATCTATGGTGAAGTCATTATTACCGAAGTTCCAGTCCTCGCTGTCCGCTAAGGATATGTAGCTGTTGCTGCCATTAAAATACGCACCAGCAGTGCCGAATTTCTTGGTCCCAGTCTTGATGCATACACTGCCATTGACTATGGCCGTTTTGCCTGTTTCATCGTTAAATATAGTACCATTGTCGCTTCCATCCATATGCATCAGAAGCTTATTATATGGCTCAACGGCGGAATTAACAGTAACCGTACAGGTGTCTGTGAAACCTCCGTTCTGAGTCTTTACCGTTACTTGAGCTGTTCCCAAACCGATAGGTGTCAATACGCCATTATCGACAAGTACTATTGAAGGATTACTGGTTGTCCAGTAAAAGGTCTTATTGAACGCATCCGCTGGCTGAACAGCAGCACTCAACTGAATCGTTTTCTCGCCATTAAAGGCTATACTATGAGTATTCAATTCGATCCCACTAACCTGTGGTGTGTTATAAGGAATTGCGGGCGCTGTATAATTGGATGTCCACCGGGCTATTCCTTTTGAAACACGGAATTCATCAATGTATATGGGCCCGTTGATTCCGTATCCATCATCCCGTTTACCAATAAACAATCCACTGCTTCGACTTGCATCATTCCCGCAATTATTACTCACCTGTGCTATTCCGTCCAGGTATAATGTCTTTTTCCCGTTGTTGTTAACAAATGCCACGTGGTGCCACTTATTCAATGTAGGATAGGTAATGGTTTTGCCTCCGCCACCATCGTTTGGTTGGCCGTCAAAGTGTGATATCCAAAGACAGTCATACATTGAGCTAACATAGCATTCAATTTCATTATTTATAGACCACACATAGCCTTCAGCCTTTTTAGGAAGATAGAACCAGAAATCTATCGTATAGCTTCCAGATGTACTAAGATCGAAATCGGCACTATCCGGCACATTCAACCAACCCGTATTATTTCCGGAGATAAATGCACTGGCTGTGCCAAATTTCTTAAGGGTTGTTTTTGTATAAACCTCGCCTTTTCTGATAATCTGTTTACCTGTCTCATCATTAAACTGGGTTCCGTAGTTTATGCCATCCATGTGCATCAGCAGCACAGTCTGGGCCGAGGTCGTTCCAGAAACATTCACACTGCAAGTATCTTTTATTGTTCCATCCAATACAGATGCGGTAATCGTGGCAGTTCCATTTTGAATGGGTGTGACTATACCATCTTTGACCGTCGCCACAGCTGTATTGCTGGAAGCCCAGGTAACTACGTTATAACTGGCATTGGCCGGATACACTGATGCGATTATCGTAGCTGGGGAACCACTACTCGTAAGATCCAACTGGTGTCTATCCAGAGTCACCTGAGTAACAGGTATAGAGACTGACGAGTATGGAACAGTAGGTGGCGTAAAGTTGTTGGTCCAACAAGCAGTACCGTTCACAATATGCACTTCATCAATGTAACCATTCACATACCCTGATCCACCATTGTAACTATATCTTCCAATCTCTAATGGAACCAGTGTATTGGACAATTTGCCGTTGTTTGTGGTAGTCGAAACGCAAGTTCCATCCAAATACAACTTCATTGTAGAACCCGCCCTTACAACAGCCACATGATGATATGCCGTGGTATCCCAACCATTTAGATTTCCTTGTTCAAGCGGACTTACGATCCCCCCACAAGCAAAGAATAATCCCTGACTTTGATGATTATTTAATCCCAATATCCAAACATCGCTGGTATCCGACCACTGCCCCAATAATATGGAGTGATCACTGATGTTGTTCAGCTTGACCCAGCAGTCTATAGTAAAGTCATTACTGCCGAAATTCCAATCTTCGGAGTTGGCGATAGACAAGTAATCACCATTGCCATCAAAATAAGCACTGGCAGTGCCTATTTTCTTGGTTCCGGTCCTGGTACAGACATTGCCATTTACTGTTATGGTCTTACCTGCCTCATCAGTAAATGTGGTTCCATTATCAGTGCCGTCCATATGTAGTATTAACTTAGTTCTTGGATCACCTGTAACATTGACCTGGCAAGTATCAGAAAAACCGCCATCCTCAGTTCTCACACTGATTGTTGCACTGCCAGGTGCGACAGGGGTCAACTGGCCTTCTTGAACTTTAACAACATTGAAATTATTCGAACTCCAAACCACTGCTTTATTAGTGGCTTGAGAAGGACTAACATTCGCAACTAATTGTGATGTTTGAGGACCATTTAAACTAAGATTATGTTTATCCAACACCACCGAAGTGACTGGCACCGAAGAATCGCCATACGCTGCGATTGGGGGGGTAAAGTTGGCAGTCCACCTGGCAATTGCTTTTGACATCCTAAATTCATCAATATAGCCATTTATATAGTTGTTGGTAGAGAAGCCCCCAATCAGCAAAGGGTAGCCCGAACGATTATAACCGGAGTAATATTGCGTAGCCTTAAGAATTCCGTTTTCGTAGATCTTTAGACTATTTCCCTCTTTGACTAAGGCAAAATGGTTCCAGGTATTAATGTTTAAGCTTTTCGAATAATTAGCTGATGTATAGGCAGTTCCATTCCATACTTCCCAGTCAACTTTGTTTTGATTACCCAAAGTGAAATACATTCCTCGGTTTCCAGATGGCCCGGCATTGCTAAAGACTGTGTAATAGTTGTCAGGTCCTGGCCAGTATTTAAGATACACCCAAAAATCTATAGTATAATCACCGTTTTCGATATCGAAATCCTGAGTATTCTTAATCGACAAATAATCTCCATTGCCATCAAAGGCAGCACTCGATAGTCCGAACTTCTTATCTGATGTTTTAGTGCATGTATTTCCTGCAGTTTGAATTATCTTACCGCACTGGTCTGTAAATGCAGTTCCATTCTCAGTTCCATCCATATGTAGCATAAGTTTATTGTATGGCTCACCTGTCCAACTTACATTCACGGCACAAGTATCCTGATATCCGCCATACACAGCGGAAGCAGTTATTATAGTAGTCCCTGAGGCAAGAGGGGTAACTACACCATCATAAACAGTTGCCACTACATTTTTGCTAGAGTTCCATGTAATCTTCTTATTGGTTGTATTCTTAGGGGTGAAAGTGGGAGTAAGAGTAGCGGTCGCGCCTCGTTCGGTAAGAGTAAGGCTATGCTGATCGAGGGTCATTCCTGTTGCATTTACCTGAGTTAGGGTAACAGTAATGGTACATGTGTCAACGAATCCACCATCTTTGGTCTTGGCAGTAATAGTGGCTGTACCTGCAATGCCAGGAGTGACCACACCGTTGGTAACGGCGGCTATCTGGGCATTATTGGTGCTCCAGGTGACATCTTTATATGCTGCATTGGTGGGATACACCGAAGCAGTGACAGTTGCTGTATCGCCTCCCGCCACCAAGTTTAAGGAGTGCTGATTCAACGACACTCCCGTTGCTCTAACCCCTTGAGCCCCTGAATGCCTTACACTCTTGAGATTGCCATTATTATCGTATTCATAGGTTACCTTATCACCGTTGTCATTGGTGACAGATTTAAGGCGATTTGCTGCATCGTACTCATATGATGTAGCAAATAGTGGTGTGTAGAGGATTGAAAACAGCAGGAACAAGGATAGGAAAACAGATAATAGTCTACTCCGGCAATGCATTAGACTTACCCCCCAATTAATGAACGTAATTTAGCAATGCAAATGCCGAAGCTGTAAAAGGTAATTACCAGGCTTGTTAATTATGTAATTGTTTTCCACAAATTCCGACATCGCTTCAAAATCAATGATGCCATTTCAGCAGGGATATTTCTACACAAAATATCCCTATGCATTCGACATTTGTTGTCGATTGCCAATGTATTTGAAGTGTTTGTTGATGGACAAACATGTCCTTTTATGATGCTTCAATACGTTTTCCTAAAATGCCAAAAAGACCTGCCGACTTCGGATCGACAAGCCTTCTGTTAGTTTTCTAAAGATTTATTTAGGAAAAGGTCAAAATCCTGTTCACTTGTCTCATCAAATTCCTACAAAACGATGATTCAAGATGGTTTGGGAGGCATGTCTATGAACAATCGCCTGACACGGAACAATGGCAATGCCTAGACTTCCTATTCGTAAAAGCCTCCAAGTGGAGGCTTTCATTTATCTCGCAGCTCTTAACTTCTTAACCCCCATATCCAGGCCTTCGACGGACAGCTCGTACATGGGGAAGATGTCCTTGACTAACTTGATCGTGAAACGTCCGTCCGAGTGTTCCCAGTAGCTGGCCGGAATGGGATTGAGCCAGACGGAGTGCTCCCAGCGGCGTCTAATCTTTTTCAGCCAGGTTTGTCCGGTTTCGTTATTATACTGGTTCCATTCTATGATCCCGCCCACTAGATTCAGTTCACTGGGGGCCATGCTGGCATCGCCCACGAGCAGGACGCGGTACTCGCTGTCGCAGCTCTTCAAGATATGATCGGTCTCGATGCAGTTGGCCGGCTTACAGCGCGGGTCCAGGTACAGGTAGTCATAGATGCAGTTATGGAAATAATAGACCTGTAGGTCTTTAAAGTGCTTCGATTTGTTGGCCGCCTGGAACAATTGGTTGCACATGCGGGCATATGGGGTCATGGAGCCTCCAGAATCGATCAAAAGCAGGACTTTTATGGTGTTCTCGCGTGGTCTATCCCATACTAATTCCAATCTCCCTGCATTCTTGCCGGTAGCTTCGATCGTAGCATCCAGATCAAGTTCGGTCCTGGCTCCTTCGATGCGGGTCGTAAACTGGCGCAGCTTGCGCAGGGCCAGCTGGAACTGGCGGGTATCGATCGTAGTATCGGTGCGAAAATCTTTGAAATTGCGCTCGGCAGCCACCTTGACTGCTGATTTGTTGCGCGATTCACCACCGATCCGGATCCCTCCTGGATGATATCCGGAATGGCCAAAGGGCGAGGTGCCTCCGGTGCCGACCCAATGATTGCCACCATGATGCTCCTCATGCTGCTCTTTCAGGCGTTCTTCCAGCATTTTCTTGAGCGTGTCCAGGTCATACTGCTGGATATTCTTCTTCATCTCATCATCTATATCCAACTGCGGCAGGTGTTTGTCCAACCAGTCCCAGATTGTATCAGGCAGCTCCTCAGGAGTTTCTACGCCATAGAAATACTGAGCAAAGGCCAGGTCAAACCGATCATAGTAAGCCTCACTCTTCACCAGTATGGCCCGCGCCAGGAAATAGAAGCCAGTCAAACTGGCCCCGGCCAGGCCTTTTTCCAGGGCGTCAAGCAGTGTGTACCACTCGTTCATGGACACTGGAACGCCTTGGTTCTTTAACACATAATAAAATTCGGTAAACATGAATTACCTCACCTGAAAATTCTGGCGAAATGCCAACCGGGCCTGAGGCCGATTGTGCAGGTTCCAGAGCACATTATCGAGGTCCTGGTTCTTTTTCAGCAAGACCCCTAGGAACGGTAGTTCCTCGCCGATCCGCTTGGGATTGATGCCGCCTACCACCAATGCCTGCAGCCAGTCCAGCAGTTCGCTGGTGCTGGGTTTTTTCTGCAGTTCAGATAGGCTGCGCAGCCAATAGAAGGCTTCCAAGCACTGATCCAGCAGCTTGCGCTCCAGATTAGGATAGTGCACCCGCACGATCTCGATCATGCCCTTAGGATCGGGGAATGCGATGTAATGGAAGATACAGCGGCGCAGGAATGCGTCCGGCAGTTCTTTTTCGGCATTACTGGTGATGACCACAATAGGCCGCTGCTTTGCGTTGATAGTCTCCTTGGTTTCGGGAATGTAAAAGTTCATCTGGTCTAGTTCCCACAGCAGGTCATTGGGGAACTCCAGATCCGCTTTGTCGATCTCATCTATGAGCAAAACCACCTGCTCGTCTGCGGAGAATGCCTCACCGAGCTTACCCAGCTTGATATACTGTTTGATATCAGCTACATTGTGATCCTTGAACTGGCTGTCATAAAGCCGCTGAACGGTATCGTACACATATAGGCCTTCCTGGGCTTTGGTGGTCGATTTGATGTTCCATATAAGCAGGCGTTTGCCCAAACTGTCGGCAATACTCTGAGCCAGCATGGTTTTGCCAGTGCCCGGCTCGCCCTTGATAAGAACTGGTTTCTGCAAGGCGATCGCAATGTTGACCGCATTGCGAAGTTCATCCGCTACTATGTACTTTTCTGAGCCCTTAAATCCGCCTAATCCAACGTTCATTATTTTTATACCCCGTTTCTGTGACTGCAGTATTTTCGAGTAAAGAATATCAAATAGGGAACTTTTAGTCAATGAAACATCCTTTATTTACCGGTACTTGAAACAAAGGACTTGCCCTTAAACTGTCGAAATACCTTTGATGTAAACTACCGGGGAAGTACCACCATGCATCAAAGAATAATTACTCTCTTCATGCTGTACCACTCGTGGCCGCTTTGGTGGCAGTCGTGGCGTCAAGAATTCTATACGGCACGAACATCGCACGATACGAAGCATATTGCACACCAAGAATCATACTTCTACGCCACGACTCCCCGGTTCCTGTTTGAGTTCAAGACCGACGTTATTCATTATGAACACTTGCACGAAAAAACCCCTGGCTTTAAAGCCAGGGGTTTGGTACGGCAGAACTAATTAGATCCTAATCCCCGTGGCACCTGATTGCCAACCACCATCTTCAGCTTCTGGATCAGGAGTATTGCCAGGATAGTTATATCGCCACTTGCTGGTAAATCCCTTGCCATCCGGTGTAAGTGTCATTTCAAGATCACCCTTACTTGTCGGCGAGATATACCAGGTCCCGGTTAATACCCCATTAGACGTGGTGCCTTTAATCTGCCCATAATATCCAGTATCATTCCCGGTTACAATATTGCCGGATTGTTTGAGAACAATAGTCCCTTCATCTGTTGTCCAGGACCCTGACCAACTCATAGGATCAACTGCCTGAGCCCCAACCGTGAGGGTTATAGTCTTGGTAGTAGAATCAAACCCCACTTGTGCTCCGAGAGTTTCGGTAACGAAGCGAAGCGGCACCATTGTCCGCCCGTTTACGGTTTGAGGTGCTATTGGCAGTGATTTGGTGCTCCAGGGGCCTGCGCCTTCCTGGACTTCTGCTTTAGCGTAACCCAAGGTCAGTTTTATAGTCTTGTTACTGGCGGAAATGGTCACCTGTCTAGTATTGGCATCCCAACCTACAGTGCCGCCCATTTCATCAATTATGGCTTTGATCGGAATCACCGTACTCCCTTGAAGCACCAGGGGCTTAGTTCCTCTCCCAGGATCTATCTCCTTGCTGGCACCATTGACCGACATATAAGGGTCGCCAATTTTCAGGACGATCACCTTGGACCCGGCAACTGCTTGTCCGACCAGAGTGAGGCATAGGAGAACAGATAGTAGTAGAACCAGTAGATGAGCGCGTTTCATTGTTTGAACCTCCAATTATTTTTTGAACTACAGCCTCATTGACTGCTGGTTATATATTCTTCCCTTCTATGATATATCCTTTAAAAACCCCAATTCCCCTTAGTTTTAAGGCTATCGCTGTTAAATTTCTTAATGAATTACAGGCTTGGGTTCCACATCCAGAAAATAGTATCCTAATCATTCACAGTATTGTGAATATTGTTATTTTAAATTTTGAGCTAGGTGTTTATTAAGTGACCTAAACGAAACATATCTAGGATGGAAGACTCCATTAATGCCAAGTTGTTGTTAGAATTTTCTGATATTATATATACTGCCATATTTTTTGTTGTGGTTTTTATTGATTTTGCACAACAGCATAGCTATAATGACTATAGAAAAGAAATAGCCCCCGAAAAAATTTATATAAGATCCAACTTAGCATCCCCTAAGTTTTGACCCACTTTCCTCCCCCCAAAAGGAGTGGGTTTTTTTTTGCCCATTTTTAAGTCATGATCCGCCCGAACAAACAGGAAATCCCCAGTGTAAAACGAATAACCATCAGCATTAGATTAATAATGCGATGGAGGGGATGTAGCTTGACTCTGCCGCTGGAAGGCATCAAAGTACTCGATTTGTCACGCCTGCTGCCTGGACCTTTCGCCTCTCAGATACTAAGCAATTTCGGCGCTGAGGTAATCAAAGTCGAGGACACTGGATTGGGAGATTACCTGCGCTTGATTCCTCCTGTCATCAATGATATGAGTGCCCTCTTTCATTCAATCAACCGGGGAAAGAAGAGCATCAAGATCGACTTGTCCAAAAGCGATGGGCAAGAGTTGTTTAAGAAGATCGCTGCCGGTGCCGATGTTCTGCTGGAGGGATTCCGGCCAGGAGTGATGGATAAGTTAGGCGTGGGTTACAATGAACTGCATCAAATCAATCCCCGTCTCATCTACTGTTCACTGACTGGCTATGGTTCTAGTGGACCCTACCGTGATCATGCCGGCCACGATCTTAACTATCTTAGCTATAGCGGAATAGCCGGACTGACCGGCCGGGCCGGTGAGCAACCAGTCATTCCCGGGTTACAAATAGCAGACATCGGGGGCGGTGCATTGTGGGCTGTGATCGCCATCCTTATGGCACTGCAGGCCCGCAGCATCACCGGGCAAGGCCAGTTCTGCGATACAGCCATGATGGACGGGGTAGTCTCCTGGATGCCCTTCGCCCTAGCACTGTGGAATGCCGGTGATCCTTTGCCCCGGCGCAGCCGCGAAGTCCTGAATGGCGGCTACGCATGTTACAACATATATGAAACAAGTGATGATAAATATGTAAGCATTGGTGCAATCGAGTACAAGTTTTGGGCTGATTTCTGCAGCAAACTGGATAAAGCCGACTTAGCTCCCCGACAAATGGACCCTGCTCAACAGGAAACCATGATCGCCGAACTGAGCGCACTTTTCAAGACTAGAACCCGCGATGAATGGGTGGATCTTTTCAAAGACAGCGATGTGTGCTTTTCACCGGTACTAGAGTTTGAGGAAGCCGCTCAAAGCCAGCATTTGAGGGAACGGCAGATGATCATAGAAGTAGATGATGAGGGTTTTAAAGGTCGGGTCATGGGCAATCCGATCAAACTATCCGAAACTCCTGGCCAGGTCCCAACCCACGCTCCCCTGCCCGGCGAGCATACTGATGATCTACTCACTCAATTAGGTTTGACTGCAGAGCAGATAACAGAATTAAGAGTTAGGGGAATAATCGGATAATAATTACCATAACAAAGGGGCACCCAAAAAGTGCCCCTCAAGCCAAGGCCATCAGCCCGAGATTAATCCCGGTACATTTCATCGATTTCCGCCGCAAAATTATCAAACACTACCCGGGTCTTTATCTTCAGGGTCGCAGTCAGTTCCCCGGTCATCTCGGTCAGCTTGCGGGGCAGTATAACAAACTGCTTAATGGTTTCATACTCCTCTAACTGGCGGTTAGCGGTCTCTACTTCCCTTTGCACCAATTCCTGCACCATCGGGTGTCCTGCCACATCGGAGCCTACCTCGACACAGGTGTTGATGCTGCTGACCAGTGCGTGTTTGACCTTGGTCTCATCATACTCAAAGCCTTTTTCCTTAAGCAGCAGCAATATGTAATCGTAGGTCGGCACGATCAGGGCTGACATGAACTTTCGGCCGTGTCCCAGGGCTACTACCTGCTCTACATAAGGACTGTTGGCAAACTTTGATTCCACCTTTGCTGGAGCCACATTCTTACCAGTATCCAGAACACATATCGCCTTTTTGCGGTCGACAATACGCAGAAAACCGTCGGCATCAAATTCTCCAATATCACCTGTACGGAACCAGCCATCAGGGGTAAAAGCTTGGGATGTCTCTTCGGGATTCTTATAATATTCCTTAATGACACCTACACCGCGAACCAAGATCTCTCCATCATCTTCGAGCTTGGCCTCTACCCCCGGCACCATCTTGGACAACCAGCCCACCTTGGTGGCGTTTGGATAACCATGATTTATGCCAGCTGCGGTTTCAGTCAATCCCCAGCCATTCATCAAGGGGAAGTTCATGGCCAGATAAGCCCGGTGCAGGTCAGGTGGCAGCGCCGCGCCGCCGGAATAAGCAATCTTCAGCCTTCCACCCAGTGCAAACCTCAGCATGGCGAAAACTTCAGCATCGGCCTTCTCGAAATCGGCCTTAAGTTTATTATTATGTTCCAGAAGTTCTCTGGGATCCTGGGTCAAATCTATAGTACCGTCAGCCTTGGTGCGTATATCCAGCACTTCATTACCTATCTGCATGGCCCAATCGAATTTTTCTTTAGCCTCCACCGAAGAGGTCAGGAATCCTTTTATTCCAGCCATGATCCGGGTCCATAGGCGCGGCACCAGAAGCACCCATGTCGGCTTGATTTCTTGTATGTCCTGCAGCAAGGTAGCTGGCTTTTCGGCAAACCCCACTAAACCTCCGCAGACTAGCATTCCCAGATAAGAGTTGCAGCGCTCCCATATATGGGCTAAAGGCAGCAGCGAAAAAGCCACATCATCCCAACCGCCCCGGTATCCACCATTAGATACATGTTTCAAGCTGCGTATGACCGAACCGATCATATCCCCATGGCTGAGCAGGCTTCCTTTAAGATCGCCGGTCGTACCCGAAGTATAGATAATGCTCGAGGGATCTTGGCGGGTCAAGTTGCTCCACCGTTGTTTGTAATCGCCGGGATTGGACAGTCTGAAAGCCTTGCCCAACCCACGGAGCTGACTAATATTTATTACATCAGGGCTGCCGTCTACATAATCAGGGTCGAGGATAATGATCCGCTGTAAGGATGGAATCCGCAGAGAGGCCTCTAAAACCCGCTGCAGTATCTCTTCGTCACCCACCAACATGCACTTAGCCTCAGAGTGTTGTCCAATAAATGCGATCTCATCCGGCGATAGAGTCGGATAGACCGTGACTGTCACGCACCCGGCAGTTTGGACAGCAAAATCCGCCCATCCCCAAGCCGCACTGGTATGTGCCACCAGGCACATCGGAGATCCTTTTTCGAACCCCAGCGCTAACAGCCCATTGGCCATATCACTGACGATTTCTCCATACTCAGAGTAGTTCAGTACTTTCCAACCTTCAGCGGTTTTGAATTTCTGTGCCGGCCGGTCTCCACAGTATTGCAGAGTATTGTGAAATGCATGGGCCAGGGAAGGTATTTCGTCCAGAAACCTATCGAGCAGTTCCATCTTACAACCTCCTTTTCTAACCTGTGTCTGTTTGTTTGAATACTGATGGAATTAACCCCCAGTATTAATATATAAACCAAATACTTTGATTAGTATCTTACTCAAGCAAATATTCAAGAAATATTCAAAATCTTCCTTCTTTCATAGCCATAATTACTTCTATATATAAACCGAGCAAAACGTGATGATCTTTTGATACTATCGAGGGCCAAACATAATCGAGTTATCGACGATGCGGCTAATCCTGTCCTGCTGCCAAAGATACTCCAAATAGCCCAGGGTATCCGCCCAGGAAACCCTCATCTCCTGCAGGACTCGCGCTGCCACACCGATCTTTAGGCATAGGTCACACAATGTCATATTACTGTCAAGTGTGCGCAGCACCTTATTCATACGCCGCTCGTGCTGGTTCATGGCCGCTTCTACCCGTACCGCAACATTGCTGTAATAGGGTCCATGTGCGGGAAGCACCAAGCTCACCTCTAATTCGGCCAGCCGTTCTAGTCCTTTAATGTGTGCGGCCAGCGGGTTGTTCAGCATTGTATATGGCCAATCACTTATCTGAGATACACGATCTTCCAGCAGCGTATCGCCTGATATTAGGAGCCCCGATTCTTTACAATAAAAAGAAAGATGCCCGTCGGTATGTCCAGGCACCCTGATAGCTTCGAACTGTCCACCATTTAATGTGATCATCGACCCATCCTCAATGGATGTCAATTGGGGGTGGGGAATGAATAATTGCTCAAGCATCTGGATATCCTGGACCTGGAGAACAATAAAATCTTTTGGAATACCATGAGGGCCCATGCATGAACTTACCATTTTCAACTGTTCTTCAGCTTTTAAGCCATAAATGGCGTTGGTCGCAATGTCCTGCGATGACATAAAGACCTGGGCGCCGCTCTGCTGCTGGAACCAGCCAGCTAAACCGCAGTGATCGGGATGGTTATGAGTTAGATAAATGCTTCTGATATCTTGAAAACGAATGCTGAACTTGTTTAATTCTTGGCACCAGGTCTTTTTAGCCTGTTCGGTGTTGACCCCAGTATCGATCAGATTCCAGCCGTTGTTGCCAGGCACCAGGTAACAATGGGTATCACCGGTCGGGAAATAATTAGGAATGGTGATTTGGGAAAATGCATCAGCGGTATTCAACTCAATATTATCTATCATCTAACTCCCCCCAAACTTATCACTACAGGTGTTCGCCTTGCAGCCAGAATATTCCTACTATTAGTGTGTAGAAGTTTTACTGCATTGACATCTGCCGTCACTTAAAGTATTAAAAGAGTAGATAGAAAGAACGGAATTATTTAGGAAATATTTGCATTAGGGGGAAGAAATGCTACAAAGAATCACCGACAACATTCAAATGATTTTCACTGAGGACGGATTCACCTTCAGCAACTGCGTACTGATTGGTGATGATACACGAGTCATACTGGATACTGGAGCCGGAAAACTCTTGAACGAAGTACGTCCTGAGAGCATCGATCTGGTTATCAACACTCATCACCACTTTGACCATGTAAGGGGCAACGATCAGTTTGTCAATGCCAAGATCCTGATGCACCCCTACGAACGCGAAGCTATGCAGTATCCCGAAAAGATCACTGCTATCTCGGGCTGGAATGAAGTCATGACCGATGACTTGATCGATTCATCCAGTCAAATCGGCGTGAAACCTGAGGATGTATTGAAAGAATGGCGAGTTGACGGAGAAGTGCACGATAACCAGGTCATCGACTGCGGCAAGACAAAATTTGTAGTGCTTCACACACCAGGCCACAGTGCCGGTCACTGTTCATTTTACTTTCCTGAAGAAGAAATGCTCTTTATTGGCGATATATGTTTGACCAAAGTTGGCCCCTGGTATGGTGAAGCCCAGGCGGAAATCGAAGACTACATCAGTTCGATCGACCGCATACTAGAGCTTAAGCCAAAATCGCTGCTGACCGGTCATGTTTTGAAAGTTCTCAATGACCCAGAACGCCGCCTTACAGAGTATCGGGATCGGATTTTCAAGCGCGAACAGCGCATCTTCAATCATTTGAAGAATACCCCCAGCACCATTGACCAATTAGCAGAGCAATGCCTGATCTACCGCATGCATCCCACCACATTCGTGTTGTTCTGGGAAAAGTATATGCTGAAGAAACATCTGGATCGCCTGAGCAGTCAAGGCCTAGTGGCTGCGGGAGATAATGGTTTGTTTGAGGCGGTATAATGTAAGGGGACACACCTTGATGCTTCCACATTGTTTCAGCCTATTAGGATTAAGGAATGTCCCCACCGCCGAGTTACCTTGATGCTTCCACGTTGTTTCAGCTTATAAGGATCAAGGAATGTCCCCATAAGGCCTTAGTTAACCTCATATGCAGAGCAAAAAGCCCGTTCATTTATGAACGGGCTTTGATTTTACTGCATCCTCAGGCGTACGACGGGAGTGAAGGTCAAAGCGTAAGGAAATCCAGCGATTGATACGTACTTTGGGTACGTTGATTGAGCGGGATTTCCGTAACAACGCAGAGATTCACTGTTGTCGTTAGCCTGAGAGCTACCAGCGTTTTTTGTTGCTAGGCTTCCATATCTTCATTTCGGTAGCTTCTTTGATCAGTTCGTCCCGGAAACTCGGATGCGCGATACTGATGATAGCCTCTGCTCTCTCCCAAATGGACAGCGACTTCATGTTGACTTTTCCGTACTCTGTAACTACCCAGTGTACCATGGAACGCGGCACAGTTACCGCAGCTCCGGGGGTCAGCAGCGGACGTACCCGGGAGTGCAGATTGCCGTCTTTGTCTTTATATGTGCTGGAGAAAGCCAGGAAAGATTTGCCCCCTTTGGACTCAAATGCACCGATGACAAAGTCCAACTGACCACCAGTGCCAGAAATCTGGCGCAGACCTTTGGATTCCGAGCAAACCTGGGTCAGAAGGTCGATCTCCAAAATATTATTAATAGAAGCAAAGTTGTCATTCTGGCGGACTAAAGCCGGATCATTGGTATAAACTACCGGGCAGGCTGCCAGCAGCGGGTTGTCATCTATGAAATCATAGGTATCCTGAGTCCCCAAACAAAAAGCATAGGTTGATTTGAATCTGTCAGATGCTTTCTTAGCATTGGTGACTTTACCTGCTTCGTACATAGCCACGAAAGCATCACAGAACATCTCACTCTGGATCCCAAGATCTCTTAAATCAGAGTCGGCGATCATTAAGCCTATGGTATTAGGTAAAGCCCCGATTCCTAGCTGGACACAGGAACCATCATGGATCTCTTCAACCACAAGCTCCGCCATTTTCTTTTCTTCAGGCGTAGGCTCCGGTGCCGGAGGAGTAGCAAATACCGGTGTATTCGATCCCTCGATTATGTAATCGACCTCACTGATGTGGACGCCTTCCTCAAAGCCTCCCAAACAGCGAGGCATATTTTTATTCACTTCAACTATGCAGATCTTGGCTCCCATGGCCATGGCCCGGTTATGTGAAGCCCCGATACCGAAATTGAAGAAACCATGCTTATCCATCGAAGCGACCTGGCAAACCCATACATCCGGCCAACGGGCTGAATAATCACTATTGTATCCTATCCCATTGGCTTCATGATAATTGAACGGGTGATGTACAGCCAGTCCCAAGTCCGACATTTTGCGATCCAATGCCGTACAGTACCAGCTTCCGTAGCGGAATGACTTCTGCTGTGGATCGCATTTGACTACTTCAGGAATAGGAAGAACAGACCCTGTAGCCCGTATATAGACGTCTGTCAAATCCGGATCGCCGGCTCTTGCCCCTAGAGCGGCGTCAAAATCCACCGGTTTGGTGGCGAATTGACCATATTCGATAAGCATCCCTGACTTTATAAGCTTTGCTGCTTCCTCTGCGGAAACTTTTTTGTGATTGTAATCATTTAAATAGGTTCTCATTATTCTACTTTACCCCCCTTAAAACATTCGCAATATTCCAAAAACGAAAGGCCAAAAAAATATAGGTCTTCTTCACCTCCCCAAATAAAGAAAACTTGCCCTTATATACTGTTACCCGGGAGTGTTCAGTCAAACGTGGTCGTCCCGCTCACACTTAAACGAAACCCTTAAATAACAGAATAGTTCCAGAACTCTTTTAAATTACCGCTCGTGAAAAACTATACATGAGAATCCGCACAAAAGTTTGCTTGAATTTAGTTCGACATAAATCCGTTCGTCTCCTGCCGTTAATAATCAATTCAAAATATTTTAGAAGTTGATATTAACAACTATGTTTCAAAATAGAATCTCAATCATAAAAAAATATATGGGCCTCGTAAGGCCCATATCATATGGCTTATTGAACTTTGCCGGGATTAGGTGCTTGAAATGTTGAGGCTTCAAAAGAATGTTTGTGATTATCATTTACTGTAGTATCGCCCTGCACATAGTGAATATGATCCTCGCCGGATACAGCCACATTAGGACCAGTTCTTATGGTAATTTTATGGTAGTGATCCTCAAAAAAATCGGTCATGGTGCGAAATTCATGAACGTGGACGCCGGGCTTGATCTCGATCATTTCCCCGGTCACCCCGGCAAAGCGATGCTGATGAGTTTCACTGATATCAGTTACACCCTGCACTTCATGAACATGTGTTTGCTCCATACAATCCTGGCCTGCAGTACCTACAAGGTATTTCTTAATTGCCAACGTATTCCCTCCCCTCCATAACCATCCATATTACATGCTATGAACGGTGTCCTTTATTTGTTCCCAGAAAGTGCTTAATTGGCCTTTTGTTGAGTACAATAACTAGTAGTGGAAATATGGCAAGAGTATTTTTTTATTAGGAAGGATTTCACAATGTCAACCTAGAATAGTATTTGATTAGTTTGGTAAACTGAGGTTATCGTTCACAATTGGACCCAGGGATGGGCCGATTGACATAAAAAAGGAGGTGTAAGCCTAACACGATCGGACGATTACTTAGTTAAAATTATTAAATCAATCATTAAAAATTGATCGGGAGGTAAAAAAAAGAATGAACATTTCAGGAAAAACCGCAATCGTAACCGGAGGCGCATCCGGACTAGGCGAAGCAGCAGCAAGAATGCTCGCAGAATTAGGTGCAAACGTAGTTATCGCTGACCTGAACGAAGAAAAAGGTACTGCACTGGCTAGCGCTATCGGAGCGAAAGCTATCTTCGTTAAAGCTAACATGACTGCTACTGCAGACATCAAAGCTCTCTGCCAGGCTGCTGTAGACAAGTTCGGCACCATTCACATCCTGGTAAACAACGCTGGCATGGGCAGCGCAGGCCGCACACTGGGCAAAGATGGCCCGTGGAACATTGACTGGTTCAAGATGGTTGTAGATGTTAACCTGACCGGCGCATTTGACATGCTCTCCAATGCAGCATGGATTATGTCCAAAAACGAACCGGAAAATGGCGAAAGAGGCGTTATCGTAAACGTAGCTTCCGTAGCTGCATTTGATGGCCAGATTGGCCAAGCTGCATACTCCGCTACCAAGGGCGGCGTTGTTGCTATGACTCTGCCAATCGCTCGCGACCTGTCCAGAGACGGCATCCGCGTTGTAACCATCGCTCCTGGTATCTTCAACACCCCGATGATGGCTCAGCTGCCGGAAGCTGCTCGTACATCTCTGGGCGCAATGGTACCCTTCCCATCCAGAATGGGTGAGCCAGCTGAGTTCGCTTCTCTGGTATGTGAAATTGCACGGAACGGCTACCTCAACGGCGAAAGCATTCGTCTGGACGGCGCTATCCGTATGCAACCCAAATAAAAACGGTTTTTCGATCGGATTTATCGTGATCAAAGAGCGGTTCTGCAAAGAACCGCTCTTTTTAATTGCATTCGTTCTCATGGCTGATGACGGGATTCTTAAAACAACGCAGAGATTCGCCTCTGCCATTTGCCATGGGTAGTGAATATCTTCACTCTCTATCATGTCACCGGATCCCGTGTATACACATAGCGTATTACTACCCCTGGATCCGGGGAATATAAACCCAGATAAAGGAGTGAAGATCTATGCTTACCCAGGAAAAACTCAGTGAGACTCTAAAATCTCTGGACGATCTGCTTGAGAATATGAAGGCTTGCACCTCAGAGGCTGAAAGCCAGGACAACAAGCAAATGCTGAATATCTACGCCGACCAGATAAACCGAATGCAGCAGGACCTGGCTCGCTCGGTAGAGTTCATCCAGCAGCAGGAAATGAATCACCAGATGTACCAGTACGGGCAGACAGAACTACTGTATAACAACGTTGCCCGGTAACTAGTCATCACCATCCCGGTTGATCGACCGGGTTTTCTTTTGTCAACAAACAGAAAGCCCTGAAAGCATTGAACTTCCAGGGCTTTTATCTCTGTGTGAATGGTTAATTAACTTACGGGGTCATCGTGTAAGCTCCGTTGAGCGGCATAACATGTTCTTCCCAAACCTTGCGGGTGCGCTCCGGATCGATAGCCGGCTTCTTGATCATTTGATACAGATATTTCTCCTGGTCGTCAGTGCTGACGTCTTAGCTTCCCCCATATCCCCAAACATATTTCTCAGCCATCATCCGCGCCCTTTCCAGATAATCCGGATGCTTTTCAATGGCAGCGCGCGAATTGAGACTGGGTAAAATCAAATCATCCACCTCGGAAAAACCGAAGCTCCTAAACATGGGGCCGTACTTGGCCACCACGCTCTTAGCAATATTGATGTTGTCCTGGCCCTGGGACATGACAAAGATGGCCGTCTTCCCCGACTTCATACGAGGCTTATATTCACGATCCCAAAAAGCGAAACAGCGGTCCAAAAAAAGCTTGAACTGACCGGTCACATCAAAGAAATACACCGGTGACCCCAAAAGGATCACATCGCTGTTCTGGATCTCATCATAAAGCTCCTGCATATCATCCTTGGTAACACAGTAGTCGGTTTTGTTTTTGCAGGACATGCAGCCCTGACAGCCTTTCATATTCAGTTTGTTCAAATGTACCAGCCTGGTCTGCCAGCTCCCCCGGGCCGCAAACACTTCCAGCATGGTACTGAGAACCGTTCCGGTATTACCCTTTTCGCGAGGGCTCCCGTTAATGGCCAGCACTTTCAATCTAATTTTCCCCTCCCATCATAGCCTAAGTTATTAGAGAAACCGGTCTGATTCCACATAATTATTCGACAGCAGATCTGGTAACTCCTGTGTAGAAACATTCATTGTCCGGCTTCAATTGTAATCAATATCCTTAACTGGTCTTACCGCGAATAGCTCCCTTTTCCAAATGCCTACTGGCGCAGCTTTACAGCAATGGCAGGCTTGATTATCAGAACCAAATGTTATCGGGCATACCCTTTGCACTTAGGGACAATCTATAACATACAAAGTCTCAGGCGTATAACGGGAGTGAAGATTAAGGCGTAAATAAATGCCGTGATTGAGGCGTACTTGGAGTACGTTGATTGAACGGGATTTCTGAAACAACGAAGATATTCGCTTTTGTCATCAGCCTGATATCGAAGGGAGAATAACATATGCTAGCTCGTTTAGATCTACCGGGCGGAGTTGCGATCGAACCGGTACCGCCTAATGCCAGTGCCAGCTGCGTTGTATCCTATCATGGTTTGCTGGCCAAGAGTGGGGCATCCCAAATATATGCCAAGGTTGGTTATGGCGATAACTGGCATAATACAAAGGAATTTGAAATGCGCTGGGTAGGCGATTCTTTCGAAACCCAGTTCAAGGTTGATTCCGCTGACACTATGCACATTTGCTTTAGAGATGGGCTCAACAATTGGGATAATAACAACGGGCAGAACTGGACAGCGCCTGTAAACAGTGAATGGATCGCATTAGCTTATCGTTACTAGTGTTCCCCATTGAAAGCCTGCCTTCGGGTTATCGGAATACGGGCTTTGTGTAAGTAAATCCAGTACATTGAAAGGAGTGTAATTATGGCAAAAGCTGAATTTCCCGGTGGAGTGGCAATCGATCCTGTAGCCCCGGCCACCAATGATAATTGTCACCTAAGCTATAACGGGCTGCTGGCCAAAAGCGGCGCCGATAAAATCTATGCCCATGTGGGATACGGCAACCCTCAAAAATGGTTTGGCATTAAGGAATATGAAATGATAAAACGCGGTGACTCCTTCGTTACCGAATTTCGGGTGGAGGCCACCGATACCCTGCACATTTGTTTCCGCGATTCCATCAATAACTGGGACAACAATAGCGGCAAGAACTGGAGCACTGCAGTAGACTCCGACTACCAATCCTACGCCTAGACCGTCCTCACCCCACCCCGTGTCTGCAAACGGCACGGGGCTTTAATGAAAGGGGGCCGGCCTTGATGCAAGGGCTGTCCCCACCCCTCCTATATCCATCCTTGACCTGTATAATCTTCTGTCTTTTATTCCTTGGCCATTGAATAGAATTGAATAACGCCCCATCCTTAGCAAGGAACCTTCAGCACACTGCCAGTGATGATACGATCATGGACTTTTTGCTTTTGAAAAGGATTTTTCTGTATTATTATAGAAATGTACTCTAACCGCAATTACCAGGAGGTGGCAGCAATACGATGGGCTTATTTGATCGTTTTTTCGGACTAAAAAAAGATGATGTCGCGGCTAAGGAAATTGTCAGACAGTATGTGGAACAGAAGTACGAAGAGTTTATGCTGAGCTGGATCGGCATGTCGGAAGACATGGAGGAGTTCAAGGAACTCGACAAGAGGGATCTGCTTAAAGACGAGACCGCGCGACTGGCATACGAAGCCAGTGAATTAGTAAAGGCTGAGAAGATTAAACCACCCGGCATTATTCCGCTGTGGGTCCGGGAAATGCTCAATGACCTGGTTATCGACATGGCCAGGCCTCATATACAACATTTCGTACAGACATATCGCAATCCATACCAACCCTGGCCTAACGAAGCCAATATCCCTTTAAAGGACATGGAGAAGCTAGAGAAGGTCCTCAAGGGAAACGGCATCACTGTTGAGGTACTCTATTATGATTTTCCCGACAGCCGGGTCCGGCAGCTACTGGAACAATATGAAGTACGTCAAAGACTCGCTAATCAGGATTCCGATGCCTGGGCCAAAGCCTTCAACTATTCACACGAAGATCTGGTGGCACTGGGGGTAGTCCTTCGCGATAAGAATCAAAAAGTCCAGCCCATCGAACACATGTTGGGTGACCTGCGCGGCCTGGTCAAGCAGGAGATGATACTTCAACAAGACGGGCAATTCCAGCGCTCATTTAATAATGCACACCCGGAATTGCCGTTGAAACCGACCAAGGACGAGTGGATCAAAGCTTATGTCAAGACGTTTAAGAATGACATCGATTATATAGACTATCTACGCCGCATGGCCCGCCAGCGCGGCATCGTTTTCAGCAAAGAAGAGATCCAAAAAATGATCTCGGCCGAAATACAGAATAAGAACAAACCAGTTGGGTAATGAATCGGTTATTAGATTTGCCCGGGAACCACAGGAGGAGTGTTAGCCAACATGCTGTCGATCGTAATTCCAGCCTTCAATGAGGAAGACAATATAGCCAATGTGGTCAAAGCCACATTGCCTGAGGCGCAAAAAACAGGTATGGACTACGAGATCATTATTATTGATGACGGGTCCAATGATGACACCTGGAATGCGATAAAGGGCATATCAACACAGAACCCCATTATCAAGGGGATCAAACTAAGCAGGAATTTTGGCAAAGAGTCGGCCATCTGTGCTGGTCTGGAGCAGTCGAGGGGCGATGTGGTAGTGATCATGGACTGTGACCTGCAGCACCCGCCGCATTATATCCCCGAAATGGTCAATGTATGGCGTGAAACAGGCGCTGATATCGTAGAATGTGTGAAGCAAAATCGCAGTGCCGAATCCCTAGTCAATAGGGCCGGCGCTTTTACCTTTTATAAGATAATAAACTGGCTCTCCGGCTATGACTTGAACGGAGCTTCCGACTTCAAGCTGCTTAACCGGTCGGCCGTGGATTCCTGGAAGGCCATGCCGGAAAGAAACTTGTTTTTCCGGGGTATGAGCAGATGGCTGGGTTTCCATCGGGAAACGATCGAGATAACAATTGCCGACCGCACGGCCGGAACTTCGGCCTGGTCGTTCTTCCGCCTTATAGGGCTGGCTGTAACTGCAGTCACCTCATTTTCGTCACTTCCCCTGCGCCTGGTTACCATAATTGGGGCCTTATTCCTGGTGCTAGCACTAGGGCTAGGCGGCCAGACCCTCTACATGTTTATATCCGGAAAGGCCGTTACAGGATTTACAACTGTCATCCTGCTGCTGCTCATCATCGGCAGCCTCTTAATGCTTAGCCTGGGTATCATCGGCGAATACATAGCTGCCATTTACCGTGAAGTCAAACAGCGGCCACGTTATCTAGTATCAGAACGGACTTTTACCCAAAGCGCAAGGGCTGAATAAAGCTACAATAAATCCTGGCAAAAAACAAAGTGGCCCGAGAGTGCTCTCCCGGGCCACTTTTAATTTTTAGTTCTTATTTGCCGTTGTCATACATTTCATCGATAAGGTCTTTATAGTTGACCAATATCACCCGTTTTTTAGTTTTCTGGGTGGGGGTCAGCTCATCACTTTCTTCCGTGAATCGTCTCTTGATCACCTCATAGATCTTGATCGCCTCAAAGTTCTCTAACCGCTCGTTGGCAGCTTCAACATCCTGAGCGATCAGTTCCTGCAGTATCGGCTGAGCAATAAAATCATCGCCCACTTCAATACATATTGGAGCACCGGTAGAGTACGAATACTTCAGCTTGCTTTTATCGTATGCGATGCCCTCTCGGTCAAACATCTCGATGAAATAGTTGTAATTAGGCACAAACAGAGCGGAAATGCAGGGACGTTCGTCACCGATGACAAATATTTGTTCGATATAAGCGCTAGTCGAGAAGAGATTCTCGATTTTAGCCGGAGCTACATTTTTACCGGTAGCCAGGCAGATTATGGCTTTCTTACGGTCAACTATTTTCACATAACCATCACGATCCATCTCCACCAAGTCCCCACTCTTGAACCATCCATCAGAGGTGAAGGATTCAGTGGTCTCCTCCGATTTGTTGAGATAGCCAATAAATACTCCGGCACCGGAGATCTCGTATTCTCCATCCGCTGCTACCCGTCCGAAATTGCCATTAGCAGGAGGACCAACTTTACCCGGTTTACACCCTGTTAACGGATTAAGTGTGCAGGCATTGAAGGACTCGGTTGAGCCATACCCTTCTACGACCGCCAGTCCAAGTATGTAGTAGAATGTGATCAGATCCGGGGCGATACCAGCACTGGCTGAGAATGAAAAGCGAAAGCGGCTTCCAAAAAGCCCTCTTACCTTGGCAAACAGTTTGTCAGCCAGGCTGAACTGAATGCGCAAACCCATGGGCAGCTTGCTTTTAAGGTCAAAATCAGGCGACATGTTGATGCGGCCGCGGTCATCGGTCCGGTAAGCCAGAGCTTTCCTACCTACTCCTAGCGCCCAGTCAAAAAGTTTCTTTTTAGTTGGGTTTTGAGCCATCTGCTGCTGGAAAGTGATAAATATTTTTTCGTAGAGACGCGGTACACAGTTGAACCAGGTAGGATTGTACTTCTGCAGATCGTCCAGCAGTGTGGCTACATTATCTGCGTAACAGATGCATGCGCCTCGATAAATAGCCAAACATTGGCACGAGCCTCTGTCGAATATGTGTGACAAGGGCAGGAAGCATATAGTAACATCTTCCTCCGTAATAGTCATATTATTGCGATCAAAGTATTCTTTGACCCCATTCATCTTGCCACCAGCGCCGCCATGAGTCAGGATGACCCCTTTGCCCTGGCCAGTGGTTCCTGATGTATATAGAATCGTATACCAATCATCCAGCGTGACGCTCTGCCAACGCTTTTCGAACTCTGGCATAAGCTGTTCCCGAGATTTTTCACCTAGCTCAATAAGCTGACCTAATCCAATGATCCGGTCCTGTCCTTGATACTTTAGATCCATGACGATGATGTGCTCTAATGTTGGCATATGCTCCAGTCCGGGTTTGATGCGGGCCAGCACCTCTGCATTGCCGACAAACAGGCATTTGCTTTGTGAGTCATTTACAATATATGAGACTTCATGTACAGATAGTGTAGGATAGATGGTGACACTCACCGCTGCACAGCATGCCAAGGCCAGATCTGCTTGTGTCCAATAATGATTGCTGTTGCCCATGATCGCTACTCGTTCTTTGGCAGCTAAACCCAAAGCAAGCAAGCCACAGCCAATCTTTTCCACCCTGTCCTGCAACTCACGGTAGGTAAAGTTTCCGTTGTTATCACCATTGTGTAGATCAGGATTGAATTTTTGGGCCGGACGATCAGGAAACTTCCGGGCTGTCTGGTTAAAGGCCTCTGCAACTGTTAGTACTTGTTTGTCCTGCATTGAATATCCCCCTTTTTAGGCTGACTAATCCGCCGATCTCACTCTTCTCCCTGCTGTGCTTCCGCTCTATCCTCAGCGATTTAGCAAGCCGTTAGTTCGTTTGATTATTCCGACAATTTACCGCGCTACTTCTCCGCGTCAAGCCATAATTCCTCTGGGTAATTTTGGATGTGCCGATTTATCGATATCAATTTATATATTTCGACACTATAATTGCAATTCCTTTCGAATCGAAAGGTTCGACTCGAATTTTTTTGCATAACTGTTGCTCGTATTGACAAGCGAATTTGTAAGGGGTTACACTCAGATAGCTGGATTTATAACCAGCACTACGCTGTTGTTACGCACAAGGAAGGGGATTTTATGGAAGACTTTACTTCTTTTATATGCTATGCCATGAAGGGGACTATGCGCAAATTAGAGAGGCAGATCGGCCGCGAGTTCGAAAAATACGGGATCAACTTGGCCCAATCTTTCGTACTTTTTTCTTTGTTGGAGAATGACGGTCTGACCTTGACAGAGGTAGGGACCCGCTCCAGAATAGAGAATTCCACCCTGACTACCATGGTGGACAGGCTGGAAAAAGACGGTCTGGTCGAACGACGCCTGGACCCCCAAGATCGCCGTATGGTAAGGCTGTTTATTACAGATCAGGGCCGCGAATTGGCAGAAATGGTTCTTTCCAAAGGAGCCGAGTTCAATCAGTTTCTAAAGAAAAACTTAGCTGGCATGGAAGTCGACCTCCTGAAAAGTCTGGCCATTATACAAGACATAGTTGACTAAAAACGAGCAAAATCCCCGGGAATCATCCCGAGGACATTAAAAACGGATAAGCTTATCCAGTAAACTGCTGGATTCAGAACCACTATTCGTAAGCTGGGTTGCCTACCACTCGGTAGAACTCGTTAAGAAGTGCATCTAGTTCCTGGCTGATACCAATAACTCCAGGGTCACAAGTACCCTTCTCAACCACCATTCCTTCCAGTTCGAACCGTAGTTGTTCAATAACCTGCAATATTTCACGTGTTTCAGCAGTCATCTGAACCACTCCTCCCCATTGAACCAAGGCTCTGAAACCGACTGCTCTCTATTTCTATTAATGGTGACATAATATCACAAATTTTGGTAATGGTCAACGATGTGGCCCAACCTTCACCTATTTTCGCAAGGTATGTCTTTCTAACGAAAACTGCCTTGACATCGGGTCATATTTGATAAAATCAGCCGAAATCGGTCCTTCTCCAGGATCATAGTATACTATCACCGCCGAGTAAACAGCTCCTAGATCGGAATACAGGCCACGGACCCCGGCTGCTCCGATAGTGCCAGGATTGATCAAAACAGTATCTTTAATCTTTTTAATATACATGTTATGGATATGACCGGTTACGGTTAGTGCTGAATCAGCTGCCACTTGATTAGCGATAGCCGGATCATGGACCACCAGTATATCAGGCTGCCCCTGTTTCTTAATGTCTGCCCGCAGACCTCCAACCGCCGCTTTTATCATTTTTGTCCGGGCTTCATTGTCTACCCACGCTAGATCCGAACTGGCAAGCGGGTCAGGTTGGCCTAATATCTTTATCCCGTCAACAACTATGGTGTTGTTGTTCAAAACCCTGGTTTTAGGGAGTGCCGACACAAACTTGATCGTCCCCGGATTATCATGATTGCCGGGGGCAAATAGGTGAATGACTCCCAGTTCATTGAGGTCCTTGACAGCTTGGTTTTCCAGGGGTGATCCCATATCCGTAAGGTCACCAGCATCAATAATGAAATCCACCTTAAACTTGTGCGCCAAAGCCTTTATAAGCTGCAGCCCCACTGGATTAGAATGCAGGTCGCTTACCAGCAGTATTTTTTTAGTTTCTACTTCTTTGCCAGGGTCAGCCAGCGCACTCATACTGTCCAGATTGTCAAAGAGTGACCGGATGTTGGAAACAACTTGATTAGCCTGATCACGGAATTTGTTGATGTTATCGGCAGAACCTGATGCTACTCGCAGGACATCCGGGGCCAGTGATATTGCCCCTTTGTATTCCGGCTCCCTAAAAGCATCTAAGTCGAATGCAGCAAGGCTAACACTCATCCAGACACTGATTACTAATGCGCCAAACAGGCCTGATGCCAAAACCCTTTTCCAGCCCGGCCTCCACACCGCCAGAACCAGCAAAAGCCCGCCAACAAGCCCTAACAGCACTTGTTTTAGGGCAAAGGACCAAAATACTCTATGGGCTTCTCCCTGAAGATCATCCAGAATCTTGCGGGGACCCGTGGTGATCCCTAAAGCTTTGAATATGGCATCGGTTTCGATCTCCTCGAGACGTACCGTGAGTAAGAGAGGCGTACTATGCGTATTTGCAGAAATCCTACCCAACGGAGGCACTTCTATCAGAGTTTGGCCATGCAGAGCTGGAGTCACAGCTACCCTGATCGAAATACCCTGGTAAGTATAATATTCGGCGCCAAATAAATAGACAATCAAGAATGCGCCTAGAAAAGCGGTTACCGCTATCCCGATAAGTTTAGCCAATGTGCTTTTAGATGTCATTAATTGAATCACCTGTGAATAGATTAAGGCTCGAGCCTCGACCAATTATAACATGACCACATATCATTAAAGGCAAGCACAATTAGCCAATTTTGGCCGTTTCTAGCGACCACCCCTCCATTAATGCCAAGAAATATCAAACCGGCCGCAATGGGCCGGTTCAAGCCAATGTCAAAAGCGAATCCATGCAGTTGATTAGGTCTCGAGGCTTATGTTCAATTCAATCAGTTTGGAGTCAACATAAGTTTCCAGGCACATGAACTTATTATTACTCAGTCGAGCTGTAAAGTTCTGGCCAATTACTAGGCTGGGCGGCGAAATGTCGACTATTTTTTCCTGTTTCTCAAAATTAACTGCCGCGTTGGCAGTGATCATGTTGGCTAGTTCGGCCAGAGCACTCTGAGCCAGTTCACCAAACTCTTCGACTTCCATACCCATCATCATTGTCGATGCAATTTCCTTGGCGGTCTGCTCGCTCATATTATAAGCCACGTTGCCTCTTACTTGATGGGACATGCCAACTATAAGAGTGACCCCCATACTGGAGACCGAATCTGTTTTGATGGTCAACTTACCAGCAGTGACCTGTTGGAATCCTAACTGGGGCATAACACTGATCATTGCATTTAAGAAAGGGTTTAAAAGATCAGCTGACATCTTATTGCACCCCCCCTGAAAAACCGATTCCCATTACCAGGGAGCCAATTTCGGTTATTGCTACCACCTTGGTCATATTCAGGCGAGGATTGACAAGACACATGTTCTTGCCCATCAGAACGCTGGGCGGTGTTAATCGTATTTCGGTTTCCCGATAAATATTGTTGATGCGCGAAACACTATGTCCGCCAATAATATTTGTTAGCTCAGCTAAACCGTTAATAATATTATCTTCACTCAGAGTCTCTTTGCCGAACATGCGGCCCGCCAATTTTGAAGCCGTATCCGGCACTAGATCTAAAATCAATCTCCCTTGCTGGTTGCCAGTAAGACCGACCATCACTGCCATCCCCTGAGATATCATTTTGGCTTCCTGATCGACATAGACCTCGATCTTACAGTCCAGATTGGCAACTTCCTTGAGGTTTTCTTTCAAAGACTGAATAAACTGCTCAACAAATGAATTCTGTCTTTTCTCCCCACTTGACCCACACGCTTGACGTATAGCAAGTAAGAGCTGATATTGTTTGAACGGTTTCTGCAAGAATGCTTTGACCCCGATGATCTTACCACGAGCGACCAGCATTTCGTCCTTCATAGAACTGACCAGTATGATCTTGGCTTCCGGGTCACGGGACAAAATCTCGCGGCTACAGGTCAAGCCATCCATGTCTGGCAGTGTCATATCCATCGTGACTACTTGCGGTTTTAGTGTGCGATACAACTGCAAAGCCTGGTGTCCATTGTCAGCTGTACCTACTACCTTAATATCTTCAACATCCAGGGCATCCTTGATAAGTTCCAGGATAAACGGAGAATCGTCAACAACCAGAACCTTAATTTTCTTCATTCCGCTCACCTTTCATAGGCAGATTTACTTGACGAACAGTTCAGGTACAGGTCATTACAACTGTGGTCGAGCAACATAGCTAGTTTTTTGTTTATTCGCGAGTTAACGGCCAAATTCCTTTTCAATAACAGATTATTCGCAACAAAACCATCGTACAAGTCAGATTTGATTTGGAAATAGCGCCGCCAATCAGGATCCAGATAGAAAATTAATATGTTTAAATTTGCCGGGCAATAAAGTATAATCGCCAATAACAACAATAAATATTGAGAACAGGTTAAAATGATTTTGTTTGTGAAGAGGTGTCTGTCCAGTGTCAGAAAATGCCATTGTGTGCCCGAATTGTCAACGCATCGATGCTGTAAGAAGGCTCAGAGATCACTATCAGGAAATCGCTCCCCCTCCCGATCCGGAAAAGAGTACAAATAATAACCCCTGGGGTAGTCAGGAGAACACTCCTAAGACGCTAGCTGAGAAGCTAGCACCACCAGAGGAACCGGCCAAAGACTTCTATATGGCGATATGGGCCATCATCCCTTTTGTTCCAATACTGAATCTGGTCTTTATTTGGATGGCACCGATGGCACGATTCATGAAAAGGCTGCTTACCCTGTCCGGCCTTCTACTGGCACTATCGATATTAGGCTACTTCTTTCATCCAGCTAGTATGGACCCTGCTCACTTCAACATTGGACCGTTCAATGTAAATAATGCACCTGCGGCGGTGTTGATCTTGATTCTGGTCGTCTATTACAGCGGGCTTCTGGTCGAGCGAGCCCAGCGCAAGTCCCGTTTCGAAAAAGAGACTTATCCGATCTGGCAGAAATCACTTGCGGCCTGGGAACACCTATATTACTGCACAGATTGTGAAGGCGCCTTCGCCGCCGATCAGCCTCGTTTCGCCAAAGCTGATGAAATAGGGGTATTGATTGAGACCTTGAACTAAAGCACCACTAAAAAAGACGGCTTTCTTAACAGCCGCCTTTTTCGCACATTTTATGTCAAACTTATTTTATGGAGTTAAGCAAGCCCTTCAATTCTGCCAGGTGATTTTTGTAATCACGCTGGATCATTTCTTGATATTTTACCTTGACTTGCGCATCGGTTACATGCGGCGATACATAGAGAAAATCATTCAAATCTTTTGCCGTTCTATTGAAGGCTGTCACTATTTCGTCATACTTTACCTTGGTTTGATCTGTTTTGCTTAATGTAATATCGGTTTTGGTCTCTACCTCGTTGGTAAGACTCAGAACTTCCTTTTGCATTGCCTGCGCGTCATCCTGAAACTTGATATGATTTATCTTTTTAGTGAATAAATTGTTGCATAGTTTATCGTTTTTGGCAGCTATCTTTTCAAGCCGGCCGGTCCAAGTCTTGTATTGGCTGACAAACTGACTAGGGGTTTTTACTACCTTTCTCTGCGATTGTGGTTTCGGCTTTGGTTTTTGTTGTGAAGACTGTGTTTGACTGCCCGTCTGATTGCCACTTTTCTGATCACCACACCCAGCCAACCCCAGCGGGATAAACGCCGCTATCAGAAGTATTGCCAAAGAATCCTTCATTTTCATAAAACTACATACCTCCCATTTATAGCATATCAAGCCTGTGGTAATAACCAGCAGACTCATATGTAAATCTATTTACCAACAAAGTCGACGATTCCTTGCGCTAATGCCTGGGTCATTTTTTCTTCAATCCATCAGTTCATTGACTGATTCCAACGATTTGATATATATATCGATGACCACTTTTTGATCAAGCTTCAGCTTCTGGACGACCTTGTTAAGAGTTTCTCCATCAGCTTTCTCATAGCTTTTTATCAACGTCAATATATCACCAAAAACTGAATCCTCACCCAGTAATGCCTCTTTTATCTCCTTTGCTACCGGGAGCTGTTCCATCAAAAGCGGCAACGGTTGGTCTAAAAGAGCATCGATCATGGACATAAGCCCCATCAGAAACAAATCGGCACTTCTTTGTTTAAGTCCTACAAATGGAGCCATCGCCTCACAGAAGTGAGCCCGAGAAATAGCTGTGACTATGATCTCATCTGGCTTATTCATACCTAAGCCGCGCAGGCATACCAATGACACCCATTTCCCCAGTTCGCGGGCCCCCAGTAAAGTCAAGGCCTGCCTGATCGAGTGTATCTCGTGCCTGATGCCAAAGGCAACGGAATTGATAAACTTGAGCAGTTTGTAGGAGAGGGCTACATCTTCCTTGATAATGCTCTCTATCTTAGGAATGTCCAATTCTGATCGGTTTATCTCGCGCAGAAGCTGAATATATGTCGTGTGCAGGCTCGGAATGTCCTTACCTGATATTACCTCGGGTTTCTGAAAGAAATATCCCTGAAAATAAGTGTAGCCCCATTTCAGGGCACTGGCAAAATCCTCACGATTCTCCACCTTTTCAGCTAAAAACTTGACCCGCCGGTTTTTGACCTGCCTGATTATATTCTGTCTTTGGTCGGGCGGGGTCTTGATAAAATCGACCTTGATGATATCAGCCAGTTCTATCAATGGATCAAGTTCCGGGCGATATTCGAAATCGTCCAGAGCGATCAGATAGCCTAATTCCTTTAACTCCCGGCAGGCCTCCAGAATCTTTTCATCGGGCTCCACCGTTTCGATGATCTCCACCACGATCGAGTCATGCGGCAGCATGGATGCAACCTTATTCACCAAAAGATTTCTGGTGAAATTGATAAAGGCTTTGCGCCCGCGAGTCAGCCTATCAAGACCCAACAGCAAAAAGCTGCTGGTTATGACTTCCGAAGTAGCCCTATCGCCATCTAGCTCATCGCAAAAATTGCCATTCCCCGCTCTATATAGCAGTTCATAGCCATAAACGATCTGGCGAGCATCAAATATTGGCTGTCGACCCACAAAATACTCCAAGATTTTTACCTCTCACTCTATATCTCGTTTAGCAACCTGATCGCTTAATCTCGTTATACAGATTTTATCATTACAATGATAAATAACAAATGTCCATTTTACAACCGTTAGAATCAGCTCAGGTTAGAGGATTTTTCCAGCCCGAAGTAGAAAAATCTAGAAACAGCACCAAAATGGTTTTGGAGTGTGAAAGCTTGAAAGTAAAAGACTTCATGAGCACCAGGCCGATATGCCTGAGCCCGAAATCAAGCCTAAAAGAAGCAGCCAGCTTGTTTTTGGATAACAAGATCGACGGAGCGCCGGTCGTTCAGAACGATAAGCTGCTGGGCATCTTCACCAAGACTCACTTGATCCGGGCCATGCGTGACAATACCGATATCTCACGGACGGTCAGTGATTTTATGACCGGCTCCGTCAAAACGGTCGAACCGAGCGACGACGTCCGTGATATAGATATTATGTACACTGGCCGATATCCGGTAGTCAAAAATGATAATCTGGTCGGATTCATCACTAAATCAGACATCATGGTGGGCTTGAACCGGGTGATCGAAGAAATATCAGGACAAATGGAAACGGTCATCAATTCTGCCTATAACCCCATCGTTGCTATCGACAACGAAGGTGCTATCCGCATCTGGAACAAAGCCGCCGAAAACTTGACAGGCTTAGGGGCAGACTACGTTCTCGGTAAATACATAAACCAGATCATTCCTGAGAGCGAACTGACCAAGATCGTTGAGACTGGGGAGCGTGAGTGGGGGGTAAGGCTGCGTGTGGCCGGCCACTCTATGATCACCAACCGAGCTCCGGTGCTAAACAAAAATGGCGAGATCACGGGCGCAGTAGCTGTGCTCTATGATGTCTCCGAGCTGGAGAAGGTCTCCCGCGAACTGGAATATGTTAAATCACTCAATGCCGAACTAGACGCCATCATCAGCTCATCCTTCGATGGCCTTTATATAACGGATGGCCAGGGGGTAACCCTGCGCATCAACCAGGCCTGTGAACGGATATCAGGATTAACAGAAAAAGATTTTGTGGGCAAAAGCATGCACGAGCTGGTAAGCACAGGCATCCTATCACGTTCCGCTACCATTTTGGTATTGGAACAGAAACAGCCTGCCACTACGACTCTGACTACTATAACCGGGGCTACCCTATTGGTCAGCGCCACTCCCGTATTTGATGAGAATGGCAACATTTTTCGGGTGGTCACTAATGTCCGTGACATAAGTGAACTAAATATGCTAAAACAAAAGCTCGAACAGTTGGAAGGTCTAAAAAACCATTTCGAATCACAGATGAACCAGATGCGCCTACAGCTCTCCCGTGAGCTCATTTTTAAAAACAAATCCATGGAAAATATAGCATACATGGCATTTAAGGTCGCGGAAGTCGACTCCACCGTCCTTATTTCCGGCGAATCCGGAGTAGGCAAGGAAGTTATCGCGGAAATAATCCAGCGCAACGGCAACCGCAAAGATGGCCCATTTGTTAAGCTGAACTGTGCCGCCATACCCGAGAGCCTGTTGGAATCAGAACTCTTCGGCTACGAATCCGGGGCTTTCACTGGAGCCAAAAAGGGAGGCAAGCCGGGACTGTTCGAAGTAGCCAACGAAGGCACCCTGCTGCTGGATGAGATCGGCGACATGCCGCTGCACCTCCAGGTCAAGCTTCTGCGCGCCATACAGCAGCGCGAAGTGACCAGGGTCGGGGGCACTCAGCCTATTAAGATCGATGTCCGGATCATTGCCGTCACCAACAAAGACCTGGCTGCACTGGTAAAAAAGGAGCTTTTCCGCGAAGACCTGTATTACCGGCTTAATGTAGTTCCTATTGTAGTGCCGCCACTGCGTGAGCGACGCGAGGACATACCACTGCTGATCACCCATTTCATGGGCATTTTCAATAAACGTTACGATTTTAAGAAAACTATCGCCCCGGAAGCCATCGATATCCTGAGCCGCTATAGCTGGCCAGGTAATATCCGCCAGCTGGAAAACCTGATCGAGCGGCTGATGGTCACCAGCAGCGCAGAACTTATAACGGTCCAGCACCTGCCCGAAGAAATGGTGCGCACTGATTATGACATAACTGGTGATACCAATCAACCGATCACTGTCAACAGCATCATTCCTCTAAAAGCAGCAGTAGAAAGCGTAGAACGCACTCTGCTCCAGAAAACTTTGGAAATCGCCGACTCGTACCAAAAGGCGGCGGAGATCCTCGAAGTCGACAT
Source organism: Acidobacteriota bacterium (assembly GCA_050259595.1). Taxonomy (GTDB): domain Bacteria; phylum Bacillota; class Syntrophomonadia; order Syntrophomonadales; family DTU052; genus JBLNAX01. Next base: position 17,971 of record JBLNAX010000091.1, on the reverse strand, counting down.
CTCCACCATCTCCCGCAAGGCGGCGAAGTATAAGATCAAGCCACGGGGGTAGATGGGATTGAGACATGGGGACGCGCCTCTCGCTTCACTCAAGGAACTTCCCCAAGTCTCAACTGTCCCCAACGATTCTCCCTAAGTCTTATGTTATGGAATGATAATAACAAGAAAAAAGCCCCTGCATTCCACAGGAGCCCCCGATGAACGCCTATGAGGGGAGGCGTTTAGCTGACAAGTTTACTGCTTCGGACCCATATCTTCATGTCTGACGCGGCTTTGATCAGTTCATCTCGGAAACTTGGGTGCGCAATGCTGATCAAGGCTTCCGCTCGCTGCCATGTAGTCAGTCCTTTAAGGTTGACTACCCCATATTCTGTTGCTACATAGTAGACGAGAGAACGAGGTACAGTAACTATGGTGCCGGGCGAAAGACCTGGCTTTATGCGGGTGCAGGTAGAGCCGTCTTTCAGGTTCTTTGTGGAGCTCATACAGATAAACCCTTTACCACCATGTGATTTAAAAGAAGCATGTATAAAATCGAGCTGGCCACCGGTACCCGAGATGTGGCGAGGCCCGGTGGACTCGGATGCTACCTGCCCGAATAGGTCGATTTCCAGTGCATTATTGATACCAAAAACCTTGTCATTGCGAGAAATAATGTACGGATCATTAGTGTAAGACACAGGGTTGATGGCACATACCGGGTTGTTATCCAGGAAATCGTAAAGCTTCTGGCTGCCCATAGCGAAGGTATAGACCATTTTGCCCTTATCGATATTCTTACGAGTCCCGGTTATACGGCCAGATTCGTACATATCAACATATGAGTCGACCAGCATTTCCGTATGTACGCCCAGATCTTTTAGACCGGACTTGGCGATCAGCGCCCCTACTGCATTGGGAAGTGCACCTATTCCCAACTGGATGCAGGCTCCATCTTCCATTTCCTCCATGATGTTCTCTGCCACCTTTCGGTCAACATCATTGACCGGTAGTTCCGGCAATTGGAACAACTGAGGATTGGTTGTACTTTCCACTATATAATCTACTTTGGAAATATGTATTGATTCACGGTTGCCGCCTAAGCATACTGGAACCGAAGTATTGACCTCTACAACGATACGTTTGGCTTTGTCGATAACCGATGGAGTTACCGAATTGCTGCAGCCCAGGTTAAAAAAGCCATTGCTGTCCATAGGGGTTGCCAGTATAAAGGCCACATCGATATCAACGTACCTCTCCACCAGTTCCGGTCCCTCATGATAAGTAAGCGGTATGTAGTTACATAGATTATTACTGCCCAACACACGCGAAATGCCTGAATAGTGCCAGTCATTGAACAGGAAGTGGCGCCTTTCGGGGTCTGCTTTGATCACTTCGGGGACCATCGTCATACATACCCCGCGAATTTTAACATCGCGCAGCTCTTCCTTGCGTTTGGCAAGTGCGGCATCACATTCCTTAGCCTGCATTACGAACTCGCCATATTCCACCCAGTCTCCTGATTTGACGATTTTAACTGCCTCATCAGCCGTTCTTAGTTTACTCTGATATTCCTCACAAAACTTGCCAGCCATGACCGACCCCTCCTTCGTTGATAAACCTCACAGAAAGTGAAGGTTTCGACTTCTAACTTGTAGTATTGCAAGCTTCATGCCAAATGGTGCTTTTCGGCAGGGAAACGGTGCAAAGCCGCATTCTCACTCAATTTGGTGCAAATGGCCCGGGGCCTGGCTGATCAGCTTTCCGTTGCATGCACGCAAGGCGCGTTTGCATTTCTGCAACTTTTCCGATATGCCCCGTTTTCTGAGTTTGCCATATTGCACATGCGCAAGACGATTCTTTGCAGGTAAAAGCAAACCCCGCCTCGAAAGACGGGGTTGATTAAAAATATTTTGTTTATATCATAATCTCAGATGGTCCACTGGTTGTGCATGATCCCTACTAGAAGCCATTCACCACCGGTTTTCTCGAATACCAGTCTGAGGCTCTGCCAATCTTGCCCCGCGTATTTAGGATCGATTTCCGGGAAATGATATTCCACGATCTTGGCATTCGGATAAACTTCGAATTGATTCTCAAGAGTGTTTCCCGTACCCAATATTTTATTTACACTGATTTGCTTAGCATTGAGGAAGTCTGCAGTATAACCAAATTTCTTCAGATACTCTAGTGGCGTCAACGCTATAGGGGCACCAGAGCCGTCAAATTCACCCCACACATATTTCGTTTTATCACTACCAAAATTCCCAACCTGCTCGCGAGTAAAAACCTTATCTTTCTTGACATCAACATGCGAATAAGGTGTAAAACGCAGTCCCTTGTCCGGGTGAACGCACTTTGACAGTACTGCCATGTTGTTATTCTTTAATGCCTGTAGGACCTCACTCCCCAGATCGACCACCGCTCGGTTAGGATCAACCAGCTTGGTTTTTTGGTTACTTTCAGCCTCCTGGCTGTTGCTCGGGGATGGTTTTTGACTGGATGAGCCAGTCGGACTGCATGCTGTTACCATCAAACACAGCAATACAGCGATAAATACCATGAACCATTTCGAGCTTCTATTCATCGCCTAAACTCCTCCTAATGATTGCTCTCGTGTGTTTTCTTCTAAAAACTACTCAACAGACCGGCCCGCCGGCTGTGGAGCACCACCTCAAGTATAGCAGGACTGCTTAGCTTTGTTTGTTTGGATCAATAGGACCGCAGTCTCGGCCCGCGTCAACCGGCCCTGAGGGCGAAAAGTTCCTCCACTGCCATTCATGATCCCAGCCTCGGTCACAAAATCGATATCTGCCCGATCGTTATCGCTGAGCCCATTGGCATCAGCATATTCTCTAGTTTTGGCAACCGGTACCGGGTTTAGTCCTTTGGCTGCAAAACAAGCAGCAATCGCCTGTGCGGCTTCTAATCTAGTCACCGGATCACTTGGCCTGAACTTGCGCTCAGCACCTGGCAGCACCTGATTTATGGCACACATGATAATGGCCCCACTATACCACTTATCAGGCATTACATCGTCATAGTAGTCTTTGACCGCAGGAGCCTTGATGAATCTAATATTGCCATAATCCAATTGAAATAATTTAGCTAAAGAGACTGCCAACTGCGCTCTAGTTAGTGGCTGATTGGGCTGAAACCTGCCATTTCCCATATCAGTCATAAAACCCTGGCCAATAGCCGAGCGGATCTGATCAGCCGCCCAATGTTTGTCGATGTCCGAAGGCACTTGGACGGCGCGGGCAAACACCGAGGTACTAAACGAACAGATTGTTAATACTAGTACAGCAAATGCAGCGATTCGATTTGGCATATCATTCACCCCTTGCAGCTTTCTTATTAGATTATACGTCTTAAGCTAACTTCGACTTTCACTAATAATTTGCACTCTGAAACTACCGCTTTTATGTGGTAGTCTAATGATATTGGAGAGGTGGTTTTATGGCAAGTTATTCATTTGATGAGTTCGTCGACATGCTTGATGAAATCGTAGACACCATTCCCGACCGCTTTTGCCGGGACCTGAATGGCGGCTTCAATGCCCTGCCCGACACCCCACGTGACGGCCCGCGTTATATTCTGGGCCAATATATCCTACGTGGTCCACTGGGAAGTATGATCGCCATCTATTACGGTTCATTCGCTGCGGTTTTGGGTGACCAGCCACGGGAAGTTTGGCGAAAACAGCTCACAGATACCGTCCACCACGAAATGCAGCATCACCTGGGAACCTTGGCTGGCCATGACGAACTGGCTCGCAAGGAACTACGGGAGGCTATGGAACGCAAACGCCAGGGATTACCCTAAGTACTTAATTGCCATTTTTCTACCATGCAATTATGAGAAGTTTTTGCTAAAATGACTCTATGCGAATAGCTTCAATCCTTGAATACTGTAGCATTCTCGCACCACAATGTAGTATTTCCTATACGCATAATAAGTTCAATTGGAGGTCAGTGTGCAAACAGTTTCATTTAAGGTTCATAGAATCACCGGCTACATCTGCAACATTTTCTTGCTTGAATATGAAGACCGGCTGCTGCTGCTGGATTCTGGCGCGATAAACGATGTCAAACGCATCGAAGATTACTGCCGCAACACCTTAGCCCGCTCACCCAAAGACATCAAACTAGCCGTAGTCTCACATATGCACCCGGACCATGGCGGTGGCGCCTGCATTTTGCGCAAGAAATACGGCATTCCAATTGCCGCTCACCAGGATGTCGACCTTTGGTATGCCGGTATAGGTGGTTATGTCCAGCATAAGCTTGATTGCTTCATGGCTACCGAGGTTGCCTACCGCACCCGTCATAAAGTTGAACGAATCCTCTACCGGAGAAAGATTAAGCCCGACTTTCCCCTGCAGGATGGGGACCACCTACCTGGCTTTGAAGACTGGTCAATCCTGCACGTTCCTGGCCACACTATGCATGACATCGCCCTTTATAACCAGAAAGAACAACTATTGTACTCTGCGGACTGCATCTGTGATATCGGCGAGGGACGTCTGGTGCTGCCTATTCCTATCATGTTTCCAGACAAGATGGACATTTCGTTCGACAAGCTGGCCAGCCTGGATATTTCCACGCTGCTGCTGGCGCATGGCGAGCCCATCGAATTTGATGACAATCCACAGGTTTTTGGTTTTATGAAAGGCCTGCTAAAAGAACCGCCCACCACAATAATGAGGCGGGCGCACTGGATGTCGATCTATTCTCCTGAGATTTGGAAGCATGCATCACGCAAACATATTTGTCATTACCATTAATCCTGCTGTATACGGTAAACCTCAAGGAATTTGGCTACCAGACGCGGGTCAAACTGAGTGCCGGCACATCTTTCGATTTCTTCGATAGCTTTTTCATGGGGTCTTGCTCTTCGGTACGGGCGATCACTAGTTATCGCATCATAAGCGTCAGCGATGGCCAGGATCCGGCATTCCAGCGGAATATCTTCACCTGCTAATCCCAACGGATAACCTTCTCCATTCCACCATTCATGATGTTTGAGTATCCATTCTGCTATAGGCACTAGGTCCGGAGCCGAAAGGGCGATTCGGTGACCTATTTCGCTGTGTCTCTGCATTTCCTGGACTTCATCAGCCGTCAAACGTCCGGGCTTGAACAAGATCCGGTCAGGGATCCCAACTTTACCTATATCATGGAATTGAGCCAATAACCTTAGATCCGTAAGACTCTGGCCATGGAGCCCAGCTGCCGCTCCCAACTTGGCCACGATGTCCTGCAGCCGGTCGGCATGCCCTTCAGTTAGGAAGTCGCGAGCTTCCAGTGCCTTCATCAAGGTCTGAACGATGGCAGCGCGGGCACTGCGGCTGCTGTGAAGCTTTTCCCGGTACATATTGTTGTCAGCTTCTCTGAAAAGTTCCGTCAAACTGACCGATAGATCTGATCTCACCGCTAGGCCCAATGACATGCTAAGGGGAAGGCCCGGATGATTTTGATTATATTCTTCGACCGCACTGCGTATCCGCTCACACAATCTTTCCAGCACACCGCGGTCACAGTTCCCCACCACAATGGCAAACTCATCGCCCCCCACTCTAGCCACCACATCACTGTTTCTAAAGCATTTTCCCAGGACTGCAGCCGCCGTCGTCAGCAAAACATCCCCCGTGTTATGGCCGAGCGTGTCATTGACTAGCTTCAACCCATCAACATCACACATCACTATTCCCACCGGATTATATCGTCCTTTTTCCAGACGACGCATCTCTTCCTCGAAATAATTGCGATTATATAAACCAGTTAATTGGTCATGCATACTCAAATATTTGAGTTCTTCTTCTGCCCGTTTCCGGTCAGTAATATCTTCGATGAGCACCAACCCGCCTACAACTTCTCCGTTTTCTATGATCGGTGATGAATTGACCCTGACGATCACGGTTTTTCCATCCTGATGCAGTGTGCTGACCTCATATGAAGTTGTCATACCTCTGCTGTTAAGATGAGTTCCCAACATCTCCTCTAATACATGGCGAGAGTCTTCCGTCAACAGTTCATAGACACTCCGCCCAACCAAATGCACTGGCCGATATCCCCAACATTCCTCACACTTCTTATTTATAAAGGTGATATTAGCCTCACGATCAAACGTCATAAAGACCTCGTTTAAGTTGTTGATCAGAGTATTAAGGTGATCGACCTGTATGCTAAGCTTTTGCTCGCTTTCTTTCAATGCCTGTTCCACCTTGCGCCGCTGGATCTGCCGCCACATGCCGCTAACCAGCAAGGTCAACTGCCGCGCATCAGACTGGTCATATTCTGATTCCTTATTGCCAACACCAGCTACGGCCACGATGTTGTCGCCGTCCATCACTGGGACACACATTACACGAGTGAATGCCATATGCCCCTTCGGAATACCTTTCTTCGGTGACAAGGGTTCCGAATAGTTATTGACTATTATTGGCTGCCGCTGCCTGAGTGGTTCACCTAGCAGTCCCAGACTGTCGAGATCGAAGGTTTTATTGACATCCTGCAACTGACAACCTTGCATGACTTCACTGGACCAGGAGTGCATGGTCATACAAGCCTGATCATCATCAATGAAAGCCAGGAAACCCATTTTACTGCCGGTAAGGCGCACCGCTTCCTCCTGCGTAAAATCGGTTATTTCCTTGAGTGTGGCATCTGTCATCTGATTAAGGTTGACCAGCGCCTCTAATCGCATTTCGTCGAGCATGATCTGTTCCTCAGCTTCTTTGCGCTCGGTGATATCACGGCCCACTGACTGGAATTCCAGAAACTCGCCATTCTCGTTGAAAATAGCACGGTTTGTCCACTGGTGCCAGCGCAAGGTCCCATCGGGCAGGATTATATGAAACTCGATACTTGATGTAGGCTCGTCTACACTAAGGCTCAGGAAATCTTCACGGATCATTTGGTGTTCATTTTTAGGTATAAAGTCAAACGTTACTGGTCCTACTAGATCTTCCAGCTTGCGGCCCATGGCTTTGGCCAATGCATCGTTTACGAAGTTTATCTTGCCATTATAGTCGAATCGGCATATATATTCAGTTTGGTCCTGAACAATACCGCGATAGCGTTCTTCACTTTCCACCAGCTCACCATGAGATGTCTCCAAGCTTGCTATCATCTCATTTATTCGCTGAGCTAGTGTGGAAATCTCGTCATCACCCAGGATCGGCATACGAACCTTTAAATCTTTAGTATCTTTAATTTCGCTGACACCGATGGTTAATGAATTCAAACGCAAAAAGAGTCTTCGCAAAAGGAAGAAAATTACTACCATACCCGCCAAAAAGGCAAGTGAATTCACTATAATGACAAGGGCCCGGAAAAAGCTAGTCCCCAGTTCATAAGCATCTCTACCTTGTGTCACCTTGACAACAATGTTAGGCTGACCGTAAATATCATTGATCAGCCGGTATCCAGAAACCAGTTCATCACTGACCGGTACCGGTGGCGTTGTACTAGTCGGATCCTTAATCAGGGATTGTTTTACCGCGGTCGTTACTTTAGCCGATTTGATATCCAATAAATCAAAAGATATGGCTGTCAAATCTTCCAGACGGGCTATTTCTTTGGCGTTAAGATAGCGCCCCATCACCAAAGTCCCGTGAATTGGCCCTTTATACTGACTGGTAATAATCGGGCGCACCGAAATAACCATAGGCCCTTCCGGCAGCAGTACTATACCGTCGCGGCTGCTGCTCACCGATGAATGAACCAGCAGTTGACTGCCTGGTCTGAACCGGTTTATGAGCTCTAATGGGATGTTTGATTCCTTCCTTTTGGCAAAATCATAGCCTTTTTGGTAAACTAACTGACCCCGCGCATTAATGATTAGAACAGTATTCAGTCGCTGCTTAACCAACGTTTCGGGAATAAAGTTGGTTTCTATAAATTCGCGGGTTGGTTGGTTCACATAGTTGTACATGTCGTCCCAACCGGCATAATCACCTGTTATAGCATTCAGAGAGGTATGCTCATTATCCAGTGCATTTATGACTCGATGGACGTTCTGATTCACATCACGTTGTTCAAGAGCCCCAAAAGTTAAGGTCAGGAAGTAATTTGACGCAAAATAGAATACTAAGGATATTGTCACTAATATCATACAAAAGTAAATTATGGCCTTCTTCTGCAGCTTCAATTGAGTGCCCCCTAACAAGCTGTGCATTTCTACATTATTGTATAAATTCTTCATTCTTTCGCAAATCCCTCGCCAGCACCGCCAGATGAGCAAACATCTTTCCAGATATCACTGAAGATCGGCTCCCCTTCTGCATGAAGAAACTGAAACCGTAACAAGCACAGCCTTTGCTTCTTAACCATTCCTCTGGTTTTACTATGATTTTTTTGGTATCCTAACATTAGTTGTTCAGCAGGAGGGGAGACTAACATGCCCGCAAGAAATATCTATAACCAGCGACCTGTAGTCAAATACGCGCATGGCTCCAAAGAAGAATCCCACGATATGGTTGTTGATGAGATGCCGCTTACCATTTTCCTTAACGACTTGGAGCTGGCCACACTGGTCTGCTCACCATATGCATTGGAGGAATTGGCGGTCGGATTCCTGGTCAGCGAAGGACTGCTGCACAGCCCGGAAGAAATTCGCGAGCTTTACTGTCGCGAAGAGCAAGGCGTCATGTGGGTAGAAACCAGCTCAGAAGTCCCGCAGTTGGATAATTTTTTACGACGCAATTTCGCCAGCTGTTGCGGCAAGGGACGGCCGTCTCTATATTTCATAAATGACCGCGACCAGCTGCAGCCAGTCGCATCACAGGTCCAGTTTACCGCCCAGCAATTGGTCGAACTCTCAACAAAGCTGGACCAATATTCAGAGGCTTTCCGCCTGACCGGCGGCGTACATAGCGCAGCTCTGGCAGATAATGAAGGCCTATTCATATCTTACGATGACATCGGACGGCACAATGCTCTCGACCGCGTACTCGGCTATTCTTTTCTTAACCAACTGGACCCCAGCAACAAGGCTGTTCTGCTCAGCGGTCGGATCGCTTCCGAGATGCTGATCAAGACTGTAAGAATAGGTTCTCCGTTGATCGTGTCCCGTTCTGCACCGACCGGTCTGGCCATAGACCTGGCAGAGGAGAATGGAGTCACTCTTGTGGGATTTGTACGCGGGGGACGTTTGACGGTATACAGCCACCCACAGCGTATTATTTTTTAAAAAATGCCTATTTATTGGCAAAACCATGAATAGTCCCCTCCATTCAGGAAAAAATAATCTGTAGACTGTTTGGAAGGGGGTGGACATTTTGGAAGTCCGCGAAGATCGTACCCGTGACGCTAGAGAGCGTGAGCTAAACGAAGACCTATGCGAAGACGGCTGTGAAGATAGCTGCGAAGAGGAACTAGACGAGATCAGTAACGACAAATGCAAGAAATAATGCCTAGGTCGGCGATCTGATCATACATCGCATGACAAGAAAAAAGCGAGGATTTTCCTCGCTTTTTTTGTTAGATACTTATCAATCGATAACCGTCATGATCGTGCCGCCGCCCAGCACCCGGTCTTCTTCATAAATGACGACTGCCTGTCCAGGTGTGATAGCCCGTTGTGCCTGCTCAAATTCCACCATCAATGTTCCATCTGCAAGTGAGGTGGCAATCGCCGCCGTAGCCGGCGCTGTATATCTGATTTTGGCGGTGACCGGCACCGGTTCATTAAATGGATAGCCAGAAATATAGCTTACATCCCCGGCGATCAGGACTCGTTTGAACAAGTCCTGGTTCTCACCCAGCCATACCGTTCTGCTGGCTGGGTCTATCCCGGTCACATACACCGGATGCCCCAAAGCCACGCCCAGTCCTTTGCGCTGACCGATCGTGTAGCGGTGGATACCCCCATGAGCACTGATCTTTTTCCCGTCTGTCAGGCAGAAGTCCCCGCTGCGGTTCACTCTCCCCACATAACGTTCTACAAAATCACTGTATTTGCCGGATGGCACGAAGCATATCTCCTGGCTTTCCGGTTTGTTAGCTACCGGCAAACCGGCTTCACGTGCCATTTCCCGGGTTTTACCCTTGTTGTAATCACCAAGCGGGAACATCGTATATGACAACTGCCGCTGGGTAAGATTGTAAAGCACATAAGACTGGTCCTTACCGGGATCCAGACCCTTGACTAACGAATAATCGCCATCCGGGTCCGGAATTACACGGGCATAGTGCCCGGTAGCGATAAAATCGGCTCCCATGGCCAGTGCCTTGTCGAGCAGGGAATCGAACTTTATGTACTTATTACAGGCTATACATGGGTTAGGGGTTCGCCCCTGCTGATATTCTTCACAAAAGTAGCGAATGACTTTGGCCTCGAATTCATCCCGAAAATTCATCACATAATGGGGTATATCCAGGTGCCAGGCTACCCTACGGGCATCCTCAACCGCCGACAGGCTGCAGCAGGCCTTGGAATCATCCTCTTCCTGCGGCCAGATCTGCATAGTTATACCTGTCACATCATAACCCTGCTGTTTCAGCAGCAAAGCCACCACTGAACTGTCGACCCCGCCGCTCATGGCTACAAATACCTTTTTACCAGACATCAGAATTTCTCCATTCACCTGGCCGGTTTGAGCCTACTTAGAGCTGTTTTCAAACCCGCAACCAGTATCTCCACATCTTCTTTGTCATTCAAAGTTGAAAAACTTATTCTAATAGTCCCTTCGGCTTGGGGCCCGGAAATATCAATAGATTTCAGCACATGGCTGATCTTCACAGTCCGGGAATGGCAGGCTGAACCCGTAGATACAAAAACATTCTGTGACTCGAGAAAATGCACCAGCACCTCCCCACGCACGCCGGGAAAGCCCAGACTCACGATATAGGGTAGGCTGTTCTTCAAATCACCGTTGACTGCAAATTCGACTCCCTCGTCCCGCAGCCGCTCCATCAGGTATTCCCGCAATGATTTGATTATTTCCAACCCCCGGTCAACTTCTTTGCAAGCTTGCTCTACCGCCATGCCAAAGCCAACAATGCCAGGTACATTTTCGGTTCCGGAGCGCATCTGGCGCTCCTGACCACCACCAAAGACCTGCCCTTCCAGCGCCAATTTGTCTCGCACATAAAGAGCACCGACACCTTTGGGTCCATGTACCTTGTGAGAACTGATGGTTGCCAGATCAAGCCCTATGTTAGCAGGATTCAATGGGATCTTGCCCAGAGCCTGCACACAATCGCTATGGAAAATGACCTCTGGGTTCACCTCTCGGACCGCCTTGACCAAGTCGGTCATGGGTTGTAAGGTGCCGATTTCATTGTTGACCATCATAATACTGATAAGAATCGTATCCTGTGTTACCAGTGAAGCCAGGCTTTTCGGATCCACCAGACCACTGGCATCAACCGGGCAGAAGGCCACCTCATAGCCCCTTTTACTCAGTCTGACCGCTGTTTCGATGATGGATGGGTGTTCAATATCGGAAACTATTATATGTTTACCCTTCCTGCTGTGGGCTCCAACAACGCCGAACAATGCCAGATTATTGGCCTCTGTACCACCGGCGGTAAAGATTATCTCCTGCTCTTTGGCTCCCAGGCTGCGAGAGATCTGGCGGCGAGCTTCGGTCACCAGCAGTTCAGCCTCGACACCCTTCCGATGCAGGGAGGATGGATTGCCGTACTGGATCACCATTACTTCCCGAATACGGTCCGCTATTTCTGGCAATACCGGGGTAGTCGCACTGTTGTCTAGATAGACCTCCCGGCTATTCTGGTTGTCCATGACTGCCTCCAACGACATTGCCACATACCGGGCACTGTGGGTCGCGTTCGATGTTGATCTCATCAAAACTCCCCGCCAATCCGTCAAACAGCAGTAGTCTTCCGGTCAGCAGATCACCGAGACCGGCCAAATATTTGACAGCCTCCAGCGCCTGCAAAACTCCAATGATTCCTACTATAGGCCCGAGAACTCCGACCCGTTCACATGTTCCGTGACAGCCCTCCGGGTCACTCGGCAGAAAGCATCGCAGACATGGACTCTGTCCCGGTATTACTGTGGTAATCTGGCCGCTAAATTTTATGGCCCCGCCATGGGCAAATGGCCTATGGTGCTTGACACAAGCTTCGTTTAGCATCAGCCTGGTCTCCAGGTTATCTAAACAATCTAAAACAAAATCATATTGCTCCAGCAAGCCCGATCCGGATGTTTCACCAAATCGCTGGTTCAAAGGCTGGATGGTAATGCCGGGATTAAAAGCCCCCAATTTTTCCTGTGCTGACTCCGTCTTGGGGCGGCCGATATCATTGCTCCAATGCAGGATCTGACGATTTAGGTTGTTTAGACTGACAAAGTCGTCATCCATCAAGCCTATGGTGCCTATCCCGGATGCAGCCAGATATAAAGCCGCGGCAGTTCCCAGTCCGCCTACTCCAACTACCAGCACTCTGCCTTTATTGAGTTTTTCCTGCGCTTCTGCACCAAAACCTTCCAGCACCAGCTGGCGACTATAGCGCTCCGACCTATCAAGCATTTTCTCCTCCTCATGGAGATGTCGGCTGTCTTTTAATGGCTTACGTAATTATTTTTAAGTATACTTAATTACATGATAGCTAAGTGACCAATAACCCGTCTAGGCCTGATATAATCCTACTAGCTATAGTACGCTACTAGATGTTTTGTATCAATTACTAATCGAGGAGAGCTATGCATATCACACAGAAGCTGATTGATTTAAAAGCATATCTACTGACATTGAACAGTGTCCTGGTTGCGTTTTCCGGTGGGGTGGATAGTTCTCTGCTGCTTAAAGCCGCCAGCGAAAGCCTGGGGAAATCTAATGTAATGGCGGTAACAGCCCGCTCACCTCTGACACCACAAGCAGACCTGGTTCAAGCATCGTGTTTGGCATTAGAAATTGGGGCAACACATCGAATAATCGATTCTACAGAACTGGCTTTGGAAGAAGTCGTATCTAATCCACCGGATCGTTGTTATCACTGCAAGCTGCACAAGTTCAATGAGCTGGCACAAGTAGCTCTACAAGAAAACATACCATGGATCATCGAAGGCAGCAACGCGTCCGACCTTGACGATTATCGCCCTGGCCTGACAGCCCTTAAATCATTGCCTAATGTTAGAAGCCCTTATTTGGAACTTGGCATAACCAAGGCCGAAATTCGAGATATGGCCAGAGCTCTGGGCTTGAGCAGCTGGGATCAGCCCTCCCGCGCTTGTCTAGCCTCGCGTGTTCCCTACGGACAACGCCTGGATACCGCTACTCTTGAGAGCATTGACCAGGCTGAATCAGCACTGCTGGCCATGGGTCTTAAGAATTTTCGGGTCCGGCATCACGGAACAGTAGCCAGGATCGAGGTCGCGGTCGAAGAAATGTCAGAAATCATGAACCCGGAAGCGTTTCAGGAAATCTCCACCATCGTTAAAGCCTGTGGATTCACCTATGTCACTATCGATTTGGACGGGTACCGTACCGGTAGTCTTAATGCCGACCTAACAATAATAAGGGCGGAATAATCCGCCGCTATCAATATCTTACAAATGATTGTATTTTATAAGCTGGTCAGCGCGGTCTGGCACTGATTAATACACGAGTCGATTGACTGTACAGCTTTGCTTAGCTCGTCCTTAGCCTTTGAATTGGTTGCTTTCTGCGAAATCGATTGAATATCATCTTTGGCATCGCGGCACTGTGCGATACAGGACTGCAGCATTGATTTGTCGTCCATCAGCAAATCACCTCCTTAGGAGTAGGTTATCCCTCAAGGAGGCGTTTATACATTATTACACCTGAATACCTGACTTCTCCATATAATCCTTTATCGCCTCATGCAGGGCATCCGCCGCCAGGTTTGAACAGTGCATCTTGACCGGGGGCAGCCCATCCAGAGCACAAGCCACCGATTTATTGGTTATTCTTAAGGCTTCCTCCAGTGTCTTACCTTTGACCATCTCAGTAACCATACTGCTGGTGGCAATAGCCGCAGCACAACCGAAAGTCTTGAATCTTACATCCTCGATGCGGTCATCTTCGACCTTGATCTCGATATGCATCAGGTCTCCACAGACCGGATTGCCTACTTCACCGACGCCATCAGCATTTTCTACCGAACCTACATTACGCGGGTTCTTGAAATGTTCCATAACCTTTTCCGAATACATTACCGCCCACCTGCCTTTACATATAAAGGTGACATTTCCCGTAATCTCGAGATTATTCCCGGCAGCACATCCAGCACATGATCCACATCTGCATCTGTGTTGCCTTTACCCATAGTCAACCTAACTGATCCGTGCGCTATTTCATGCGGCAGTCCGAGTGCCAGCAGCACATGCGATGGCTCCAATGAGCCCGAAGTACATGCCGAGCCGCTGGAAGCCATGATCCCTTCCATATCGAGCATAAGCAGAATAGACTCACCCTCAACAAATTCGAAACACATACTGACATGACCGGGCAGCCTGCGAACCGGATGTCCGGTTACAAACGAGTTAGGGACAGCGTTCAGCAAACCATCGGCCAGTCTCTGGGCCATTGCCGTCAGCTTATCAGCATTTTTAGTCATATCACGGCGCGCGATCTCCGCCGCCTTACCAAAACCCACGATCCCCGGAACATTTTCCGTACCAGCCCGCATTTTTCTTTCCTGTCCGCCACCATGCAGCCGGCTTTTCACCCGCAGCCCTTTTTTCAGGTATAAGCAGCCGATACCCTTGGGACCATATAACTTGTGTGCCGAAGCCGAGAGCATATCTACCCCCAGATCCTTGACATCAACAGCTATGCGCCCGACTGTCTGAACGGCATCAGTATGGAATACCGCTCCTACCTCATGAGCAGCAGCAGCCAGCTCTTTAATGGGTTGGATGGTACCGATCTCGTTATTTGCATGCATGATCGAAACCAGTTTGGTATCAGACCGCAGCGCCCTACGCAGTTCACCCGGGCTCACCTGACCGTACTTATCTACCGGCAGAATAGTCAATTCATACCCTTGCTTACTCAGATACTGGCATGTCTCCAGTACTGCATGGTGTTCAATAGCCGATGTAATGATATGGTCTCCCGGTTTACCTTTGGCCTCTAAATAACCGATTATGGCCTGGTTATCGGCTTCGGTGCCGCCACTGGTGAATATTATTTCTTCTGGTGACGCATTAATAAGTAAAGCAATACTATCCCTCGCCTGTTCCACACCTTTCCGAGCTATCTGCCCCGCGGAATGAACACTAGAAGGATTACCATAACTATCGTAATAGTAGGGATTAAAGGCTTGAAAAACCTCCGGATCGACCGGAGTTGTCGCACTGTGGTCCATATATATTTGTCGCACGGTAATTTCTCCTTTCGTTGAGTATTACAGATACTAGATGTAGTACATCTCTGGAATGCCTTCAGATCTCTTCTTGGATTCGATGACCAGGTCTTCCAGGGTAAATGAATCTAACACCTCAGTTATAGAATCTCTAATCTTCGCCCAAACAATTCGTGTGACACAGGCTTCAGACCGCGAGCATTCTTCAGGACGATCTTCACTGACACAGTCAACCGGAGCTACAGGTCCTTCCAAGGCCCGGATGATATCACCTACTGTTATGTCTTTAGGTTCTTTGGCCAGTATATATCCACCCTGAGCGCCGCGAACACTCTTGACCAAGCCTACCTTTTTCAGCGGAACCATCAACTGCTCCAGGTAACGGTCGGACAAACCCTCACGGTCAGCAATGCTGTTGACAGTGATCGGACCCTGATCCTGATGAAGCGCCATATCTAACATTGCACGAAGCCCGTATCTTCCCTTGGTTGATAATTTCATGCAAATTACCTCGCTTTCATTCTTATCCTAGCACTTCACTAGGGTTTAAGTCAAGGCTAATTATGAATGCTTTACTAGATTTAAGCTCTAAAGCATTGTTAATACTTTCTCTGCCACCGCACCGGTTATCCTGGTGCACTGTTTTATGTGCTTGTCCCCGCCAAATTCAAGTCTTCTTATTAGTTTGCGGCAGCAGGCATGACCCATTTCGGCTTTAAACCAGTCATGAAGCTCTTTTGCCCTGTCGAACATCTCGGGTGTTTCTGCCCCCGCTGATGAGCGTCCGTATTTCAGCCCCAATGCCATGATTCCCCCGGTTAGAGCTCCACAAGCGCATCCAGCCGTTCCCATTCCAACCGGAAAACCCGATGCTAATTTCACCGCTTCGTCGGGCAGTGGTTTTCCCAAATACTCATTGACTACCATAAACACGGCCTCTGAGCACAGCCATTCCCCGCTGACATACATATTTTCGGCTTTCAATTTAAGACTTTGAATCAATTCCTGGTTCATATACTAACCTCCTTGCAAATTCAATTACACATGATATGATTATGATAAAATTCCTAGATATTTTGTCAAGATTATATTTAGTCAAATCCCACCAGGAGGCGTTTTGTGGGCTTTTTCGCAACTATAAAAGAAGATATGCAGACTATCAAGGACCGTGACCCGGCGGCTAAGAGCACACTTGAAGTGTTATTGTGTTATCCTGGGCTAAAGGCGGTCATTCGCCATCGCATCGCCCATTGGCTGTATAAGAAGGAGTTCTTTGTGCTGGCCCGCGTTATTTCTCAGTGGAACCGTTTTCTCAACGGCATCGAGATCCATCCGGGGGCCAAAATAGGCCGGCGCTTCTTTATCGATCATGGAGCAGGAGTGGTCATCGGCGAGACTACGGAAATAGGGAATGATGTCACCATCTTTCAGGAAGTCACCCTGGGCGGCACTGGCAAGGAAAAAGGCAAACGTCACCCCACCATCGGCAACAACGTAGTAGTTAGCTGTGGGGCCAAAGTGCTGGGCAATATAATCATCGGTGATAATGCCCGGATCGGGTCAGGCTCGGTCGTTTTGAAGAATGTACCGCCTAACTCCACCGTGGTCGGTGTTCCGGGGCGTATTGTGGTAGAAGATCATGTTACACATGAGGTCGATCTGAATCACCACCTGATTCCCGACCCCATTTCTGAAGCATTGAATCAAATGCAGGCTCAGTTGAGTCATCTGGAAGCCGAGCTGCTCAAGACGCAAAAGCTCAACATTTAGCTGCCCAGCTTGAGACTTTCCATGGCCTGCAGTGCCGTGTCCATAAGTGGTGTCCAATCGACATAGCTTTCCGCTTCCTTAACGTGTTCCAGCCTTGGTTTAGTCGCCGGATGTTTGGGCAAAAACAAGGAACAGCAGTCATCATAAGGTTGAATTGATGTCTCATAAGAGTCAATCCGAATGGCCAAATCAGTGATCTCCGTTTTATCGAACCCGCAGAGCGGCTTCAGAATCAGTATCCTCACCGCATCCCCGATGACATTCATGCTCTCCAGGGTCTGACTGGCAACCTGCCCCACGCTTTCACCGGTGATCAATGTCTGGATATTATTTTTGTTAGCTACCTCTTCCGCGATCCGCAGCATCATCCGCCGCAGAATGGTGACCCGATATTGTTCCGGACATTTTCGAACTATCGCGTCCTGAATATCGGCCACATTGACAATATGCAGGGTCATTCCCTGATTATATACCGCCAGCCGTTGGGCCAGATCGATGACCTTCAGTCGCGAACGTTCGCCGGTATAAGGGAAGCTGTGGAAGTGGATACCCGATAGCTTGATACCCCGCTTCATAGCCATCCAGCCCGCGACCGGACTGTCAATACCGCCGGACAACAGCAAGAGGCCATGACCACTAACACCCACCGGCAAACCACCTAGACCCGAAACGACCGAGCTGAAGATATAAGCCTCTTTGTCGCGCACTTCTATATTTACGATCACTTGAGGATCATGAACATCCACTTTAAGTTCGGCAAATTCATCCAGTATATGGCCGCCTACAATCCGGCTTATGTCAGGCGAAGTCAGCGGAAACTTTTTATTGGACCGCCGGGATTCCACTTTAAATGTTTGGGGTCTCGGTGACAGCTCAGAAAACAAGATCGAACTGGTTTGCAGGATGTCCTCCATGTC
>JBLNAX010000090.1:0-116029 GCA_050259595.1 Acidobacteriota bacterium | reverse complement strand
CAGCATTTACTGCTTCTTCGATCTCTTCAAATGAAGCCATACCAGTCGAAATAATTAAAGGTTTCTCTGTCCTAGCTATTTTTTCGATCAAAGGGATGTCAACTATCTCAAAAGAAGCTATTTTATGAACTGGCACATCCATCGACTCGAGGAAATCAACGGCAGTATCATCAAAAGCCGTTGAGAAAAATTCCATACCAAGAGACTCAGTTATCTCTTTTAGCTCCTGATGCCATTTCCAGGGGGTGTAAGCTTCAGCATAGAGATCGTGTAAAGTCTTGCCGTCCCATAGAGTACCACCTTGGACTCGGAATTCCTCGCGATCACTTTTGATAGTTATAGTATCCGGAGTATATGTTTGAATTTTGACCGCGTCAGCATTAGCCTCCTTGGCCAACCTAATCAGCTGTATCGCCTGGTCCATCTGCTGGTTGTGATTGGCAGATATTTCAGCAATCACATAAACCGGTTGTCCCGGTCCAATCTTGCGCCCCTTGATCATTATGCAGTCTTGCATCGAACCTTCCCCTCTTTCACAACTTTTACTTACAGATTCGATAACACAAGGCCTCCTGGCTTTCGACAACCGTCTTGCCGATTATGGAATAACCAGCATTGCTAAATGCTTTAATTGAGCCAATATTATTGGGTTTTATGAAGGCATCGATCATTCCGACGTCTGTATCATTGAAGAGTCTGGTCAAGGAGTTTTTCAAGAGGGCTGAAGCTATACCAGCACCTCGATGATTAATGTCAACACTGACCCCGACAATCGCTCTGGCATTATCTTCTATATCATATCTCACCAATCCAAGTGGCTTATCCTCACTATCGACCCCAATCCACATCATGCTTTGCGGGTTGTTTTGCCGTTTCTCAAACCAACGCTGGTGTCCTTCCCAGGGGATAGCCTGGGATGAGAATGACATTTCCCTAACCGCTGGTTCGTTAGCCCATTCCCAAACTAACCTACAGTCATCAGGTCTTACCGTTCTTAGTCTTATCCTGGCTCCGGTTATTGCCATTATGACCCGACTAGTTCCCTCGCCGTCAACTAATTCTCTGCCTTTTGAGGACATCTCTGACCTCCGGTCAACATCATCCATCAATTCCGCAATTTGCGAAGCCAGGAAATCGATACTTATATCCGCGTACCATCCCAGGTTAACAGCGGCACCTTGGCTCCCCAATCGCTCCGCATTGCTCAGTTGATTATCAGCCAGTACTATCATTATGTTGGGAAGTGCCATATAAGCCATCTCATATGATGTGACCCCTCCAGCAGAAACTGCCAGATCAGCCCAAGCCATATGTTCTGACATATCAGCAACATTTTGATATACATAAATACTTTTGCCGGCTATGGCTGCTTTTTGATGTATTTTATCGGAATGCACATTATTACTTCCGATTACAACTCTTACTTCAAAATCGCTTCGTTTTATCAACTCCAGAGCATCTATTACCGTCGCTGTCGTATTGTTCTGATCAGCCCCGCCCATAGAAACCAGCAGCTTCTTAGCCTTCGGTGCAATGGTCCGCTTCCACCCCTGCCACTTTTTATACTCATTCCGCAGCAGCATGTACCTGGTCCCTAACAAAAAGCGGGTATAAGATTCACTCGAATAAACCAGCGATCCGGCATGGATATTTTGATTTAACACGATATCGGAATTGTAATGATCCCAAATAGCATTATCATCAACGACTAAGAGTGGATTGCCAGTTTCTTTACATGCAGCCTGATACTTGGTGTCAAAATGGTACCCGTCCAATACCAGCCAGGCATCCGGGTTTTCTCTAAGAACATCATTTGTTACCTCGAGATCCTGGGTGTCTGGGTAGATGCGTGCAAGTTCAGTTACAGCAAAACCTTCGTCCCTCAGTCTTCTATTGAGCACTGAAGTTTTATCTGAGGTTATAAACAAACAAGAATGCCCCTGGCTTCTGCATTCCTGCGCTAGAGCCAGACAGCGCATTAAGTGCCCACTACCAATAGATTCTGAGGCATCGGCCCTAAAAGTGATTTTCATGTTTCACCCTTACTCTGTCATTCGCTGAGTTTCTTCTGTTCAATATGAGCATTGATGGATTGCCAATCCGGGTTAAGCTCAAATAAGTTTAGAATATCCTCCATCGTGTAATCGGGTTTAACGGGATAGAGGTTTTCTATGATTCTTTTGATTAATTCGAAATCCTCTGGAGTATCAACCGTCCACCGGTGAAGGCTGGTATCGCGGTTATAAATTACATTACCTATTTTATACCGTTCGGGTTGTTGGTGGATAAAAGGTGTAACGTGTTCCCTCTGTTCCCGAGTTTGGGCTTTGTTATAAGCCTCTTTTATAGCCCGAAAGGGAAAAACCTCAGTATCCATTCCCCGCGGGTATGTTCGAGGAAAAACATTGCTAACATAATCAAAGCAATCCGTATTTTCGAGATAAAAAGCTATAACTTTATCAATCACCAGAGGATCAATCACCGGGCAATCGCCTGTAAGTCTTACAACGACATCCGCCTCATTTTCAAAAGCCGCACCATAAAATCTCGCCAGGACATCCTCTTCAGATCCCCTAAAACACTTCACTCCTAGGCGCAAACACAAATCTTCTACTGGTTGATCGGTATCATTGGTCGTAGTTGCAATAACCAAACTACTAGCCAACTTGACTCTTAACAGTCGCTCGATCTGATGCTCTAGCAATGGTTTTCCAAGGACTTCACGTAGGATCTTGCCTGGTAGCCTTGTAGAAGTCATACGAGCTTGAACTATCATTAATACATTGCTGGCTAAGCTGTTAATTTTATTCACCTCGGATACCAAAAATCTAATGCTGTTGGGTTGATTCAACTGCATTTACTATGAAATCAACAATATTTTCACGGCTATTCTTTTTATATACATAATGATTTAAGAAGTCTATATCCCTTTTTCCCTCTATCTCTCCTTTAAGGAAGCGATCAAGTTGATTAATCAATTCTGAAACATCCTCTGCATAATGGACTCGCCCCCTAAGCATCTTTAAAGCATGATGCTCATAAGGGTTAACTGGGTCATTCATGCAGAATATCTCAGCATTAAGAGGCAGCACTTCCATTAAAGGTGTTGAGGGAAACTCGAATACGATTACTTGGGGGTTAGTTTTATTCAGAAACTCTAACAAAGTAGCATCATTAACTAAAACCAAATTAGGGTATTTGTTTAACAAGGGTAAGATTGCGCAATTTTCTATGGTAGAACCAGGTACGGGCTTAACATAAGCCTGGATACCTTGGATTGAGTTTAGAAATTCCAATATAGCAATCTGTCTCTCAGTAATCTCATGGGGTAATAGCCTGGTTATCCCCCCACCAAGCATGGATGTGGTAGTGGTCAAGGGGAACAAAATCTTAATTGGCGGTTTAATTGGTCCCATTTTTTCAACCGCAAGTTTCACTTTCCCATAAGGCAGAATTTTAGCCCTACATTCGCTGCCCGGATAAGCTCGTGCTAGGTCCAATTCATCAAAGCCATAGCTGAGGTAATAATCACAGTTATTAAAGTCAGAGTCAAAATGCCAGGGAAAGATTGAATCCACATAACAACTGCCATGTTGAGCACCGATTACGGTTATGTTTTCTGATCGTAGTAACTCATATAACAATGCTCTGACTGGGTCGACAGGAGGTAGCCCCCAGATACCAACAGATATCTTATTATTCTTATGATATTCCTTTAAATAGATCAGACCTTTTATGCTTTCTGGTGCAAACCTGTAAAAACCATAATATATATCATTAATAAACAATCTGGTATAGGGATCTTTCGTACTGAATTCAGAAATCTTGAGCATTATTTTGTCTAAATCAATTTTCGAACTGTCAACAGGTGCCGAAAATGGAAAAGGGTGGTTAAACTTATAGTATAGTAAGTTGTAAGCCTTTAGCTCCGCAGGTAAGAATTGAAGGTCATATAACAGCTCGGTAATAAGAATTGTTTTTTTGTTGCCAGATAGTTTATGGTATTTGATCATTGGTTCGACTATTTGGAAAACCTTTTTAGCAAGTTTCAGCGGATTGCGGTATTTCATAAGCTTATCGAAGAAGCTTGTTTGCTGGTGCTGACCATTGTCTAAAATCCCAAGCTCGACATCGGGGAAAAACAGTTCTTTTATGTCTTGAATATTAGTTCTGGAAATAACAAAATGATTCAATTCTGTTTGATAGATTAAAAGTTCAGTGACATTTGTGTTTTTAATCAATCTGTTTATAGCATTAACCAAACAGAAGTAAACCATCATCTGCTGTTTGCCATAGTACGAATAAACTGGTTTGAAATATCTCATATTTAAATCGAAACGTTCGTTGATCTCAGGGGCTATCTTTGAGTCCAATTCTTCAAGAGTGTTATCCACCAGCTTTGTTATCGTGTTTCTAAATTCAAGTAAATCATCATTTGCAAGCAAATAACTTAGACAAGTGCAATCTACGCCGTATTTTTCATGTAGATATACATCAACTGACGAATGTGTTGAATACAGATTGTATGATTTATGCAAATCATGATTAATGCAGTGTTCCGCATCCCAAACTGAATGAAGGATTACAGCTTTGTTCAAACCCACCTACCACCTATTCTGACTTAATCAAAGAATTTCCGGAACCAAAGCTCCAGATTGATCAACTGCCAGAGAAACATCTGGTGATTTTTCGTTCCCGCAATGTGCTCATCAAAAATCCGGTTTAACTCTGCTATATCGAACAGTCCCCTATTCTTAAGTGACTGTGAATTGATCAACTCGCGAACCTGCTCCCTATTGGTCGTTCTGAACCATTCGTCGGCTGGTGAAATGAATCCTGCTTTGTCTTTTCTGGTTCTGACATCCTCTGGCAGAATGTTTCTCATAGATTCCCGCAGTAGCCATTTACCGATACCATCACGAATTTTAAACCTATTCGGTAAGGATAGACAGAACTCTGCCAGCCGATAATCCAGCATTGGGGAACGGGACTCGATTGAGTTAGCCATAGTATTGCGATCCTCGGCTCTTAGAGATGCCGGGACTGTTTCAAACATCAGTTCCGAATAAAGCCTCTTCGAAAGCAAAGACTTACAACATGGGACTGACAATTTAGCAGCCCTTCTATATTTAGCCACTACATCTGGTAAGAAGCAGTTGGAATAATCCACAAAACGATTCATTTCAGTGGTTTGTCCCTGCATCAATTTGTTTATATATTCACGGGTCCTCGAAATTTCTTGAGGGTCCCGACCATGATTATCCAGCCAATATTGCTTTTCATGCTCCAGCACAGTTCTGTTCCCACTTTGTTCTATATCATAAAAATTGTAATGATAATGATCCCAATATCCCCCTAATATCTCATCACCACCATGGCCATTGAGGAGAACCGGAACATTTTCCAGTCGTACTTTCTTCGCAATAAGATAAAGACTATGCCATGTTACTGTACAAACCGGTTCATCATGATAATCCAGCATTTCCTCCACAGCTACGAACATATTTGCTGGATCAGGCCGCAAATAATGATGAATAGCATTGGTCTTTTTCACCACAGAATCTATATATTCACTCTCGTCGTAAACACCCTTTACATCACCGGTTATACCAGAGAAAGTAATCACTGGCTGTTTTAAAACTTCATAGGCGATACAGGTAACGGAGGTCGAATCCATCCCCCCACTAAGCATACACCCCACTGGCACATCACTACGCAGTCGTATCTTGACCGAATCAATAAGCAGCTCTCTGAACTTTTCAATGGCTTGTTCTTCGGAGATGTCAACCGGATCAATAAACGGGTCAAGGCTCCAATATTTATTGGTACGTGGTTTGAGGGTACAGTCGATTATCATATAAGAACTCTTAGGGACCTGGTATACACCCTCAAAAAACGTATGATTGTCAACGTCAACATAGCGGTAGTTAGTAGAAATGTATTTAAATATCTTGTCATAGTCTGGTTCAGCCTTAAAGTTAGGATGCTTATAAAAAGCTTTGATTTCAGAGGCAAACACCAACTCACTATCAGTCATGTAATAATATAATGGCTTTTTACCGAACCGGTCTCTAGATAGAATCAGTTTATCGTTCCTGGTGTCTGAGATGGCCATAGCCCACATTCCATTGAAATGGGCAAAACATGTCTCACCCCATTCCAAGTAAGAAGCTATAACCACTTCTGTATCACTGGTCGACTTAAAAGTATAGCCTTTAGCCTTTAATTCGTCCTTTAACTCGATATAGTTATAAATCTCACCGTTAAAAACGATCTGGATCGCACCGTCCGGACTAGCCATAGGCTGTCTTCCCATAGCTGTTAAATCGATTATGGTTAGGCGTCTATGTCCCAAACCGAATAAGCCTGTTCTGCAATTATTAGGAACAATAACCGTACCTGAATCATCCGGACCCCGGTGTATTAGGGTGTCCGTCATATTACTGAGAATGTGCTGGGCCTCTTCCCTATTTATTGATGTAGTAACAAATCCAGCAATACCACACATAAACAATCACCCTACCCGCCCAATTAGTGCCGGTAGGGAGATCCTCCTTCTTTCCTGTTGTTCTACGGTGAAATAGCTTCAAGCTTTTTGAAATTCAATGAGATAGAAATCGGTTATGATATTGGCACCATTTAATACAATTTTGCCTTTTTCAATAGTATTCATGGTAAAAGACTTTATTGGATTCGCCTCTTTAGGCAGGTCAACTGATAGATTAAATTTGTGAATATTGATCTCACAGGCAATAGGCTTCAGAGCTTTTCCAATGGTTGAAAGGCTAAAAAGATTTAAGCCGGACTCCCATTCTGAGCTGCCAATATAGTTGTTCCTGTATCTAATAATCACATCAATATCATCGGCATTAAAATTACCAAAAACGTAACCCCATCCGCCAGACTTGATGTGGTTAACCATATTAAACAAAGGTCTTTCAAAATCATCGAATATTGATAGAACACCGCTCATCAAGGCATGATCAAATTTCCGTTCCAGGCTGAATCCCCTGGCGTCGCCCTGCAAGAATTCAACTCCACTAAGTTGCGGCTCCAATCTAGCCATGTCTAATAGTTGTTCAGATATTTCCAGACCAGTATACTTCACGTTCGGATAGATTTCCTTTAAAAAATAAATGAACTCTCCCTTAGCACAACCTACATCTAAGAAAGTATTACCGTCATTGATTCTTCTACTAAGCACATCTAAGACAAAACGAAAACGGTCATATGATTTATATTTTTCATAAGACGATTCTATATATGTTTCAATGGAAATATTGACGTTATCATTCATTTTTGGTTCTTCGCCCATTTTCATCATACCCTTACATCTTGATCAAGATTTATGAAATCTTGCAGAAGCCGTATATAGTGTATTTGCCGCTTGGCTCACGAACTCGCACGCCATTTACAAGTTCAAATCCAGCTTTATTTACCATCAATGCCATGGAAGTGAAGCTAAAAATATGAAAGTGATCAATCGTAAATTCCTCACGTTCAGGACCATCTTTTATGGCGTCTTCACCGTCAGGCAATTCAATGTAAACCAGACCGTTGGGCTTTAAATAACGCCCAGCCCTGGACAGCATCTCTATGGGATTCTCCACATGCTCCAAAACCCGGTTAATGGTGATAAGATCAAATGTGTCGAATTCTGCTACCTCCATAAAGTCAGCTAATACGGTTTTTACTCCGACGTTTTCCTGAGCATGTCGAACCTGCTGTGGGTCGGGGTCCAGGGCGGTACAATCCCACCCGGCATCCTTCATACGTTTTAGGAAGACGCATAACCCAGAACCCACATCCAGAACTTTCATTCCAGAACTATTCTCCCAGAATGATGATGTGAATTCCAGTACTCGCTTCACCCGCTTATCATTATCAGATCGCTCTGGTGCCAGGTTGATTATTTTATCAAAAGTAGCGGTAATTCCAGAAAAGTCACCGTAGTTGGAGGTGGCATAGTCACCGGAGTATAGTGCACTGGTGTCCATATCATGAACCGATATGAAATGTCCGCAAACCTCGCATTTCATCAGCTCTCTTTGATATTGATCAGCTCCCGAAAAGGCGAATTGAACTTCAACCGGTGGAGATTCCACAAATGTATGAACCTTGACAAAACGGTTGATCCCACACGGACATAACAGGTTTTCGCTCATAGGTAATTACCCCTTAATAGCCTTCTCTAGACGCGACAGGTTTTCATCACTATCAAGCCAGCAGATTATCTCCAATTCTTCTGCGCTCAAATACTCGTCGAATTCCTTTTCCTTACCTTCTTCTACCAACATCATAAAAAACCGGTTAGCTAGGTTTTTGACCAAGACTCCATGCAAACCAAAACCGGCAAGTCGTCCGTTCAATGACGGTGTAGCATAAAATCCCCAGGATTTCGCGGCCAAATCGTATTCAGCTCCAGACTGAGTGTGAAAAGTTACCTGTTCATCAGCCATCAGTTCAATAGATCCACAATCAGTGATTTCTATCCATTGTTCTTTACCACAGCGGTATTTGCGAGCTGGTTCATTCTTCATAATGATCATGTCATCACTCCTCAGCTAGTCCCATTTCCAATCGGGAATCAAGAAATCTTTGACCTTCCATACTCCATTTTCTTTCTCCCAGACATCAGTGTTTCGGAACTTCTCTTCTATTTCCCGGAAATGCTCCTCAGAAATGTTTAGGAAATTACACAAAGTATCAATGTCTTCATTAGGCCGCTGGTCGCCCCTTTCCCGAATGATTTGAACTGCTTCGTCTCTGGTCATACGCCCATTGCGAATCTCTAAAGAGAGATTATCAAAAAGCCGGGAGAATCCGAACTTAAGCCATTTGAAATGGTGATGTACGGAAATAAAATCACAGTCAATATCAGCAAAGTTGTAATACCCAACCTTGGGACCTTCTTCTCTGACCTGGAATCCATGTTCCTTGGCCACCCTCAGTGTTTCTTCAGGGTCCCAAGGGAAATAATATCCCAGGAAAAGCGACAAGATGTTCTTGCTTCTGAATTCCTCATCATTAGGAAAATAGAAAGCCGTCATATCCTTTACTGAGAGTTCATCATCGACCCAGTCTTCAGCTGATGTGCCCTGTAGTATGCCATGCATCTTTAACCAAGTATTGTCCAGACGATTTAGATTATTTCTTTCTTCCTCAGTTCCTCCATATTCCATGAAAGGGCTCTCCCCCCAAATGACCAGAGGAATATCAAAGCTGACTGCTATACGCAACGGAATAGTATACATGCCCATGTGCATCGGAACCGCAGTACTTCCAGTCTTGAACAGAGTCTTATAAGTAAACAAGCGATCAACCCGCGGATCAATTGTATAATCAATATGATCCACACCCAGATTGATCAGATTGTTTAAGTTCTGCTGGCCAATCTCTGTACGCCCTGGGGTCCTCCAAGTTACGGCTAAAGTTTTCAAACCATACTCCAGGCATCTAACTACCTGCCAGGTGCTATCCTTACCGCCGCTAACCGGAACGATACAATCATAGCCCTTCTTTTTACCCTTAGTTAATTCTATTATTCGCAAGAACTCCTGCTCTCGCGCAGCCCAGTCAATCTCACTTTTCAGATCATGACCAGCACAAGCATTGCAAATACCGTCTTCTCTAATATAAATTCCGGGTCTTGTGTCCGGTAAAACACAATTCGAACAATACCTCATAAGTCTCTCTCC
Organism: Acidobacteriota bacterium; assembly: GCA_050259595.1. Lineage (GTDB taxonomy): Bacteria > Bacillota > Syntrophomonadia > Syntrophomonadales > DTU052 > JBLNAX01. The sequence goes on along the minus strand of JBLNAX010000090.1, from coordinate 106,331 downwards.
TCTTCTTCACATGTATGATTTTATTATTGATTATCCAAGAACAGCTTGGCATTGATAAAATTGAACACAAACTTGCTAAAGCTGTTAGGCATAGGTTTCATCTTTAAAGCTTCCTCAATCTTTTCCTTTCGTACAATATCATAAATCGGACTATTATCCAATAAAAAGTCCTGGAAGTCTTGATTATCGAAATCTACCAGCGAGTGAATCGAGGCATTGAATCCCTTCTTATGATGATCCAGGCGAACCTTATCATTGAGTAAGCCCTTAACTGCCTCACGAAGGATATATTTGCCATACCCTCTTTGCATCAGATGTTCGTCAGGAATAGAATAAGCAAATTCAAACAGCCTAGTATCAAGATAGGGACTGCGGTTTTCAATCGAATAATACATTGAATTGAGATCGTCCTCACGTAAAATCGGTGGCACCACTTCGTGGAACAGCTCATTTAGCATTCGGTTTCTAAGCAGCCCTTTATAGTACTTCTTCTCAGTAAAGCCCTCGGAAAAAGGAATTTTTAAGTAAGTAGCAAAAAGGTCATTATTGAGATATATGTGGTCTCTGACCTCGGTTGATTTTTGGTAAAGTTCGGGGTCCTGCAAAAATGGGTTGCGCACTATAGGTTCAATGTATTGTTTCCAACCATCAAGATAAGCCTGATAATCGGAATCATTCCGCATTTCGTAAAGGTGCAGGTTAAAATGATCGAAATAACCGGTAACTAACTCGTCAGCCCCTGTGCCTGAAGCTACTACCCGGTATCCCTGTTCCGCAATGCTTTTCGATAAGAATGAATGAATATAGTAGGAAATTGTACAAACTGGAATATCATGATACTCGATCTGTTGTTGCAATCGTTTGAGGAATCCGTCCTGCGGAATATAGATCGCAGTATTCTTGCATCCTAAGTCTTGAACCGTAGCCTGAATATTATCCATTTCATTGTAACGTTCATCATCATCTATTATAGAAAAGGTAGCTACATCGTAATTGAATACCTTAGCTGCTATTGAAACAATAGCGGAAGAATCAACACCTCCACTTAGACAAAAAGCCATCGGCACATCAGCTCTTAGACGCAGTTTAATACTATCCAGCAGTCGTTCCCGAAAACCTTCAACAGCGTAATCAAGGGACATCTCCTCTATATTGCATTGGGGCTTCCAGTAGCGATAGGTATTGATTCTCTGGTCTAGATTTATCACCATATTAGAAGCGTAAGGCACTTCCTGTATCTCTTGAAAATAGGTCTCATCCTGTTTGTACAAAGACTTATAACCATTAACTAGATATCTAAGCAGTTGGTTGTTATTAACATGGAGCGTAGTTTCAGATAATGATTTGATAAATTTGATTTCTGACCCAAAATAAATCCCTGTATCACTCTTGAAATAATACAAGGGTTTTTCAGCAAAACGGTCGCGAGATAGTATCAGCTTGCAATTTCGGGAATCGAATATAGCAAAGCTCCACATACCTTCAAATAACTTCACACATTCTTCGCCGTATTCCAAATATGATCGCAACAAAACTTCAGTATCAGATGTAGTCGTGAACTTGACTCCTTTGAGTTCCAGTTTGTTGCGAATTTCAACGTAATTGTAGATCTCACCGTTAAAAACTATAGTACAATCATCAATGGTCCATGGTTGGTTAGCCCGTTCCTCCAAATCGATGATGCTTAATCGGGAGTGCAGTAGATAGACTTGATTGCTGCCAACACCATTAAAGTAATAATCCTGATTATCAGGTCCACGATTCTTCATTAGATTCAGTGTTTGAGCAATAGTTTCTTCATCTAATATTTTCTTACCGATAAAACCTGCAATTCCGCACATTTCTTTGGCCTCACAATTAATGTCGTTTATAGATCCTCAAAATCCTCAAAAAGCAGCTGTTCACCACGTTTTACAGAACGGTTCAGCTGTCTTCCCAGAATCCTGCACTCCTGCCCGGGGGATAAGCCCGATCCAGGCCTGACCCAGGTTATATCGTTAATGGTCAAGAATGAACCCTTTGAAATGTCACGATCGGCAACAATAGAACGCCGCATGGATAACAAGGCAGCTTCTTCACAGGTTTGTAGTTCCTTAGCCTCGCTGCCAAGCAAAACGGCTAATTCTTTGATTCTCTTTACCAGTTCAGTCATCTCCTGCGGATCGGCCGAAAGCTGGTGATCACGGAAACTCGAATAGTTTTTATCTTTTGTGAAGTGCTTTTCAATAATACGCGCACCCAGAGCGACCGCAAACAGAGAAGCATCGATCCCCAGTGTATGATCCGAATATCCAACTGTACAGCCTAGCTGCTTAAGTGTATTTATTGCCTGTAAATTGACTTGCTCAGGGCCAACAGGATAACTTGATACACAATGCAAAATTGCAATGTCTTGTACTATATTCTGTTCACGCCAGATGTTCTCTATGAATGCTTTGGAATATGCTACTCCCGTCATATCTGTGAGACCAGTCGACATTATGACCGGTTTGCCAGTTCCAGCTATTACTTCTAATAGTGGGTAGAAATTATTGTCACCGGACGATATCTTAAAAGCGGGCACAAACCTATCTAGTATTGCAGCACTTTCAATATCAAATGGAGTAGAAAGGAACATCAGTCCGGCTTTTTGCGCTGTTTGCGCTAGCTTCTCGAATTGCTCATAAGTAAATTGAAATCTGCTAAGCTGCTTAATGCGTTCTGTTTCACTGACTGAAACCAACTTCGTGGGTACTATAGTCTGAAATTTAACCGCCCCTACTCCAGCATCAGCCGCCAGTCCTATCATTTCCTCGGCCAATGTAAAACTGCCCTCATGGTTATTGCCGATCTCGGCTATGACCAGTACTTCTTTTCCAATATCGAAAGAATCAACTTTCATGAGAGATTCCCCCGCTCTCGATAATATTTTTGACTGTTCGTCTTACAGTTGCCAGACAATCATACCTTTGAATGGCTTCCGCCAGCGACTGTTGACTCTTTTCGATGATTGCTCTTTTGATCCACAAACATCGGTCTAATGCACAAATAAGCAAACCCCTGTCTGTCGTTTGATAGACACGTCCCGGTTCGCCATAAAAATCCATTTCATACATCTCAGACTCCACTAATCTAACCTTATCACCGCCGTAATAAGTGAACGCACAGGGGTATGGCTCCGTCAGTGCTCGAATCCGATTATGGATCTGTTCTGCTGTATAAATATCCCACAATATAAGACCGTCATCCGGAAAGCGTAAAGGGTAGTATGACCCTTCAACCCTGTCCTGCTTAACAGTCCGCACCGTTCCATATTCAATTGCACTCAGCGTTTCTAGAAGCATATTGGGAAACTGTTCATTGGCTGTGTCATGTAGTTTAACTATATTATCGTTGTTCATTATCTCAAAGGAACGTTCAAGCAGGATATCTCCGGTATCAACACCTGAATCAACTCTGATTACTGACAGAGTGAACGACTCTTCACCATTAATCAATGCCCAGTTAAGCGGAGATGAACCCCTGTATTTGGGCAGTTTGCCGCCATGCAGATTTATACACATGATCTTTGGAATATCAATGATATTCGATTTGATTATTTTACCGTAACCAGCCAGGACAAAAATATCGGGGTCTAGTTTACTAAGAAATTTTTCCGTATCTAAACTATTGGGGTCTTCAGGTTTAATCACTGGTATTTCATAATCGCTTGCCATTTGGGCTACAGAACCATACCACTGCTTGCCCTGATCAGGATGGGCCACAACCATCTCAATATGATGACCTTTGTTTTTCAAAGCTTGCAGGCAGGAGGTTCCTCTATTACCGTTTCCCCAAAAGACGATCCTCATTTACTAAATAGCTCCTTGTACCACCTGATATAATCAACAAAACCTACTTCCAGCGGATGAGTCGGGTTATAGCCTATCATCTTCCGGGCCTTATCAACAGACAGTGTTCCCCGGTCTGGCATGAGGCTGTCCTTGGGAAGGTAATTTATTCTAACATCAGGGAAATGCTCTTTAAGTATAGTGGCCATTTCTGCAATTGAGCGGGACTCTCCGAAAGTCAGGTTAAACGTCTGATTCTTAGAATTTTCATTTTCGAGAACATTCACAATACCTGATGCAAGATCTTCCACATGGGTAAAATCTAACCTGTCAGACCCATCCCCATTGATGTCAATATCTAATCCCTGGATAGCGTTTTCAATGAATATCTGTCCCACTCGTCGACTGACACAGCGGGGACCGTATAAAGCTGAAGGACGTATGATCGTATAGGGTAATCCAAAGACTTGATTGTATGCTATAACCATCTTTTCTCCAGCAAATTTCAGAGCTCCATAGATACCCAAAGGCTCACAAGAGGTTTCCTCTGTAACATATCCCGCTGGGAAATTCCCATAAACCATGCTGGATGAAAAATAAATAAAATGCTTTATATTCAATTGTGGTGAACGTGCATTATCCAAAGCATTTTCGAGAGTTCTTAGACTATGATCAAAGGTAGAATAAGGATCTTTATTTGATTTGCCGGCATGTGAGACAGCGGCCAAGTGAATAACGGCATCTGCATTGATGTGGTTTAAAATGCTGGATAAATCATGGTATTCCCGGGCATCATGCTCTTCGACGTTAATACTATTGGCTTTAAGCAAATCCAACCGTTCTTCAATAATACGAAGATACAGATCGGCGTTAGGAATTACATCTAGGTTATTTTTAAAAGTGTAATAGTTGTTTACCGCGAGACTATCGATTACAGAAACCTCAGCCCCTAATTTCTTCAACTTAATGGCTAGGTTGTGCCCTATAAAACCTGCTCCACCAATTAACGCAATTCTTCTCCCTTGTAAATTACCCATTTTTCTTCACCTCAGTTAAAGCTTTTTTTATTTCCCCAATCATATATTCCATATCTTCCACATCAAGATGAGCTCCCACTGGCAGTGCGATACAGTTATTGCTTATGCGGCTGGCAACAGGGAAGGCGTTATCCGGATAATTATACTTATTTTTATAATATTGCATGTAAGGAACCGGCCTGGGATAATAAATGCTTGTCCCCACCCCTTCTCGCTTCAGAAGATCCATTATTGTGTATCGTTTAGATTGCAGCGGTTCTTTGAGAATCATAGAATGGCAGTAATAACTGCTTTCATAACCGTTGTGCGTTGACTGAAGGATCTCTACTTCGTCAATCTGAGACAAACCTTTGCTCAAGAATTCGTAGTTGGATTTCCTTTTTTGCAGGATGTCCGGTATCTTTTTCATCTGCTCTATACCAAGTGCTGCTCCCAGCTCATTGAGGCGATAATTGAATCCCAGCATCTCCACATCATACATGCCCGGGATGGGCCGTTCGTGAACTATATTACGGTCAATGCCAAAAGCGCGTTGTTTGGCTATAACTTCGTGAACGTCTTTACGCCGGGTGATCAGCATACCGCCTTCAGCAGTGGTAATGTGTTTGACTGGATAGAAAGAATAGCACCCGACATCACCAAAGAGGCCGGCATGTTTGCCGTTAAAATAGGTTCCAATTGCTAAAGCACAGTCTTCCACCACGAATAAATCGTGCTTCCTCGCAATTTCCATTATCCGATCCATGTTGACCGGCATTCCAAGGTAGTGAACGATTGACAATGCGCGGGTTCGCTCTGTTATCTTTGATTCAATTTGATCTATGTCTATGTTGCCCGTATGGGGTTCGGCATCTACAAATACCGGTTTAGCACCAACCAGCTCTACCGCATGAGCAGTTGCTACATGAGTCTGAGCTGGAACTATTACCTCATCACCGGGGCCCAAACCTAGATAAAAGTAAGAAAGATGTAAAGCTGCAGTGCAAGATGAGACTGCTAATGCGTATTCACACGAAGTAAACTTAGCGAATTCCTTTTCAAAATCCTTAACCAGGGGTCCATGAGTTAATGTGGTCCCCATCAGAACATTCATTACTGCTTGTCTCTCTTCATCGCCGATGATCGGTTTGCCAAACGGAATATCTCGCACAGGTTATGCCTCCCTTAGATGTATTCTACTGCCACTGATCCGTGGCCGCTCATTGACTTTTCCACTGCAAAACAAACCGACATGGAGTTAAAAACTTCCTCTTTTGTAACCAGTGGCGGTTGTTCGGTAAGAATATAATCCACGAAACTGTGAATTACCTCTCCCTTGCTCGTCCCTGGATATTCTTCAACTATTCTTTCTGGAGGTTCCTTGGAATCGCTTGACTTAAAAAGCCTGCCATCATGCAGATCGTTTACAAATGTAGCTTTGGTCCCATAAATGTTAAGACAGTGGAAATGGGGAAATACACAGCCAAAGTTAGCGGCTACTTTACCTACCATTCCACTCTTAAATTTTAAAATTGCCACAATAATATCATCATGCTTAAACTGGGTTCCCTGGGTCGAAATATTGTTGCCAAAAGAAGATACCTCAATAACATCGTCCCCGGTTAACCAGATCAGAAGATCCACCAGGTGAACGCCCCCGCCATAAAATACAGAATAACCCTCTATCCCTCTGCGCCAACCTTCAGTGAGCTTATGAACTCTGCCGTAGTTATAATCTCCTTCAACATAGAAGACCTGGCCCAATTCATTATTAAGTACAGCTTGTTTGAGCCACTTGAAGCGCGGCACGGTGCGCAGCACCAAATTTGACGATACCTTTAAGTTTGGTTTTTGGCTTAATAATTCTTTTATATGGCGGGCTTCATGTTCATAAAGACATAATGGCTTTTCAACCATCAAGTGCTTATTGTTATCAATTGCTTTAACAATCTGATCGTAATGATAATTGTCGAAAGAAGCAATGGAAACTACATCAATTTCCGGATCTAATAAAATCTCATCAGCATCCACTACCGCTCTGGCTTCCGGTATCTCCTGATGAACAGATTGCAGCTTAGCAAGATCAAAATCGCAGATAGCTACAACCTCACAGTCAGGATGATTATGATAGGCCCTGACATGCCTTTCGCCTACTCCAAGTCCAATGACTCCCGCTTTAAGACGTTTCATAGCCATCCTCAATCAAAGACTGCCTAATCTCAAGAATCTCCTCAAAACCATAAATCCAATGTGATTTATCCATGGCAGCTATAATGCCAGTCACCATATTCATGTCCCCTACAGTATCGACAGATAATTGGATTTGACTATAATCAACCGGATTTGTGAAGCTTTTAATTACAAAATCGTTGGGATGGTTATAAAAATACTTTGTCACATGTTCAAACTCTTCCTCAGCAGTCATTAACTCATAAACTTTTGCAAATGCAGCTGAGTTTATCACCTCAACCGACTGCCCCTTGGGAAAAGTACGAGGGAAAATATTGGTTACCAAATCCGGAACATATTCCTTGAACATAGATATTCCCTTGTCAACTAACTTACCGTCAAGTAGCGGACTGTCACCATTCACTCTCACAAATCCATCCGCTGGGTATCTATCTAATGCGCTTTTAAAGCGCCCTGCAACATCACGTAAAGAACCACGGTGCATAAGCAGATCGTTTTTTATGCAGTAATCAGCTATGGGATCATCGGTCACATCTTCCGAAGTAGCTATTATGATATTGTCTATCTGATCGCAGTGCTGAATTCGATCAAGGAGGTATTGCAGCATCGGTTTTCCCAATATGGGCCTTAAAGACTTCCCAGGTAAACGGTTGGAACTCATTCTAGCTTGAATTACCGCATTTATTAACATCTGATCACCAACCTGCTAGCAACAAAAATATTTTACAGTTTTACCACCGAACCAGAATTTGGCTGCTTAAATCCATTTCGAGTGTCAAAAACAAGCTTGGCTTTTTCAGCAATCATATTGTAATCGTAATAACTGTGGTCGGTAGCAAGCACCACCAAATCATATTGTTCAAGCATTTCAGGGCCCAGCTCCTTGCCTGAAATTAATTGGCCGCTTTTGTTCTTGAATGTCTTGACCAAATCATCATTGAAATCAATTATTGCTCCCATATCCTCCAATAAATAATACATTTCGAGAGCAGGTGATTCACGCAAGTCATCTACATCTTTTTTATAAGCCATACCCAAAATCAATATCCTGGAACCATTCAAGCATTTCTTCTGCGTATTCAGTGTCTCAGCAATACGGTTTATAACATATCTCGGCATATTTCCATTGATATCACTAGCCAGTTCAATGAACCTATGATAAAAATCATAAGTCTTAGCCTTCCAGCTCAAGTATGCCGGATCCAATGGAATGCAATGGCCACCTATTCCTGGCCCAGGATAAAATGGCATAAATCCGAAGGGTTTGGTGGATGCTGCATCTATGACTTCCCATATATCAACTTCCATCCGATTGCACAACAAGGCCATCTCGTTGACCAGTGCAATATTTACGGAACGGAAAGTATTCTCCAGCAGTTTGACCATTTCAGCCACTTTTGTTGAAGAAACCGGAACTAATTTCTTAATGACTTTTCCATATAGAGCAACTGCCAATTCCAGACATTTGGGTGTGATTCCACCCATTACCTTCGGAGTATTGAACGTCTGGTAACTCTGGTTGGCAGGGTCTACTCGTTCTGGTGAGAATGCCACAAAAAAGTCTTCTCCCACCTTATATCCGAGTGGCTCAATCTCTCCTCGTACCAACTCCTCAGTAGTTCCTGGATAAGTAGTGCTTTCTAGAACGATGAGTAGATCTTTATGCATATATTTCTTGATCTCATCAACCGCCGCGTTTATGAAGGAAAGATCCGGCTCACGGGTCTTGTTCAAGGGGGTTGGAACACAGATACTGACCGCATCAGCCTTCAGAATCGCTGAGAATTCAGTCGCAGGAAAGAATTTGCCCTGTTTGATCGTCTCCTTCACATCGTCTGCTTTCACATCGAGTATATAAGAGACCCCGCGCTGAAGCGAATTGATCTTCTCTGAGTCGATATCGATTCCAGTAACACAATACCCTTGTTTGGCCATTTCTATGGCCAGGGGGAGTCCCACATACCCCAATCCTAGAACAGCTAACCGTGCCGTTTTATCATTGATCCTATCCAACAGTGTCATTCTATCCACTCCTGCAAAAGTCAAATACAAATTCTATATTTCAAATACCTTGTTATAACTATCTAACGTCTTGTCCAATGTGAACCCAACCGATAGTTCCTTTGACTTATTGCCCATCATCTTGACCCGATCCGGCTCTCGAATAAGGTCCAAAAGGTGCTGGGCGATATCGTCAATCTGTCCATACGGAACAATATAACCGTTAATACTGTCGATTATTAGTTCAGATATCCCTCCCACATCATAACATAATAGCGGTTTGCCTTGAAACATAGCTTCAATTAGCACCATTGGCAAGGCTTCCCACTTAGAAAGAAGTACGAAAATATCAAAGTCATTGCAGATCACAGCCGCCTCTTCTTTCTTACCGACAAAAAAGATCCTGTGGGATAATCCATATTCCCTAACTCTAGCTAGCGCTGGCTCCATTAAGGGTCCATAACCGATCCAAACAAAATATACATTATCTGCTGTAGATTGTGAAATCACTGCTTTTGCAGCTTCGATAAAAGCCAATGGTTCTTTCGGTTCAGCCAGTCTACCAACTGAACCAATAAGGATAGCCGCATCACCTAGGCCTAATTCGTTTCTCAGGACATTGTGCGGCCCTTCTAATGTCAAAGGGTCCATACCGTTATGAATGACTATCATCTTTTCGGGTGGAGCAATGCCACTTTCCACTCCTTTGACTAAGTCTTTGTTTGTTACACATATTATCAAATCGGTAAACCTGGCAATAATTTTTTCCGCTATAAGGTATGATTTTCTCAATATGAAAGGCTGGTAATCGTTAAACCCCCAGCTATGAACCGTAAATAGAATCCTGTTCACTCCAGCCAGCCAGGCAGCCAGTCGACCCAATATGCCAGCTTTGGAGCTGTGGCAGTGAACAATATCAGGCCTTTCAGCCTTCAGAATCCGGACTAACTGAATCAATGCCTTAACGTCATTAATGGGGCTAATCTCTCTCCTAAAACAATCCAGAGCGATGGTTCTTATTCCAATATCCTGCAGCCATGAAACCAGTTCGCCATCTGGGTGGCATATGACAATGAATTGGGCTCGGTCCTTCAAGCCAGATACAATTTGAAATACGACTTTTTGGGCTCCTCCGATTTCCGAAAGAGTAATAATCTGAACTATCTTAGGCTTTTTAGTACTAACATCTCCCATTCTAGGATGCTTTCTTCTTTTGGAATATTACTTGAAGTGTGCGCAGCATTATTACCAGATCCTGAATTAGAGAACTGCTTTGCGCATATATCAAATCATATGACAGTTTTTGCTCAGGCAAAGTACTGTAACGGCCTTCGATCTGGGCCAGTCCTGTAATACCAGTGGGAACTATATGACGGTACGAAAACTCCGGGTTTTCCTCTTCGATTAAGTCTACAAAATAAGGGCGTTCAGGCCGGGGACCAACAATACTCATATCTCCCACCAGAACATTCCATAATTGTGGAAACTCATCGAGTCTGGTATTCCTTAAAAACCTTCCTACCCGGGTAATGCGCGGGTCATCTTCCGCAGCCAGCACTGGACCGCTCAACTGCTCTGCATTCTGAACCATGGTCCGGAATTTATAAACATTAAAATGTTTATTATGCTGGCCTACCCTAGTCTGGCGATAAAATATTGGCCCCTTTGAATCCAGCTTAATCATGATTGCAATGAAAAGAAGTACCGGTAATAGGATGATTATACCTAGAGCCGACAAGACAAGGTCGATGAGCCGTTTGGTTATATCTATGAAATAATTTCTTTCAAAAAGTCCACCGAGCTGAAACAGCGGTAGGTCACCCGAACTCAGCAGTCTTGCATTCTGAATCAAAACATCATAAATATTCGGCACCATTAACACCTGTGCCTGGTTCTTTATACAGTAATCAAGTATTGCCAATGTAGTCTGTTGTCCAACCTCTGGGGCAAATACCACAACCTCTATTTCATGGTGCTGACTGGCATATTCTCCCCATTGTTCAGCAATATCCTCATCTGACTTAAACGAGATTGTATCAGCAAACATCAAGGTGCGGGACATATTCAACCGCAGTGACTCAATGATTTTGTCTTTCTGTGATTCTTGCACAATGAGTAGGGCTCTGCGGGGCTCTCTTAGAAGCATGTTTCTACGCCAAACGTAGTATCGCCAAAGTGACAAAGCAATTATTTGACAAAATGCCGAAAGAGCAAATAACGTTCGCGGAACCGCGAATTGCCGCAACAGGAATGTGAGCGCTAGATTTAACATCAACGATAATGCCACAATACAGCCGATAGATATTAAGGTCTCATTCCACTCTGCATATTCAGAATAAATCCTATAAACCATGGCCAACACCACAAAAGTAATCACAAACCAGGGCAGCATAAATGAAAAGGCTTGGATGTTTTCCTGATCCGGGTTAGTTCCGAACCTGGCTATCATCATGGCATAAAATGAAGCAATATATATTAGAATATCAACTGCTGCTACTATAAGCTTTAAATCATTCTTAAATAAATGAATCTTCCTCAATCTAACCACCATACATATAAAGAATTAACCTATAATAGGTCGACTTGATGTATTAGTTTTCTACATAACACTCGCACTTCCTTCATTTATATACTTGAAAGAGGTGGTAAGGCAAGTAAAAAGAACCCCCCAAGGGGGGTTCACACAATTAATCTAATGATTAGTCACGCTGTTATTTTAATAGATTCGACATTAAGACGGTTGCTTCAGCTCTCGTAAGAGTCTTGTCGGGGTAAAAACTACCGTCCGGATATCCGCTCATATAATTGTTGACCATACAGTAAGTGACATAGTGGAGATAACTCGAATTAATGGTTTTACTATCCTTCGCGGAATTTCTCTGCCCCCAGACCCAAATGTCATCTGTGGTTTTGATCACTGTATCGGCACCAAATGCTTTAGCTACCATCAAAGCCGCTTCTTGTCTGGTTATTGGACGATTGGGATAGAAATTGTTACCTGGGAATTCATCTATCTTAATAATATTGTTGTTTATCGCGGCACCTATGTAAGGAGTCGCCCAATTATCCGGAACCAAATCAGGCCAATACCCCTGCGGAGCACCCTTAGGATAACCTTTAACATCTACCAACATCTTCGCAAACTGTGCTCTAGTAACCGGTCTCTCAGGCCAGAACTTGCCATCCGGAAAACCGCTGAGTATTTTCTTTGAAACCAGTGCTGATATAAACGTAGAAGCCCAGTGCTTCTCTGTATCTGGGAAAGTTACTGTAATGTCAACTTTAGGATTATATCTAACTTCAATGGTACAGAGCTTAATATACTGATCGTTGCCTTTCAAGGCTCCGACCTCAAAATAGTAAATTCCAGGAGATGCAAGATTAATGGTAGCACTGTATTTCAAAGCTCCAGACATTGCATTAAACTGAGTAAGTGGTGTTAACATGTCAAATCTTTTATATTTTATGTCAGAGTTCACATCTTTATAAAACTTGTATACCGGAATTAAATTTATACCGTTGGCGCTAGACGGAACCGAAACACCAGAAAACGTAAAACTGGGTTTTGATAAGATTATTTTGCCGCTGCCTAAATAATCGGGTCCAACGGAATAATCCATTGAACCGTTGGGTAACGTTTGGTTTATCTTCAAAGTCGTCCAGTTCCATACCGCACTGGCTTCATTAAAACCTATATGTTTAACCATGCCTTCAAATCCTGAATCGATCCATCCATATGATTTAGGTGCGTAGTAACCGCCTCTATAGGGGGTGTTTTTTGATTCAACAGCCCCGAATATGAGTCTAAAATATTCTGCAAAGTTCTCCTCCGGCATCATCTTCCAATCAGGACCATTTGCGAAAGATTTATCAAACAGAGAAGTATATTGGGCCCACAAAAGGGAACTTGTTGAATAAGGCCCCCAGAATTGTTGGTGCAGATAGTGACCGACATTATGGGTGACGGTTTCATCAACATTATTAAACGTATCATTTTGAGGTGGTCTGTTAGCCAGGGCTGACAAGCAGATTGCTTCTTCCCGACCAGGCAGCCAATCGGTGTGAGCAATGCCAGATGTTCCATCAAGGACATACGGTACAGAATAGAAGGTTAACTCTGAGATAAGTGTTTTGTCGATCTTGGGATATTTGTCTGTTTCAGTCCTTTTTTCAATTAAACCCTTGACTGCATACTTGACCTGATCGGCAGTAACATATGAATCAGATGAAGCCTGTTTGAGCAGTGGCAATGGGAAGCCACTTTGAACGCTTTTAGCACCGGCCAATAAATCAACATAGTCATCAGTCGATGGCTTTATTCCCTCAACACATTTCTTAATTGCTTTTTCTCGAAAATCCTTGGCCAGCGTAAGAACATACATTTTCCCAACTTGATTAGCATCGTAAAAACGATATTTATAATCTTCGTCAACAATAGGCTTATTTTGGATAGCGCTTAAACTCGAGGTCAGAGTTTGCCATTCCTGAGTTAACTGCTCTTGAAGCCCTGGCAAATCATCACTATACTCTGTTATAAGTTTATCTGCATGACTCCTGTCGGCTGTATACCAATCGTTAAAAGTCAAAGACTGATTAACCAACAGGTTTAAATTGGGATCTTCCACAGACAATCCAACAGCAGGGAAAGCCAAAAGCAGCAAGGTCAATATTAGCGATACCGATATGACTTTTCTCAAAACAACCTACCTCCCAATAAGTTTGTTATAGACAACAATAGCATTCAAACTAGAAAGCTATAAAGCACCTTCTTTCAAGCACCATAAATATTCTATTTCAATTCTTCTCTATAAATTAGGAAGAATCCTGCATAAATTGGGTCACAAGTTCGAAAAATCCAGGTATTTGAAGCATTTGTTTTGTGGTAAATTCGGACAGGATAATATCTGAGACCAGCAGGAATTATTAACCGTTCGGTAGAATAAAGCTTACTGTCTATGTATAATCTTGAGGAGGTAATATTAATAATGAATTTGCTAGACAACCGCACAAATCCTTCGACAAAAATTTTCACTCTGCTCTTGACTTTTCTTCTTACTCTTACTTTGTTAGTCGGTTCATCGGCATCTGCATATGCCGTTACTAAGAAGAAAATCGTTAAGCCGAACCCCAGAGCTGCAGTCAAGATCGCACCAATTACAGCCGCGACCAAAACCGTAGCCACCCAGAACCTGATGATCGCAGCCAAGGCTAAGAACTCATTCAATGCTCAGCAAGCCCTCAAATCCGGTGCCAACGTAAACGTCAGGGATGCTGATCAAAAAACCCCCTTGATTTGGGCAGTAATCAATCGCGATGTTCCTACAATCAAAATACTACTGGCATATAAGGCTGATGTGAATGTGAAAGACAAATCCACCTGGACGCCACTTATGTATGCAGCCAAACGCGGCTACACCGATGTGATCAGTCTGCTTATTGCAGCCAAAGCTAATGTCAATCTGACCGACTCACGTAATATGACAGCCGCTTTGTTTGCCGCTGAAGCCGGCAACTATGTTACATTGCAGGCATTATTACCAGCCAATCCCGATCTTAAAATCAGCAATAGTGATGGCAATAATACACTAATGTTAGCCTGCAGCAAGCCAGATGCCGCCGGTGCTGATGAAATAGTAAAACTTATGATAAGCAAGGGACTCGATGTAAACGCCAAAAACAAGAAAGGCGATACTGCACTGGTACTGGCTGTAGTCAATAAACGTGTGGAAGCAGTTAAAGCTCTGGTTGCCGCGAAAGCTGATGTTAACGCTCAGATTAACGGTCAGAGCTTGATCTACTACGCCAGCATGACGAATATAACTGAAATCTACAACATCTTGAAAGATGCCGGAGCCCATTTCTAACTATTGATCAAATGATTATAAAGCCGACTAGTTACAACTAGTCGGCTTTATTTTTTCTTGAATGCTTTGTTTTGTACAACAGCTAACTTACTAAAACCCTGGACTTGCTGACTGTCCTGAATCACTGAGCACTGGCTGGGCAGTCAGGTCGGCCGGCGGGGGAGTCGTCTCCTGAACCGGCTGTGTCAGTTGGGACTGATATGTAGTCTGGCTGCTTTGACCAACACTATTCAAGTACTCGTTTATACCATTGACCAAACCCCGGGCTGCCTTATCTTGGAATGATGGATCATTTAGCAGCACTTCTTCCGAAGGATTAGTCATGAATGCTGTCTCGATCAGAATCGACGGCATCTTGGTGTACTTGATAACCAAGAATCCAGCTTTATGGACTCCCATGTCCGGTGTACCCAGAGCTGCCAGCAGATTTTTCTGCATGATCTTGGCAAACTGGATGCGCTGAGGATCGACTGAGGACACTGTCGGATCACTGGAACCTGTATAGTAGTATACTTGCGTTCCCTCTATACGGCTCTTATCATTGGCATTACTGTGAACGCTGACAAAAAGGTTCGCGTTTTCCTGATTAGCGATAGCCACCCGGCCATTCAGAGTCACAAAAGTATCATCAGAGCGGGTCAGCACAACGTTGTAACCCTGCTGCTCCAGCAATGTCTTGGCCTTCAATACTATGGCCAGATTGGGGTACTTTTCCCATGATCCCGAATAACCCTGGGCTCCGGGATCGTTTCCCCCATGGCCAGCATCCAGCACGATCTTGATCTGACCCGGATTACCCTGTATCGGAGGGATCGTGGTGGACCCACCCGGTATACTAGTCGAGTCATCCTGACTAGGCTGTCCCAAGTCCAACGGCGGTTCCCAAACGATCTCACTCGAAGGAGGAGTCGTAGGGGTCGGTTCTGGAGCCGGTACCGGCGTTGTAACCGGAGGCTTAGGCTCAGGATTATATGATTCTCCTCTTGAAGGAGTGGGCTTGTCAGACGCATAGACCGGCACCGCCAGGTATGCCGCCAGGTATGCGATAGTTCCCTTTACTGTTTTAACCTTGTACCAATCTTTGACAGACCCCAGCAGAGTCAGCGTCTGGCCCTTACTGACCTGGCCCTTGCTGGCTGCTTTGGTACTGGGACTGCTTCTCAGGTTGGCAACATTGGTCGTTATTTTAACTTTATTGCTTTTAATAGCACTAGTTTGATTTGAAGCAGTGCTTGTCCCTACCTTATTCACAAGAGAAGCATTGACCCAGCCGGTCGTTCCATTCTTGAGCTTGATTTTATACCAGCCGTCATCGTAATTAAGTACTGATACTGTAGCCCCCTGCAAAAGGGTGCCTTTTTTTATGTATTGAGATCCGGGTCCACTGCGTATGTTTACTACACTTCCAGTGATCTTGATGGTGCTTGCCGCTGCAATCTCAACTAGAGAGCTGCTAAGCAACAAAAGCGAAAGCATGAGAGCAATAAAAAAGCTTATTCGGTTTTTTCTGTAAATTATACTCATAAAAACCACCTACTGAAAAGATCTTATACTCCATAATTCGACAATAATCCGCATTGTCCTGCCTGGTGATAGCAGTAAAAATTTACAGCCATTAGGTAGTAGGTATAGGATTGGGCTGCTCTGTCTGCGGAACATTGGGTGGTGCAGGATCATTTGCTGGATCTGGAATCACAGGATCGTCCACTGGAGGAACCTGCTCATCAGGAGATAATGTATTATCTGGTATGATTGGTTGATCTGTCGGATCAGGCAGACTGGTCTCAGGGAAATCCGGTTCAGGACTCTGGGGTTCTTCCGGTTGGTACACTTGCTCAGGAACCTGTTTGCTAGGTAATGGCTTCTGATCACTGGGTATCTTGCCCCAATCCTTGCGCCGCTCCGAAAAAGGCGTGTCTTCAACAACAGCTATCTTTTTACCTGCGAATAGGTCCGCTACTAAAGTAGCCAATTTTTCTTTATCAACTATCCAATAACTAAGACCATTACTAGGATCATTGTAGAAATATCCAGGCAGAGTCTGGCCGATAATGCTGGAAGGTTTGAAATCAGGTGCTATCTTCGCCAACTCCAACAACTGCCCAATGCCCATGTTGGTAGTCACATTTTCAAATATTTGCGGAAGCAACGCAGGTATCTTAGTGATGGTGTTGCTTTGATATAATTCTTTGGTCAATGCGCTGATAAACTTTTGCTGGCGCTGTGTACGACCGATGTCTCCTAGAGCATCATTGCGGAAACGACAGTAAGCTAGAGCCTGTTTGCCATCCAGCTTCTGTACTCCTGGATGGAGGTTGATGCCCTCTGATGGCTTGTACATTCTCTTCTCCACATCGACGGTTACCCCACCCAGGATATCAACGCACTTAGAAAATCCCTTAAAGTTGGTCAGCACATAGTAGTCAACATCGACCCCCATAAGCTCTTCAACTGCCTTAGCAGCGGCTTCGGGACCTCCTAATGCGCAGGCAGAATTGATCTTGTCGACGCTTCCACTGACCGGGAATCTAGTGTCCCGGGGAATAGATATAGTGGCAACCTTCTTGATAGCTGGGTCGACACAGGCCAGAATCATGGTGTCACTGCGTGCCATCTTCTCTCCCGGACGTGCGTCTATTCCTATGAATAGAATATTCACCTTTTCACCAGCAGCTATATCAGGAGCTTTTTTATCAGTCCCGTTAGGAAAGGCAAAATTAAAAAAGCCCGGCAAAGAACAGCCGGCCATAATGCACAAGCCAAATATCGTACCTATGATGAACATTTTCTTAAACATTGGCAGTTCGGAAAACATACCGAAGAACCTATTCATTGATTGATCCTCACTTCAACACAGTGACGTCCTTACTGACCCAGCCAGCCTTACCACCCTTGGTCTTGATACAATACCAGCCGCTTCTTTCGCTGACATATTGGGCAGCTTCACCCGGATTCAACTTTGTAACGATCGGATAACTAGTCCCGGGCCCGCTGCGCACATTAGCCTTAGGAATACCCGGTTTCGTATAGATTTTCTTAATTGATGTTCCGGGAGTAACTGTACCAGTACTGTTTCCGGTCCCCGAGGGATTGCCGGGCGTAACGACCGGGGTGCTGGTCTGAGACCCGGTAGCTGGTCTAGCTTCCAATAAAGCGATACGGTTTTGCAGAGCAGTTATTTGTGTTTGCAGGGTTTGCACTTGACTACGCAGCTGCGAATCGACATAACTCTGAGTGACCAATGGGTCCTGAGTCGATCCTGGATCAGCTGGGCTGGTGATATCGGCCTCGACTAGCCTCCCAGTCCAAAACCCGCCAAATAATGCTATTAGTATTACTAATGATCCAACAATAACTGCTCGTCTGGTCATCAGGTCAGACTCCTTTCGAAATGCCCTCACTCTCGTTGGAAACAGTGATTTCGTTTTCTTCATCCATGCGGCCAATGATCCCTATCCTACCGGCACCGATCACCATTGCAACCGATAATAAGGCTAGGATCAGCATCGCCTGCGGGCTGGTAACGTAGGTTAGCAATACCCCTACGGCTCCCAGCAAAACGCTGATGATGTATATGATTATGACTGTACGTCTATGACTGATGCCCATATCCATCAAACGATGGTGCAGATGCGCCTTGTCCGGCTTGAATATCGGCATCCCGTTATTTACCCGGCGCACAATGGCAAAGAAAGTATCAAAGATCGGAATGCCCAGAATGATCACCGGCACAAAAAGGCTTATCAAAGCTGCGCTTTTAGCCAGGCCAGTCACCGATAAACATGCTAGTACAAATCCTAAAAACAATGCCCCTGAATCACCCATGAAAATGCGTGCCGGGAAGAAATTGCGCGGCAAAAAACCAGCCACCGCACCTGCTAATACGAGAGCCAGGAACCCAACCAGGAATTGATCAGACCGCAAAGCCACGGCACCGATCGTGATCGCAGCTATTCCCGAGACCCCTGCTGCCAGGCCGTCCAATCCATCGATAAGGTTGACCGCGTTGGTAACCCCAATTATCCAGAACATAGTCAGAGGAACGCCCATCGCGCCTAACTTAATGACCCCATCAAAGGGATTGGTCAGGACCTGCATCTTAACCCCTAAGAGCACAACTATAAATGCGGCTACGATTTCCGCGAAAAGTTTGGTCCATGCCGAAAGCCGGTACACATCATCGATAGCACCCACAACAAAGACTATCGTGGCACCGATTAGTATACCTATGACCGAACGGCTTAGACCCGTAGTAGCCAACATAGACACCAGTACTACCACTACGAACCCCACATAGATACTGAGGCCACCCATTCTGGGCATGGGCTCTTCATGGACTTTCCTGGCGTTTGGCTGATCTACTGCCCCCAGGCGAAAAGCGAGCTTTTCCACCAGAGGTACAATTAAATACGCAATTGCCAATGCAATTATTACAGCAAAAATATAAAAAGTATTCGAAAAAAGCACAAAAAAAGACCCCTCTATCCAACAACTAACGAAATTCTAGCACCCACAGGTTGACCTTGTCCACCGGGAGAAAACGGGAATAGCCGCTAAACCATGCATTCGACCGTCCCTATGGATTATTACGCTTTATTTTCGACATTATTTCAATAGAGCACTATTCTTATTGTACACCCTTCAGGCAATTAAGTCATAAAATATGGTATTTTGCACACCAATTTATTGAACATGTCAACATTCAATCTGCATGACTATTAAAGGAAATTCAATTTATTCCGATGCTTCTGGTATACTGTTCTATAAGGTTTAGAAAAATAATCAAAATCACGGAGGGAATGCAAAGTGATCGACAAAGAAGGCAAATTATTCGGTAAAGTAAACATCCTTGATTTAGTGATTCTGCTGGGTGTATTGGCCCTGCTGTCGGTTTTTGTTTACAAACACAAGACACAAGCCATTGTATCACCTACCAAAACCGTTACTCTTAAGGTTGTCTGTCCCTATATCTATCCGCCAGCCGATCAGAATATCAAAGTGGGCGACTATTTAGTAGCAAATAGTGCGCTGGTTGATGTAAAAGTCACAGCCAAGGAAGTACGTCCAGCACTGACATCTACGACCAAACCCGATGGTGCGATGGTCCTCTCCGACAATCCATTGCGCAAAGATATATTCCTCACGCTGGTGGGCAAGACCAATGCTGTTACTCCTGGCGAGATCACCCTGGGCGGCCAGAAAGTCAGAGCTGGCAAAGATGATTATGTAGTAAAGACCCAAACCGCTGAATATGACAATTGTTCCATACTGTCAATGGAAGTGAAATAATCGATGGATCTCAAAACATGGCTTAATGCCAGCTTTACTCTGGGCTGGCTGAGTGATGACGGTTGGCTCGCCAGAGCATATCACGCATCCCTCGCGGCTCGGATATTAGCATCAATAATCAATGCCATTACAGGAACTCTCAATGGGAGCTTCTTTTTATCCTGGATGGTAGCCGGAGAAAACACCCTTAATACAGAAGATGAACGATCATCCAGCAAGGTGGTCGCCGCCTGGAATTATGTGCGACAGGAACTGCTCAAGTTATGCTATGGCCTGGGTGATGTTTTTCACCGCTGGACCGACAGCAGTCTTTTCTTCCGCAGTCCGATTGGATTTATTGGCCTCTTGATTTTTTTCTATATGAGCTACGATATTATGCTGAAGAGTTCTTCGGGACTAGTACTGGTCGCCAAGTGCCTAGTTGCTATGGCCGGCATAGCTATGACCCTGCTCCGTCCATCAGCAGCTTGGTGGAGGAGCAGCCTGCTCTCACACCTCCTGATCTGGTGGAACACCGATGATGAAGGAAATACCCGCGAAGCTCTATCGTGGCTTGATTATGCCACTTTCTTGGTAGTGGGTTATGCAGTTATCGACTATGCTCTCCGTATGTATGTGCCTGCGCTGGCCGGGATCTGGGATGAACTGCTGTTCATCGCTCTGGTCGGTCTGTGGATAGTGAGAGTAGGTACTGAAAGACTCACCCCGCGTCAGTCCAAATTCGTTATCCCTTTTTTGATGTTCACTACTTTATTTGTCATCCTATATCTATTGAATTCCCTTGAGCCCCAGCGGGCACTCGAAGGTTTGCGAGTCTATGTGGAATATGTGATGTGGTTCTTCATAGGGTTCTACCTGCTCAATAACCGCACCCATTTCAAGTGGCTCTGCGACCTGTTCATATTGATGGCCTTTGGGCTGGCCCTTTATGGAATTTATCAATATTATGTGGGAGTTGAGATCCCGAGTGTTTGGATCGACAGCAAGGTTGAGACGACCCTTAAGACCAGAGTATTCTCGATCATAGGCAGCCCGAATATTTTGGGCAGTATACTAGTGCTGTCGATTTCCATGACATTAGCCAGTTTCCTGGCTTCCCGCAGTTATTTGAAAAAGCTGGTCTACACAGGACTGGGCGCAGTAATGCTGGCCTGCCTGGTATTTACTTTTTCCCGCGGAGCCTGGCTGGCTCTCGGACTTTCAGTAGTTCTGCTGGGACTGTGGCTGGATCGCCGCATCATATGGGGTCTCGTAATAATTGCGCTTCTTACGCCGATTGCCTTGCCTTCTGTTTATGACCGGCTGGCATATATGACAACCGACCAATACAAAGCATCCAGCGAACGAGGCGGCCGGATTGGCCGCTGGGACAAGAGTCTGGCTTACTGGCAGACAGCTCCTACCGCTGGAGTCGGTCTTGGTCAGTTTGGCGGCGCTGTAGCCAAGCGTTATGACCCGGATGCGTTTTATACAGATAACTTCTACCTGAAGACTGGGGTCGAAACCGGTTGGATCGGCCTTTTGAGCTTTTTGCTTCTGATATTGATCGGACTACGGCTGGCCCGGCGCAGTCTGGATGCATCCGATGATCGTTTTATCAAGGCCCTAGGACTGGGCATTTTCGCCGGACTAGTGGGTATAGCGGCTCATAATGCTGTGGAAAATGTTTTTGAGGTTCCCATGATGTCCGCTTACTTCTGGTTCTTTATGGGTTCACTAACTGCTCTGGGCATGTTGAAATACGAAACGGGGAATCTTGAGCATGAAGCCAATTAAGGTCCTGCATGTTATAGGTGGAGGAGAAATCGGCGGTGCTGAGCGGCATGTGCTCATGCTGCTGGAGCTCCTGGATCAGGATCATTTTCAAACTGAACTGCTCTGCCTATGCCAGGGCCCTTTTGCGGAGCTCACCCGGAATCAGGGAATCCCGACCCATGAGATCGTTATGAAGCATAAGCTTGACCTGAACACGGTCGAGCCGATCAGACAGTTGATCCGGACCAATGAATACGATCTCATTCATACCCATGGCACACGTGCCAATTTGGTAGCCCGAATGGCCGCCAAGAAGGAAAACAAACCAGTGGTGACCACTTTCCACAGCGTATTGAGATTTGATTATCAGTCGCGATGGGAGGCCTTTACTGCTAAGTTGCTGACCCGATTGACTAATAACAAAAGCGATCATTTTATAGCTATATCTCAAGCTATAAAACAAGATCTTTATGAGATGGGTATCAAACCTAATCAGATGGACGTTATTTACAACGGCCTAGACACCTCCCGCTTGACTCCTGAATCAACTCCGGGCGAGGTGCGCAAAGCTTTCAATATTCCGTCCGGCCGCTTCACGATCGGATCGATTGGCCGACTGCATCCGGTAAAGGGGCATTCTTACCTGTTGCTAGCGGTAAAAGAACTGACGGTCAGATTCCCCGACATCCTGCTTTTACTAGTGGGTGAAGGTCCGGAACGTCAGGCTCTCGAAGAACAGGTCTACGAGCTGGAAATCGAAAGAAATGTGATAATGACAGGGTTCTACCCTAACGTAAGTGATATTTACCCGGTAATTGACCTTCTCTGCTTGCCTTCCATAATGGAAGGAATGGGGCTGGTCCTTCTAGAGGCAATGTACTTCGGAGTACCAGTAGTAGCAACCAAAGTCGGAGGTATTCCCGAAGTTGTAATCAACGGCGAAGACGGTCTGCTGGTCCCTCCTGCAGATCACCTCGCACTTGCTCAGGCGATTGAACAGATCATGTCGGACCCGAACATTGCTGTCAGCATCGTCGCCAACGGGCACCAGCGGGTCGATGAATTCAGAGTAGAAAAAATGGCCCAGCAAACTGAGAACGTTTATAGAAAGACCCTGGAGAAGACTGGTATAATTTCTTAAGATTCTTTTTCAATATTATTAGGAGGTAATATGAAGGTTCTAGTAACTGGCGGGGCAGGATTTATCGGCTCACATCTTGTCGATAGCCTTATAGCAGACAATGATGTTCTAGTGGTGGACAATCTTTCTACCGGCTGCCGCAGTAATGTTAACAACCAGGCTCGTTTTTACGAGCTAGATATTCGCAGTACCGATTTATCGATCCTGGTAAAGACCGAACAACCGGAGATCATTTATCATCTAGCCGCTCAGGCCAGTGTACCTGTATCATTGATGGACCCTATCTTAGATGCTGATATAAACATCATGGGAACATTGAGGCTTCTTGAAAGCTGTATTGCTGCGGGTACCAGAAAGGTTATCTTTTCTTCCACCGCCGCTGTTTACGGAGCTCCAGAATACCTCCCGATAGACGAAAAACATACCCTGGCACCGATGTCAGGTTATGGACTTTCTAAGATGACAGTGGAGCAGTACCTGAGTATATTCAAAGCTAATCATGGGCTTGATTATACAGTTCTACGCTACGCAAACGTTTATGGCGAACGTCAGAACACATCCGGTGAGGGTGGTGTGGTTTCCATATTTCTTGATCGCTTACACCAGGGCAAGGCTCCGTCCATATTCGGCGATGGCAACCAAACCCGTGATTTTATCTATGTTAAAGATGTCGTAAAGGCCAATCTGAAGGCTACCCATGCCGGAAGCGGGCAAATCATCAATATCAGCACTGCGCAATCAAGTACAGTAAATGACCTGTTTCAAATCATTTCCGGGATCATTGATGTATCTATACAGCCAGTCTATGCCGAACCACGGGCGGGTGACATCCGCGACAGTATACTCGATAACCGGAAAGCCGCCGATGTTCTAGCATGGCAGCCTGAGTATTCCCTGGCCACTGGGCTGCAGAGCACTCTGCACAACTGGGTCTAAGTAGACCACTGGAGGCAATTATTTGGCAACGATTTTTTACTTATCGAGCATGCCCTTTGATTTTTTGGTCCAGCGTCCGCAGGAACTATGCCTGCAGTTAGCTGACCAAGATTTTCAATGCTGTTATATCTACCGCTATCCTCTGCGCAATATCGTGAAATCCAGTTATAAAAAAGACCTTTCGATTATGAAACGGACCCCACCAAACATCGACATTGAATCAGTAGTAATGCTGCCCCGGCGTCTCAGCGGTTTTGGTGGGGACATGCTGCTCAAACAAGCCGAGGGGAAGCTGGTAAAGAAGAAAATCGCATCACTGGTGCACAAATACGATTCCCCGCGCATCGCCATCGTATCTGATTGGGGCTGGGCCCCCTATGTCAACCGCAACTGGTTTGATTTGGTTATTTACGACTTTATCGATGATCTGGAAGTCTTTCAATTCGCCAATGACAGCCTGCGCCGCCTGGCTGATCAATATCACAACCTGCTGCTTACCGAAAGTGACTGTGTGCTGGTAACTGCCAACCCCAAGCTCAGAAATGAAGCTGAGGTCAAAGGCGCTCGTAACATTTTGACCGTTGGCAACGGAGTCAACTGCCAGTACTTCCAACAGCAAGCCCAAAGCACTGCTGGCCAGGAAATGACCCAGGAATTCAAGTCGCGAGCAGCAGGACCCATTGTAGGCTACCTGGGGGCAATCTATGAATGGTTCGATCTCACACTGGTTCTGGAATCAGCCCGCCAGTGTCCGAATGCTCAGTTCCTGCTGGCGGGACCGATATCGCCTACGGTATCGGCCATGATCAGTTCCCGTTCGGTGCCTGATAATGTACTATTTTCCGGGCAGGTTGCCAAGGATCACGTGCCCTCTCTACTAGCTGCATTCGATATTGCACTGATCCCTTTCCGTCCCGGAGTCATCGCCGAAGGAACCGACCCCATCAAACTTTATGAATATTTTATGTGGGGCAAACCAGTGGTCAGCACTCAAATGCCCGCCTTACAGCCCTATGAAAAACTGGGTCTTTTAAAAATGGCGGATACCTCAGTCCAGTTCGCTGATCACATCAAAGCGTACATAAACGATCCTGGAGATGAATCAGTTGTACGGATGCGTCAGGAAATTGCTTACAGTAATGATTGGAGCCAAAAGGCTCAAATCATAATCGATTATATCAAGCAGAAGTTAGGGTAAGGCTTTTTCATTTTAATGCCCCGACACGGGAGGAATCAGTTATGCTGCAGCTGCTGAAAAATATGATCAAACCTTTGTTCAAATTAATAAACATGGACCGGCGTCGAATATTGCTGTTTCATCAGAGCTTTAGCGGCTCTAACACAATAGCCCTATTCAAGCTCATGCCATCGTGGGCAGCTGAAAAATATGATGTCCGGCTGATACGTGATGTGAAGCCCGTTCCGCTCAAGGAGCGCATACATTATTTCCTGGACCTGGCCCGCTGCTCACTGATCGTAACCACTCACGGCAAGCGCAAAGTTAGGGACGATCAGATGGAGATCGAGCTGTGGCACGGGGTCCCCCTTAAGGCCATGGGTATAATGGATCGGGGTCTGCCCCAGTCAGAAAAAGACCTTACCATAAAAATCATGAACCAAATAGATGTTTTTGCCTCATATTCACAACTTTATTCCACATTAATGGCCGCTTGCTGCGGCATCGACGGCAGCCGCTTTGAGATCACCGGTGTACCACGCAATGACCTACTCTTTCAGCCTGGCCGGGAGGCCCTGGGAAAGGTACTGAACCAGGATTTGTCTGACGATAGAGTCATTTTCTTCATGCCGACCTTTCGCAGCGGCTATGAGAATAGAGAGGAAGGCTCCAAGGACTGGAATAACATATTTGGGTTCACTGAATTTGATAATGATGCGTTTGATCGCTTTTTGACAGAAAATAATTTAAAGATCATAGCGAAGCTGCATCCTTACGAGGAAGCCAAAATGGCGGCTCATATTATTCAGAAGGCTGACAGCCGCATTATATTTTTACGGGATAGCGATTTAGAGAAAAACAACTACGACTTGTATGAGGTACTGGGTGCGGCCGATATACTAGTGACCGATTACTCGTCAGTGTACTTCGATTACTTGCTGCTGGACCGACCTATGATATTCACCCCAGTCGATCTAGACCGTTACCGAGGCTCCAGAGGACTGCTGCTGGAACCTTACGAGCACTGGACTCCCGGCCCTACAGCTCTGGACCAGGAGGCGTTTGAGAATGAAATATCTAACTGCCTGCAGGATAAAGAGTACTACTCTCGCGAAAGAAATATACTTAGAGATATCATCCACCGCTATAATGATGGCCAGAGTGGACAACGAGTCTGGGAGTTAATCGATAGACTGCTCGATAATCGAGCTAATAAATAGAAATATAGTTCAGAGGAGGACCCCCCATGAAAGCTATAATACTAGCCGCCGGAATCGGCAGCCGCTTGGGCCGCAGCCTGCCCAAATGCCTTTGCGAACTACCCAGTGGAGAGACTATTCTCGGCCGGCAGAACAGGCTTCTCAGGCAATACGTGGATGATGTGTTGATCGTAGTTGGCTTTAAGAAGGAAATAATTATGGAACTGCAGCCTGACCTGACTTTTGTATATAATCCTTTCTTTAACAAAACCAACACCGCCAGCAGTCTTCTGCTGGCGCTGAACAAGATCCAGGACGAAGATGTGATCTGGGTCAACGGTGATGTGGTTTTCAAAGAAGAAGCGCTGGCCAAGGTGGTCGAGCTATCTGGAAGCTGCGTAGCTGTCGAATACGGCAAATGCGGCGAAGAGGAGATCAAGTTTACCGAAGACTCCGAAGGGTTCATCGACCAGATTAACAAGCAGGTCGACGGCAAAGGTGAGGCAGTCGGCATCAATAAAATAGCATCCGCAGACTTGGAAACACTAAGAAAGGCCCTGGCTGAGTGCGGGGAAAAAGATTATTTCGAACGCGGTCTGGAAATATCTTACCCTCTGGGTGTCAGATTCAAGCCGGTAGATATCGGACCCAATACCTGTGTGGAAGTAGACTTTATCGAGGATTTGGGCCGGGCCTGGGAATTAGTTTAAATCTAGGCTGGAAAAAGGTTATAATGTATTTTAGATGATGTGAAATTTTTATCAAAGTCCGCTGGAATGCTATTGCCAATGAATGCCAGGATTTAGTATACTCACACTGAGGCGGTAGTAATTTTTTGCAGCAGTGTAATCAGTATATTGTGAACAAGGTGTCATCTACCATATATTAGGAGTTGGGGAAATGAACGTATACAAACAGATCAGGAAAAAAACCCTACCTGAAGAAGTGGCCAACCAGATTCAAGCCCTTGTCAGGCAGGAATACTTTAAAGCCAATGATCAATTACCTGGCGAGCGTGAACTAGCCGAGCACCTTAACGTTAACCGCTCCACCGTTCGCGAGGCTTTGCGCATATTGGAAGTGATGCGGGTGGTGGATATCCGCCAGGGTGAAGGCGCATTTGTTAATACCCAGGCTGAATCCAGTATCGAATCTCTCGTCTTCCAATTCCTCTATGAAGACGGACTGGACCGTGAGAGCTTGAGAGATGTTTATGAAGCCGTGGTCTTTATTGAAAGTGCCATGACTAAACTAGCAGCCCAAAGGGTACAAGAGGACGAGGCCAAGGAATTATTAAACTACTTGGAACTTCCCACCCCGCATAATCGTGCTGTATGGGACCGTGAATTCCATATGTTGGTAGGCAGGATCGCCAAAAGCAGCGTACTGTACAGGATAGCCCACACCAACTGGATCATCCTGGAAAAATACGCTGGAGCACTCTTCGAAATACCAGGAACTCATACAACAGCCTGTGACCAACACCGGCAGCTGGTTGATCTAATATTGAAACACAAACATGAAGAAGCCAGCCAGCTGATGCAGGAACATCTCATTTGGGCGCGTGAGCAGGTATTCCCCGGCGTAACCAGCCGCGTATTTCCGTTACTGTAAGTATAAAAATGACAGGCTGATGACGAAAGTAAAGATCAAGGCATAAGAAAATCCCGTGACCGAGGCGTACATAGGTACGTTGATCGAACGGGATTTTTATATAACGCAGATATTCGCTTGTGTAATTAGCCTGAGGAGGTCGACTCTAAAAGTCAACCTCCTTTTATTCGGCCTTTATGAATAGATCAATTAGACCTTCTGCAGATATACTTCAAACACCAGAGTCCTACCCCGCCAGGCAGTGTCGACAATGGTGAACTCTGTTCCTCCGATCTTGACTTTGGCACCAATAAGATCGTACGACTTACTGTTGTTTACAAATCTAGCCGGTCCAGCAACAGTAATATCACTGAATGACACCCAGCGATCCGTATAGAGCAGCACATCACTCGATGCCCCATCCTGGTACACCGCTCCGTTCAAGTAGAAGATATACTTCGCCGGCAAGCTGGCATCGCTCTGCACTGCCGACTCACTGATAGTCATTGTCACCATGTCCAGAGCAGTATCATAGTTGATCTCGGTGATGTCATACAACTTGTTATCCATTTTAGCCTTAATAGTCGCATCCAGGTTTTTCTGGGCACCGCCTATACGGATGACATTCTTGCTTACGACGATCACATTGTAGAAATCATAGGTTTGGCTATCCTTGACGAACTTGACCCCGGATACATCGCGATAAGCCCCATTGATCTGTGCCATTTTAAAAGATGCATTGGTGGAGATATAGAAGATCAGCTTGCCGTTAACGATTTTCAAATCATCGATCTTATAAAAGACATTACCGAATTCCATTACTACCTGAGATGAAGTGTAGCTTTTACCATTGATGGTCATATTCCCGGAGGCATCGATGGAAGATGAATTCAGCCCATATTTGTATCCATCTACATAAAAGCTGATAGTACCTATTGTAGACAGGTTGACTTGAGCGTCCCCCAGGTTAATTTGTGAAATGTCCGAAATCTCAGGGTGATCCAGCACTACAGCTTTGGTCTCGACCAGATCGAGAGTAGTCTCGCCATTGCCCATATTTATCTTCTGTATCACGAAATATTTGCCGCCCAGAGCGAGAACCGCCTGGCCGCTGGCCACATTGTATGTCTTATCACCGATCTTGATAAATGATTGGTCAACGATTATGGCATCTGACAGGTACACACTGGTTACTGGTGGTCCGGTAATGTAGAGCTTTACATAGTCGGCATTGTACTTCAGCCCACTTATAGAGACAGTGTTGAGTCGCATACTGGTTGGTGTGACCACCACATCATTACCGATGACTGAGTACTTGCTGACGATATACCGGTTATTGAAAATGATCAGGTCAGGGTTGTTTATCGCACTGTCCAGGTTGATGGAATGAGTATTGTTGACCTTTAACACAGTACCGGCTTTGCCCAGTGTATTGATACGTACATCATTGCCGGCGATCTTGACATAGACCGGAGTGGATGTAATGTTGAACCGCTTGCCGCCAACTACTATGGAAGTGTACGTACCAGACACCGCACTATTGGCAGGTGGAACGGTCGTGGTACTAGGCTTAGGAGTCGCAATAACGGCGGAACCCAACTTGGGAAGCAGAGCTACCAGCATATCACATGTTTCCGCCCGAGTTACGTTATTAAGAGGTCGAAATTCACCATTGGTATTGGTGAACATAAGTCCCTCATCATAGGCCACTTTGATATAACCTTTGTACATGCTCTTAGCCACTGCCGCTTGATCTTTGAAGTCAGTCGAGCCGCTATTCGGCTTCATGCCCATGGCCCGCACCATGATGGCAGCTGCCTCACTGCGATATATAGGGCTGTCCGGCTTCAACCCGCTGGGGTACTCCGAAGGAACCAGTATGCCCTTCTGTACGGCTTCGGTCACATAACCGCCCGCCCAATGGTTCTTCATATCTTTAAAATAAGGTGTAGTCTTTGCTGTCGCTTTGCTGCCCAGCGCCCTCATCAGAACAGTAATAAAAACCGCTCTGGTCGCTGGCTGATCCGGTTTGAAGGTCCCGTCACTATAGCCGGTTATCCATCCTTTACCGACCAGATATTCGATGTCACTCTTCGCCCAGCTGGCGCCAATATCCTTAAACATCGCTGCCGCTCCCAGAACCGGTGACACGGCCAGTATCAGACATAATACTATTGCCAGACTAAATCCCCAAAAACCTTTTCTCAACCCTGACCCTCCCATCAATGTGCATTTGATCCTTAATACTCATTATTTCATAAAACCTTGCATCTTCAAAGTACGTAAAAAGGCATATAAAAGGGAAATAACCGGCCTGTGCCGGTTAAATGCATATATATTCCAGAATACTCCTGTATAGGAATAAAGATATTCCCTAATGTGTCAATTGGCTTGCGATTTTGATAACTCCGCGCCAATAAATTCCACAACATCTTTTCGACCTGCTATACCTTTTATTACATTCCCAGTATCCTCTATCTTTACAATAACATTTTTACGTTGCAGTAGAATCTTTCGACTTCCTAAATCATTCAAGGTGTACCTTTTGTTATATCTAGCTCTAATAAAATAGGTTGAGTAATAGTTGTTATCGCTTCTACTACCCATTTCTTGGATCTCAGGTCGATCGAATAATTGAAGTTCCCTGAATAACCTAACTGCATCGTTAGAATAAAAAGCTTGTATTTCTATGGATGTGGCTTGATCTTTATTAGTTTCTGCTCTCAACTTTAGCAGTTCCTGATTACCCAATACACTATAACTAACGTGATATTCTTTCCCTTTGTAATTGGCTTTTAGTGCATCATTTAGCTCTTGAAGACTATTAACATTATGGTTAAACGTATATTTGTCTAAGAATCCCCAATCAACACTTATTGGTTCTTTAACATCCGATAAACACATTGGATAACCCAATATCAAAATACAAATTGCGATACAAAGATACACTGTTATTTCAATTATATTTTTGGCTTTCCCCCACCTATGCACAGCCCATGCTAAGACAGCGCCCGCAGCGAAAACGAAAAGTATAAAAGCAAACAATCCGTATTTAAAATGCATTGAAACCTCCTATCCCAAAGATTTCTGGCACTTACTCCAATTATGACCAGATCATAATTCCATGTCTAGCAAAAACATTGAAAAGCGATTAAGCTCAAAACCACTCGCTCCAGACTTCCTCGCCTGCAACTTTTAAGACTTGTCTCGGTATGAAACGAGGAACCGGGATATTCGGCATCCATGCCTCAGTATCCAGGCTGCACAACATCCTATTGTGCAGCTCGTTTCATAGCCCTCTCCAAGTCTCAAAGTTTCTTCGCCTCGTCAGAAAGTCGCTCGTTTGTTTTTTCGCTATCCGTATAAAAAACCGGTGACTGCCTACTACAATCACCGGTTTCATCACTTCTCATTGATTTAAACTCGTTTACTCCTTAAGCGGCCTCAGGGTCGGGAACAGTATAACGTCGCGAATAGAAGACGAGTTTGTCAGCAGCATCACCAAGCGGTCGATACCGATGCCCAGACCTCCAGCCGACGGCATGCCATACTCCAGGGCATTTATGTAGTCCTCATCCATCATGTGGGCTTCGGAGTCGCCCTGGGTGCGCTTCTGCACTTGGCGTTCAAAACGGCCGCGCTGGTCGATGGGATCGTTCAGCTCAGAGAAAGCATTGCCCAGTTCGCGGTTCATCACGAAGAACTCGAAGCGGTCAGTCAGCTGCGGGTTCTCGCGGCTGCGCTTAGCCAGCGGAGAAATCTCCACCGGGTAACTATAAATGAAGGTCGGCTGCACCAGGTTCGGTTCAACCTTTTCTTCAAAAATCTCATTGATGATCTCGCCGCGGGAAGTCCCCTTGTCCACATTCAGGCCAAGACTTTGCGCTACCTGACGGGCTTCCTCATCTGACGTCGCTGACTCCAGATCCACCCCAGCATATTCCTTGATGGCATCCATCATGGTGATGCGGCGCCACGGCGGGGTGAAGTCGAGCTGGGTCTCTTCGAATTCCACGATCGGACTACCCAGGACCTCCATGATAACATGGTGTACCAAGTTCTCAGTTAGTGACATCATGTCCTGGTAATCGGCATAAGCCTGGTAGATCTCCAGCATCGTGAACTCGGGATTATGCTTGGTGGAAATGCCTTCATTTCTAAAGTTGCGATTTATCTCGTAGACCCTTTCCAGTCCCCCCACCAGCAGTCTCTTCAGATACAGCTCCGGGGCGATGCGCAGGAAAAGGTCGATGTTTAAAGCATTATGATGGGTGATAAACGGGCGAGCCGCAGCTCCCCCAGCAATCGGCTGCATCATAGGGGTTTCTACTTCGAGAAAGCCCAGGTTATCCAGGTAGCGGCGCAGCGATTTGATGATCAAGCTGCGATTGATAAAGACCTGCCGCACCTCGGGATTCACCATCAGGTCTACGTAGCGCTGGCGATAGCGCAGCTCCACGTCTTTCAAGCCGTGCCATTTCTCAGGCAATGCCCGGATGCTTTTAGCCAGATATTCGTAGGACTTGACGTGGATCGATATTTCACCGCGCTTGGTGCGAAAAACAGATCCCTCAACGCCCAATATGTCACCGATATCTGACTTATCGAAGTTCTCGTAGGCTTCTGCGCCAATGTCATCGCTCTTGAAATAGAGCTGAATGTTGCCGGAAAAGTCCTGTAAATTAGCAAAACCGGCCTTACCCTGGACCCTTTTGGCCATGATACGACCGGCAATTCTAACTGTCTGCCCTTCCATGGTATCAAAATTGTCAAAGATATCCTGAGCCATAGCATTACGCTCATAGCGCCCGCCATATGGTTCGACGCCTTTGCTTCTAAGTTCATCCAATTTGTTTAATCTAATTTGTATAAGTTCGTTATATTCCGGTTCCGACAAAGGTAGGACCTCCCTGTTACTTCTCGATCTTGACGATGCGGTATTTGATCTTGCCGGCCGGGACTTGTACCTCGACCTCAGTGTCAATGGTTTTTCCGATAATCGCGCGCCCAACAGGAGATTCATCGGAAATCTTACGTTCCTTAGGATTGGACTCAGCGGAAGCGACGATAGTAAACTCTTTCTTCTGGCCGGTTTTTACGTCTTCTATTTCAACTTTTGATCCCAGGGAAACGTGATCGGTGTGGATATCCTCTTCTTCAATGAGCCTGGCGTTGCGAAGAGTCTTTTCGAGGGACATGATGCGGCCTTCGATAAAGGCTTGTTCGTTTTTCGCATCTTCGTATTCCGAGTTCTCGGATATGTCACCGAACTCGATGGCCTGCTTGATTCTCTCAGCAACCTCGCGGCGCTTGACAGTTTTAAAGGTCTCCAGTTCGTCCTCCAGCTTCTTCAAGCCGGCTTTAGTTAGAATTACTTCCTTCTCAGTCATCCTATCTCTCCCTTAAATCTTTGAATTGGGCAACAAAAAAACGAAGCCACTGCTTCAATGACGCGCGATAATATACTATTCGAGTTAGATTTAGAAAATCCTTTAAAGTATTATATGAACGAGGGATTCAGTTGTCAAGGAAATAGTCCCACACAGCATCTCCCTTTTGTTCTGCATCATGCACAATTTCCCATTCGGACAGCCCTGTAGTATCACGATCGTCCAATAAGACCCACTCCAAAACCGGTGACAAATAAGCCAGGCTGGGATTAATTCCCTGCTCGCTTAATTCGTTTTCCAACTCTGGGGCATGCCCCGAGCTGCTGTTAGAGAGATCCACTTTACAGCCCGAACCGTATCTTGCCCCCATCTGCGCATAGTATTCATGTAAATTCAGAGCCAGATCGGTCTTTTTCCACCCAGCAGGGTCAAAGGGCATCAATGAAATAGGAATACCATGGCGGTACAAAGCTCGGCTGACTGTAACTTCGTGCTTTTCCGGGTGCAGACTTTGCCATATGACTGGGATTCGGTATCTGTCGGCTATCAGCAAAGCGGCCACAGCCGTCAGCGTATCATCGCCCGCCACGATCACTCTCTTAGCATCGGCCTTCTCCAGCCAGTGTCCAGCTAGCTTGGACGTCAAGGCACTGACAAAATAGTCACCATTGCGGTCACCGGGTTCCATCAATTCCTGTTCCGTCCCGCCCCGGCTTACCAAGATATTAGGTGTTTCCAGCTTATCCAGGGCTACCTGACGGGCCTTCGCCGCCATACTGATCTTATTCCTATCCGATAGACTCTGCCAGTTGCCGGTCCCCATGGGGATCATCAACTGGGTTCCGGTCAGCCCTAGACCCTTGATATGGAGATCCTTTTTAGGGCGGGGATGCAAAAAAACCGGAGCTATCCTGTTCAAGATCCCTGGTCTTGACAGAATCCCCCGGTGCTCTTGATCCGCAAAGCTCAGCAAGCTAAAATGTTTCAAATACCCACCTTTTTAGTTTAAATGTATTACCCCCGGCTTCAGATCAAGTTCTTTGAGTACCTTATTATAGTCATCCTGGGTTATCTTATCAGCCGGTTTGCCTATTAATGAAACAACAGCCGCTTCGATCACGTTGGTGCCAAATGAGCGGCCACCCTCCATTTCGGGAGTTGTAGTAAGAAGCAGCTTAACCCCCCGTTCTTTCAGAAGCTGGAGATCTTCCTTGGTCGTGGTATTAGTAATAATGATCTTGCCGTCCAGATTATCCGGCAGATACCGGCGAATATACAGGAAGTCCCCGGTGATAATGTCCGCTTCATAATAATACTTGGCAAACTTCGGAATTATGACATCTTGTTTTTCCCCGGTCGGATAGAGCTTGTCAAACGGCATATTGACCACGATTGGGGCCATGATATAAGCTATCGCCGCTACCGTCTTAAGCGAGCGCACTCTCACAGGAATTCCCAGAGCATAGATCAAATCTCCGAAAACCGTATCACAACCCAGATCGACCAGACCCTTGGCCATGCCCGGCCGGTCAACAGCACAAACCATAAGAGCTTTCTTGCCTTGGAAATCGATCAAGCCTTCGCGAGCTGCCCACTCCATGCTTTGCCGTTCGAGAACATTCTTGATCCCGCCCCCGTCCACCATAGGTGTCTTTTTGGCTTCCGCCAGGAGCTTCTTGGCATCCCTAAGCACCCACTTATTATCTCCTGCATAAACATAAAGGCTGATACCTCCCATACCAAAGGCATCAACCTTGCCATCCAGTTCTCGAATCAGCCCCAGGGCTTTATCCCAGTTGCCATCGGTGCCTATTCGTTCGATTTTGAATTGTTCACCCAGAAATTCTGCCTCAACCGAGTGATTTCTTTTCGATGAACCCAGGCTTACACTTACTACATGCTTCATTGCGATGTCCTCCCAACCTGTGCCCGCGAACGTTTTCTCGCACTTTTGACCGTCCTTAGGACTTGCTGCAGCTCCTGAAGATCTACAGGTTTATCTTCTTTGAGCGGTGATGACCCGATCTCAATGGAGATCACTTCGTTATCTAACAGACCTTTCATCATATTCAGTCTAAAATCAGAAGCCAGCAAGACTACCACATCAAACTTCCTTATCTTCGCGATTATATCCATGATCTCATTCAGCAGCTCAGCTCCGGTCTTGCTATTAGCATAATCGGTCCTTTCCTTTTCCGTGAGTATATTAACATAGTCGACTCCTTCACGAGCCAGAAATTCCACGATCTCTTCTTTGTTTTGCACAGGGAAACCAATGACCGCAATGGTCTGTCCTTTGCGGATCTCCCCCAGTGTCTCCAGGCGTGAAATAAAAGTCCGATCGATCCCTACCCGTTCAGCTACATCCTGCTGGGAAAACCCCTGAGCCCGCAGCTCCAAGATACGGTTGATCTCGGTCATGATCTTCTCCCGGCTGATCATCTTGTCCTGAATACGCATAAAATTCATAAGCTTTCCTCTTGTGTACAATTTTGTTCACAACTTTTATGCTATTTTATCACTCTGAATTTGTCTAATCAAGGCGAGCAAATATAGGGGGGTTAACGTTGGGCTAGCTGTGACAATATTGCGGCGATCTCCTGGCGAGTCAGAGCCTGGTTGATCTCCTGGCGGGCCCGGGCAGCTCCCGGGATCCCTCTCAGATACCAGGCAAATTGTTTACGCATCTCAGATATGGCTTTGTCCATACCCTTGAACTCAGCCACCAGATCGAAATGGTGCAGGGCCATGTTGAATCTTTCTTCAATAGTAAGCGGTGCCGGTAGTTCTCGGCCATTTAGAATTGCTGTGGCTTCAGTGAATATGAAAGGATTGCCTAAACAGCCGCGCCCGATCATCACCGCATCACAGCCGGTCGTCTCGATCATGCGCTGTGCGTCCGCGGCTTCATAAATATCACCATTACCGATGACCGGGATAGAAACGGTTTGTTTTAATCGGGCAATAGCCAGCCAATCTGCCGAGCCGGAAAAAAACTGCTCCCGGGTCCGTGCATGCAGAGTTACGGCGGAGGCTCCCTCTTCCTCGGCAATACGCCCCAGATCCAGATAGGTTTCACTGGCGTCATCCCATCCTTTGCGCATCTTAACAGTCACCGGAACAGTTACCGCCTTAATGACCGCCTGTATGACCTGGCGAGCGCGTGACAGATCGCGCATAAGGGCCGAACCTTCGCCATTCTTAACGATCTTGGGGGTCGGACAGCCCATGTTTATATCGACGACTTGGGCGCCGTGTTCGACCACCTTCTCGGCAGCTCGAGCCATGGTATCAGGTGAGGAACCGAAAATCTGCACGGCTAGCGGTGCCGGCTCGTTGTCGATATCCAGCATGGCCAGGGTTTTGCGGTTCTCATAAATAAGGGCCTGATCGCTTACCATTTCGGTAAAAGTCAGGCCGCATCCCATCTCTCCGGCAATGATCCGGTATGCCTTGTCGGTGATTCCGGCCATCGGGGCCATTATCACTCGATTTTCGAAAACTAGATAGCCAATAGCAAACAAATTTTTATCCCTGTCCATTGGTGTTTTTTTCATAAATCATCAATAAGCCTTCCAGGGTCAGGAAGGGGTCAACTGTCTGGATATACTCGGACTCGCGGGCTATCAATTCAGCTAATCCGCCTGTCGCTATGATTCTAAAATCCCACGACAGTTCGTCTTTTATGTGTTTGATGATGCCATCGACCTGGCCCACAAAACCATATACGATTCCAGATTGAATACTGGTGATGGTGTTCTTGCCGATCACCGTGCGCGGCTTCTCCAGCTCCACACGCGGGAGTTTGGCAGTGCGCTGGAACAAAGCTTCGGTAGAAATACCAATACCAGGAGCAATAGCACCGCCCAGGTATTCACCGTCTTCATTGATCACACAGAAGGTCGTTGCTGTTCCAAAATCAACAATGATCAGTGGCCCACCGTATTTCTCAAAAGCCGCGACCGCATTGACCACCCGGTCCGCGCCCACTTCACGGGGATTTTCGTACTTGATCGAAAGACCAGTCTTTACCCCTGGTTCCACTACCAGGGGTTTGCTGCCGAAATACTTCTCCAGCATATATTCAAGTTCGCTCATTAAAGGAGGAACTACTGAGGCAATAACTGATGCCTTGATGTGGGCTGGATTTATGCGCGTATGGCCGAACAGCCCCATCAGCATAAGACCATATTCATCAGCTGTACGCAGCCGGTCGGTCCGCAGCCGCCAATGTGTCAGAAGCTGTTTTCCCTCATATACTCCTGCAACGATGTTGGAATTGCCTACATCTAAAACCAGTATCATTCCGATGCCCCCTCTATGGTACATATCTCTTGTGAACATTTTATACAGCCGGTCGATTCCGCCGATTTTACAGCTCGAATGACCGCCTCAGCCAGCACTTCCTGAGCTAAGACCCCTACCATGTTGGCATCGACTTCGATTTCTCCCGTGGCTAATGTAAAAACGGAATCGCCATCCCACATGGTATGGACCGGTTTTATGGTATGAGCTAGACCGTTGTGGGCCATTTGCGCCACTTTCTTACATTGTGCTTTGTTGAGCCGCGCATTGGTCACTATAACGGCTAGCGTTGTATTCTCTACCAAACCAGGCATTTGCGTTAGGACATCTTTAAGCTGTTTTACGGTAGACACAAAGCCTCCTTCGCTGGAACCCTGAACACCGGCAATGATACGCCCATCTTCGGGGTCCACCACGTCTCCAAAAGCATTGACTACCACTAATGCACCCACAATCAAGCCATTGGGCAGTTTGGTAGCAAATGTTCCCTGCCCGCCTTTGGTGCAGTTATCATATCCTTTTAGCTTGCCTACTGTAGCCCCAGTACCGGCTCCGAAGTTGCCTTCCGGCACATCAGTTCCGGCATTACAGGCCGCTTCATAACCCATGGTCTTATCTGGCCGCACCCGGTGATCGCCCACATTAAGGTCAAAGATCACCGCTGCCGGTATGATAGGAACCACCGTCTTGCCGGTAAATAGGCCTCGGCCGTGTTCCTCTAAATACTGCATAACTCCATGGACACATTCCAGCCCATAAGCACTACCCCCGGACAGCACTATGGCATGCACAGTATCCACCGTGTTGACCGGGTCCAGCAAGTCAGTTTCCCTGGTTCCCGGAGCTCCTCCACGAACATCTACACCACAAGTAGCGCCATTTTCGGCTAATATCACTGTACAGCCTGTCATAGCTTCGAAATTCTGAGCTACTCCGACCTTGATACCATTTATGTCAGTGATCTTAAGCGTCATCCTTTACACTCCGTCTTTCCACGATCTACGCAGCATCACCTAGCGGATAGATTCGGGCCCGTACAGCATAACAAACAATAGCCGCTACCCCGGCTTTGATGAGGTCAAGTCCTATAAAGGGAATCAATCCGATTTTCATGACCCCGGCAATGCTTACTGCTTTACCGAGGTAGAAGTTAAGTATCATGTATAGATATGGCAGCCCCACTAGATAGATCACCAGCAAACCCACTCCACAGGCCAGCAAATAACCAGGGACTGTACGGCCAGTCCGCTCCAATGTCATAGCCATCAACCATGCAGCTAATATGAACCCTATAAGGAATCCAAAGGTCGGCGACATCACGTATCCGATCCCGCCAAAAGGTGCGCTGGTAAAGACCGGAATACCAATCAACCCTAGCAACACATAGGCTGACATGCTGAGTACGGCAGTCCGCTTATTTAAAAGGCCACCAACCAGGTAAACCACCAGCGGCTGTAGGCTGAAAGGTACACCACCTACCGGCAGAGGCACAAACCTGGAAAAAATCGAAACCACCACCATAGCCGCAGTAAACATAGCAGCATATGATATATCACGTGTTTTCACGAATATAGCCCCTTCGAAATATGTTTTATTTACTAGCTTTTATGATGTCGAAGCTTATGTCCAATGCGGTCGCGGAATGAGTCAGCCCACCTATAGAGATAAGGTCGACTCCGGTTTTGGCTACTTCCACCAGGGACTCTGCGGTGATCCCCCCCGAAGCCTCGAGAATCGCCTTACCATTAGCGATCTTCACCGCTTCCCTCATCATTTCCACATCCATATTATCGAGCATGATCACATCAGCCCCGGCCTCCAGAGCTTCGCGCAGTTCATCCAAACTCTCCACTTCAACTTCCACCCTGGTCAGGTGCTGGATGTGTTTGCGGACTGCAGAAACGGCTTCTTTGATGCCGCCGGCAGTGCGAATATGATTATCCTTGATCAGAACCCCATCAAATAGTCCAAAACGATGATTACGCCCACCGCCCACTCGCACTGAGTACTTTTCCAGGATCCTAATGCCGGGAGTTGTCTTGCGCGTATCAACAATAGTCACCGGGAAATGTCTTATGCGGTCCACCAGATCATAAGTACGGGTAGCTATGCCAGACATCCGCTGGATAAAGTTTAACGCCACCCGTTCACCAGTTAGAAGAGTTCTTGTCAGACCGGTAACCCGGGCGATTTCCTCGCCTTCGCGCACCAGTTCCCCATCTTCCTTAAGCACCTCGAACTGCACAGTCGGATCCATCAGTTCAAAAGTTCTTTTGGCAACATACACACCGGCTACCACACCAGCCTGTTTGGCATAAATAACTCCCATCGATTGGTGTTCGGGCGGTATCAGGTTATCGGTAGTGATATCCTTATACCCGATATCTTCCTTTAGCGCCCGTTTGATGATGTCATCCACTTCAAAATAATTCATAAAACAACCTCCTACCAGTTAGTAAAGGTCATGTGTTTATTCCACCTTATGTCATCCCTATCGGGGTAGTCTTCTCGGTAATGCGCGCCCCGGCTCTCCTTGCGCCACAGGGCCCCTTGGACCATGACCCGAGCCACGGTCAGCATGTTTATGACCTGATAATATAGCAGCTCATCGTCGCCCTGACTTAGGTTGCGGCTCAGCTCGTCCAGCTTATGTGCTGCGGCTTTAAGCTTGTCTTCGTTTCTTATGATACCTACTTGCTCACTCATGGTTTCCTGCAGTTCTTTCCAGACTTCTGCTGGAGACAGGCCTCCACTTACTACCTGTGGACGCTCGCCGGTAAGGTAATTGGCTATGACCTCATCGGCTTTAATGGTCTTACGATAGATAGTGGGCTGTGAGGACTCGACTATTCTCTGTCCGAATACTATACCTTCCAGCAGGCTGTTGCTGGCCAGACGATTAGCACCATGCACCCCGCTGCAAGCCACCTCACCACAGGCATACAGGCCATAGACCCTGGTCTCACCATCGGGGTTGGTCTTAACTCCACCCATCATAAAATGAGCTACTGGAAATACCGGGACCAGGTCCTTTGTAAAATCAATGCCGTAACTAAGACAGGTACGATAGATGTTGGGAAAGCGCACCACCGCGCTGTTCATGTGGCGAACATCCAGAAAGACCTGGTCCTCGCCGCTTACATTCATTTCGTTCCAAATCGCCCTGGCCACCACATCGCGAGGTGCCAGTTCATTCAGCGAGTGGTACCGGGACATAAATCTTTCCCCTTGCTTGTTCAAAAGGTAAGCTCCCTCTCCCCGCACCGCTTCCGAAATGAGAAACCTCTGCCGAGCATTGCCGACCGCCAGTGCTGTCGGATGAAACTGAATAAACTCCATATCCTCCAGTTCACAACCGGCTCGGTAACAAGCTGCCATGCCATCGGCAGTTGCAATATCAGGATTAGTTGTATTTTTAAATATTTGACCTACCCCACCAGTGGCGATTATGGTTACCCGGGCCAGGTATACCTGTTTGCTGCCATCAGATGCGTCCATAACTACTGCCCCCTGGCACTCGCCATCTAGCTCCAGCAAATCTATTAAGAATTGATTTTCTTTTACAGTAATAGCAGCTTCCTTTTCACAGCCCTCTACCAGTGCCTGCCTAATAGCCTCGCCAGTGGCATCAGCAGCATGCAGGATGCGAGCCTTGCTATGGGCAGCTTCCCTGGTCAAGGCCACAGAACCGTTGACAGTATCAAAATGAGCTCCCAGTTCGATCAACTCTTTGACCCGCGCCGGGCCCTCAGTAACCAGGATCTGTACTGCTTCGATGTCACACAAACCGGCCCCTGCCTCCAGCGTGTCCTCCAGGTGCAGAAATGGCGAATCCTCTTCATGAACAGCTGCCGCAATACCCCCCTGAGCCAGACCGGTATTGGAGTCCTTAATGCTTTTCTTGGTCAGAACCACCACTTCACCCAATTGGGAAGCCTTAAGCGCTGTAAACAAACCAGCGATCCCGCTGCCGATTATTAAAAAATCGGTCTTGACGACAGGCAAATCCCGGTCCAGGTTCGCAATATATCTGGTGGTCAGCATGTTATCCCATTCTTTCCGCTGTTATTAACCGATCTGGAGCATTCTCTCGACGGCATGATAGGCTTTGATGCGTATGTCTTCAGGTACTTCTACGGCAGGTTCGAGTGTTTCCATAGCCCAGACCAGTTTATCTAAATTCGTTAGCTTCATGTTAGGGCAGAGGAATTCATCGCGGGCCAGATAAAACTTTTTCTCAGGATGACTATTTCTCAAGTGGTGCAACAGCCCCTCCTCAGTACCAATAATGAATTCGGAGGCATTACTGTCATTCACATATTTTACGATCCCCCCGGTCGACAATGCCTCATCAGCGACTGCGACTACCTCGGGACGGCACTCGGGATGTACGATCACAGGAGCATTAGGGTGTCGCCTTTTCTGCTCCAACAGATCCTCGGGCTTCACATGATGGTGCGTAGGACAAAAACCCTTCCACATTATCATATTACGCCCAGTTTTCTTAGCCACAAAATCACCGAGATTTTGATCAGGCACGAAAAGTATCTGGCTGTCAGCTGATATAGATTCCACTACTTTTAGAGCGTTGGATGAGGTACAGCAAATATCGCTCTCCGCCTTCACCTCGGCTGAGCTGTTTACATAACAGACAACAGTAGAACCTGGATAAGATGCTTTCCAGTTCCGCAGTTTTTCAGCCGTGATCATGTCCGCCATCGGACAGCCTGCTTCCGGCTCCGGCAATAGAACCAGCTTGTCTGGATTCACGATTTTAGCAGTCTCCCCCATAAAACTGACACCGCAGAAGACGATCACGCTGGCATCGGTCCTAGAGGCTTCTCTAGCCAGCTGCAGTGAATCACCGACAAAGTCAGCAATATCCTGAATTTCTGGGCGCTGATAGTAATGCGCCAGTATTACCGCATTTAATTCTCTGCGGCGTTTTTCTATATATTCGATTGGATTCGGCATAGCCTTACCAACAGTCCTTTCTATCCTTTACGGCTTCTTGCGACCTTGGTAATCATATTTTTCTCGTCAACAAAGACTAGGTAGGGTTCATGGGTTCTTGACTCTTCATCGGACATCATGGCATAAGTAATGATTATCACGATATCGCCCGGCTGAACCAACCTGGCTGCCGCACCGTTCAGGCAGACCACACCGGAGTTCCGGGGTCCTTCGATAACGTATGTTTCAAACCGCGCACCGTTGTTATTATTAACGATCTGTACCTTTTCGTTAGGTAGGATCTCGGCCGCTTCCATAATGGCGGTATCGATGGTGATACTACCTACATAATTAAGGTTCGCGTCCGTAACGGTAGCCCGATGAATTTTGGACTTCAATATTGTGCGAAACACGGTTACACCTCCACAAGCAGGTTATCAATCAGTCGGGTGCTGCCAACTTTAGCAGCCAGAGCAATCAATACCAGGTCATTGATCTCAACGATTTCACTCAAGTCCCGTCCATCCAAAATCTCCACATAATCGATTTTGACTGCGGGTACCTGGCTAAGAAGTTCAATCATAGATCCTTTTACGCTCACAGGATCGAGATTGCCTTCGTGTATCATCTTCTGAGCTAACAGCAAACTCTTGTATAGAATGGTCGCTGTTTGTCTCTGCTCAGGGGTGAGATAGGTATTACGGCTGCTCTTGGCCAGCCCGTCATGCTCCCTGACTGTAGCACCCCTTACAATCCTTACAGGAAAATTCAGATCTCTTACCATCTTTTCGATAATCATTACCTGCTGGGCGTCTTTTTGCCCGAAAACCGCAACGTCAGGTAGACAAATGTTGAACAATTTGCTGACCACAGTGGTGACTCCCCGGAAATGTCCCGGTCTCGATCTCCCACACAGTTTGTCATCCAAACCGCTGGTCTCTACAAATGTCCCGTAACCAACAGGATACATATCCTGAACTGCGGGGGCAAAAACGATATCAACTCCTTCCTTTTGTACCAATTCCAAATCCCTTGATAGATCTCGCGGGTATTTTTCAAAG
The DNA here is from genome assembly GCA_050259595.1 of Acidobacteriota bacterium. GTDB lineage: Bacteria > Bacillota > Syntrophomonadia > Syntrophomonadales > DTU052 > JBLNAX01. The sequence goes on along the minus strand of JBLNAX010000090.1, from coordinate 62,652 downwards.
TCCTCGCCCACCCCAAACTGAGTGGGGTTAACGAATATGGTAACGACTAGACAGTCGCATAATTCCTTGGCTTGCTTAACCAGGCTTATGTGTCCTTCATGCAGGTAGCCCATAGTCGGCACTACCCCTATTCTCTTGCCCTCTAACCGGCGAGCATTACTCCATTCCTGCATCTCACCGGGTTTGTTGATAACTTTCACCGCTCGTTTCTACCCCTTAGTAAAGCTTCTCCAGTATTTCGTCTTTGATCGTATAACAATGTTCTGTCGCAGGGAATGTCCCTTTTTCCACCTCATCCTTGTACGCCTCAATGGCCTGTACCATGAGTGGATAAAGCTCAGCAAACTTTTTAACAAACTTAGGCACATGGCCCGGATTCAAGCCCAGCAGATCATTGATGACCAACACCTGACCATCACACCCCGCACCGGCTCCGATTCCGATCGTGGGTACCGCCACTTCCTGGGTGATTTTTGCTGCTAGGGCAGCTGGTACACCTTCTAAGACTATAGAAAACACACCCGCTCTATCCAACGCGATCGCATCATTGATCAGTTTCTTAGCTGTTTCCAGATCTCGTCCCTGAACCTTAAATCCGCCGAACTGGTTTACCGACTGCGGTGTCAGACCGATATGGCCAATCACCGGGATCTGTGCATCGATGATCGCTTTGATCGTATCGACCCTCTCCTGTCCGCCTTCCAGCTTAACCGCATGAGCACCAGCTTCCTGCACAAAACGGCCCGCATTTCTGACCGCTTCCGGTATCGTGATGTGGTAGGACAAAAAGGGCATATCCCCTACCACCATCGAATTCTTAGTTCCCCGGCTGACTGCCTTTGTATGATGGATCATGTCTTCCATCGTAACCGCCAGGGTGTTCTCATAGCCCAATATGACATTGCCCAGACTGTCTCCGACCAGTATCACATCGATGCCCGCCTGATCGACTGCCATAGCTGTCGCGTAATCATACGCGGTCAGCATGGTTATTTTCTCTCCCTTGAGCTTTTTTTCCTTCAAAACAGCTGTAGTAATTTTACTCATTTTATTCACCCCCAGCTCGGGCCCGTCTGCGACCCGCTAGTTCGCGTAAAAACACCTGCTTGAATTTATCCATAGCCGCCTGGTCGATAGTACCCTTGGCAGCAGCAACATCCGCCGTATAATACCCCAGCCAGCTGTAGATCTTCTTTAACTCCGGTGCGTTTTCAGTCATGCTGTCCAGGTGTTTAAGCACCGTCATTATATCACCACGGGCAATTGGCCCAGTCAAGGCCTTAGGGATCCCTATCTTTTCAACATTACTCAACGTGCCATTGATCAAGGGTAAAAATGCTTTAAGCGCCTTTTGGCGCGGAATACCGGTCGATTCCAAGAGCTGCAACCCCACGTCGATCAGGGTCACTAAATAATTGGAAACGACACATGCCCCTGCATGGTACAGAGGCTTATCTTTTTTGTCGATGAAAAAGTAATCGCCGTCCAAGTCCTCAACTAATTTTGAAGCCAGATCATGCGCTTCCTGGTCACCCTCTATACTGAAAACCGAACCGGGTAAATTCTGAATCGCCTGCTCTACACCAGCAAATGACTGCATGGGATGCACGGACACAGTAAAGGCGCCGAACATCTTAGCCGGCGCTAGAACATCTGAAGTCAAAGCTCCACTCATATGAATGACAAGCTGCTGCCGGTTGAAGCTCTCAGCCCGCGCCACAGCATTGACTATTTCACCAATAATCGCGTCACTGGTTGTAACAAAAAGAATCTCCGACGAGCGAGCAACGTCTTGTGGGGTCCGGCATATCAAAGCACCTGTTCTCTCGGCCAGGTATTCTGTAGATTCGGGATTTATATCACAAACTCCCGTAATCTCATAACCTTTAGATGAGAGAATTACCCCTACAGCCGTTCCTACAACTCCCGCCCCAATAATGCCGATCTTCCTCAATTGGAAAACCTCCTTGTGAACAGTGCCCGAACGTCCTGACACCGCTCATTTTCCCCGTCTTGGTCACCAAGGATACAAGCGGATTCAAACAGATTCCGGCGGGAGAATCCTAAATTTTCCGACCATTCAATTATGCCTATTTATTTTATCATGGAAATATTTAATATACAACCTTCCAATTCGCTTTTGGCTAGGCTTTTTACGACCTCTTTTAATGCCTTTCCACCGGGGAGGATCAACTCAGGTTCTATCTCCAACAAAGGCACTATAACAAATGCTCTAGACTCTAAATAGGGATGGGGAACTTTGAGTTCGGGTCCATCTATTATATCATCGCCAAAAAGCAGAATATCTAGGTCTATTAGGCGCGGCCCCCATTTTTCAAAACGCTCACGGCCCATGACTTTTTCAATCCCCAGCAGAGCTGTCAGCAATTCCTGAGCCCCGAGTTCCGTCTCAATGATCCCAATCTGGTTAAAGAAATCGGGCTGATCTACCTTGCCCCATGGAGCGGTTCGATAAACAGATGAGAACTTGACTGCCCTGCTGCGCGGAATTATTGCCAATAGTTCTCGCGCCTGGCTCAGGTTCTGTTCACATTTCCCTAAATTGCTGCCCAGTCCGATATAAGCTCTAGTCATCACGAGTCCTCTCGATACTGACCCCAAAGTATTCGTACTGGCCATCTATCGGTGGACTTATCTTTTTTATCTTCACTTCTACCGTTCTGATTTTCTTTTCTACCACTAGGATATGCGCAGCGATCTCTTCTGCTAGTGCCTCGATCAAATTAAAACGCTTTTCTTCTGCTAGCGCCTTGACCCGCTCGTATACCAGGTGGTAGTTGACTGTATCTGATATTTGATCACTGAGCCCCGCTGGATGCAGGTCACACTGCATCAAAATGTCGATCATGATGGGCTGAGGCTGAGCCTGTTCGTCTTCGGTAATACCGAGATGGCCCATGAAAGTCAAACCCTTTAGGATTATTCTGTCCATATGATCACGCCCTCATTATGGCATCCACTACAGCCACCGCTCGTTTGGTTTCCTTGACATCATGGACCCGCAGGATAGAGACACCATTCATTACACCCATCACTGCCGACGCCAGTGAACCTTCCAGACGCTCGCCAGGCGGCAGATCGGTTATCTTACCGATAAAACTCTTGCGCGAAACACCCAGTAGAACGGGTTTGCCCAGCGCCAGAAGCTCGGCTAGATTTTTTATTACTATCAGGTTCTGTTCAGGAGTCTTACCAAAACCGATGCCCGGATCAATTACTATTTGACTATCAGCTATACCGTTTTCTCTTGCAATATGTACACTCTCTTCAAGTTCTCCAATGACCTCAGCCATTATATCCCGGTATTCCTTGTCGAGTTTGTTGTGCATCACTATCACCGGACACCCAGCTTCCGCGACGACCCGGGCCAGGCGCGGATCATATTTTAATCCGCTGACGTCATTTACTATATCAGACCCTGCCTTGATCGCAGCTTCTGCTACTTCAGATCTGAAGGTATCTATTGAAATTGGTCCATTATACTCCTTACGCATTTCCTTTATTACCGGTAAAACCCGAGCAATTTCCTCTTCCGCAGACACTTCCTGCGCTCCTGGCCGGGTGGAAAAACCTCCGATGTCGATGATATCTGCCCCTTCTTTCACCATCTGGTGGGCACGGGCCAGGGCATCATTCAGGCTGAAGAATCGGCCGCCATCCGAAAAGCTGTCGGGAGTAGTGTTCAAGATTCCCATTATCAAGGTGCGCTCTCCGATGACCAGCTCACGGTTACGCGGGAGCTTGAGCACAGACCTAAACTCAGCCTTCATTTCATTATCAATTTTGTATGTTTGGTAACCTGGCATCACTAAAACAGCCCGCTGATCCGGCCCTGCTCATCAATGTCGATCTGGTATGCGGCTGGAACTCTAGGCAGACCAGGCATGGTCAGGATGTTGCCCATTAGCGGCACCACGAAGCCTGCACCGGCTGACAGCTTCACATCGCGAACACTAACCCGGAAGTCCTGCGGTCGTCCCAAACGTGCTGGGTCATCGCTTATGGAATACTGGGTCTTGGCTACACACACCGGCAGTTCACTATATCCCAGTCTATCGATTTCTGCTATCGATTTTAGTGCAGCTGCTGAGTAGTCGACCCCGTCAGCACCATAAATTTCCCGGGCAATAATATCTATTTTGGCAGATATCGGCTGATCAAGTTCGTAAAGATAAGAGAAATCAGCCTTTTCTTCTACTGCCTTGAGCACCTGCTCAGCAAGCTCCACACCGCCTGCTCCTCCCTCACCCCAAACGGTTGAGAGAGCGAATCTCACACCCATCGTTTGGCAGGCTTCCTTAACCGCAGCGATTTCCGCATCGGTATCGGTGGGGAAACGGTTCAAGGCAACCACCACCGGCACTCCATACTTCTTCATGTTCTCCACATGTTTCTGTAGGTTGGCCAAGCCTTTTTTGATGGCGTTCACATCCTCGGTCGACAGCATGTTCTTAGGCAGACCCCCGTGCATTTTCAAAGCCCGTGCCGAAGCTACGACAACAACTGTATCCGGCCCTCTGTCTAGTATCCTACATTTAAGGTCCATAAATTTTTCCGCACCCAGATCGGCACCGAAACCCGCCTCGGTTATAGTATAATCAGCTAGTTTCAACCCCATCTCAGTGGCAGTCACACTGGAACAGCCATGTGCAATGTTAGCAAATGGACCCCCATGCACCAGAGCCGGTGTGTTATCCAGAGTCTGTACCAGGTTAGGCTTGACCGCATCCTTTAACAGGACCGTCATTGATCCCACTGCTTTCACGTCATCAGCTGTTATGGGATGGCCTTCTTCGGAATAAGCTACTATTATTTTCTGCAGTCGCTTTTTCAAATCCATCAGATCACGGGCCAGACATAGGCAGGCCATGACCTCGGAAGCAACAGTGATGTCAAAGCCTGACTCCAGCGGAATGCCATGGACCTGGCCCCCTAGCCCCAGCACTACATTGCGTAAAAAACGATCATTCAGGTCTACTACTCGAGGCCATTTTATCTTGTTTGATGAAATCTTAAGTGGGTTGTCAAAATACAAGCTGTTATCCAGCAGATCAGCCAGAAGGTTGTGGGCGGTCCCCACAGCATGAATATCGCCTGTGAAGTGCAGGTTGATGTCTTCCATCGGCACAACCTGGGCATAACCCCCACCTGTAGCGCCGCCTTTCAAGCCAAAACAAGGCCCTAGGCTAGGCTCGCGCACAGCCACGATGGCGTTCTTGCCCAGTTTGTTCAGAGCTTGACCCAGGCCAATGGTGGTAGTGGTCTTGCCCTCGCCAGCCGGTGTAGGAGTGATTGCCGTTACCAGTATTAATTTACCCTGCGGTCGGTTGGCCAGACGCTGCATAGCAGATAGTGATACTTTGGCCTTATACCTGCCGTACGGTTCGATCTCCTCTTCTAATAAACCAGCCTTTTGAGCTATCGTTTCGATCCTCTCAAGGTGTGCTTCCTGGGCAATTTCGACATCACTTTTCATGCTGTGACCCTCCCTCTAGAAATAACCCCTAACAACTACTATTAAATTGACTTACCTAGAAAATCCACTGGTCGAAAGAGCGTTCGTAACTAAGAATTTCGTGATCCTGAAAGAAAAGCGCTATCTCACGCTTCGCAGACTCAGGCGAGTCCGAACCATGGACCACATTTTTAGAGATGAAGACACTGTGGTCGCCGCGGATGGTTCCCGGTGCAGCATCAAGCGGGTTGGTGGAACCCATTATCTGCCGTACGGAGCCAGTGACTCCAGAACCTTCCCAGACCATAGCGACAACCGGAGCTGAGGTTATGAATTCCACCAGCTCCGGAAAGAATGACTTGTCCTTATGCTCAGCATAGTGCTGTTTCGCCAGAGCCTCAGAAATCTGCATCATCTTCATGGCCACCAGGCGAAACCCTTTGTTCTCGATCTTTCCAATCACGGCATTGATGAGGCCGCGCTGTACCCCGTCAGGCTTTACCATTACGAAAGTTCTTTCCAAGCTATACTTCCTCCTTGGTAACCCCTTCGCCCATTATCTTTTCAAAATCCTCACCGTCAAGAATCTCATCTACCATGAGACGCTCGGCAACTGCATGCAGCCGGTCCGTCCCCTTGGTCAGAAGTTCTTTCGCTTTTTCGTAACACACTTCAACAAAGTTACGGGCTTCCTTGTCAATGGCATAAGCTATAGCATCAGAGTAGTTGCGGTCCCGGCCAATATCGCGGCCCAGGAATACTTCCTCTTCTTTGTGCCCGAAGGTCAGAGGTCCGAGTTCTTCTGACATACCGTATTCAGTGATCATCCGGCGTACAATGCCGGTCGCCCGCTCCAAGTCATTTTGAGCCCCGGTACTGATCTCGTTTAGCACTAGACACTCGGCTACTCGGCCGCCCAATAAGGTTACGACCTCATCCAACAAATGGCTCTTGGTCTCAAACTTGCGGTCTTCCTCGGGCAGTTGCAGTGTATATCCGGCAGCTCGACCGCGAGGAATGATTGATATCTTATGAACCCTATCCGATGAATCCAAATAATAGCTGACTACTGCATGACCGGCTTCGTGATAGGCTACCAGCCGTTTTTCCTTCTCCGAAATGACTCGGCTCTTCTTCTCCGGGCCAGCAATAACGCGCTCGACGGCTTCTTCCATCTCCCGCATGCCGATCTTTTGCTTATTGCGGCGGGCAGTCAGCAATGCCGCTTCATTGACCATATTGGCCAGGTCCGCACCGGTAAAACCAGGGGTCCTTTTGGCCAGAACCTCTAACTTGATGTCATCGTCCAGCGGTTTATTACGAACATGAACATCCAAAATCGCCTGGCGACCTTTAACATCTGGTCTATCTATGACTATATGACGATCGAATCGACCCGGCCTCAATAATGCTGGATCAAGGATATCCGGTCTATTGGTAGCTGCTATTACAATTATTGCTTCGTTGGTCGCAAAGCCATCCATTTCGACCAACAATTGATTCAGTGTCTGCTCCCGCTCATCATGACCTCCACCCAGGCCAGCTCCTCTTTGCCGGCCTACAGCATCGATCTCATCAATAAAAACGATACACGGACAATTCTTCTTGGCCTGTTCGAACAAATCTCGTACACGCGCGGCGCCAACACCGACGAACATTTCTACAAAGTCTGAACCGCTAATGGAGAAGAACGGCACACCCGCTTCACCGGCTACCGCTTTAGCCATCAAGGTCTTGCCGGTTCCAGGAGCTCCGAACAACAGAACACCTTTAGGGATCTTAGCTCCCATCTGGGTGAACTTAGCCGGACTCTTTAAGAACTCAATGACTTCCTGCAGTTCTTCCTTAGCCTCCTCAGCCCCCGCCACATCCTGGAATGTGACCTTGACAGATTCGGGCGCCATTAATCGAGCCTTACTGCGGCCGAACTGCATGACTCTGTTACCACTGCCTTGGGTCTGCTGCATGATAAATATAAGGAACCCCACCAGCAGTATGATCGGTAGGAATGTGGTCAATAAGCTCGGCCATATCGATGGCTCAGGCATTGGTTCTACCTTGACCGCTACTTTGTTGGATCGTAAATAATCGAAGAGCTTTTCCTCTATTGCAGCGTTGGTTTTAAACTCCATGCCACTTTTATAATTCTTGGCATAATGGCCGGTCACCTTGTATACTCCCTCGCCCGCCGTTACTGTCACATCCTTGATGTGCTTCTCCGCAACCTGACTGTAGAACGTAGCGTAGGGAATAGTATCTACCTTTATCTCTTTTGTATTATATTGCTTGTAGGCAAAGGCAGCGATAACCAAAATTAGAAGATAAATTGCTACGCTTTTTAGCGTTTTTTCCACATCTTCGCCTCCCCTCAAGATAGTCTGTCATATTGTAGCATAATTCTTTTTTCCTTGGCAACGAATGGCGCTTAGTACTAGCTTTTATTTATCTCAACTTCCAGGATGATTCGAGTATGTTGGGTCACACGCCCCTTATCACTTGGGCAGAGCCCTATCAGCCAATATATCTCATTGTCAGATGCCAAAATAGCAGTTTGATTACGTATCTGGATCGGTATTTTATTGTCAATAAAATAATCTTTAATTTTCTTGGTTCCACCCAGTCCCGGTGGCTGAAAACGGTCTCCAGGAATCCGCGAGCGGACATAAAGAGGTTTCTCAATTCCATCCCAATCGAATCTGGCAATGTTAGGGCAACGCTCTGTTTCCGACTCCTGAACCAACCTAGACCGAATCCATAAATCAGTTTCGGGAATGTATATTTCTCCAGGGACTGTAAGCTCATAACAGAATTCCTTAGCATCATCTGCCACAGCCGGTATCTGCAGCACCCCATAGTTGATGCCTACCCAAATACCACCCGATATTTGCACTTTCTTACTGGAGCCGGGTTGAACAGCTAAATCGATCACTCTGACAATATCATTGTGGGATACTCTTCTTCCCCCTGCCGCATTAAGAAAACGCTGCAGCAGCCTGTGTTGGAGCGGTCCTGGCAGCTCTTTGAAAGGTTCAACAAAAAGGTTGATCCCGTCGTCTGTCTTCTCAACAACTGTATCCCAAACCAACCTTATCTGGTCATCCCAATACAGGTTGTCTTCTCGCGAATACTGGGCCAACCGCCATAAACCATCCACGATATCTGGATTAAAATCATTCTGCAGCTGTGGAATCAATTCCAACCTGATGCGGTTTCTAAGATAATTCTTGTCATAGTTGGAGTAATCGATACGATAGGGCAGCCCTTTTTCGCTAAGGTAATCGATGATTTCTTTCCGGTCCAAAGCCAATATAGGTCTGATGACATCATCCCTTCGGGGCAATATACCTTGCAGCCCGCCAGGTCCGGTTCCCTGGATCAGCCGCATCAATACCGTTTCCGCCTGGTCCTGTCGATGATGGGCAACAGCAATGCTGTGGGCTCCCTGGTGTCGGCGTATTTCTTCAAAAAACTGATACCGGGCATTTCTTCCTGCTTCTTCGACCGACTGTTTTTGCTCCCTAGCAATCTTTGCCACGTCAAAACGTTCTACCGCCAATGGAACTTTCCAGTCCGTGCAAAGGTCTCTGACGAACTCCTCGTCCTGAGCAGCATCTTCGCGCAGCAGGTGATTTACATGAGCCGCATGGACCTTGAAACCTTCCCGCGCACTCAAGACCAGCAACATATGCAGCATGGCCACAGAATCAGGCCCGCCCGATAATCCGATAATGATCAATTGCCCGGGAGCAATCAACTGTTGCCGGACACAAAACTCCCATACCTGGTCCAGGATCTTCAAGCACTTTCCTCCTGGGCAGTCAAAATGATACCCAACACGCTAATTATCTCAAAAACACGGTGATTTTAAAAGGAAAAATGGCAGGTTTCGATAGAAAGGTTAAACACGGGGTCTGTTAAACAGGTTCGATGCGGCAGCAGATAGCAGTAATATCGTCTTTAGGCACACCTTTAGATACTTCCAGGGCTTTATTAACAATTCTCTCTGCCAAACGATGCGGATCTTTCTCTCTGGTCTCACTCAGCAGTCGGCGCATCCATACTTCACCATCCTGCATATTCTTGCCGGGATCCAATACTCCATCTGTGACCATGACCAGCATATCTCCAGGCATAAGACTCCGGCGCTCGATGGGTATTTCCGGGTCATCTATGATCCCTATCGGTAAGCTGCTGGACTTGATCACGCCCACTAGTTTATCCCTTTTTAAGAATGAAGCTGTTCCACCCACTTTAACAAACTCGGCTTCTCCTGTATATAAGTTGATCAGAACCAGATCGACCGTGGCAAAGCTGTCATTCTGGTTGCGAAGCAACAATATCGAGTTGACCGTTTTCAAGGCAACTTCCTGGCCAAAACCGGTATTGAGTAGTTCTTCCAGCAGGCTGACCGTTGCTTTGCTCTCCTGCGAAGCTTTGCGGCCAATCCCCATTCCATCACTGAGAACGACCAGTTCTCTCCCGTCCTTCAGTGTAGCAATATTAAAACTATCACCACAGACTTCTCCCATGGACAATTGCGACACACCCGTTACTACACGATAGCTAAAAGCCTTGGCCAGAGTAAATTCACATGATCCCCACCCGGTGCGGGGACACTTGCGCTGGCTCACTTCATAACGGGTCCCCATTAGAGTTGATATGCTAGGTGCAAGCAGAATGTCACAGGTTTCCCGATCCAAGCATGAGTTACCGCTAACCTTGATAAAAACTTCATTATTAGCACCAATGATCGGCGTTAAATCGCGCACCGGTATTTCCAGGCGCCGGCACTCGCCCAACAGTTCATTTTTAAGGTCCATATCAATGACCGTCTCCAGATCCATTTCCCGGGCCAGCCCTTTGATAAGACCGCTGATCCCTTTTAACTGGTGGGAAAGTAACCCTTTAGATTCGGTGATCTTTTCCTCCCAGTAGTTGTTGACCCGGGCGGCTTCTATCACGCCATTGATAGCAGTGGCCAGCTCGCGCGGCCGCAGACATTTACGCCGGAAATCGGCACTTATATCCTCATACTCAACATTTCCCTTCAATTCCCCAGTACTGAACACGTTGAACAGTTCACTATAAGTATTATAGAATTCACTATCCCAGCAGGTTCTATAGAGCGTGCAGCGGGCACAAAAGCTCTCAGCCAGATGCTCGAACAGCCGGCTGGCCTGCGGATGTTCTTCTTCCTCAGTGCAGATATCTGAGTCCGCAAAAGTCATCGACATCTCCTCAAAAACCCGAGCTAGATTGTTCATGCGCTCAGTCGTGTATCCTTTGACATGTTCCACCATCGCGCTGCTTTTGGTTTGAGCAGGCTTCTCAGCAGACGGGACTTGACCCCAAATCGTGTCCGGTATTAGTAAGAAAATACAGACCGCTATAGCAGTCTCCCATAAGCTAAGTACAGCCTGGTAGCCGTTGATAATAAATATAGACAATGCCAGATTGCCTAGAACAAAGCCCAGGATCACCCCGAGCCGGCCGAAAACCCGGAAGATTCCGGCCAGTATACCGGAAACCGCATATATGGCGAGGGTACGGGGCAGTGTGATAGTCGAAACGGCGGGGATGATTCCACCTCCGACCCCGACCACCGTTGCTGCACCCAACCCCCATAAATAAGCTGCGACAAGTATGCCAAACCGGCATACGATCCCTGTGATCGAGAGGTTGAATATTTGGACGTCAGACAGGCCGGCGATAAGACCGATTCCCATGATAACTAGAGCCGCAGCATCTTCAAAGTTGAAGTCTTTGATACGCTTGCCTTCTAGAACCACGTCCCGCGCTACCATAAAGACAAAGGTAAGAATCCCAGCAATGAGAGATTCAAAAATGACTACTATCTCCCGGTAAACGGTCGGGTTATTAAACAGCAGGAAAGCCGTTTTGGCCACTACCACGATGGCTACGGTCAAAGCAGGCAATGCCACAAAGCGGCGGCTATCAGGCACGTTTATGTATTGCAGCAGGATCGATATAGCCAGTACCGCAACGATATTGCCCCATAGGAGATAACCCTCTACAATTGTAAGCAACCCAATGATGGTGAATATCGGAATACCTAACGCAAAACGCCGGTCCCTCCTCATAAATGCCATGGTGAATGCCGCAGCAAAAGGCAGGATCTCACCCAAGATAAATGCCCGTCCCATGATGAGACTGCCCACCCATACGGCAATGAGTTCAGGTGTCAATAAACGGTTGAACACCTGCCAGAGCAGAGGCTTCCCTACTACCAGCAAATTGAAATTCCAGGTCTTCCGCTTTTGTGAGGGCCTTCTGGTATTACCAAACTCATCTACCCGTTGATAAGGGTATATTTCCGGCCTGTCCAGATCACATCCCCCCTCCTCGACTTTTCCGGTTTCATTGTACTCCTGGCCATTGGCATTTTTTGTAATTATGAGGATCGGGGGGGATTTTTTCTTGCGACAGGTTTGTCCCACAAGTACCGTGTAAATCGAAATAGAAATAAAAAAGCGGGGATTTCTCCCCGCCTTAAATGAATCATTTTAATTGCCGACATGTGCCTTGAAGATCTGATTAACTCGATACCCACTTCTTCTTTTCTCTTGACGACTTAATAACCATAGAAAGTCCCGGTACGAAAAGCATCAGAGCCAAACCAAGCGCATAATGCATAACTCTAAAGCCATTCGTGATTCCGGTAATGAAGAACAATATGGAGAAGATTCCCCCGACAATAGCCAGTGCCATCCCTACTCCAAACATCCATTTAATTGCCCCAGGACTGAATAAGGGTTCATTGTTGTTTTCCAGAACTCTTGAAGATTTCAATGAATATATCAAGAGAACTTCTCCGGGAATCAGGAAAATCGCAGCTTCAATCAACAGTATAATTGCATAGCTCAATGTGATCCCACCATGCAAATATTTGTTAGACACCATACTCCAGAGTAGGAAGATAACAAGCCAAGTCCATACCCAGCCTATAAGTCTTAACCACAGTAGCTTTGTTCTTTCTTTGTCCAATCCCCTCACCTCATTTTATCTTCATAAAACCGTACTTCTTCTAAGATGCTAATTCTCCTGCAATTAAAGCAGGTGGGGCTGAAACGAAATCAATGCCTCTCCCCAATTTGGCCGCACAAGCCCCTGCTGAATCAATGTATCACTTGGCCACTTTTTCGGTTTATGGCTGCGAGGTAAGCCGCTCAATTTGATCATATTTAAAGAATTTAAACGTTTACCTCTTGAACCGGCGGGTCTGGAAATAATGATACAGTCCGTGTTTCGATGGCGTTTTGCCTAAGAAGCAGTTTATTTCCAGGTTTGAACAAGCTTCCCAATATCTCTGTTCAACCCTGAGTCATAGGTCAATTCGATACCCGAATAGTCTTCTGGCCAAAAATCAACCAAATTAGAATACCCTTCCAGAAAACTTAGAAATCCATCTTTAATAAACACAACAAACCCTAAGGCATCAAGAATTCCTTTAATATTTCCATTAACGTCCCCTAACTGAAATGACTTACCGCCTGCAACTGGATTCTGTTTGAAATCTACAACAAAGTTAGTATAGAAACCCGCACCGGTGAATTCTCGGCTTTCAACAGTACACCTTTCATATTGCTCTCGCAGACCTTTAAGTATTGGATCATCCCCTGAAAGTAACATTGTCATTAATATCTTTTCAAACTCAATAATGGTCATGTTGCCATCTCCTTAGCAGAATTGCTTGCCAACTTCTAATTTTATTCTGGCTTTTGATACCAAATCCTTTTGCCTCATTCGTTTCCCCTTTTAAGCACCGTGTGAACCAAGGCCACAACCTGTTTTCTGTGAGCCGTTAGCACCTCTTGGAGCTGGCTTTTCTGAGTCTATCGGCAGGAAATCGCTCCCGGATGGAGCGATACCGGAATAAACACAGCGAGTTCTGGATGAACCGTTATTCCGGCTGCCTGCCGAAAGGAAAAGCAGCGACTTAGATGGTGCAGGTGAAACAGATATCAGGTTTGGCGGGTAACACAAGAGAAATGGGCCGACAAAGCCCGCTAATTAGGAAAGGCATGTGCGCCCAAATTGGGTGAGGCTATCACTATTCACAAGGACAAATAGAGATATTGTATAATTTTGTTATACTGAATGTGCAAGGAAAGCTGGCGAGGAGTATGATCTGGTTTATTATCATCCCATTTATAATCATTATCCTGGTAAATGCTATAATTCTCAGTTTGAAATCAACTTCAGTTTATCGAATCTACATACCTTCTATTACTGCATTTACTATGTTTATGGGCGTTTGGGCGGCAATGTTTCCTTTGCACGACTACTTTACAATTAAAATGAATGACGGTGATTTAGGTTTTCTGCTTTTACTTCCTGCCCTAGCTATTCTGATGAGCTTCTGGCTATTCTTATTCAATAGAAGAGAAATGCGTGATACATACTACTATAGCCTTTCAGCAATTTCTGCCTTTTGGAAAGGTCTATTGAGAAGCATAGCTTTTTTCTTGGGTTCTTTTTTTGCCAGCCTAATTTGCTTTCTCATTTTTGGATTCATTATCGACTCTATTCAGAAAGTCATCTAATTGATTCCACCTAGAAAAAAGCCCCCGCCGGGTAGGCGGGGGCTTATGATGTGTGTGTTCGGTTAAGCCGCGAAACTTAAGTTATATAAGTTTCTTATGCTTGTCATGATAATGAGTGTGCAGCAGTTCGTGGGACTTGTGGCCCAGCGGCTCATGCAGGAACTCATCATACAGTTTCTTAACTTCCTGGTTCTCATGTGACTTACGTACAGGCAGATTCTCATCCTCAACATAGATCGCATCGATACGCTCGGCGCGTTTCTTGTTGTTCTTGGTGAGAGGCTGGCCGCCGCCACCGATACATCCACCAGGACAAGCCATGATTTCAATGAAGTGATACGGGGAGGTTCCCGCACGGACCTGATCCATCAGCTTGCGGGCACTGCCCAGGCTGTGGCCGACTGCAACCTTAACTTTGGTGCCGTCGAGGTCTACTTCAGCTTCTTTGATGCCTTCCATACCACGAACTACTGTGAAGTTGACGTTGTCCAAGGTTTTCTTGGTTACGACTTCATAAACAGTCCGCAGTGCGGCTTCCATAACACCGCCGGTTGCGCCGAAGATAACGGCTGCGCCGGTGTACTCGCCCATCCAGGAGTCGAATTTGGATGCCGGGATCTTGCTGAAATCGATACCCGCCATCTGGAAGATGCGGCCGATTTCTCTGGTGGTCAGAACCAGGTCCACGTCGCGATAGCCGCTGGCGTTCATTTCGGGACGAGCAGCTTCGTACTTCTTAGCGGTGCAAGGCATGATCGATACCGAGTAGATCTTGCTCGGGTCGATATTCATCTTCTCCGCCCAATAAGTCTTAGCTAATGAACCGAACATCTGCTGCGGTGATTTGCAGGTGGACAGGTTGTCAAGGAGATCCGGATAGAAGGTTTCAGCAAAGTTGATCCAGCCCGGGCTGCAGGATGTAAACATCGGCAGCTTGCCTTTGCCGGCAGTCAAACGCTGGAGAAGTTCGTTGCCTTCTTCGAGGATCGTTAAGTCAGCTGTAAAGTTGGTGTGCAGAACATAATCGAAACCAACCTGGCGCAGGCCATTAACAAATACGTTCATGTCCAGTTCACCAGTGGTCATTCCTACCAATTCAGCAATAGCTACACGGATCGCCGGAGCGATCTGAGTCACCACTACCATGTTGGGGTCTGCTACTGCAGCCAGGAATTCATCGATTTGCTCGTTTTCATAAATTGCGCCTACGGGGCAGGCATGGATACACTGGCCACACATGACGCAGGGGCTGTCGATCAGATCTTTGCCAAACGACGGGACTACCATGGAATGGCATCCGCGATTTTCAACTCCCAATGCATGAACAGTCTGGATCTCGGAGCAGGCTCCGATGCAGCGACGGCAGTTCACACACTTGTTAGGATCACGAACCAGGCTGGGCGTGCTCTTATCTAGAGGAGCCCCATCAACAACCAGCTCAAATGGGTTGTCACGGATGAAGTACTCAGCCGCCAGGTCTTGCAGTTCGCAGACCCCGTTTCTTATACAGTTCAAGCAGTCCTGGGGATGATGAGCCAGGATCAGCTCGATAATAGTTCTTCTAGCTTCGATAACTTTCGGGCTCTTCGTCTTGATGACCATACCTTCATTGACCGGCATGGCACAAGCTGCTGCCAGGAGTCTCTGACCTTCAACTTCACATACGCAAACCCGGCAGTTGGCTTTGATAGCCTGGTCGGGATGGTAGCAAAGAGTCGGGACAGTTATTCCTGCTTCTTTGGCCGCAGCAAGAATGGTTGAGCCCGCGGGTACTGATACCTTAATTCCATCAACAGTTACGTTAACGTTACCCATGTTCTCACTCCTTTCTCGCTATTTAATCTTCGCTAAGTAGTCGGCCTTGAAGTGCTCCATGGTGGTCATCACAGGAGCGGGAGCTGCCTGTCCCAGACCACACAAACAAGCCACGGACATTACCCGTCCGAGTCTATTAAGCAGAGTCATATCAGAAGCCTTGCCATGACCGTGATTGATTTCACCCATGATCTCATACATTCTCATGGTGCCTTCACGACAGGGTGTGCACTTGCCACAGGACTCATGCTCGAAGAACTTAGCTATACGCTCAACTACATCAACGATATCTCTGGTTTCATCCATGACAAAAACTGCACCCGAACCCAGGGTCGCCCCGATGGCACCCATGGAGTCGAAGTCGACCGGAGTATCCAGCAGGGACTCAGGAATGAATCCGCCAGAGGTTCCACCGATCTGTACAGCTTTGAACTTCTTGCCGTTCGGGATCCCGCCGCCAAATCCGAAGACAACTTCGCGAATGGTGGTGTTAGTCGGAACTTCAAAGAAAGTTCTGTTGTTGACATCACCGGTCAAGGTAAAGACTTTGGTTCCGGGATACGACTTGGCTCCGATGCCTGCGTACCACTCGCCACCCTTTTCTACGATGACAGGAATGTTAGCGAAAGTTTCAACGTTGTTTACTATGGTCGGTTTGCCCCATAGTCCGATATTCGGAGGATACGGGGGTTTGTACCGCGGCTCACCACGGTTACCTTCGATGGACTCGATGAGAGCAGTTTCTTCGCCGCAAACATAAGCGCCGGCGCCCATCCTCACCTCAATATCAAAATTGCCAAGGACGCCTTTGTCTTTGGCTTGCGCAATGGCCTTGTTCAGGACATCAACTACGTAGGGGTACTCACCTCTACAATAAATATAACCCTTGGTTGCCCCAATGGCGTAACCGCAAACGGCCATACCTTCCAACAAACTCTGAGGATCCTGTTCCATAATGATCCGGTCTTTGTATGTACCTGGCTCGCCTTCGTCGGCGTTACATACTACATATTTTTGATCTGCTTGAGCTGACTTAGCGAAGCTCCATTTCATACCACAGTTGAAGCCCGCGCCGCCACGGCCGCGCAGATTAGCTTTTTTGACATCAGCAATTAAATCATCCTGGCTCATGCTGCGAGCTTTTTCCAGCGACTTGTAACCGCCAGCTGCAATGTACTCATCGATCTTAAGCGGATCGATCTTACCCACATTGCGCAGCACGATGCGCATTTCTTCGGCCATTAATGTTCCCTCCTTTCCACTCTTTATAGTTACTTGTACTCAGCCAATACAGCCGGTATCTTAGCAGCAGTCAGGTCCCCGTAGGGTTTGCTGTTAACTGTGATGACCGGAGTTGCCTGGCACTGTCCTACGCATTCAGTTAGTTCTAGTGTAAACTTGCCGTCAGCAGTGGTTTCGCCCATCTTGATGCCCAGTTCCTTTTCGAGGGCTGCCACTACCTCAGCCGCACCGGCAATGTGACAGGGTGCACTTTCACAAATGCGAATGACATACTTCCCGCGCTTGCCCACCTTCAGGTAGGAATAGAACGTCGCTACTCCATAGGCATTGGCGACTGGGAGGTTAAAAGCCTTAGCCGCTTCGATAACTGCATCTTCCGGGATGTAGTTATACTCGGCCTGAATTGCATGATAGGCTTCGATCAGTCCGCCAGGAACTTCCTTGTACTTGCCGATAATTTCCTTGTAGTCCGCCATTAGGGATTCACCTCCTTTTATTTACTATTTGTCCTGAACTTATGGCAAATGCTCTCAGGTCGGGCATAAGTTCCAAATTTAACTAACTTCTATCTCATAATCACACAAAGCAACGCATAGGGACCCAAATCAAAATAGTTCGACAAGGCATCAACAATTCCTTTTTTTATGGAGGCCTTGTCCAACAGTGGTCAAAACTTAAAAATACTGTATACATGATCATAATAAGACATTCATGTCCACTATAGAACAAGAAAAAAATATGCCTCCATTAATAACAATGGAGGCAAAAGCAGAAAGGAGAGAATATAAATAGGACCTTAGGGCTAAGCCTTAACGGCCTTGTCCTCTACAACTGCGGTATCTTTTTTAAGGTAGGAGTACCAGTAAACAGTTCCTACCATGATCGCTCCGCCGACTATGTTGCCCAGGGTTACTGGCACAAGATTGCCAAGCAGGAATTGCTTCCAGTTAAAAAACTTATCAACACTAGCATGAAACGCTGCGGTAGCTGCATTCGCTGCATCCGGCAGCATATCTGGGGTAACAGCAGTCTTTGCAGCTGCATCTACGAGAGCCGGGATATGAGAAACTTCAAGTCCGATCGGAATGAAGAACATGTTAGCAACACTATGCTCAAACCCGCTGGCAACGAAGGCCATGATGGGGAAGAAAATCGCGAACACCTTACCTACCACATCTTTGCTGGATACAGCCATCCAAACAGCCATACAAACCAGCCAGTTACAAAGGATCGCGCGATAGAAAGCAGCCGACCAGGTGAGGCTAAGCTTGCCTTTAGCAATCAGCAGAGCCTTGACACCAACAGCACCGCTAAACCAGAAGTCCTTGGCTGCGCCATCATGGCCTGCGCCATAAAAACCGCCTACGATTATGTATACCAAAAGCAGTGAACCAACAAAGTTGGCTATCCAGACTATGATCCAGTTCTTGGCCAGATCGACCCAGCTGCAGGAACCGTCTAACACACCGATCATCATAAACATATTGTTACCGGTAAATAGTTCCGCGCCGCCGATAACAACCAGCATCAGGCCTACACTAAACACAGCACCGAATAGAAACTGGCCGAAGCCGTTGCCGAAGAACTTGGCAATATCGCAGCCGATTATAGTTGCCAGGTTAGCTCCAAATCCGATGTAAGCTCCAGCCAGTATCCCCAGCACAAAGAGTTTACCGATTGATAGTCCGGCTTTCTTCTGGCCGGTGGCGCTACATACGCCCGCTATTTCCGGAGGTCCGAAAAAGTTCATTTAATCAACATCCTTTCCCAATTTTAATGGCGAGACCTGTATTATGCGAATTATATTGAATATAGTCCCCCCTTCCAGTCAAAACCTTATACGATACCGATCAGATCCTATCCAACCGAGCCGCTGATACTTTGTACTCCGGTATTTTGGCAACCGGGTCCAGCGAATCGGCATTAGTCAGCCAGTTGACTGCGGCTTCTGTAAAATGGAACGTTGTGAACAGAACATTTGCTGGTAGAATATCTGTAATTTGAGTTTTGATATTAATGCTCCCACGACGGGTAGAAAGCTTGACCATCTCTCCGTCCTTAATGCTCATCTTGTCCGCTAAAGCCGGGTTTATCTGCAGACGAGCCTCAGGCTCATGAGCATCCAATGCCACCGAACGTCTGGTCATTGTACCTGTGTGGTAATGGAACAGACTGCGGCCGGTGGTGAGGATCAGTGGGTATTCCTCATTAGGCAGCTCAACCGCTTCCTTAAATTCGATTGCGAAGAAAGCTCCCTTACCGCGGGTAAACTTGCCATCCTTATGGAGGAACTTGGTTCCTGGGTGATCTGAAGTCGGGCAGGGCCACTGTAGTCCTTTACCTTCCAGACGAGCATAGCTCATACCACCGTAAGAAGGTGTCAATCCACGCATTTCTTCGAAGATTTCTTCTGCAGAATCATAATTCATGACATAACCCATTTTGGTCGATAGGTCAGCCAGCACCTGCCAGTCAGCTTTTGCTTGACCAGGCGGGTCTATTGCCTTCCGAATCCGCTGGACACGGCGCTCAGTATTGCTGAAAGTACCGTCTTTCTCTGCAAAACTGGCTCCCGGCAGAACTACGTCGGCCAATTGGGCGGTTTCAGTCAGGAAAATATCCTGAACCACCAGGAAGTCCAGATTTTCCAGAGCTTCCTTGACATGATGCAGGTCGGGATCGCTCATCATGGGATTCTCCCCAAAGACATACAGAGCTTTCATGTCCCCATGATGTGCTTTGTTGATTACCTCGGTCAGCACTAGCCCGTTCTTGTCAGGGAGGCTTACACCCCAAGCCTTCTCAAACTTAGCTTGAACATCCGGGTTTGTAACCGCCTGATATGCGGTATATACAACCGGTAGACCACCCATGTCGCAAGCACCTTGTACGTTATTCTGACCGCGCAGTGGATCAACACCAGCGCCCGCTTTACCGATATTGCCAGTAAGCATGGCCAAGTTGCAGACTGATTTCACATTGTCGGTACCGGTGCTGTGCTGGGTCAAGCCCATAGCATAGCAGATGGCAGCCGTGCTGGCTTCCGCGTAGATACGAGCCGCCTTACGAATATCATCGGCAGGTACACTGGTGATCTTCTCAACATATTCAGGGGTATACTTGGCCAGAACTTCAGCCATAGCCTCATAACCCTCGGTGTTATTGGAAATAAATTCTTTATCAGCCAAGCCCTCACTGATGATTACGTTCATCATGCCGTTGACCAGAGCCACATCAGTGCCCGGCAGGTGCTGCATGTAGACATCAGCAATACTGGCTACGTCAGTGCGGCGCGGATCGGCCACGATCAGCTTGGTTCCTCTTTCGAGGACGTTTTTCTTGATCTTCATCCCGATTACCGGGTGGTTTTCTGTTGGGTTAGAACCTATTACAAAGATGCCAGTAGCATCATCTGCAAGTTCTTGGATGGAGTTGGTCATTGCCCCACTCCCGAATGCTGCCCCCAGACCGGCGACAGTAACGGAGTGTCAAAGTCGGGCACAGTGGTCGACATTGTTAGTACCCATGACCGCCCTGGTAAACTTCTGAGCAAGGTAGTTCTCCTCATTGGAGACCCGTGCTGAAGTAAACATTGCGAAGGTATCCGGACCACTGTCCTCTTTGATTTTCTTAAGTTTGGTAGCTACCAGGTCCAAAGCCTCATCCCAGGAAGCCTCCCGGAACTGGCCATTCTCCTTGATTAGCGGGGTGGTAAGACGGTCCTGAGAGTGGATAAAATCCCAACCAAAACGCCCTTTAACACAGAGTGCGCCTTTATTGACCGGGCTCCAATCGCTGTCACGATTAGAGGTCACACCCACCACTTTGTTATCCTTAACGTTCAGCTCCAGAGTACATCCAGTACCACAGTAGGTGCAGGTGGTCAAAACTTTCTCCACCTCATAAGATCTACCCTTGCCAGCACTGACTTTGCTGGTCAAAGCTCCAACTGGGCAAACCATCACACACTGGCCGCAGAATACACAAGGGGACTCATTTAGATTGCCATCGAAAGCGGTGGCGATCTTAGCGTGGCAGCCGCGGTCCTGAACATTGATGGCCCGAGCTACTGTGATCTCTTCACAGGCACGAACACAGCGGGTGCACATAATGCACTTATTATAATCGCGTTCAAAGAACGGATTAGGATCATCGATCGGGTAAGCATGGCGTCCGCCATCTGTGTACCGCGAATCCTTGATACCGTATTGATAGCAATAATCCTGAAACTTGCAGTCACCGTTCTTTTCGCAGGTCTGACAGCTGAAGTCATGACGTGCTGCCAACAGCTCCAGAATGATCTTGCGGGATTCGATAATATCGGGACTGTCCGTTTCAATTACCATACCGTTTTCCGCCGGGGTCACACAGGATGCCACGAAAACCGGCCGCCCCTTGACCTCGACCACACACATCCGGCAGGAACCTGCTAGACGCAGATCCGGATCATAGCAGAGGGTAGGGACTTCGATCCCATTTATCTTACAGGCATCCAGAATAGTGGTGCCTTTGGGGACTTGTATTTCTTTACTATTGATAGTTAATGTAATCAAGCCTAAACCTCCTTTCCTTAGGTAGTTAACCTCTGATTATATTCATTGCGAAAATGCTCTAACGTGGTCATGATCGGTCCGGGAGCCGCCTGTCCTAATCCGCACAAACAAGCTTTGGTCATCACCTTGCTCAATAAACTGATGTTGTCTATATCGCTGGTGGTGGCTGCTCCACGATTGATCTTCTTCATTATTTCATAGCACCGGAGAGTTCCTTCCCGGCAGGGGTTGCATTTACCGCAGGATTCATGCTCAAAGAACTTGGCAATACGGGTCACGATGTCCACTATATCGCGGGTCTCGTCCATAATAAATACGGCTCCGGTTCCCAAAGTAGCACCGATGTTCCTCATGGAATCAAAATCGATCGGCGTATCCAGCAGCTTCTCGGGAATGAACCCGCCAGAAGTTCCGCCTATCTGTACTGCTTTGAAATTCTTGCCGTTGGCGATACCACCACCGAACTCGTAAATTACCTCACGAATCGTGGTACTGGTCGGAACCTCGATCGGGATCCGGTTAACTACATCACCGGTCAACGTAAGAACCTTGGTCCCTGGATAGCTCTTGGCCCCAATAGCCGCAAACCAGTCCGCCCCTTTGGTGAGTATTTCAGGAAGATTAGCGAAGGTTTCAACGTTGTTGACCACCGTCGGTTTGCCCCATAATCCAGCAACTCCAGGGAATGGAGGCTTGAAACGAGGCTCTCCGCGATGCCCTTCGATGGACTCGATGAGAGCGGTCTCTTCTCCACAGACATAGGCTCCGCCGCCCATCCGCACCTCAATATTAAAATCGCCCAGCACTCCCTTGGCTTTGGCCTGATCGATGGCCTTGTTCATATGCTCGACCACGTAAGGGTACTCGCCCCGGCAGTAGATGTAGCCTTGTTTTGACCCAATTGCATAACCACATATGGCCATGCCCTCGAAAAGGGTCTGAGGATCTTTCTGGACTATTATCCGATCCTTGTATGTCCCTGGTTCACCTTCGTCAAAGTTGCAGACTACAAATGTCGTATCTGCAGGAGGTACGAAGCTCCATTTCATGCCGGCATTGAAACCAGCCCCACCACGTCCTCTGAGGCCTGATTTCTTAACTTCGTCGATCAATGCTTTCCGATCCATGCTGCGGGCCTTCTCCAACGCCTGATAACCGCCAGCCTTTATGTAGTCATCAATGCTGTTGGGATCGATCTTGTCCGCATTACGCATTACGATCCTGAGTTCTTCTGCCATCTATTTCCCTCCCTTCTAGTTGAATTTAGCCAATATATTCGGTACCTGTTCCGGGGATATCCCCACAAACGGCTCACTATTGACTGTTATGACTGCTGTTCCCTGGCACTGTCCCACACATTCGGTCAGTTCCAGAGTAAATTTGCCGTCCGCAGTTGTTTGTCCAACCTTGATGCCAAGCTCTCTTTCAAACGCCTTGATGATCTCGTCAGCTCCTGCAATATGGCAGGGTGCGCTTTCACACATACGAATTATGTACTTGCCTCTTCTTTCAAGTGAAAGATAGGAATAGAAGGTCGCCACTCCGTACGCCTGCGCCTCGGAAAGCTTAAATACCTTAGCCGCTTCGCTGATAGCTTCCCGGGGGATGTAGTTGAACTCCCGCTGCAAGGCATGGTAAGCTTCTATCACTCCGCCTGGTTTACCTTGATACTGGGCAATGATGTCCTTGTAGCTGCTCATTTTTTCACCTCCCTCTTGCCAAAAATAACAATATTGTGTATGTTAATTATTAATTAAAAATACATTTCTGCTAAAAAAGCTCCTCAATATGGTTCTGCAAAAAGCCTCGAATCTCCTGCAAAACTGGGTCTCATTACCACATTTTATACTTTGTATAAACAGATGTAATAATGCATATTTAATCATTTTCGACAGAACGCCGGTCACGCGGGGCTTTCAGCCCCTTCACTTTTGTATTTTCGATGTTCTTTGTATACATGGTTAATTATGGCATCGGCATTTTCCAAGTCGTGAATCACACATGTTTTGGAACTGTATCACCATATTGGTCGTCTTGATGATATATGCATAACATCTATTTATATTAATCGAGGTGATTAATTATGAAGCACAGGAGAATCGATGCCACCTTTTAACGGAGGTGATATCATGTCAAATAGTTACAAACACTCGCCGGTATGTAAAGATAAAGAGTCTGATAACCGGTGGGTAAAAAGACAAGCTGCTCGCAGTGTCCGTCGCGCCGATGACGTTCCCCAAGTCTCAGCAACTGGCCAGCAACAAACCAAAAGCCCCCGGTTAACCGGGGGCTTAATCACATTAGGAAATCGATTTTACACTACATTGTCGCCCACGCCCCCAGCGACAGCTTTTCCTGGGAGTCTTCGTTATAAATCATGAAGTTCAGTTTACCAGCCGGTAAGCTCATGGTACTCCAGGGAATATCGATATAATAATCGCTGCCGATGATGTTTGGTGTTCCGGTGGCTATCTTCATCGGCGCCTGCATTAAGCTCACCTTCAGAACATCGAACTTTTCAGGTGTTACTATGATTTCATATTCGGCCTTGTTATCGCTATTGTAATCGACGTAAATGTGGAACTTCTTAACCACGGGCATCGCGTAGAATGAAACCCTAGCTTCAAAGCTGTCCCCAACTCGCAGTACTTTGAGTGTTTTGAAGTCAATTCCGTCGGCTATGTTGGGCTGATTAATATCCGTAACCCAGGAAGCCAGACTGAAGTCCCCTCTGTCAGCTGGATATGTCTTTAATGTAGGCGGGTGATAACCGGCATTATACACACCTTGTACAGCGTCCTTTAGCTTCGTCCAAACTGCCAGCTTGTTGAACAGCAACATTGATCCCCTGTCACCCACATAAAATTCCACTGTTTCATCCCAGCCCACCCAGGAACTGGCCCCGCGGCTTATAGTCCAGGCAGGAAGGCTGTTCACACCGGCGGGATGGTTGGGATCGCAAGTATCTAGCATAAACATTGTGCCCGGGAAGGTCTGCTGCCAGTACTTTTGAGCAAATGTTTTGCCCACTGCATACATAAATCCGGTTTTTCCCGTGCTGTGATTGTAGCAGCTCACTATTATGGTTCCTGTATAGCCGCTGTTCATATCCGGAGGATAATTGTACCAGGGCCGAACAGCAAAATAGAAATTGCCGCCATAAATTCCCCCATGAGTACTAATAAACACCACACCATAGCCGGGATTGTCTATGTAAGCAGCCTGCGAAAGATTAGCATCATTATTATATCGTTCTGTTACTTTGTATCCCAGCGATTCCAGCTGGGCTTTGATAAAATAATCCAGACCCAACATCTCAGCCGGGCAGTCTTTCAGCGTATCAAATAACAATGCTTTGTTGGAGTTCGGCGTAAACGGCGGCATTTTAAAGCTGCCAGCCGGTATCTTGGTGACCAGGCCCGGATTAACGACGGTCTGCGGGCTGTTTGAGCTAGTTCCCGGCTGCAAATTGTTATATATGCTGGAAGGTACACTTATATCCGATTGTACCTGCCCGCTTCCTCGTTGATTGGTTGACGGTGGCGTAGTCGTTGGCGGTAGGGCAAGATTAGTTTTCGGCTGCAAATTGATAGCCGCACCGCGCGTTTGTTCCCCCAAAAGCATCAATATCTCATATCCGTCTTTAAATCTAACAAATAGATTGCCGCCGGGCTGTTCATCGACCTGCTTGACTTCAGGCAGCTTTATCAGAAGCCCTTTTTGTTTTTTCAATGCTTCGGCAGGACTCATTTTCTGCACTTTCAACATCTGCTGAAAACCTGTGTGAGCGCTGCTAGCAATGCTGCCGATCCGCTGCGGCTGGATCTTCGGTCCTGGTTTGTTCGCAGCACCAGAGGCAGAATCGATCAATCCTGCCGGTAGGCTCAATACTGTTATTACGACCATGATGAGCAAATATGACCACTTACTTCTGGATATGATATTCAACCCAACATCCCTCCCAAATACTCTGGTAGACATTCAGTCCATATAATTAATCTTACCATTTCCAAATACTGAAGTGACCTTAACTATATCAAAACATTGAAACAGACATAGAAAATAATGCTTGTGAAATCATGCGCATGGCAGTAAAATAAAAATAGTAAAATCATCCTGAGGGTGAGGGATTTTCCTAACCCCGAGGGACTTCACAGGTTCGACCCTGACAACGAGGGCGTTCTGAGTTAAAGGGGGAGGTGTTATAACATGTGTACACATTGTGACTTATCCAGATTCGATTCGGGGTAGGTCTTTTGTTTTCTTGAAAAGGTTTAAGGGGGTTATTATATGAACGAGAACCGTCTCGGAGTTGTCGGCATTGTTGTAGATGACCGCACCGTAGTTAATAGAGTCAACCAAATACTCAGCGAGTACTCAGAGGTGATCGTTGGCCGGATGGGTGTGCCCTGCCGCCAGCGTGAAGTTTCGGTCATATCCTTGATCGTGGACGGCACGACGGACGAGATCGGGGCCATGACCGGCAAGCTCGGAAACATTAAGGGAGTTCAGGTTAAGAGCGCCCTGGCTTCGAGGTGATCAGCATGTGGTACGAAGATGTGCTGGAATACTATCGCAGTAATTCTGAACTGAGGCGGGAACATCTGATCAATTTCTTACGCTGTAATGACTCTGAGGTCTGGGAAAGACTACGCCAGGAAGCCGACCGAGTACGCCGCGAGTGGGTAGGCGATCAGGTTCAGATTCGGGGTATTATCGAGTTTTCTAACTACTGTACCCGTAACTGTCATTACTGCGGAATCAATCGGAATAACCTTGATGTTTACCGTTACCGTATTCCTCCCGAAGAGATTATCAGCACTGCTAAACACGCAGTAGAAATGGGCTTTAAAACGATCGTTCTACAGTCAGGCGAGGATTTTTACTATACCGGTCCCATGCTGGCTGAAGTGGTTCGAGAAATCAAAAAACTTGATGCAGCAATCACTCTCAGCGTCGGTGAACGCAGTTACGAGGATTACCAAATGTGGCGCGATGCTGGCGCTGACCGCTATCTACTGAAGTTCGAGACCTCGAGCTCCGAACTATACAAAAATATGCACCCGGGCACAGGATTAGCCGGAAGACTAGCTAAACTGCAGGAACTACGAGAATTGGGATATCAGCTCGGCTCGGGTATGATGATCGGCTTACCTGGCCAAACGATCGATATACTAGCCAACGACATTATGGTGTTGAAAGTGCTGAAGCTTGAGATGGCCGGTATCGGGCCCTTTATTCCCCATCCGGGCACCCCATTAGCAGAGGCTGACAACGGCAGTACAGATTTGACCTTAAAGGCATTGGCATTAGCTAGATTGGTGGTTCCCTGGGCTCATTTACCAGCCACTACCGCCCTCTGCAGCTTGAACAAGGACGGGCGGCAGGTAGGATTGAACTCTGGTGCCAATGTGGTGATGCCTAATCTGACTCCTCTAAAATATAGGAAGTATTATGAGATTTATCCTCAGAAGGCGGAAGTAATAGATCCACCGGAAAAGCTTTACGAAGATGTTAAGATACTTATTCGGCAAATGGGCCGGGAAATCGCAGCCGATTATGGCCATGGGTTACTGACGCAGCAAAACTAATTAAGGGGGACGATTTAAATGACAGCACGTGAAGTAAAAGATTTTATAAATGAGAGTTACATATGGCAGCTCCTGGCTGAGAATAAAGAACTACCAGCAGAACAAATCGAGGCGATAATCGATAAAGCCAGCGAAGCCAAAGGCTTGGAGCCTGCAGAAGCAGCAGCTTTGATCCAGGTCACTGATCAAAAGTTGCTCCACCGCATGTATGAGGTAGCTAGAACCGTTAAAGAAAGAATCTATGGCAAGCGTATGGTCTTTTTCGCCCCACTCTACATCAGCAATTATTGTGTAAATGAGTGTGTTTACTGTGGCTACCATAAAACTAATCAAGATATGTGTCGGCGCAAGCTGACCATGGAAGAGATCGCTGACGAAGTCCGCATCCTGGAGGAAATGGGGCATAAGCGCATTGCTCTGGAACTGGGCGAAGACCCCAAACTAAATCCTATCGAGTATACCGTGGAAGCCATGAAAACTATATACGACGTGCAAGAAAAGAATGGCAATATCCGCCGCATCAATGTCAATATTGCCGCAACTACTGTGGATAATTACCGCAAACTTAAGGAAGCCGGTATCGGCACATATGTCTTGTTCCAGGAAACCTATCACCATGAAACATACAGTAAGATGCACAAATCTGGCCCTAAGAAAGATTTCCTGTGGCATCTGACCGCCATGGATCGGGCCATGGAAGCTGGCATTGATGATGTTGGTTTCGGGGTTCTGTTCGGACTCTATGACTATCACTATGAAGTGGTGGCCACGCTGCTGCATGCTCTGCATCTTGAAGAAGTTTTTGGGGTAGGTCCTCACACCGTTTCCGTACCACGTATGAAACCGGCTGATGGGGTCGATCTGAGCAGTTTCCCCTACCTGGTGGATGATGAAGAATTCCGTAAAATTATCGCGGTACTGCGCCTGGCGGTGCCTTATACCGGCATGCTGCTCTCCACCCGCGAGCGCCCGGGCTATCGCGATGAACTGATGGCACTTGGCATCAGCCAGATCAGTGCCGGTTCCTGCACCGGAGTCGGGGGATATAAAGATGAATCGCTGGGCAACCACGAAATCAATACAGCCCAATTCACGGTGGAAGACGAGCGCACACCTGACGAATTGATCCGTAATCTCTGTCAGGGCGGCTACATCCCCAGCTACTGCACCGCCTGTTATCGCAGCAACCGCACTGGAGACCGTTTCATGGCCCTAGCCAAATCGGGCGAAATCTGCAACGTCTGCCAGCCCAATGCGATAATGACTTTCAAAGAATATCTGGAGGACTACGCCAGCCCGGAAACCAAAGAGGTAGGCGTTAAAGTTATCCAAGAGCATTTGAGCCAGATCAAAAATGAAACAATTAAGGCCAAGACTATTGAACGACTAGATCTGATAGAAAAAGGGCAGCGAGATTTTTATTTCTAACAGCTAACGGACAACATGACATTCGGGGACGGTTCTCCATGACACGGTTGCCATGGGGTACCTTAGGATTGTTGATCAAACCGTGTCGAGAGAACCGTCCCCCTGTCACTCTCGGTCATAATTTCACCAACACGAAAAGAGGTGACATAAATGCTTGAAACGCCAAAAGCCAATCGCCTGCATATAGCCATTTTCGGTCGCAGAAATGCCGGAAAATCGAGCTTAATAAATGCACTAACCAATCAGGATATTGCCCTGGTATCGGATGTTCCCGGCACTACCACCGACCCGGTCTTTAAGGCCATGGAGATCCTGCCCATTGGCCCCTGCATGATCATCGACACTGCAGGGATCGATGATGTGGGTACCCTGGGTGAACTGCGCATCAAAAAGACTAGAGAAGTGTTAAATCAAACCGATCTGGCTATCCTGGTCTTGGACCCTACGGTGGGTGTCACCAAGTTTGAAAAGGATTTAAAAGGTGAGATCGCCGGCAAAAAGATACCCATTGTAGGTGTAGTGAACAAGAGCGATCTAGGCCCAGTGGATATTGTGGAAATGGAAAAAGCCCTGGGACTTCAGCTGATCGAAGTCAGTTCCGCAACTAGATCCGGCATCCCCAAGCTCAAAGAAAGAATTATCAACGCCGCGCCCTTTGACTTCGAGGAGCCTTACATAGTTGGCGACCTGGTCAATCCCGGCGAGGTTTGCGTATTGGTCGTCCCCATCGACCTGGCAGCGCCGAAAGGCCGATTGATACTACCTCAGGTCCAGACCATCCGCGACTTGTTAGACAATGAC
This sequence comes from Acidobacteriota bacterium, assembly GCA_050259595.1. Taxonomy (GTDB): domain Bacteria; phylum Bacillota; class Syntrophomonadia; order Syntrophomonadales; family DTU052; genus JBLNAX01. Next base: position 33,182 of record JBLNAX010000090.1, on the reverse strand, counting down.
GCAATATCCATGGTAGTCAAGGAACGCGAACTTCGCGAAGCACTGTCCAAGCTGAAGGATAAGCCTAAGCTTGTAGTTACTGATTCACAAGCTTTCTTAAAGGTAGCAGCCGATACCCCGGACAATGTCTGGATGACATCGTTTTCTATATTGATGGCTCGCTTCAAAGGCGACCTGATGGAGCTGGTGCGGGGCGCTAAAGCCGTCGAAGGTCTCAAACCAGGTGATAGAGTGCTGATTGCCGAGGCCTGCACCCACCATCGGCAAGCCGATGACATTGGCAAGACGCAGATCCCCCGCTGGCTTAGACAATATGTCGGTGGTGATCTGGACTTCCAGTTCTCCAGCGGGACTGGCTATCCGGAAAACCTGGAGGATTTCAAGCTCATTATTCATTGCGGCGGCTGTATGATCAACCGTCGACAAATGCTGTACAGGATCGAAATGGCAAAAGAAAAAGGGGTTCCAATCGTTAACTACGGAGTATTCCTGGCCTTTGTGCATGGAATACTGGACCGTGCTTTGGAGCCGTTTCCACTAGCCAAGCTTGCCTTTGTGGGGGAGGAATAACATATAGAAAGAAAGGGCGTTTGCAGTGCAAACGCCCTTTCACATTGCAGGATCATATGTTCCAACTAATCATTCATATATTCCCTTAGGTCTGGTGCATCAGCTGTACTCGGAATCGTAAAAAATACATTATAAGCATAATTCCTCATCCGCATTTTGACTTCATGAGTATATGAAAGTGTTCCATTGGGGAGCTTCCCATTTGATTTTATGGTCAATTTAAAATCGAGTTCATAGTAGTCTGCCAGACCGGTTTCTTTATTAATAAATGTTCTAACTGTTTTATCCATCCTGGCACCTAAAAGCATCTGCTCCAAATCCGGGTTCTCCTTAATCGCTTTGGCCAGCCTAGCTGATTGTCTGAGCTCCTTATACAGAAGCTTGGACCCAAGAACCTCTTCGATCACATAGTATGCTTTGCCATCCTTAGTCTGGTCATTGGCTAATGAAATGATCGATCCCGAATCATCCATATCATCGCCCGAGCATAACCTCGGGGTATCCGATAAAATATCAAAAACCTTATTTCCGTCCTCGACATCATTTGAGAGATAACCCCAGGGTCCATTTGGTATATGAAGATATAACTCCCCATTAGCACTCATAATCTCATATTCATCCGTATCAGACTTACCATCTACTACTTCCGTTTCTAACGATTTAATAATCGAAACTTCAGGATTATGTTGATATTTCAAATTGACTGCTGCGGTTTGGCTGTAGGTTGAAACCTTCGACGAGTAAACCGCAGTAACTAATCTTTTGGACTCAATGTCTGAGGTCATATGGTGAACACTATCAGCCTTCTTATCACTATTGATCAAGATATCGAATGCTGATTGACCATCTCTTAATTCCTCACGTTCGATGGTTATCGTATTGGTAATGCTGCGCCATTCAATCTTAGCTGATAACGCCTCAAATACGAACCGCAGTGGAATATACACGATCCCATTGGACATTAAGGAGGCTTTAGGCATAGTTACGGATTTGTCGTTTAAATATGCTGTTGTACTGCCAAGGTTCATTCGCAGTTTATTATCATTTTCGGTAATAATCACCTGACTACCATTGACAGTCATATCCGCACCTAAAAGTGTTGGAACCATCGATGCCGCAGTGAACAATGTTCCCTGGATAAAACGCGGTGCCTCAGTGGGCACATACTCCCGTCCATTGAATTTGACCTTTACCGGGACTGCTGGTGCTGGTGCCGGTGCTACCTTTGCTGTTACCTTAGGCACCACCTTTGGTGCTGCCGGTTTTGCAGCTTTTACCACTGCCATAGATGGTGAGACCGAAAGCAGTATAATGGTTAGCGCTAACAACAACACTGATACTTTCCTCAAAACTCTATCCCCTTCCAAATCCGAATTCTATCCTCTGCTTGCCAAAAATGTCTAAGATTCATTCATGGCGCTTTCATCGTTTACAACATCCTCGAACCTTGGGGGCTTGGGACCCACATCGGGAACATCGAACTTGATGTCATAGCTAAAAGCATATTTGGTCTTCATCTGGGTCGAAAACATATATATACGCATTTTGCTCTTAGGATCGACGTATTTCATTTCTAGACTAAGGTTGATCTCATAATAATCCATAAGCATAGTATTTTTGTTGATCCAAACACGGCATACCCTTTCAAAACGGCCATTCTTCATCATTTTCGAGACCTCAGGGTTGTTCTTGACTATCCCGGCAAAATCATGTGAATTATCTAACTCAGACTGCAGAGCCGCCGCCCCCAATGTCACCTCGACTACCCAGTATTTCTTTCCGTCTTTCTCCTGATCGTTAGCAAATGTGATCAATGCCCCCAAATCGTCCAAATCATCATCATATCCTAAATCAAAATTATCTGACATTATATCGACCCCGTAATCTCTTACACTATCACGGGGTGGTGCAATGGTCCAGCCAACCGTGGGGACCTTAAGATACTCAACACCATTGCGGGTCAACGCTTCAAAATAATAACCTCGCTCCTTATCATCTTCGACATAACTCTCCGTGCCTTTTGTATAGAACACTAATGGATCCCCTTGCATGTATGTGCAGACATCTCTCGACGTGACCTTGCGGTTGCTCGCTCCGTCTTTGGTCGAGCTGACTGATTCATCAGAAGTCAATAGGAACTTGACCAGATCCTTCTTATTCACTGCCCGGCCACTGGTATTCAGCAGATCTTTTGGCCATATCCCATCCCTTGACTCCTGGCGATCTATCGAGACGGTCTGAGATACTGTGTTATATTTTACCTGCGCAGAAAACTGCTCAAAAGCGAACCGCAGGGGCAGCATAGGCACACCGTTAGACATAACTGCAGCCTTGGGCATCAATGCTTCTTGGCCGTTAAACATTACTTTGGTACTGCCCAGGGTAATTCTAAGAGTACTCTTGTTCTCAATGATAGTTATGTAATTGCCGCTCACTGTATACTCCGCTCCCAGGAGTCTGGCCACCATAACTGCCGAAGTATATAACGTTCCATTAATAAAACGTGGTGCGTCTTGTGGGACATACTGCTGTCCATTAAAGTTTACTTTGACCATAATAGGTACAGGGACAACTTGCTTTAGTGCTGACGGCTTCGGGGCTGCTGCCTTCGGTGCGGCCAATGCCGGAGCCACAATTGATAAGACGAGCCATATCACAGTCAGCAAAATTAGGGGTTTTCTCAAAAATAAGACCTCCTTCTAATATCTACCGGTAAAAACATTATATAATATGTAAATCTCGGTTGATATAATTTTCACAACTACCGTTAGCTAAAAATCTCTTTATACTCTGATTTTTATCATCATTTATTTGAATTAGAGTAAAGTTATGGAAATCAAATAATTTGGTCACTTCTACATACCCACCTCAGAAAACAAAGAGGCGGATGCCATAAGCAACCGCCTCTTTATATACATCTGTAAATACTATTACTTAGGCGCCTTGGTCATTGATTCTGCCAAGAAATCCTCAAAACTCTTAGCATCTTTAATTTCCGGTACTGTAACTGGTACGTCATAATCAAATATCTTATAATCTGCTTTCATAACAATGTTATAGAACATCGTCCCCTTGCCTTTGATGACAGTGCTTGAGGACATAACCATGTTAAGTGTCATGTAATCGATCATCGTAGATTGCTTATTGATCCACATTTTATATGTAAGATCCATTTTGGCATTTTGCGCTCTAACAAAGTTGGGATCTTTTTTAAGACTCGGCATCATATCCATTGCCTTATTCATCTGTTCTTGCATTGCACCAGGACCCATTGTAACATCGATAACCCAATAATCCTTGCCGTCCTTGACCTGATCGTTATCGTATGAAATGATTGCACCTGACTTGATCATCTCATCAGTGGAAGTAGCAGCGTCTTTCTCCATTGATTCTTGTATCATCTTGTTAAGTTCAGCGCCTTCAAACGGCATCTTAAGCCAGCCGACTTCTGGCATATTCATAAACATCCCTTTATCATTGAAAACCACTTCAACAGTAACTGGTCCTTTTGAAGCGGTCGGCAAGCCGACCATATTTACAATCTCTTTCATATACATAGCGAGCGGATTAAGCTGTATTGATGCATCAACGGTAGCCTTGGTTGTTAACGGACCCATTTTTGTTTTGCCGTCCGACATGTTCATAATCATGTCCATATTGCATGACATTTTGTAACTTTTCTTTTCTTTCTGTTTGTTTCCACTCTCAGATAACATCTGCAATGCTGTCATATCATTTCTGGTTTCTGAATAATTCAAAGAAACAACTTGGGTTTTGGGCTGATATGACAGCTTAGCCCCAAACAACTCATAGACCGCTCTAAACGGAACCATTATAACGCCATTAACCATTTTTGGTGCTTGTGGAAGGGTGACAGCGTTGTTGTTAAAGGTGGCCTGCGTGCTTCCCAGAGTCATTTTCAGAGCATAAACATTCTCAGTAACAGTAATGTCTTTCCCAGTCACGGAAACATCAGCACCCAGAGTTTTTGCAATTAGCGTCAGCGGACTAAAGAGCACCCCTTTGTCAAAAGCTGGGGAAACTACGGGTTGGTATGGTTTACCACCAACCTCCACCTTAACCGCACCAAATGCCGGTGAAACTACTGATAATAAAAATAACACCGACAGAAGGATAACCAATGATTTTTTCACAATCGAAATCTCCTTTCAAAATTAATCGACTTTAAACCAGGTTCATTTGACCTACTGACATCATAGCAGTACTTTACTCGAGTAATCCTTTAATATGTACTGTCAACTAACATTATATAACATACATTATTGATTGACATGCTTTTCACAACTATAATCAGTTAAAAATTCCTTTATAATCCAAAGCCCGCAATTGCATAGTTAAGGAGCAGTGACTATCAAGCAGTTTGACAGCTTACGTCCAGGCTTGATCAGACTTTTACCTTTGTAATAAAGACCTGACGAAGCATTGCCATCAAGCATGACCGCATCCCTCATCCCCAACTTCTGAACAGTACTGGCCATACTTTTGAAATTCACCCCGGAAACTGTGCCGATGACAAATGTCACTCCATCATTCTTAATGCCAGCAAAGCTCCAACTGCATTTATTATAAAACTTGGGCTCCATTTTTTGTTCATCCTGTGGGCTCAGTCCGTACTGTCCATTCTTGACTAGCATAGGTCCCGCCTGCAGGATATTAACTCCGCTCAAATTGATCGGTTCGCCACCTACATAGCTTACCTGCGGCTTCATCTCCACCCGATCACCGACTGTAAATCTTGATGAGTAATTACTAGCCCCAGCCCCAAAACCTATGACATAACCGTCTGCCGGCACGGGCACTTGCCCTGACTGAACTGCGGTCACCATTCCATTACGAATGGTAGCGGTCATGGCCACCGGCGCCTGCATGCGCTGGCCAAAACTGGGAGTAAAAACAACTACCGCTTTGGGATCAGTAATATTGCGGTTGATGTCCCAGGCATACCATGTTTTAAGATAACTGTCCCAAGGCTTAAGACTGGCCTTTGATGGACCATCTACCGATCCATTTATAACAACTGTTATAGGTGCGACACGAATGCGATTATCGGGATATACTACCACAGCGCCGCCGCTTCCGGTTCGGTGCAAAACGCCATTGATGCATATCGTTCCCCACGAGGTCATATCAGCGTAAGCATTGAAAAACGTTCCGTTCACCGCTGCCAATGCTTTGTTGCCGGCGGCCATGGAGAAAAGGTCAGCGGTTTGACCAGTCTTGCCATTAGCCAGCACCGGACGCACTTTTAATCCTGTTTGCGCAGGGTTCATACTCAACATGGTCACTGGATGTCCATCAACTTTAATGGTTGAATATGTAATCGGCTCCGCTGCCGTTACCGGCAATATCCATTGAGCCCCCGCAACTAAAACCAATAAAAATAAGATCATCATTTTTCTAAAAGACATCGTATTCTATCACTCCTGCAGTAAATTATTTAATGTACTTTTGATCGACTTACTACCAGCGAATCCCGGTTTGGTCATCTCGCGCGGATTCAATATAGCAGCCAGCTGTTCTTCATCAAGAAGACCCATCTCGACGACAACCTGATCCACTCGTTTGTTCTCACCTTTGGCCCGCAAGTAGACTTCCTGGGCAGTAGCATATCCCAGGTAAGGAGTTAGTGCTGTCACCAGTCCTATACTACGGGAAAGCAGGTCACTGCAGCGCTCCTCATCCACTTCGATTCCGCGGATACAGGTGTCAGCAAATATACGAACGGCATTGTTCATTATCTCCAATGAATCAAGTAGGTGATGAGCTATCAACGGCAGAAAAGCATTCAATTCTAATTGGCCCATAGCTGCCGCCCAGGTTATAGCTTGGTCATTTGCCATAACACGAATAGCCATTTGATTCACCATTTCAGGTATTACTGGATTCACTTTGCCCGGCATGATCGATGATCCCACCTGTACCGCCGGGATCTTTATCTCGGCCATGCCACCGACCGGTCCCGCTGCTAATAACCGAATATCGTTAGCGATCTTCATCAAGTTCGTAGCCGCCGCCTTGAGAAGTCCAGAAACCTCTACAAAAACATCAGCGTTCTGTACAGCATCGATCATATTTTCCGAACGGGCGATGCCGCCACCAGCAATCTGCCGCAGGCGGTCATTGACCAGATACACATACTTCAAAGGTGCGTTAAGACCGGTCCCCACGGCCGTGCCACCAAGACTGACTTGACGCAGCCGCTCCTCGACTTTGTACAGACGCCAGCGGTCACGGGCTACGGCTTGCGCCCAGGCACTGAATTCCTGGCCCACTGTGATCGGTACCGCATCCTGCAGCTGAGTTCGCCCCAACTTAAGCACACCCGCAAACTTACTTTCTTTCTCCTGGATAACCTCCTGTAGGTAGGCGATCGTTTCCGAAAGCGGAACTATGAGCCACATAGCCGCTACGCGCAATGCCGTTGGATAGACGTCATTGGTCGACTGATGCAGGTTCACATGTTCATAGGGGTTTATAAATTCATAAGAGCCCGGCTCTTTTCCCAGTAAAACTAGAGCCCGATTGGCAATGACCTCGTTAGCATTCATGTTAGTGGAGGTCCCGGCCCCTCCCTGTACGGCATCCAGCGGAAAATGATCATACCATTTGCCTTCCCTGATCTCAGAAGCGGCATCTACGACAGCATTGCCACGCTCTGAATCCAGGTAACCTAATTCCAGATTGGCCCTGGCACAAGCTTCCTTCACCGCGCCCAGAGCTCGGATCAACACCGGGTTGACACGATCCCGCGATACCGCAAAGTTCTGCAAGGCACGCTGGGTCTGGATGCCCCAGTAGACTCCACCGGTTATATTCACCTCACCAAACATGTCCCGTTCGACCCGCATCAAATCACCTCGAAATAAAAACTTACATCTACTATAATCGGAACATAGAATATAATTACGGGTTTAGCAATCATATTCACTGCTAAACCCGCTTACATTACTGTCCTTTTTTCATGCATATGCCAGATCAATCCATCTAGCAGATCACAGTCGCTTATAACAGCCTTATCTCGCTGCAGGAGTTCCATGATCGATCTTATAATCAAAATACCTTTGACGATAATGTCTGCTCGCTCAGGCTGCAGTCCCGGGGTGAGCCTGAGTTCTTCCAAAGTCATGCTTGTTAAGTTCCTAAATAGGATGTTCATATCCTGAACAGACAAAGTATGTCCATGAACCAGCTGCGATGAATACTCGGTCAAGCCGAGTTTCATAGCTACCATACTAGTTGCAGTTCCGCCCACTATGACTAGTGGAGCCCCTGCGAAGTCCTCAAACTCCAGTATGTTTCCTCTAAGTAGAATGCTTTTAATCGTTTTCTCGTCCAGGTCGGCTTCAGTAGCCTTGACCGCCCCTACCGGAATACTGATCAACCTAGTTTTACGGCTGTGGCACGCAATCTCCGAACTGCCCCCACCCACATCTACAACAATGGGATTCCGCCTTAGTTTGAGTCCCTTAATGGCCCCCATATAACTAAGATGTCCTTCCTCTTCACCATCCAGCACTACTATATCCATACCGATGCGTTCGCCAGCTAAAACCCTAAAATCTTCACGGTTGGCTGCTTCTCGAACTGCACTGGTTCCCACTACTATCCGATCGACCACCTGCCACCGGTCCATATCGGCATTGAATGAAGCCAAACAATCGAGAGTCCGGTCCATTGCCTCGGGTTTTAACCACCCGGTTTTCTCTAAGCCACCACCAATACGTGTAGTGACCACTTTTTTTTCGAGAACTATTAAATCAGTACCATTAACCTCAGCTATCAACAATCTGCAGGAGTTGGTACCGACATCACTGGCCCCGTATATCACACACAACGCCCCTAACCATGATAAATCTGAACCAAACACTTTCTGTTCAGTTCAGATTCTACAGCCTTCAAGATATACCGATTATATCCGAATCATATTATTTTTTGCAATATCAGGAATTTTGGATGTACATATGATCCACTTAAGGATTTAGGTTTCCTGCTCGAACCACCACTCCACAAGGTTTTTACTTGACCGCCCTAATCTCTTTGACTACTTTTATAAAAATCGGCACCAGCGCCGGGTCAAATTGAGTCCCAGCACAACGATGCAGTTCGGTAAGGGCTTCCTCAGAAGACACAGTCAATCGATAGGGCCGTTCACTAGTCATAGCATCATAGGCATCACAAATAGCTATGATCCGGGATTCAACTGGTATCTCCAGCCCTTTTAGTCCGAGCGGATAACCTTCTCCGTTCCACCATTCATGATGTTTCAATATCCAATCCGCTATCACTGCCAGGTCTGGCGTAGATTGTGCGATACGATGGCCAATCTCGCAGTGCCGGTGCGCTTCACTCATCTCTTTATCATCTAATAGATCCGGCTTGATGATGATGCTGTCAGATATACCGACCAGACCTATGTCATGATACTTAGACAGCAGCTTGATCTCTTCAACATTCTTATTGGGCAGGCCTACTTCCTGCGCCATCCTTACCGCCATGTCCTCCATCTGCTGCTCATGTCTAGTAATATATAAGCCTCTTGCGTTAAGACTGTCCATGAGGCTCTTAACTATGGCCGTTCGCGCCAAACGGCTGTTATGGCTTTTGGTCTTATACATGTTATTATCTGCATCTTTATACAACTGTTCCAGATCCATCGACGAATCTAGGCGGACCGCATAGCCTAGAGATATGCTCAGAGGTACCGGCGGCCCAGTCAGATTATAACTCTCAATGGCTTTCCTGACCCGTTCCGTAGCCTTGTATACCATTTCCTCGGCTGTCCGTGACAACAAAGCGGCGAACTCGTCTCCGCCTACCCTGGCTACCACATCACTATCACGAAAACAGCTCTTCAGCACCAAAGCCGCTGCCACCAGCATTTCGTCCCCGGCCTTGTGCCCCAGAGTATCATTGACCAGCTTCAAGCCGTCCACATCAAAGATGACCAGCGAGACAGGATCATAGCGCCCGGCATCTAACCGGCGCATCTCTTCTTCAAAATAGGTGCGGTTGTAGAGCCCGGTAAGACTGTCATGCAGGCTTAGATAGCGCAGCTGCTCCTCACTGCGCCTGCGTTCTGTGATATCAAGCATAGATACTACTCCAAGTGATGTTCCCGGAATAGTTGCCACCGACATCATAGCATCCCTTATTTCACCATCAAGTCCGGTCATAAGCTTAGCCTCATAATCCCGAGGGGCATGGGAAGAATCCTCGAACCGCAGACGATCATACTCCAACATCCGTTCTTGATCTTCTGGTGCTACAAAATTTAGCCACTTCATCTTCCCTTCGACATGTTCCTTGTTCAGCCCGGTTCTTTTCTCGAATTGATTATTGACGAGAATAATGGTGCCTTCTTGATCGAAAATCACCGTAGGACTTCCAGTTGTCTCAAAAATAGTGCGGTATCTTTCTTCGGATAATCGCACTTCCTCCTGAGCTTTCTTATAATCAGTGATATCGTGTATCACAAATAATGCGCATTTCTGCCCCCCAAAATCGATGATCTCGACCGAAGTCAAGCCTATCCTGGTCTCGCCGCTCTTGGTGCGGAACGGAGCTTCCAGATCTCGTATCGGTTTCTCGAAATCAAGGCGGTCCAGCACCAACTTTCGTTTTTGCGGGTCCACCCAAATGCCCATCTCACATAGCGTACGACCCAATACCTCATGTGGTTCGAAGCCCATTATCAGTGTGAATGATTGGTTGACATCTATGAAACGTCGAGTTTCATACTCCAAAATCGCCCAAATATCCGGGCTAGCATGAAAAGCTTTACTGAACCTGGACTCAGAAATCTTTAACGCCTCTTCAGCCTGTTTGCGTTCAGTTATGTCCTGTAATGCGATCACACTTCTCTTACTGCCGGGAATCATCGCTACGGTTATGGAAATATCACGAAGCTCACCATCCTTACGGACGATCTGCAGCTCATAATTGTTCGGGACTGAATCCGAGTCGACTCGGCGTTTTTGGTGATTGATGATGACCATTTCCCGCATATCTTCCTTGATAAAATCAAGTACGCTGATCTTTCCTATCACTTCTTCCTTTTGGAACCCGGTCAATCGTTCCGTTTCACTATTAGCTAAGCTGATCATAGAGTCTTCTTCCAGTATCATCATAGCCGTCCCGGTAGTCTCAAAAATAGTCCGGTACTCTTCCTCCGATTTTTTAAGCGCTTGTTCAGTTCTTTTGCGCTCACTTATATCGGTTATGAATGCATATACATAACGCGGTTTTCCTTCTTCATCATCAATAAGATGCAGCAACACCTCGACATCTACGCGCGAGCCGTCTTTGCGTTGGTATTCTTTCTGATAGCGGACCGGCTCACCACTATCCAACAATTGTTTGACCATTTCACTGGTCAGTTGGTGCCAATCACCAGGGGTGATATCGGTGTCCCATGTCATTTTCAGCAGGTCTTCACGATCGTATCCTGTCAGGTCAGTAAACGCACGGTTCCACATAACTATATGGCCATTGGCATGTCCAGCTAGAAATGGTTGTGAGGAATACTCCAAGGCATAAGCCAAAAGGCGGGTACGCTCTTGATTAGACCGAGACGATTCGATAGCGCTTAACCAATGCTCGATTTCCGACTCTAATTCATGTCGCTTTTCATGAGAATGATCACCCAGCGCCAGGTAATAAAGATTGTTATAAACACGGTTATTGCGCAGCAGAAAAGGGTGAGTTGAAACTAGTATCCGAGAAGTCTCGGGATCTATTTTATTGCGGTCATATTGATGAAAACCAATATAATTATGTTGCGGATAAAACTCATTTTTGAGGCCAAGTGAAAACTCCAGCAATTGCTGGGCACTCCAATGATCCTGAGCCATATTACTGCAGTCCACAACCAGGCGCGCCGCGGATGCACCTGATCTCATCCCATTCGCCGTCTCATTCAAGAGTGCTAAAACGTTTCTAATCGGCACATCAGTTTCGCTTAGGAAAAACTCTGCCTCATCGATCAAACATAATTTATTACCCCGAAGAGTGGCATCTATGTCGATTCCCGAGCGGCTCAAATGGACCCGCAGGGTCTCAGAGGTATTGCCATCAACAATGCAAAGACAAGGCTCATCCATCACCAGGCCTTCAACAATAAACGGAATTGCATAATGCAGCCATTCGTCTGGGGAATTATAGACCAATCCCAGATGATCATGCAGTTTAAGCTTTTTATATTCATTACGCAAATATTGGTGATCCTTCAAAACTGAGTCCCCCTGAAGCTGCATGTAACTGTGACTCTCCCCAAGAGACCTTATGCAAATATATTTTAATTCTATCGTTTAGTATTTATTTCAACAAGCTCTTACATTTTCCGGCAAAAGCAGTCAATAGGGAGTTTGTGAAGGAGGATAACGAAATGACAAGAAGGAAGAGAAAAAATAAAAAACACTCCTCAGTAAGGAGTGTCGCTAGCGCCCTTGTTGTTAGGTCTCCTGCGGGTTTCCTTTTTAAGTTTCAAAGACTGCTGACGCTCATCACTTTCTTTAAAGAATCGGCTCAGCTTGTCTTCTAGATTCCCCGTGTCTTTCTTGGGCTTTTCAGCATGGGCTTTAGCCTGTTTGATGGAAAGACCAATCTTGCCCTCGCCAACACTCAGGACTTTGACCCTAACTTTGTCTCCAGGCTGTAAAAAATCATTGACGTCTTTGACATAAGTATCAGCAATCTCAGAAATATGAACCAAGCCTACAATACCTGTTCCTAGTTCGATGAAAGCTCCGAATTTAGTTATTCCCTGAACAACACCTTCAACAATGGTACCTGGAATAATATCTTTTTGTACGGCTGGCATATAAGATACAAGGCCTCCCAAAGCACGCAATTCCTTTATTATTCTATATGGCCGGGGCGCTTGCTGTCAATATTTATTGAACTTCGTTGTCTTTTGGAATAACTTCAACCAAAACCTTCTCCCCCGGTTTGATCATGCCTAGTTTCTCTCGGGCGATTTTTTCAATTGTTTTATCAGTCTGTAAATTTTTAACTTGTTCAGTATAGTATTTATTTTTATTCTGCATGAGTTGTTTTTGTGCTTCGAGGACCTTGATCTGGTTATTCAACTTCCACAATTTAATGACCTGCGGGCCAAAGGCTATGGTGCAAAGCAGCACAACGACAATCAACCAACCTGGAGGGTTGGGTCGAACTAATGTGCGGCTTTTCTTAACCTTTCTCTTCATCTTCTACCTCAAAAATACCCAGGGCATTGCCCGGAATGATGATCACCACTTCATAACCCTTGCCGCGGGCACGGTTCAATAAGGTAGCAACAGTACTGCTGCTGATCTTTAGTGTCTTAGCGATTTCATCATTGCTACGACCCATTTCTTTAAGAACAACAGCCTGCCGTTCCCTAAAGCTCAGTCTTTCTGCTCCGCGTATCTCAATCTTCATCGATGCACCCGATGTTATCCACAAATTGTCCACAAACTGTGTATATTTAGATTACAATGTTTCTACGTTTTTGTCAAAGGGTCCAACGCCGTAAAAGCTTCGTAATTCGGCCTAAATGAAGCGTGCCAATACGACAAAGCCCATAAAATGACCACAACCAAGTCGGATAACCAGAAAAGGCCGGTAATATCTATCCTGGCGGCTCGGCATCCGGAGGAATACCTGATTCACTCCCTCGCCAATGCTTCCACATATTTTTGACAAATCTTCTACCCCTGCGCACAGGTTTCATAATATTAAAGGCAGATCGATCAATAATTCGTGATGAATATCTGCGTAATCGCCAATAATAAATCAATAAGCCTGCTCCCAAAGCAAGGACCAAGTGAAATTTGACATCGCCCTGATTTATTACCAAAAACGAGACAAAAACACACGCCGTAAGAACTGGCCAGATCATGAAATCGATCACCCATAAGAGGGCACCGCTAATTTTTGCCTGTTTGACAATTCTTTGATGAAAATGCAGAGCAACAGCCAGCATGATCCCTAGAGTTAATACTGCGCAAAATTCTGCAGCCTGGCTCCATAGACTAGTATTCATGATGTCACCGCCTGACTATTTCAGCAATCGTTCCATTATGTTTTTGCTTTTGCCGCGCACATTCTTGTCGGCGCCTTTATACTCCATTAGGCTAAGGCGTCCCTGTATTACTATTCTCCCCTCTTCCAAACTTAGCTGGGTGATATGCAGGTCTTCCCCTTTGAGCCTAAGCGGTCCTTGAGTAGTATCCAGTATGACCTCCCGGTCGTCGAAACTGCTGACAAAAGTAACTCCCGTGGCCTGCAGGGTTTCTCGATTAGTAAGTGTTAAGCTGTGCGGTTCCAAGGGCCTCTCCCTCCCGTTGTTAAGAACTTCCAAGTAAGCCTTTTCTCTCAGGGCTTCTTAACATAGATATGAATGAGATCATCTAAATATGAAAAGAGCCACCTCAATTTCGAGGTGGCTCTTCACTTAAGACTCGGTATAAACTGGAGGCCTCACTAGTTCTGACGTTGTCCCTGATGTCTATGACCTCAACAGATAATTTTCTAGCCCCTAACTGTACAACAAGAATATCCCCTTTATCAACTTCGCTTGAAGGTTTGGCGACCCGTCCGTTAATAGTCACCTTCTCGTTGTCTGCGAACTCTTTCGCTACAGTTCGTCGCTTAATGAGTCTCGATACTTTCAGGAACTTGTCCAAACGCATTAAACAACAGCGTCTTTGAGAGCTTTCCCAGCTTTGAATGCCGGAACCTTGGTTGCTGGAATCTTGATTTCTTGACCAGTTTGTGGATTACGTCCGGTGCGGGCCTTTCTCTGCCGTACTTCGAAAGTGCCGAATCCAACCAATTGAACCTTGTCGCCAGCCTTCAATGCGTCTTCAATCGATCCAAATAGGGCGCCGATAACCTTTTCCACATCCTTTTTGGTCATAGTTGCTTTTCCAGCAACTTCGTTGATTAAGTCGGTTTTGTTCAAAACCAATCCCCTCCTGAAGTTCTTTTTTCGGTTTACCCTAAAAGCGTATTCGCCAACGGTAAAGCATTTCCTGCTTGCATCATGAAAAATCATGGGTTTCTATCAAAAAAGCCGTATCAGAGTCCTAGTCGCTTCGCTTCGTCCCAGAGGGCGTCAAGCCTTTCCAGACCGGCTTCCTCGAGGATTTCACCACGAGTTTTCAGAGTATTTTCTATATATTGAAAGCGCCGTATAAATTTGTCATTACTGCGCTGGAGAGCTTCTTCCGGTTCGATATCTGACATACGAGCGATGTTGACCATGGCGAAGATCAGGTCCCCCATTTCTTCCTTAAGCCTTTCCTGGTCACCAGTATGTTTTTCATGAACAAATTCAATAACCTCTTCTTGGAGCTTGTCCACCGCTCCAGAAACATCAGGCCAATCGAAACCTACCCGCCGAGCCTTTTCCTGTATTTTATAGGATCTGAGTAAGGCTGGTAAGGATTGTGGTATGCCTTCCATTATCGATTGCTTGCCTTCTTTGCGTTTGAAGCCTTCCCAGACATCCATAACCCCATCGCTAGTGGTTATCTCCATTTGTCCAAAAACGTGGGGATGCCGCCTGATCATTTTTTCCTTTACGGTATCAGCCACATCATCCAGGTCAAAATGCCCGTCGCGCTTAGCCAGTGCGGCATGGAAGACTACCTGCAATAATAAGTCTCCCAGTTCTTCCCTTAGTTTATTCATATCCGCCTCTTCAATGGCCTCTAAGACCTCATAGGCTTCCTCGACCAGATAGCGGGTCAACGTCTGGTGAGTCTGTTCCCGGTCCCAGGGACAGCCATTGGGAGCTAAAAGCTCGTCCATAACCTGTACTAATTTGTTCATCGCTGATTCTTTCATCTTCAAACCTCATCTATCCGCGTAAATAATTAAGCGCACTAGTATCCAGCTCTTTTGACAGAGCAAGCAGGATACCATAGACCACCATCCCCAGCATAATGCTCAAAACGGTTGCAATATTGGAAGTAATATTCCACCCAATTAAGCTAGTATAACCCCATTTTACAGCAAACCCCATGAGAACGGAAAACCCTGTTAGCTTGATGATGCGGCCCCATTCATATCTTACCCCGCTGTGCCGGGCCAGCTCAACCATATTCAATGCTGCACCAACAGAAAATGCTATAACAGTACTGATCGCTGGACCTTTGATATTAAGAAACATAATTCCGGTCAGAGTGTAATTTAGGACAACCTTCAGTACTCCAGTTATCAGTAGGTTGCGCGCAGGGATCTTAGACAGCCCTATGCCCTGCAGGCTCGCACTAGTAATCTGAAATGCTGCCAGTGCTATTACCCCCCAGGACAGATAGGCCAAGGGTATCCCAGCCTCAGGAGCATCAAAGAGCAGGCTCATGATCGGCTCAGCTAGTATAGCCAGACCGACTGCGGCGGGCAGCGCAAGTATCAGGGCAACACGCAGACCGTTATTTATCCCCTGATATAAGCTGTACCGGTCATTTCGGGCCATCGCTTCAGCAGCCGCCGGAACCAGACTGGTGGCAATTGAGATGGTAAGTATCATGGGTAGGTTGACTAATATGGACGCCATTCCCGTCAACTGGCCAAAAAGCTCCGTAGCCCTTTCTATAGGCAAATGCAAACTAGCCAGGCGCATGGGTACAATAATGGTATCCAGGAACTGCACCAGAGGCATTACTACCGCCCCCAATGAAACAGGAACTGCCAGTTGATACAGCTCTGATGCTAAGCTAACGTTAGACTGAGGTGAGCGGGCGGCTCCATAACTTGTCCCATATTTCATCCTATCCCATATGTACATGCCCATCAGGACCGCTACACCGGCTGCCCCACCGATGACTGCCCCGAAGGTAGCGCCTGCTGCCGCTACTTCCAGGCCTCTTGGCAGCAGCCAAATGGCCAGTAGTAAGACAAAGGTCACTCTAAACACCTGTTCTATCACTTGACTGACAGCGGTCGGTATCATGCGCTGGTAGCCCTGAAAATACCCACGGAACACTGACTCTATGGATGCCAGAAAAACCGCCGGGGCTATGGCCATAATGGCTAAGGCCGCTTTGGGCTGTTTCAGAACGTACACAGCAGCCGGCCGGGCGATCAAATATACCAGTACCGACAGGACTATCCCAGCAAGAAATAAACACACAAACGATACACGAAATATCCTACGGCTGTCGCCTGACAGACCAGCTGTCTCTCTTTGGGCTACCATTATTGATATGGCTACTGGAATGCCCGCAGTAGCTAAAGCCAGGATGGTTGTATAAAAAGGATACGCCATCTGGTAGAGGCCCATGCCCTCACCGCCCAGATACCGGGCTAATGGGATTCGGTAGATGGCACCTAGTAGTTTACTTATCACTCCGGCGAGCCCCAGTATAAAAGCTCCCCATAAAAAGTTCTTATTCCCTGGCATAATTCTCCTCCCACTATTTCGCATCATATACCCAAATGACACTATTTAGCAACACAACCAAATTCATTGCCGTCTCCCCGCCCAATAAAAAACGGCCTCCTCGAAGGCCGTTACTGTTGCTGTGTTTACTGTTCCATCTGTTTGGCCAGAAATCCCGCGGCTGTTTCTGCAAGTTTTACTTCTAGATCACCCATTTTTACATTTGGTTCCTTGGACATGATTATTACTGCTCCAATGGGGTCGCCTTGAGAAATGATCGGAGCAATGACCTCGGATACGATTTTACACTTATTATCCGATTCGTTGACCGGGCATCCTTTGCAGTAGGCATGATCCTTGAGATCATTAATAGTTGCGATTTTCCGGTCTTCCAATGTTTTTTCTACACCCGGCCCGATCGCTTTACCCAAAAACTCTTTCTTCGGAGCGCCTGACACGGCAATGATATTATCCCGGTCAGCAATACAAGCGATGTGTCCGATAGCTTCATGCAGAGAGTCTGCATATTCTTTGGCAAAATCCCCTAATTCACCAATCGGAGAATACTTCTTTAATATGACTTCACCCTCACGGTCGACAAAAATCTCAAGGGGATCTCCCTCTCTGATACGCAACGTTCTTCTGATTTCTTTAGGGATTACCACGCGCCCCAAATCGTCAATGCGCCTTACTATACCCGTAGCTTTCACTAGCCGTTTATCCCTCCTCGAATCCACTCTGGAACTATTCGTATTCTCAATCATAGTATATAACCCAAAATCCCCATTTATTCACTTTTTGCCAACCTCCTTAATTGGGCATTCTCGGCTGCTGAACCTTCTAAAAGGCCCATATTTCTTCACATCTACATCTTTCTATCGGATTTGACAAGTTATTGGGTAGCCCGCGGCCATTTCCCTGCGAGTTTTCTGGCGCCTATTTCTAGAATGCCCAATCCACTTATATAAAACCGGAACCTTGGGAATAGATTTACATGAAAAAGTAGACATTATTTAAGAAAAGTTGCCAAAATTGAGGGTTTATGATGCGCCGGCTAAGTTTTAGAAAACAACGCAATGAAGTCAATGAAAAAGAATCAATATCTGTGACCGGTTTGGTCAGTTCCGACCTGTCAGAAAACCAGCAGTATATCCGTCAGACCTTTGGACTCAGTGCGGACATTATCATGCGTGTGTTGCGGCTTGGCGCTGATGACCAGATAGCCGTGCTGATCGCTCATATAGATGGTCTGATTGATAATAGCTTGCTGAACAGTTCGGTAATAAGGCCCATTAACCTAGATTCCGCACTTTTAGAAAAAAAATGCGCTGATCCACTTTCAGCTTACAATGCCGTGCGCAATCACGTTTTGGGAGGCAGCGAACTAACTGAAGTCTCGCTTATGAAAGATGTTGTACAGAGCATCTGCCAGGGTTCCTGCGCTATTATGGTAGAAGGGAACCCCATGGCTTTGATCCTGGACCTGCGCAGCTGGCAGGAACGCAACATAACTGAACCGGTCAGTGAACCATCAGTGCGGGGAATCCGGGAAGGTTTTGTTGAGACTTTTCGCACCAACACCGCAATACTGCGCCGCCACATTATGGACCCACGTCTACGTATAGACGAAACAACGCTAGGGGAAATAAGCCATACTGCCATTGGAATAGTATATATTCAAGGTGTTGCCAAAGAAAACATAGTTCAGGAAGTAAAGGATCGAATCACTCGAATTAAAACCGACAGCATGCAAGGCACCGGCATGATGGAAGAATATATCGAGGATGCATCCTGGTCTCCATTCCCCACCCTACTGCGAACGGAACGGGTTGACCGCGCAATCGGAGCTCTACTTCAGGGCAGAGTCGTTATAATCATCGCCGGTACTCCGTTTGTACTTATTGCCCCAGTTACTTTAACCATGTTTTTAACTGCTCCGGACGATTACTTTGAGCGTTTCCCCATCGGGTCATTAGTAAGAACTTTACGCCTGATCACATTTCTCATGTCTTTAACCCTACCCGCTATATACGTTGCAATCATCACCTTTCATCAGGAGATGCTGCCTACATCACTGGTGCTGGCCATAGCCGCTCAGCGTGAGGGAGTTCCCTTTCCAGCTGCGGTAGAAGCGTTCATACTGGATATAGGTTTCGAAATCTTCCGGGAAGCCAGCATCCGCGTGCCGGTGGTATTTGGACCAGCAGTTAGTATATTGGGGGTACTATTTCTTGGTCAAACTGCCGTGTCAGCTGGTTTGGTTTCTCCCTTCATGGTTATAGTAATATCAGTAACTGCCATAACCTCCCTGGGTGTGCCCATCTACAGTTTGGGAATCGCCGCACGTCTCATACGATTTCCGCTGCTTTTTCTGGCTGGCAGCCTGGGTCTATTCGGAGTTATTTGGGGAATAGCGGCTATTATCATTCACCTGATGGCATTGCGTTCATTCGGTGTACCGTATCTGGAGCCCTTTGGCCCCGTGGTAGGCTCAGATCTAAAGGACGCAATTATGCGCAGTCCCTGGTGGTCTATTAATAAACGGCCCAAATTCATAGCAGGTCGGAATAAAATACGACAACCTGCCGGGCAGAAGCCGGGCCCACCTCCAGCACCACCCGCCGGGCGCCAGGGCAGTAAAGGGGGCAGAAAATGAATCTTCTCGAACATGGCCGTATATCAGGGCGTCAGTTTATGGCTCTTCTGATAATTAGTCGAATGACCCCGGTGATATTGATTTGTACATCAATCAATCTTGTTAAGTATTCTTCTACCGCCTGGGTAAATGAGGCTCTAGGAAGCCTGCTGGCTTTGCCCATGGTCTGGTTGATTGCTAATCTGAGCAGCAAATATCCTGATCAGACAATTGTTCAGTACGCAGAGACGCTCCTAGGCCGCTTTTTCGGCAAGACCATAGGCCTGATATTCATCATAACAGTGGTAATGACCTCGGCAACAGTACTGCGGTCACTGGGAGAAACCATAACTATTGCCATGATGCCCGGAACACCAATATTAGTTTTTTTGTTGATGGTTGTCTTTCTAGCCGCAAATGCCGCCCGCAATGGACTGGAAGTTTACACCCGGATCGCCGAGATACTGGCATTTGTTACCATATTCATAATGGCCATGTTAGTGATTTTGAACTACAATATAATGGATTTTAAAGAATTGAAACCATTATATTTCCCCGAAGGTATAGCTCCTCTCATCCCGCCAACCAGCAGTGTACTTTCGTATTTCTGTGAATTCTTTGTCCTGGCCATGCTAGTTCCCTACCTGCGCAAACCCCAACAAGCAGTTCGGTTTAGTCTTCTGGCAGTTATGATCACAGGCTCTATGCTCGTCTTCTTATGCATAGGAATGACCGCTGTTTTTGGTGGTACTGTTAATTCACTCTCCCTGCCTGCGTTCACCCTGGCCCGCCAGGTCAGCCTGATGCATTTTTTTGAGCGTATTGAATCTTTAGTAGCTATCGTCTGGTTTTTCGCAGCCGGAACCAAGGTAGCGTTTACCCTGTGGGCAGCTTCAGTCGGCTTCGCTCAGCTTTTCCAACTGAGGGATTATCGGCCTCTGGTTTATCCAGTGGCCGGGATAGTAGGCTCACTAAGCTTGATCTCCTATTCCAGCATCGTAGAATTGATCTGTTTTCTTAACCGGCCTATGATAGTATTCTCTTTTATTTTCGTCCCGCTCCTGTTAATTCTATTCTATAGCGCCCATATCATGAAAAAACATTCATCCGGGGGGAAAGCGGGTGGCACTCGATAATATTCCGTAGATATGCTGCAATAATTTCATTGATGCTGTGCCTTTTTTCTGCCGGCTGTTGGGACCGGCACGAAATCGAAAAGCTGGGGTTCGTGCTGGTTGCCGGACTTGATATTGAAAAGAACCAGAATATGACGGTGACTGTACAGATTGCCAAGCCCTTTACTATTGCTGGAGGATTCAGCCGGCCTCAGACCGATGAACGTCCTTTCTGGCTGGTCAGCAGCAGCGGCACTACAGTATTTGAAGCCATTCGCGGTTTCTTTAAGCAGTCCCCACGCCGCCTTTTCTGGGGCCACAACCGATTTGTCATCATTGGTGAAGACCTGGCGCGCAGTGGAGTACACCAAGCACTTGATATTTTCGACCGGGAAGGCGAGCCGCGTCGGCGGGAAGAAATCCTGATAGCTAAGGGAAAGCGGGCTTCTGATCTAATGCAGTCTGAGTTTGAATTGGAGCGCCTACCAATGGAAGGGTTTGAGGGAATCAGTGAAAACGTGCGTCAAGGATTATCTACCTCTTTAGTAGTCAGCCAGCTGGAATTTAAACGCGCTTTGGAGGGAGAAGGAATCGAACCTGTTGCCTCCGGGGTGACACTCATACGCCGTCCGGTTCCGGCTCAGGATGTCCGCGGGTATTTAAAAGATGACATCATTTCTTACAGCGCTGCGTATGATGGCGCCGCTGCTTTTAAAGAAGACCGTTTAGTCGGCTGGCTGAATACCAGGCAGACCCGGGGGTTAAATTGGATCAGCAACCGAGCCCGGGGTGGTATTGTTACAGTAAAACGCCCCCACCATCCTGAGGAAAAAGACTCCGTCAACCTGGAGGTAATTCGCTCCCACAGCCGTATAATTCCCCTCTTTGAAAACAATCACCCAAAAATCGAAATCAAAATCACCGCTGAGGGGAACCTGGACGAATCACAAAAATATCTTGACCCCCTGAATGATTCCACATGGAAAGCTTTAGAGGCCGCTCTTTCTGCGCACATTAAAAACGAGGCCGAAGCAGCCGTTACACAAGCCCAAAGCTTAAACACCGACATCATGGGTTTCGGAAGAGCTTTTTACTGTGACAAGCCTGCGGCATGGTATGGTGATCTGAAACAAAACTGGTACGATATTTTCCCTACTCTTGAGGTGCAGATTACCGTAGAAGCCAAGCTGAGGCGAACTGGTTTGCTGGTCCGCACACTAACATCTCATTAGGTGGACACTATGATTGCATACTTATTGATCACAATGATCTTTATCGGTATTGGATATTATGAGATTCCTGATCTGTTGCGTGAGAAGCAGCAACGGGGGGTGTTTGTTGTTGTCGTCTTCTTGCTTGTCGGAATGGTTCTCAGCTATGTAGGCACAGCAGGGATTATGCTATCCAACCAGTTCTGGTTCGATCTTTCAGCCACCATTTTGAAAGCACTTCACATTAAATGGCCCTACTAAATGACATTTAATAGATCTTCCAGGGCATCCAGTGTCAATCCTTTAAAGCTTTTTAAGACCAGAGTATTTTGATTTGTCACACTTATGTTGAACTTATATTTGTCCTGGAGCATCGCCAGTTCTTTGAATTTCTCACCTAATGGCCGGTCCAAGGTCAGCTCTATGCGCTTGGAGTCTGTATTCAGGTTCTTGATTTCCTTGTCCCGCGCTTTCAAACGCAGCTTCGAGATACGCAGCAGATTGATGGTAGGCTGCGGCAGCGGTCCGAACCGGTCGACTAGCTCTTTTTCTATTTCCACGACCTCTTCAATGTTCTCCGCCAGCATAGCCTGCCGGTATACCTGTATCTTCAAAACCGGATCTTCAATATAGTTGTCCGGGATATAGCTGTCGACCTTTATGTCTAACTGAGGCATTTCCCTTCTCAGCTTGCTCGCTTCGCCCCGTGACTTAGCAGTCTCCTCTTCCAGCAGGCGGCAGTACAGGTCAAAGCCGACTGCCTCGATGTAACCATGCTGTTCCGGCCCTAGTATATTGCCCGCCCCCCGTATCTCCAAGTCGCGCATAGCAATTTTCAGACCAGAGCCCAGCTCGGTAAATTCCCGAATGGCATTCAGTCTTTTTTGGGCAGTCTCGGTGACCACTTTGTCTGGCTTGAAAGTCAGATAAGCGTACGCTACACGGCGCGAACGCCCCACCCGGCCGCGGATCTGGTAAAGCTGAGCCAACCCCATACGGTCAGCCTCATCAACTATCAAAGTATTTACATTGGGCATATCAAGACCCGATTCTATAATCGTAGTACACAGCAGAACTTTGGATTCTCCGGCCATAAATCTCTTCATGACCGCGGACAATTCTTCTTCGTTCATACGCCCATGGCCAACATCGATCTGCACACCAGGGATCAAATCAGCCAGTTCCACACGCACCACATCGATGTCATTGATCCGGTTATGCACATAGAATATCTGCCCGTCACGCTCCAGCTCGGCCATTATGGCTTCGCGGATTATTTCCGGGTTGTGGTCCATCACATATGTATTTATAGGGTAGCGTTCCGGTGGCGGGGTCTCGATCACCGATAAATCCCGCAGACCGGTCAAAGCCATATGCAGGGTGCGCGGGATCGGAGTAGCAGACAAGCTGATAACATCCACCGTTTCACGCAGCGCCTTGATGCGCTCTTTCTGCCGCACCCCAAAACGATGTTCCTCGTCGATAATCAAGAGACCCAGGTCCTTAAAATGTACATCTTTGGATAGCAGACGATGGGTGCCGATTATGATGTCCACTGCCCCCTTGCGAACGTCTTCCAGAATACGTTTTTGCTGGGATACTGTGCGGAACCGGCTAAGTGCCTCAACGACTGCTGGATAAGCCTCCAGCCTCTTTCTGAACGTATTAAAGTGCTGCTCAGCCAGTACCGTGGTCGGAACCAGCACCGCCACCTGCTTATGATCCATTATGGCCTTGAAAGCGGCTCGCATGGCCACTTCGGTCTTACCATAGCCCACATCACCGCAAACAAGTCTGTCCATAGGACGAGCTTTTTCCATGTCCCGTTTAACATCAACAATAGCCTTTGCCTGATCAGGAGTTTCCTCAAATTCGAATTCTTCTTCGAACTGTTTCTGCCACGGCGTGTCAGATGAAAAGGCAAATCCCTGTGCCTTTTCCCGTGCGGCGTATAGCGCTAGGAGCTCACTAGCCATTTCTTGAATGGATTCCTGTACCCGTTTCTTTGTGCGTTCCCAGTCATTGCCGCCGAGTTTGCTAAGTTTGGGCTCTCGTCCCTCGCCACCGCTATAGCGCGAAAGCATATCAAGTTTGTCCAAGGGCAGATAGAGCTTATCGGTCCCAGCATACTGGATAAGCAGGTATTCCCGGCGGATCCCATCCACTTCCATCCGGTTGATGCCTCGGAAAACACCGATACCATGGTTCTCATGGACCACAAAATCACCGACTGCTAATTCATCGGCAGTTATGCGGGAACCAGTTTTTTTCTTAGAATCACCTTTGCTCGTCTTTTTGCCCGCGATATCGCGTTCGGAAACCAGAGCTGTGTTTAAGGTAGTACTGATAAAGCCTTTGTCGATCTGCCAGCGGGTAAACTCGATCGATGCACCAGCACACTGGCTTAACAGTTCAGTCTTGATCCGTTCCAGTCGAGTCTTGTCAGGCACGGCAATGATTATCTTCCATTGTTTGGACTGCCACTCCTGGAGCTTCTCAACTAATGCCCCGGGCCGAGCCCAGAATGGATCAGTCTCACGCTGGGCTACATGTTCCACCGTTGCTAATGGCACCCCACTGATCGTCTGGGGGAAAAACGAATGATAAACACGGGCCTTGCCCCGCAAGTACACTTCAAAGTCATCAATGCTGTAAGTTTTTAACGCAGGAACTTCTTTACCTGCTTGACTTAAGAAACTGCGATATCGTTTGGTGTGCAGCAGCCAAGCTTCCCTTAGTTTATGAGGCTCATCGATCCAAACCGGCCACTCTGGCTGGATGTAATCCCAGGCCCGGCCCGTCTGCCCGATGTCCTCGCTGGCAGGTCTGATGGAGAGTGATTTGATAGCTTTGAGCGAACGCTGGCTCTCCGCTGAGAAGCTGCGCATGGAATCGACTTCATTGCCGAAGAATTCAATACGCACCGGATCCATGGCATCTGCTGGGTAAATATCGATTATGCCGCCGCGCACCGCAAACTGGCCAGGAGCTTCAACCATAGGATAACGAACATATCCCATAGTCACCAGGCGGGCCAACAGCTTGTCTATATCTATGTTGTCACCTGTTTTGATAGTTACATCAAATTCCTTGAATTGGGCAATAGGAACAGTCTCGAAAAGCAAGGCTGGAGCCGACATGACGATAACCCCTGGCCGTTTGGGATTGGCGGCGATCTCGCTGAAAAAGGACATACGTTCCAGGTTAGGTTTACTGGACATACCCTGACCGCGGGATAAGTAATCACGAGCCGGAAGCACCCAGACCGATTCGGCTCCCAGCATACCGCGCAGTAACCGAGCAGTATCATAGGCCCGGTCTTCCTCTCCCGCAACATATACGATCTTACGGTCCAGCATACCGACTAACTGGGCTAAGAAGTAAGCTTTACATGAGCCATCGAGCCCTGATAATGCTGTGTTCTGGCCGTTATTTACTATGTTTGAAATCGTGCTAAAAAGTGAATCCAACCGTTCAAACCCTCCAACGCCAAAAGGTGGACGTCCTTTTTAGGGACCCCCACTTGGCTGTGTAGCTCAAGCATCAAGAGTAGTAGTGATTCGTAAAGGTCATTTCCCCCACCTGCCCCAGTTCCTCGGCACAATCCGGGCATAAGGTGTCAATAGTAAGTATTCCGTCTTCTTCGCCCAATTTGCCTTCGTAGAAAACATCACGGCAGCTCTCACAGATATAATAGACCTTCATCGGATTCCTCCTCTCTTACAGAGTATTCTTGCGGAAAAACCCGATGAGTATACATCAATTATATTGGATGTGGCGGGAAATAGCACCTTCCAAACATCTTTTATTAAAATAACAATGTTTTACCGGGAGGTAAAAATATATTTTGGGGGAAGGGGTTTTCAATCTGGTTAGGGGGTTAAATACTCATCACTCACTGAGAACCTTTATTACATACTCCAATGCTTCACCTTCCCAGTTTCCTGATCGCTGGAGTTGAACCACTAGCTTTAGGAGACGTGGCGTTTCAGGCCATTCTTTAATACATTGCCGGTGAGCATGTAGACTATTGAATGGATACAATGGATCAGACATATCATCTGTAAAATATCCTGCATTAAAGTACTCATTAGGAGTGCTGATCAATTCACCACAAATGTCACAGAAATATCCTTTCGGTGTCCATCTGTTACCCTTCTGATCCCTTAGCAATGCCTGCTCAGCCAATGGGTGCTTCTCAAAGCATTCCCGATGGAAAGCCGCATCACTAAACATATATAACGGGTCAATCTTGTTTGCAACAAAATCAGAAAATGCCACAATGTCTTCCAAATCATTAATCGGTTTTCCACAGATAGTGCACGTCATTCCTAGAAAAATAAGTGCCATATTAATAACCCCTTTCACTTAGGTTAGAAATACTATTCGTATTATAAATAAATGTTCTGGTGAAATATGCTTAATCCTACACAATTAATCACCCGCAGCAAAACCGCTTGCCATTCCTAGTTTTCGGCCCGGCTAAGTCTTTTTCGTGTAGCTAGCCTGGGTGCAGCCATTTCTTTTGTGTAAAACCGCGAATTCCGGATTTCGTCGCCTACAACGGTTCTGACTCGTCATGCTTTTCGTCGGGTAACCGGCAAAACGGTTCATCCGGAACCTCGCTTCGCTTTTGCCGGTATCGCGCCATCCGGGCGCTCTAACCCTCCGCAGACTCAGCCTGACTTCGTCAGCCGTTGTTACGGCTCCTCAAAATGGAATTCGGCTTGTTTTACACCAGGTTCAAGGAGACAATGGCATCATTAAGAACTAATCATATAACATTGCTAAAGTCTATGTGCACAGCAATACCAGGTAAGTCAATATCTGAGATAGTAAACACAAAAGGGCAAGAAAAAAACCAATATTCTCAAAATACCTGGTATCCTTTTGTTTGTTCATCATGTCTTTTAATTCATCATCGAAATAATCTGCTTGGATAGAATCTTTCCTATTACGATAGAAAAATATGTCGCTCTGATATTTGCGTATAAAAAGAATTCCCACAAATGTTATTACAAACAATATAGTGAATTCCCAATACGAATTAATCCTAGGTTTTATTGATCTGAGAAACGATACAGTAGCCCATTGGGAGGCGAAAACATAAAATGTAACAATCCATTGTTGATTCTTTGTGTGCCGAATATCGTCCATGTATATTTGATACAGCGTATCTACGCTAACACCACATTCATTTATACGTTGGTCTTCTTTTACTTTTTTACCCTGACCCACTTATTTCACCCCCTGATTGAATAACTTCTATTAGCTCTCGTTTTCTTCCTCCATTCACTTCGTTTTCCATTTCCCCCTTGGAACAGCGGGAGAATGATTCACTTCCTAACAGAAAGTGAATCCGTTTTCCAATCCCCGCCGGTTTGAACCCTAGCCCGCATCGTTTGTTGCGAGCCGTCGCTATGCTAGATGATGCTGAGGCTGAATCTACTGTGGGTCGACAGCGCCCGGATGGCGCTGCGCCGAAATCCGTGCACGGATGCACGATTTTCGGCTGCCCACAGCAAAGCGAAGCGAGTCGTGTGCATAGCAGGCGAAGAAACTTTCCGATGCGAGCGGGTTCAAGAGGTAAACGTTTATATTCTATAAAATGTGATCGAATTGAGTGGCTTACCTCGCAGCCACAAACCGAAAAAGTGGCCTATTAGGGCATTGAATATGGAAGGATTTGTGCGGCCAAATTGGGGAAGATTATTGGTTAAGGTATTAAACTGAGAGTTTTAAATGATTGCACTAATCGCAGGAGGTCCGTTTGGTCAGAATCAAATTTGAACTTCATAAAATGGTCTTCATGAGTACCTCCTATTTGTCCACAAATGTCAACATGCCCGTACTTACCCATTTCCAAAGCAATGAAGGCATCGGAATCATAGTCATTTATTTCACATCTTCCCTCTAATTTTGTATATATCTGATAGTGTTTCAACAATGAGAACAATTGCTTGTTTGGGGATGCAGAAATGTGCTTCCCCGGCAAATACGCCAGACCTTACGCTTATACTGAATGTAAGGTAGTCATCGACCGTATATAAATGTTCTATGGTCATTGCCTTGCTTTCCGTATTTACTATTACGTATTTGTCATTCATTTTGCATCGCCCTCCACTATTGGTGGTCGGATTATTAAGGTATTCTTGAAACTTTTCAAATTCGCTAAGAAATGAAGTCGTGAATAGGCTCAAGAACCCTGCAGATTCAATCTTTATTTATAACCTTAATATCCCCTCTTCCTCCATTCATCAAGAGTAATTGTCTCCCCTGTAAGAACATCATCAACCAGAATAGAAGTTAAGCCCTTATTAACATAGAAAGTCTGCCAGCGGTTGGTATGATCCCCCATGTCCTCGCCCACATAAAAACAATAATAGTCCCGATTGATCTCATCCGTAGCTGTGGGATCGGGAATGCCATCTGTTCGATAGATCATATTAACATCAGCCTTATTATCCCGGTTATATTGTTCGATCTGTTTACGATATTCCGCGACTTCCGGCACCTGATTTTCGAGATAATCGATTGCTCTATCTTCCATATCAGCAACCTTTGGCTGAGTGGTAGAAAACGGTTTGTCTAACTTTCGTTCAGATTTTTGCTTAGCAGGTGCACTATTCGTATTGATTGATTCACTGCATGAAGTCAGAATAGACATGAGAAACAAAATAAGAACTATCTTTAGACTTTGTTTTCTTCTCATAGCCGGTAACATCCCCTCTAAACAACCTTTTATCTAAATAACTTCTTTCCTCTGGTATAAATATCCTTTTGTTATAGGGCTTATAAGACATAGGTATTACGAAATGAATGGGGACACACCTCGATGCTTCCGCGATCGCTTCAGCACCATAATGAAAGAGGAATGTCCCCGAAGGGATCTCGTTCCCAGGTCCAACGCCTGCCTCGCAGAGGCCATCAAAAAAGGCCCTGCCTTGCAGCAGAGCCTAAAGGATTCTTTTATAAAAGAGTTAAGAATTATACTGATTCATGGCCCGATCGAGGCCCTGCGCCATCCAGGCAGTCAGTGCATCTGTCGCCCGTTTGACAGTGGCAGTGAGCGTCTCCTGCTCCGAGGCATCGAACTTATCGAGCACGTAGTTGACCGTGTGGTAATGCTCCGGCTTACCGATACCCAGCCGCATGCGGGCGAAGCCGTCGCTGCCGATGGTATCGATTATCGACTGCAGGCCTTTGTGACCGCCGCTGCCGCCCTTAGCGCGGATGCGGATGCGTCCCAGATCGAGATCCAGGTCATCGGAGACCACGATGATATCTGACAGAGCGATCTTTCGTTTATTGATGATCGACCGCACCGATTTACCAGAAAGATTCATGTAGGTAAGTGGCTTCATGATCAATACCGGCTCGCCTTTGAACTGAGCCTGCGCGATCACTGCATCATGGGCATGATCCTGTTTCTTGACCCGCAGCTGCGAAGCCAATTCCTCGACCACCATAAAGCCCACATTATGCCGGGTATCTTTGTAGTCCGGCCCGGGATTCCCCAACCCCACGATCAACTTCACAACATCCCCACCTTAAACGGGTTATGTCTCTAAGCCACATCTCCTTTGGCTTTATCCTCTTCCACGACTGCCGGTTTCTCCTCTTCCTTGGTCGGGTGCAGAACGACAACCAACAGGGCATCAGGCTCACTTAATATATCAACACTTTCCGGTCTCAGCAGGTCAGCCGCCATCAGCTTGCCGCCCGCTGCCAGCTTCGAGATATCGAGCTGGAAGGTCGAAGGCAGATCGCCGGGCAGGCATTCCACTTCCACCTCTTTGATACCAGTCTGTATAATACCGCCGGTTTTTGTGACATCGTCCTCGCCTGTAATGACTACCGGCACAAAAGCCTTGACTCTCTCCTTCATACTCACCTGCATAAAATCTATGTGAGTAAGTTCGCCGGTTATCGGGTTGCGCTGGACATCTCTTATAAGCGCCAGGACCGGAGCATTTTCGTCTCTGATCCTCAATGTGTAGAGTCCCCGCGTTCCGCGGGAATAGAACATTTTGGTCAAATCTGATTTGTTGAACGCCACCGGAATACTATCGGCGGTCCGTCCATAAATAACACCCGGGACTTTGCCGCTCTTTCGCAATACATTTAAGTAACCATGAGTCTTGATATCTCTTTTTTCACAATCCAGGTTAACACCCTGGGCCATGATATCGCCTCCTTCTGCAAAGATACTCCGATTGTTCCCTGAACCGCTATGCAATAACGGTCGAAACAACCTTATTCTTTGCAGAAAGCCAACGATTAATGTAAGGGGACACACCTCGATGCTTACGCTGCGCTTTAGCTCCACAAGGAACGAGGAATGTCCCCAAAAATAAAAGGAGACCTAAAAGGTCTCCTAACAGCCTTTTAATCAAACAGCTTACTAACGGAAAGATCCTCGTGGATCCTCAATATTGCCTCGCCGATAAGCGGTGCCACCGAGAGCACTGTCATATTGGGCAGTATTCGTTCCTGTTCAATGGGAATGGTGTTGGTTAGAACTATTTCTTGCAAGGGCGCCCCTTTAAGCCTGTCCACTGCCGGACCAGAAAGTACCGGGTGGGTGGCACATGCAAACACTTGCTTAGCTCCACGCTCCATCATAACGTTGGCAGCCAGGGTGATAGTGCCTGCTGTATCAATGATATCATCGACAATAATGACTGATTTGCCCGATACGTCACCGATAACATTCATGATCTCCGCCTTGTTTGGCTCTGGACGGCTCTTGTCGATAATGGCGATACTAGCTTCAAGCCGGTTGGCCAAATCGCGAGCCCTGGTCACTCCGCCCAAGTCGGGTGACAGCACTACAATGTCCTTACCTAGATCCTTGCGTTTGAAATACTCAGCTAGAGTAGGGACTCCCGGAAGATGGTCCACCGGAATGTCAAAGAAACCCTGGATCTGGCCAGCATGCAGGTCCACCGTAACAACACGGTCCGCTCCAGCTGAAGCTATGATATTCGCGATCAGCTTGGCAGTGATGGGATCACGGGCCCGGGTTTTGCGGTCCTGCCGAGCATAACCATAATAGGGGATAACTGCATTGATGCGAGCGGCCGAAGCCCGCTTGAACGCATCGATCATGATCAGCAGTTCCATGAAGTAATCATTTACCGGGGGACAAGTTGGCTGCACGACATATACGTCTACCCCGCGCACACTTTCATCTATTGCCACGCTAATCTCACCGTCAGAAAACCTGCGGACCTTGGATTCCCCGATGTGAACCCCCAAATAGTCGGCGATCTCCTGGGCCAGTTCGTTGTTAGCGTTGCCCGTAAACAGCTTGAGTCTCCACCTGGAAGCGTTCATTGATGCCCCATTCCTCCCCACAAATCATTCGTGCCTTTTGCTAGATTTCCGTTTCTTCCAATCATTGATCACTTTCTGCGGCGCCCGCTCCACTCCCAGTGAAAACGGAGGTATATCCGCAGTTATGGTCGATCCGGCGCCGGTTACGGCACCTTCACCGATTTTGACCGGGGCTACCAGATTCGTATTGCTGCCGATAAATGCCCCGCTCTCTATTATGCTAACGTGTTTTTTCTCACCGTCATAGTTGCAGGTTATGGTACCTGCTCCTATATTAACATCTCGACCTACATTAGCATCTCCAACATAAGAAAGATGTGGTATTTTGCTGCCAGGACCTATGTTGGATTTCTTGATCTCTACAAAATCTCCGACCTTGACATTGGCCCCCAGTACCGTTTCCGGCCTTAAATACGAAAATGGGCCGATCATACAGCCATCACCGATGGTAGCCTCGACCACCTTGGAGCTTTCGATAGTAACTCCGCGGCCAATACGTGAGTCAGTAATACGAGTACCAGGCCCGATTCGGCATTCTTCACCGATCTGTGTATATCCCTCAAGTATGGTGAATGGATAAATTATCGAGTCCATGCCAACCTCAACATCAACATCGACAAATGTGCTGTTCGGGTCCACAACAGTAACACCTGAAAGCATCAGTTCCTCGACTTTGCGCTGGCGCAATATTTTTTCAGCCGCTGCCATCTGCAGGCGGTCATTTATCCCATAAATATCTTCTTCATCGGCCGCCGGAAGGGCCAGTATCTCTTCACCCTTTTCCCGGAGCATTACCAGGGCATCGGTGACATAGTATTCACCTTGTGCGTTTTGCGGCTTCACATTTTTCAATATTTCAAAGACCTGTTTGTCGAAGCAGTACATACCAGAATTGATTTCTTGTACCGCCCGCTCTTCTGCTGAGGCATCTTTTTCTTCTACAATGCGCAGTAGATTTCCTCTTTCGTCGCGGATGATCCTGCCATAGCCGAAGGGCTGGTCGACAACTACCGTAAGAACCGTAGCTGCTGCTTGGTTCTCCAGATGATAAGCAACCAGACTGGATAATGTGGATGGTTTTATCAGCGGGGTATCTCCACAAAGCACCAGGACCAAATCTGCATCAGCAGCGGCCTCTTCGGCCTGCAAAAGAGCATGTCCAGTCCCTAATTGCTCTTCTTGGACCACAAATCGCACCTCGCTGTCAGCCAGGTGCTCCATCAACATTTCCCGCCCATGACCAATTACCAGCACTAGATCTTCCACACTGGATTCCCTTGCGGCTTTTATCACATGGCTGACCATTGGCATACCAGCCACTGAGTGCATTACTTTGGGAAGGCGGGAGCGCATTCTTACGCCCTTACCTGCTGCAAGTATTACTCCTGTCACATGTGGCAATTATTTCACCTCTTGGTTTGAAAACTTTGGGCAATAATATTACTATTACATTTTATACAATATGCTCATTTTTGTCCAAAAGCCTTGCTTGCCTTGAACTTTTTGTCCATTGGGTCGAGGTTTATCCTCTGCGTTACATAAATGTTATATTTTGTTCTGAAGCCGTTTAGGGGGTGTTTGTTTTCATTAAAGGCGATGGATGCACCGTTTGCGGCCATAGTTTCAATCACCCGCTGAATAGACATAGGTCTGATTTATCTTTTAGCCGATTCTCATCGACAAAATATTCATTGTTTTTTTCGACTTTGGCAGGGTTTTCCCAGGGCGTTGGCGAATGCAAAGAAAACAACCAAAGTGATAAATACGGCTCGTACGAGGGGAGGAGAAGTGATTAGCAATGGTCGATAATGGAAAATCCATTCTAATCTGTGATGATTCGCTCTTAATCAGAAGCCAGCTTCGTGATTATGTATCCAGTTTGGGCAAGGACATATCTATATTAGAGGCTCCTAATGGCAATA
>JBLNAX010000089.1:0-79171 GCA_050259595.1 Acidobacteriota bacterium | reverse complement strand
TGCCTATCTATGGGACCAACTCGGCTAAAGAAACGGAATACATAGTTGATCATGCGGAGATCCAGATCCTTTTTGTGGGCGATCAAGCTCAGTATGATAAAGCTATGACCCTATTGGGGACGGCACCGACCTTAAAGAAAGTGATCGTATTTGATCCGGCGATAAAGATCCAGAAAAGTAATGATGTCATGTATCTAGATGATCTGATGGAGCTAGGCCGCAAATCCGGGCTTGATCAAGAACTTAAGGAACGTATGTCCCACCTTGACTCTGATGATTTATCCACGCTGATTTACACTTCCGGAACTACCGGCACCCCCAAAGGGGTCATGCTCACCCATAAGAACTGGTTTGCCATGCTTTTCGGCACTGGCTATCATATACAGATCACTGAGGAAGATGTGAACCTGGCATTCCTCCCGCTATCGCACGTCTTTGAGCGGGCTTGGAGCTATTTTATCCTATGTGGCAATGCGCAGGTCGATTACTGTCATGATACCAAGGCGATACAGGAATTTCTGGTCGAATCGCGGCCGCATTATATGTGCAGTGTGCCGCGCATTTGGGAGAAGATCCATGCCAAGATACTGGATGGTATCAGCGAAGCCCCTCCCAACAAACAGAAGATATTCAACTGGGCGTTGGAGGTTGGCGGTCAGTACCAGTCACTAAGAAGGGACGGGAATCCAGTACCTTTCGGCCTAAATCTGAAACATAAGCTTGCTGAAAAACTAGTACTGCATAAGGTCCGCGACATCTTCGGCGGACGCAACAAGGTCTACAATTGCGGCGGTTCAGCCTTTTCCGGCGAAATATCGGAGTTCTTCTTCAAAGCTGGTGTATTCCTGCTGCAAGGCTACGGCATGACTGAGTGTTTCGTTATCAGTGTCTCCAATCCAGAACGCAATAAATTTGGTACCTGCGGACCAGTAGTGCCTCTCATGAATGTAAGGATATCTTCCGAGGGCGAGATACAGGCCAAGGGACCCAGCATGATGCAGGGATACTATAAAAATGCCGAAATGACCAAGGAAGCGCTGACCGATGATGGATGGATGAAGACTGGTGACCAGGGGCACATAGATTCTGAAGGATTTATAGTTATCACTGACCGAATCAAGGATATGTTCAAGACTTCCGGCGGCAAGTACATAGCCCCACAGCAGATCGAGACTCTGCTGAAGGAAGACTATTATATCGAAAACGCGATCGCCGTAGGTGATGGCAAGCAGTATGTTTCAGCCCTGGTGGTTCCGGCATTCGAACCTCTCGAGGCTTGGGCGAAAAAGAACGGTATCCAGTATTCTTCCAATGAACAGCTGGTCAAACACCCGGATGTGCTCAAGTTTTACCGCGAGCGTATCGACTACCAGACTAAAGATCTGGGCCAGGTGGAAAAGATCAAGAAGTTCACCCTCATGCCGGAGGAATTTTCACAGGAAACCGGCGAGCTTACGCCAACTCAAAAGCTAAAGCGTAAGATAATAAATGAGAAGTACAAGGAACAAATAGCGGCCCTATATACCGAGTAAAACTACCAAGCTGATAATGTCTGTTTAAAGCCCCCGGTAAGGTTAACTCCCGCCCCGGGGGCTTATTTTATTTCATTCGATGGGCCCCATGCGCTCTGGTGGCCAGTAGCGATAGACGGCTTTGCCCTTGACATTGTCTATTGTAAGCCATTTGTTCCATAAATGGCTGTCATAGCTTGAATTGCGGTTGTCACCAAGTACAAACAAGCAGTTTTCGGGCACCGTGACTGGACCAAATTCATAATTTGGGGGTTTAGTGATGTATGACTCACTTAATCTTTGATTGTTAACAAAGACCGACCCATCCTTAACTTCCACGGTTTCTCCAGGGAGTCCGATAGCCCTGTGAATATAATCCCCACTATTAGCTGCAAGGGGAGGACGAAATACAATGATGTCGCCCCTTTGCGGTTTGTTTGACAGGTAAGCGGACTTATCGACCATAACTCTATCATTCACCTGAATGGTGGGGAGCATTGACCCGCTGGGGACCACCCGACCTTCTATTGATTTGACCTTAACTAATAATGTTATAATTCCCAGAGCAGCAGCTATGCCCATAATAAGTAAAAAGCCGACACCCATTTTAGCCAGTTTGGAGTTCAATATTTACAGCTCCCTCCTGTCATAATTATCTAATGATATGTATAACAAGGAATATTTTGCAAGATGAAGGATAGGAATCATGTTTCACTTTAATTGGAACGTAAGTTCGGTTACAATTAATTAGAAAGTGGAGAACTTGTTTTGTGAGGACTTAAGATAAAATACTTCGCTCCGTATTTGGAGGTTGCAGGGAAGGGAATTATGAAGAACCGGATATTTGTAAAAGGAGCCCGTGAACATAACTTAAAAAATGTGGACCTGGAGATCCCGCGCGACCAGTTGGTGGTTTTTACAGGGGTCTCGGGTTCTGGCAAATCAAGTCTGGCGTTCGATACTATTTATGCCGAGGGTCAGCGCCGTTACGTAGAGTCACTATCCACCTATGCCCGCCAGTTCCTAGGTCAGATGGAGAAGCCCGATGTGGATTATATCGAGGGCTTGTCGCCTTCGATCGCCATCGACCAGAAGGCGGCTTCCAACAATCCGCGTTCGACCGTAGGCACGGTCACCGAGGTCTATGACTACCTGCGGCTGCTCTATGCCCGGGTGGGTCATCCCCATTGTCCGCACTGTAAGAAGCCGATCACCCGCCAGACCATTGACCAGATCGTCGATCAAGTGATGGTCTGGACTGACGGTATTCGGTTCAAGATCCTGGCCCCCGTGATCAGCGGTAAAAAGGGCGAGCACCAGAAGATCCTGCAGGAACTGTTCCGTGACGGTTTCGTGCGGGTCATTATAGATGGCAACGAGTATACCTCTGATGAGGAGATCACCCTTGATAAGAATAAAAAGCATGATATAATGGCGGTCGTTGATCGTCTGGTTATTGGACCAGATATGAGCAGCCGTTTGGCTGAATCCTTGGAACTTGCCTTTGAGCTAGCTGAGGGGCGTGTTATCATTCAGATCCTGGATGATAGTGAGACTCGGGAACTAATGTTCAGCCGAGACTTTGCCTGCCCGGAATGCGGCTTTTCACTGCCGGAGATAAGCCCGCGCATGTTCAGCTTTAATGCCCCTTATGGGGCCTGCCCAGAGTGTGACGGTCTAGGGGTCAAGCGAGAGATGGACCCTGCTCTGATCATTGACGGTGAGCTTCCTTTGGACAACGGTGCTATTATACCCTGGTCGGGGATGATAGCTGGCTATTATAATGCGGTTCTGGGGGCAATGTGCAATAAATATCACATCCCTATGGGCAAGGCGTTCAAGGACCTGACTAAGAAACAGCAGGACTTGGTTTTATACGGTAACGGTGGGGAACGGTTCCTTATAAATTATACCAACTACGAAGGGCTGCAGAGCAGCTTCAACGGCAATTTCGAGGGCGTAGTCACCAACCTGGCCCGGCGCTATCAGGAGACCCAGAGTGATAGTGTACGCGACGAACTCGAGAAATACATGACCAGTAGCCTGTGCCCCAAATGTGAGGGCGCCCGTCTCAAGCAAGAGGTTCTGTGGGTGCTCTTAGGGGGTATCTCGATTACGGACTTCACCCGCAAGTCGGTCACCGAAGCCCTGGCGTTCATCGAGAACATCGACTTCAGCGAGCGGGAGCAGATTATCGGCCACCAGGTCATCAAGGAGATCCGGGAGCGCCTGAATTTCCTGGTCAATGTGGGCTTGGATTATCTCACACTGGACCGCGCCGCTGGCACCCTGTCCGGGGGTGAAGCCCAGCGCATCCGACTAGCGACCCAGGTAGGCTCGGGTCTGGTCGGGGTGCTCTATGTCCTGGACGAGCCCAGTATCGGGCTGCATCCCCGGGACAATGCGCGTCTGTTAACGACCCTGGAGCGCCTGCGTGATCTGGGCAACACGGTCATAGTCGTGGAACACGATGAGGATACTATCCGTCATGCAGACCATGTTGTTGATGTTGGCCCTTGTGCGGGAGTTCACGGAGGCCGGGTGGTCGCTCAGGGGAGTCTTAAGGATATAATGAAGAGCAAAGAAAGTCTGACCGGACAATACTTTTCGGGTAAACGGGTGATCGATCTACCCGATAAACGACGCAAAGGTCATAGTACCAATTTGACGGTCAAGGGGGCTCGGCACCATAATCTTAAAGACATCACGGTCAAAATCCCGCTTGGCACACTGACCGTGGTAACTGGGGTTTCCGGCTCAGGCAAGAGCACCTTGGTGGAGGAGATCGTCTATCCCCAGCTCATGCGACACCTGCACAACAGCCGCATGAAGCCGGGCAAACACGATGCCATCAGCGGGATGGACCTTATCGATAAAGTAGTTAACATCGACCAGTCACCGATCGGCCGTACTCCGCGTTCCAATCCGGCGACATATACCGGGGCGATGGACGGGATACGCGAGCTGCTCTCCACCACACAGGAAGCCCGTATGCGCGGCTATAAGCCGGGTAGATTCAGCTTTAATGTGCGGGGAGGCCGATGCGAGGCTTGCGCGGGTGATGGTATTATTAAGATAGAAATGCATTTTCTGCCCGACGTTTATATTCCATGTGAGGTATGCAAAGGCAAGCGCTACAACCGTGAAACGTTGGAGGTAAAATTCAAAGGACAGAACATTGCCGACATTCTGGCCATGACGGTCAGTGAGGCGGTCGAATTTTTCAGCAGTATCCCCAAGGTGGGGCGCAAGTTTCAGGTCTTGGAGGATGTTGGACTGGGTTATATGACCCTGGGCCAGCCGGCGCCTACTTTGTCTGGCGGGGAGGCGCAGCGGGTCAAGCTGGCCACTGAGCTGTCGAAGAGGGCTACCGGACAGACCCTTTATATTTTAGATGAGCCAACGACTGGCTTGCATAAGGAAGATGTCAAGCACCTGCTGGGGGTCTTGGACCGTTTGGTGGATGCGGGCAATACTGTACTTGTAATCGAGCATAATCTGGATGTCATTAAGTCGGCTGATTATTTGATCGATCTAGGGCCAGAGGGCGGTGATGCCGGGGGATATATAGTCGCCACCGGTACACCAGAGGATGTAGCCAACGTCTCTGCTTCTTACACCGGCAAGTTTATCAAAGAGGTGCTGCATGAACATGCCTCAACAGGAACACTTAAACGCGCTAAAAGAACGTCTTAAAGTAGTCCCACTGCTGCCGGGGGTCTACCTCTTCAAAAACATGAACAGTGATGTCATTTATGTTGGCAAGGCGCGGATCCTCCGCAACCGTCTGCGTAGTTATTTTCAGAACGAAGAGCGGTTAGATCCCAAGGTGCGGGCCATGATGATGAAGGTCCGTGATTTTGACTATGTGGTTACATCGGGCGAGGTGGAGGCTTTGATCCTGGAATGCAACATGATCAAAGCATACCATCCCCATTACAATATTTTTTTCCGCGACGATAAAAGCTATCCATATCTAAAGGTGACCCTGCACGAAGACTTCCCCCGGGTCATCATCACCCGTGAAAAGGCCCATGACCAATCTCGATATTTTGGGCCTTACGCCGATACCGGAGCACTTCGCGAAACAGTGCGCCTACTCACCGGATTATTTCCTCTTCGTACATGTAAAGATTTCAAGATGGGCAAAAGGCCTTGTTTAAACCGTGATATCGGCAACTGCCTGGCTCCTTGTACGGGGGCGGTGGATAAGGTGGATTACCAGTCGATGGTGGACCAGGTCGTATCTTTTATGGAGGGCAACACCCGCGAACTGGTAGTGGAGATGGAAAAAGAGATGAGGAAGGCTTCCGAGAACTTGGAGTTCGAGCTGGCAGCGCGCCTGCGGGACAGCCTAGCCGCTATCAA
The DNA here is from genome assembly GCA_050259595.1 of Acidobacteriota bacterium. Taxonomy (GTDB): domain Bacteria; phylum Bacillota; class Syntrophomonadia; order Syntrophomonadales; family DTU052; genus JBLNAX01. Next base: position 73,292 of record JBLNAX010000089.1, on the reverse strand, counting down.
GCGTGTTTCGGAGCAGCAAAAAGTGGTGTCAGCCTCACAGCTGGAGAATGATCTAGTGGTCATTATCGGGCAAGCTGCTGAGCGGCTGGCCCTGGTCTTTAGGATCAGAGCGGGCAAATTAATAGCCAAGGATACTTACTGGCTGAACATCAGCCTGGGACAGGAAGAACCTGATATAATGGGGTTTTTCCTGCAGCAGTATTATAGCGACAATCCGGATATTCCGGGAGAAATACTGGTCAGCGAAGTGCCGGCTGATCTGGCAGTTATCGAAGCCTGGTTAGGGGGCTTAAGAAATGACAAAACGGGCAAAGTTAGCATTAAGGTTCCCCAGCGTGGGGAAAAGAAGAATATGTTGGACATGGCCCGGGAAAACGCTGTACTACTGTGGGAAGAGCGTCTGCGGCGCAGCACTACTGGCCAGGAGATACTGGCTGACCTGGCCCGGGTCCTGAATCTGCCCGTAGTCCCGGAACGGATAGAATGCTACGATATCAGTCATCTGGGCGGCGAGGAGACTGTGGGGTCGATGGTAGTTTTCACCGGGGCTGAGAAGGATGCGAAAGCTTACCGCCGCTTTAAGGTCGGTGTTGGAAACAATGACTTTCTCTCACTGGCGGAGGTCTTGGAAAGACGCCTGAAATCTGGTCTGAGCGGAGAAGCGGCCTTTTTGCCGATGCCGGATCTGCTGATGGTGGATGGTGGGCTGGGACAGGTCAATTCCGCAGCCCAGGTGTTGGATAGCTTGGGTGTGGATATTCCTCTTATCAGCCTGGCCAAGAAACAAGAAGAGATTTTCCGGCTTGGTAACAGCCAGTCACTTAAACTATCGCGCAACAGTGAGGTTCTGAAGCTCCTGCAGCGCATTCGCGACGAAGCCCATCGTTTTGCGATCGGGCATAACCGCCAGCGTATTCGTAAACGCTCCCTAACCTCGATTTTGGACCATATCCATGGAGTGGGGGAGAAGCGCCGCCAGGCTTTGATCAAGCATTATGGCAGCATTGAAGGCATAAAAAATGCCAGTGTTGAGGAGCTGACCGCAGTGCCTGGCATGAACAGCAAAGCTGCCCAGGCAGTTTATGATTTCTTTCACGGCGAACGTAATGTAACATGAAAGTAGACACACTATAATAAGATATTGGATATAGCCAGATTTGATTGCTATTGAGGATTTCTCAAAGCTAGTTGTACTATAAACGAGTTACTGTCAAGGCAGAAAATGCCGTGAAATCTTAACAGGATGTGAATGAATGAAGGAATTAGTTACTATTGATGTTGGGCATTTGATTAATGATGCAGGGTCTTCACATTTCATTTCAACTTCCGAATTTGAGGCATTAAGTTCTAAGTACGGCGCTGCTTTCGATTCATTCCTATCGCCACTGCGGGAGATGTCATCGCCGATGACACTTTCTCTGCATGAGAGGGAAAAGATACCGTATATCAAGGAGCTGGCGGCTCTGCTTAAGGACAAGTTCGAAAATATCTTATTGATCGGCATTGGCGGCTCTTCGCTCGGCCCCCAGGCTATGATGCAGTTCTTAAAGGGGCCTTTTTATAATGTCGAGCAACACACCAGACCTCGGTTTTTCGTGGCTGATAATATCGACCCGCTGCTGGTTCATCATCTGGAGAAGGTGTTGGATTTTAGTAAGACCGGCATTGTTTATATAAGCAAGTCCGGCTCGACCCCAGAATCTGCGGCCAATTTCATTCATTTTTACGGCAGGTACAAGGAAGCTGGCGGCAGCCCACAGGATATTGTCATCATCTGCGACCAGGCCGACAACGGCATCAATCGCATCGCTAAGGAATTGAACTGTCACCTCCTGCATATACCGAGCAAACTAGGAGGGCGTTATTCTGTACTTAGCAGTGTAGGCTTTCTGCCTGCGGAGTTGATGGATATCGATAGCCTTGAACTTCTGAATGGTGCGGCTCAGGTTCACCAAGCATTGGTAAATGTCGAGCTTGCAGATAATGCGGTTTTTGCTCTGGGTGCGTGCCTGCACGAGCTGTCAATGCGGGGCAAGAACCTCCATGTGATGTTCAATTACAGCAGCATGCTGACCGAATTCGGACAGTGGTTTATGCAGCTCTGGGCCGAGAGTTTAGGGAAGCTGCACTCACTGTCAGGCGAGGTCGTTCACTCGGGAACTACGCCGTTGGCCTGTACTGGAGCTATTGACCAGCACTCGGTACTCCAGATGTTTAAAGAAGGACCGGCAGATAAGGTTTACGGGTTCATCAAGATCGAAAATATGATGGTTGATACGGTATTGACCGATCAATTCTCTTCCGAGAAAGAGTACGCCTATTTCAAAGGACATACAGTCAAAGAGCAGCTGCACCTGGAACAGTTGACCACTGAAATGAGTTTGTACAAAGCGGAACGCCCGTGTTACCGGGTATCGGTAAGGGACGTATCACCAGCAGCTATCGGTGGGTTGTTCTACTTGTATGAGGCTCTGACAGTATGGACGGCGGAACTAATGAAGATCGATCCGTATGACCAGCCGGGCGTAGAAGAAGGAAAGAACATGACTTACTCACTCATGGGCCGCTCGGATCATGCTGCTCGAAAACCGGAATACGAGCAGGCGGCTAGGGATTATATGGCTAAGAGCCGGGTGTATAAGATAGGGTAAATTTAATTGGTGTTAGCATAGTAAAGCGGCAGGGGATGAGCGCCTGCCGCTTTTTCTGTCCCCAATTGTTGTGGCTTCTCCATGTGTTTATAACTGTTTGAATCCCCTAGTGTATAGGGACCTATCTACTAGTGGATATACAGGACAATATAACTGCTGTAATTGAGTCTTGTGCTCGATATTATCCAGGCTTGAAAGGTTGTACAATTAGCGTACGATGCTAATTGCACATACTCAGCCTTTGCGGCGGGGAACCAGTTCCTGCCGCTTTTTTGTTATATGGTATAACTGCGGCCAGGCTAGTGCGCCCAAATTGGTACTTGAATGCTTAATTGAATGAAAAAGCTCACGTCCCCTAGCTACATCGCTCGCCCATGAAAAACTCATTATGAATAAAGACATATCTCACTTCATATCCGGATAAATATTTCCTGGTGCAGCTTCGAATCGTTCTGCTAAAATGAAGGAGAACGGGAGGGATGCAAATGCCGAAATGGTTGTTGAGATGGATACTAAATATACTAGCCATCATGGCCACCGCTTACTTAATCCCCAATTTTGACGTAAAAAGCTGGTGGGCGGCGATTGTCGGCTCGATCGTGTTAGCGATACTGAACGCTTTGGTGCGGCCGATAATCATACTGTTCACACTTCCCATCAACCTCCTGACCCTGGGATTGTTTACTCTGGTCATCAACGGATTTATCCTGTGGATTACCGCTCGGGTAGTTGATGGATTCGTCATTGGCGGCTTTGGGACAGCCATTATAGCGGCTCTGGTCTTGACCATTGTCAGCTCAATAGTAAACTGGTTCGTAGAAGATTAGTTTTTAGTAACGGTTCTCTTTGTTGTGCCCATTTTTGGGTTGGCGGGGGGAACCGTTGCCTATCATGGAGGATTTATGACCATCAAACTTGTGGCACTAGACCTAGATGATACACTGCTGACATCAAGCCTGGAAATTAGCCCGGAGTGCCAAGAGGTACTGCAGGCGGTGCAGGACCGTGGTGTTATGATAACGATCGCCACAGGGCGCATGTTCGGTTCAGCTAAGCCCTATGCGGTAGGTATGAGCACGGATGTTCCCTTGATCACCTACCAGGGAGCACTGGTTAAGAAAGCCGTTTCTGGAGAAGTGATATATTACCGTCCGGTCCCCTGTGAGCAGGCTTTGCAGGTCATAGAGATCGCTCGTGATCTAGGGTGTCATTATCAGGCTTACTTTGATGATCGTCTCTATATGGAGAAATTGACTCAGGAAGGCCAAGATTACGCCACTTTGGTCGGCTCAGACCCGGTATTCGAGCCTGGCCTGTACAATTTGATCAAAGAAAAAGAACCTACCAAAGTGATAATCATCAAATATGACCTGGATTATTTGATCAATCTCGAAAACGATTTAAAAGAACGATTCGCCGGACGGCTTCACATTACCCGTTCGAAGCCGTTCTTTCTGGAGGCTTTGAACCTTGAGGCTACCAAAGGTCGGGCTTTGGAGAAGGTCAGTGAACACTTCGGTTTCCACCGCCAGGAGGTGCTGGCCATTGGCGACAGCTATAATGACATTGAAATGCTCGACTGGGCGGGGATAGGAGTGGCAGTTGCCAATGCTCATCCAGAAGTAAAGGCTCACGCTGATTATATTACTCTCTCGAATGATGATCACGGGGTGGCGGAAGCCCTCCGACATTTTATATTAAAAGATTAATAATGGGGAGGAAATTTGATGGCATCGAAAGTATATTTTACGGACTTGCAGACCGGCAATAAACTCAGCCTGCTCGACAAACTGGAGAAGCTGTTTGACAAGGCAGATCTAGCCGAAACCATAGCTCCCAAGGATCTGGTAGCGATCAAGCTGCACTTTGGGGAGCCCGGGAATCTGGCCTATATTAGACCGCAATATGTTCGTCGGATGGTGGACAAGATCAAGAAGCTGGGGGGGAAACCCTTTTTGACCGATGGCAACACCTTGTATGTAGGCCAGAGGGCCAATGCCGTTGACCACCTAGATGCTGCTATCATCAATGGCTTTGATTATGCCGTGGTAGGAGCGCCGCTGGTGATCTCCGATGGCCTGACTGGTAAGGACTATGTGAAGGTGCCGATCGATGGCAAACACTTCAAAGAAGTGAACATCGGTGCAGCGGCTTATCATGCTGATTCCATGCTGGTCATGACCCATTTTAAGTGCCACGAACTGACTGCGGCTGGCGGAGCGATCAAGAACGTGGGCATGGGCCTGGGTTCCCGCAGTGGCAAACAGCAGATGCACTCGGATGTGATCCCGAAAATAAATGAAAAACTGTGTAAAGGCTGCAAGAAGTGCGCCAAATGGTGTCCGGCTGACGCTATAACAATGAAAGATAAAAAAGCTGTAATAAATGAAAAGAAATGCTGGGGCTGTGGCGAGTGTGCGGTCACCTGCCCACACGGCTCGATAGCTATCAACTGGCGCACTCGTCCGGAGGCGGTGAGCGAAAAAATGGCTGAATATACGCTGGGAGCGGTTGCGAATAAAATGGACAAAGTCGGATACATCAGTTTTGTAGTCGATGTCAGTCCCCAGTGTGACTGCTATGGATTCAATGACATCCCAGTAGCGCCGAATCTTGGCATTCTGGCTTCGCGTGATCCAGTGGCTTTGGATCAGGCTTGTATCGATCTGGTAAACCAGGCTCCGACGGTAAAAGGCTGCGTCATAGAACACCTGGCACCAGGGGAAGATAAGTTTAAACATGTGCATCCCGGAATGGACTGGCTTCCCCAGCTGGAACATGCAGAAAAACTGGGTCTGGGTAGCCGGAAGTATAAACTGATCGAGGTTTAGTCGATGCCCGAACGCTTTATAGCTGGAATAGATATTGGTGGCACCAAGATCCTGAGTGCCCTTTTTAACAGTCGGGGCCGGATGCTGCTTTCTAAAACTGTGCCCACCCGACCTGAAGATGGTGATGATGCTCTGCTTAAGCGAATAATCAACGGGGTGGAATCGCTTCTCAAAGAAATGAACTGCGGCATCGACAGCCTATTGGGTGTGGCTATTGGGTGCCCGGGGTTGATAGATCCGCTTTCCGGGGTGGTCAATAATGCATCCAATTTGGGCTGGGATTTCATGCCCTTGAGTGAACATTTGCATGAACGCTGGCCGGGCATCCCTATATTAATCGAGAACGATGCCAAGCTGGCGGCTTTAGCCGAGTATACCTTCGGTTTTTGTGAACAGTACCCGGTGTTTATTTATATGACGGTCAGTACTGGGATCGGCGGGGGACTGGTTGTTAACGGTGAGATCCTATCCGGCCGCAATGGCGGCGCCGGGGAATTTGGGCATATGACGGTGGCTCCCCAGGGACATTATTGCGGGTGCGGTAATCGTGGATGTCTGGAAGCGGAGGCCTCGGGAAGAGCCATTGCCCGTGAAGCCAAGGAGATTGTGGCCTCCGGCAAGGGAGTGACCATATTGCAGGCCGCTGACGGACGAATCGACTGCATCAATGCGCGAGCAGTAGGGCAGGCTGCCCGTGATGGCGATAAAGACGCCATCAAGATTCTAACTAGCGCCTTTAGCTATGTAGGGATCGGGGTCGCCAATTTGGTCAATATGCTTAACCCCCATGCAGTTGTCATCGGAGGCGGATTGACCAATCTGGGCAACCTGTGCTTTGATCAGGTGCGGCGTGAGGTTGAACTGCGGACATTTCCCCGGCTGCATAAGGGGCTGCCGATCCTGCCCTCTAGATTAGGTGAGAATGTGGGGATAATGGGATGCTTGGCCCTGGCCAAGAAGCGGCTTATATAATCCTTTAAAGCCGGTTATGGGATGCGCTTTTAGTGGATGGTGTTCATTTGGAATTTTACGGAGATTATCACATACATTCAAATTACAGTGATGGCCAGGAGAGTGTCAAACAAATAGCGGAAGCAGCCAGGATGCAGGGCTTAGTAGAGGTGGCAATTACCGATCACGGCCCTGCAGTACTATTTTCTGGGGTCAACAATAGGTCTATTTATCAACAGGTCATTGAAGAGATCAAAAAGCTTGAGGATCCGTCAGTCAGTGTGTTATCAGGGGCTGAGGCCAACATAATCGACCCCGGTGGGATGCTGGATATCCCGTCTGACATATATAATGATCTCGACGTGTTGATATGTGGTCTGCATCCCAATACGATACCGCGCCGCTCAAAGGCAAGCTACAGCATGTTTGCCCGCAATTACATGCGCCGTCTGGGCACTGACCGGAACAAGGCGATCAACACTAACACTAAGGCGGTAGCGGGCGCTCTGGATTCAAACCCGGTCGATATATTGTCACATCCGGGTCTGTACTTCAAGGTCGACATGACCGAGGTAGCCCGGGCTTGTGTGCGGAACGATGTAAAGTTCGAAATCAACTGTGGACATCAGCATCCGAATTTGGATGACATTAAGACGGCTAACCAGCTAGGAGTGGAGTTTATTGTAAATAGTGACGCACATCACTGCTGGACTGTAGGAAAATTACAGTATGGTGCCGAAGTAATAGAGAAGCTTAATTTACCAATGGAGAGGATATATAACTGTAAGGTTGGGGGAAATCAAGAATGGATAGGGAAGAGGAAAAACTCAAAGTCCTGATCATCACCGGTCTATCTGGAGGAGGTAAGACTCAGGCAGCCAACTGTTTGGAGGACCTGGGCTACTTCTGCGTGGATAACCTGCCGCCTGCTTTGATTCCCAAGTTTACCGAGCTCAGCAACCAGGCTGAAGGCCGGGTCAAAAAGGTTGCATTTGTGGTCGACGTTCGCGGAGGCCGCTTTTTTGACAACCTGTCACTAGCACTCGAGGAACTCAACAAACAGGGACTTACTTATGAAATTCTCTTTCTGGAGGCCAAAGATGAGGTGATCCTGCGCAGGTTCAAGGAATCGCGCCGTAAGCACCCCCTTTCCACGAACGGGGCAGTGCCGGAAGCCATCCAGCAGGAAAAGAAGATGCTGGAAGAACTGCGGGGCCAGGCCAACACCATCATAGATACGTCCAATCTCAATGTTCATCAGCTTAAGGATGAGCTGCTGCGTCTTTATGGACAGCAGGACGACCAGGGGCTGATCACTGTTACGACGGTATCGTTTGGCTATAAGTTCGGTCTACCCATGGATGCTGACCTCATCATGGATGTCAGATTTCTGCCCAATCCTAACTATGTGCCGGAGCTATCACACCTGACGGGGGAAGACAAAGGTGTTGTTGGATACGTTATGGGCTTCCCCGTGACCCGCAATTTCTTAAGAAAATTCGTTAGCTTCCTTAAGTTCCTGGTTCCCGAATATGTGAAAGAAGGCAAGACCCATCTGGTACTGGCCATCGGATGCACTGGAGGCCAGCATCGCTCTGTCGCACTGACCAATTATGTGGGCAAGCAGCTGCAGAAGCTAGGTTATCATACAATAATAAAGCACCGTGACCTTGAGAAGTATAGGGGGAAAGACGCGTGAAGAAGCGTCTGTTATGGGTTTGGAGCCTGAGCAGAGCAGGCCGCTGGTGGCTCATCGTTCTCTTCGGCTTGATCAGCATTTTTATAAGCGGGTTGGCCTTGACCAACCATTTTGCTGTGGATTTCAAGTGGATTCCTCGCCTATTTGCTGTGTTCATTTTGATAGTTGGCGCGGCACTTACTATTTATGGATTCCTGCGGGGGATTCAGGGAATCGTTGATTCTCTATCGCCTTTCACTCCTTTCAATGTTTATGAATTTTTACAGAAAGATATCATGCGTAAAAAAGGCCCGCACATCGTTGTGGTGGGCGGTGGCACCGGTCTCTCGGTGTTATTGAAGGGCTTGAAAAAATATACCAATAATCTGACTGCTGTAGTCACAGTCTCTGATGATGGCGGCAGTTCTGGCCGCTTACGTGATGAACTGGGCATACTTCCGCCGGGGGATATCCGCAACTGCCTGGTGGCTCTGGCGGAGACTGAGAACCTGATGGATGAGGTTTTTCAGCATCGTTTCCAAACCGGCAGTCTGCAGGGCCATAACCTGGGCAATCTACTGCTTACAGCTCTTTCTGACATAACAGGTGATTTTCTGGGAGCGATAAAGGAAGTCAGCAAGGTGCTGGCGGTAAGGGGGCAGGTGCTGCCTGCTACTCTTGACCATGTGACTTTGAAAGCATTGATGGATGATGGGGAAATAGTACTGGGTGAAACAGCCATCACCCGGGCTGGCAAGCAGATCAAAGAAATCACCCTGGTTCCGGAAGATTGTAAGGCTCTGCCCGATGCGGTGCATGCCATCATGGGGGCGGATGCGGTCGTTTTAGGACCGGGCAGTCTTTTTACGAGCATAATTCCCAACCTGCTGGTCAAAGAGATCGGGGATGCGCTGCGGGAAACTGCGGCTACCCGGATATTTGTGGTCAATATTATGACCCAACACGGCGAAACTGCCGGATACAACGCCATCAATCACCTGGAAGCCTTGAATGATCATATCGGTGATGGGCATATACAGTATGTAATAATCAACAACGCTCCCATAGATGAAGAACGGCTGAGCCGCTACCAGGAAGAGGGGGCGATGCCGGTCGGATATAATGCCGGAGAGCTGGCTCATATAGGGGCTAAACCGGTTTTGGGCAGTTTCCTGGGTCAGGATAATGTGGCTCGTCATGATCCGGATCGCCTGGCCAGGGCAATAATGCGCATACTATATCGTAACAAGGGGTTGAGCTGGTTGGGGTAACGCAAAGCTATTCCGGTGAAACCAAAAATGAATTAGCCCGTCTGGTGCCAGAGACGCGCTGCTGCTGTGCGGCCGAGCTTTCTGCCCTGCTGAAGCTGAATGGTGGCCTGGAACTAGCCGGAAGGGACCATATGACCCTTACGATAACAACGGAGAATGCCGGTATCGGGCGCTTAGCGTTCAAACTCTTTAAGAAATTGTTTGATTTTCCGGTATCTGTTGTCATAGAGTCTAGAAGACGTCTTAAGACCAGTAAAGCGTATGTGGTTCGAGCCCAACTGGATCGTGTACACCTGGAGGCATTGCGGGAGCTGGGGATAATGGACACCAGCTACCAGCTGCTCTATGGAATCGATTCGCGGGTGATCGAGAAGCCTTGCTGCAAACGTGCTTTTCTGCGGGGTGTTTTTTTGGCCCGCGGCTCGGTCAGCAAGCCGGAATCGGCATATCATCTGGAGATTCTATTCCCTAATGAGGAAATGGCCCGCGCAGCGAAAAAGTTGGGGCGCAGTAAAGGGATCCGCTTTCACCGTACTGAACGGAAGCACTCATTTGTACTATATCTTAAGGAATCTGAACAGATAGTGGATTATCTGCGCCTTATCGGCGCCAGCTACGCACTGCTGGAGTTTGAGAATGTGCGCATTTTTAAATCGATGAAAAACCAGGTCAATCGCATTGTAAACTGCGAAACTGCTAATCTGGAGAAGACCCTGGATGCTTCCATGCGTCAGACTGATCTAATTCGGCGTTTGATCGACAAGGTGTCGGTGCATGGGCTCCCAGATCACCTGCGGCAACTGGCGATTTTGCGGCTCGACTATCCCGACTGCAGCCTAAAGGAACTTGGTGAGATGATGAGCCCGCCGTTGACCAAATCCGGCGTGGCGTACCGTATGAAGAAGCTGGAAGCTCTGGCAGAACGCCTGCTTTAAAGGACAATACCCCCAAAACGTGGAAAGAATATCTTGAGGTGACGGTAATGAAGCTGGTTCCCGAACTGATTCTGGAACAACAGCAGAAGCTCCTGATGACTCCCGAGTTGAGGCAGGCCATCGCAATCCTGCAGATGTCCACCCAGGAGCTGACCGAATATTTGCAGCAAGAGCTGGAAGCTAATCCGGTTCTAGAGCTGCGCGACGAAACCGAGACCCCTGATATCGATGCTAAGCCCGAGGAAAACAATGAGACTGAGGAAACCGAGTGGCTGGAATACTTCGTAGACCGCAGTGATCTGGGTTATTCACAAAAGATCGATCTGGAAGGCCGCAGTCCCTATGAGAATTATCTGACTACCGCACCGACTCTCGATGAGCATCTGACTTTTCAGCTTCATTTGGCCCTAAACGATGAACTTCAGCTGAGCATCGGCAGTTTTCTGATCGGTTCTATAGATGACAGTGGTTATCTGCAGATATCTGTCACAGATGCCGCCCGGGAACTTGATGCAGAGGAGAGTCGCGTTGAAGAAGTGCTGAAAGTGATTCAGGGTTTTGAGCCTTACGGGGTGGGAGCTCGTGACCTGGGCGAGTGCCTGCTCATCCAGCTCGGCCAGTCAGGGCGATTGACTCCGGCTATCGAACGTGTGATAAATGAATTCCTGAACGACCTGGCTCGAGGGAGTTTTACCCGTATAGCCAGCGCCCTGGGGATCAATGTGCGTGAGGTGCAGGAAATAGCTGATCTTATCAAGTCTCTTGATCCCAAGCCCGGTCGCCAATACGGCAGTGGAGACGAAGCCCGCTACCTGATACCGGATATTACTGTTGAAAAGATGAACAATGAATATATCGTATTGCTAAACGACTATGTTTCTCCGCGTCTCACCATCAGTTCGCTATATCAGGATATGATCAAGCATCCCGATTCTTACAGCAAAGAAGCCGAAAAGTATCTGGAAGAACGTATCAATTCGGCGGTGTGGCTGGTGAAGAGCATTGAACACCGGCGTTTGACTCTATATAAGGTAGCCCGCTGCATCGTAGATATCCAGCGTGATTTTCTGGATCAAGGTGTAAAATGTCTTAAGCCCCTTAACCTGCGCAAGGTTGCCGAAATTGTGGGGGTCCACGAATCGACGATTAGCCGCGCCACCGCCAATAAATATATTCAGACACCACAGGGTGTGTATGAACTCAAATATTTCTTCTCCAGTGGCGTGGAGTCGGCAGCAAATGAAGACGGATTGTCATCGCGCAGTATTAAAAAGACCATCAAAGACATGATCAATGACGAAGACCCCAAAAACCCTCTGAGTGACCAGCAAATCTGTGAGATCCTACATAACAGGGGAATCCAGATTTCCCGTCGTACCGTGGCCAAATACCGCGGGGAACTGGGTATATCTTCTACTTCCACTCGAAAAAGATATTAGTTCTTAATGTTAGGTTGGGTAGATAGAATTCAATAGCTGAAGACTCGCAGTATTTGCTCATAATAAAATACCATAAAAATGCAGCCAGAAAAATAATTTTCGGCAAATAATCCCATAACGGCAAGGATCGTCTGATAACCATAATATATAATAAAAATTATAGTAGGCAACAATATGCTTAATAATGTTATAATATATTTGAAATGTGCGTCATTTTTCCTGTTATTATGCCTATAGTGGGACAAAACCGGCCACAAGGGCCGTATTTATCCCGGCGGAAAGGAATCGATTATGGATAAGTTGGTGCAAAGCATTGAGAGATTAGCCCCTGAAGCCCTGATCATGGTTAGGACCAGATATCAGATCATGAAGGAGATCCTAAATCACCAGCCCATCGGACGGCGGCAGGTTGCCACCAGGGTTGGCTGCTCAGAGCGTACAGCGCGTTCGGAGATCGACACTCTGCGGGATAAGGGCGCGGTCGATATTACCGGCTCTGGTATCGTATTGACTGATTATGGCCGGGAACTGGTGCAGGAAATGGATAATGTGATGCCTTACCTCGAAGGCCTGGGCACTCTGGCCCGTGCTTTGAAAAAACGTTTTGGTTTGGAACATGTAGCAGTCGTACCAGGTGACAGTTGTGATGATGTCTACACCAAGAAAGACCTGGGGCGTGCGGCTGCCCGTTATGTGCGGGAATTGCTGGCTTCAGGAGGGATCATGGCGGTCGGTGGGGGAACTACACTGGCTGAAATGGCCTCCGCTGTCTCGTCAGAAACACCGGTAGAAAACCTTATTGTACTTCCTGCTCGCGGCGGTGTAGGCGAAGAGGTCGAGGAACAGGCCAACACCATTGCGGCTCGTATAGCCAAAACTCTGGGAGGTCAGTATCGTCTGCTGCATGTGCCTGACAGTCTGGAAGAGGAAACCATTGAGCGGTTGAAGGGGAACCCACAGGTCGCCGAAATAGTGGGCTTGCTGAAAAAGGTCGATGTCCTGTTTTACGGTATCGGGCCGGCCATGGAAATGGCCAATCGGCGCGGAATGCCGGCTCAGGCTATGCAGAATTTAGATGATAAACATGCGGTAGGTGAAGCCTTCCGTTACTTCTTCAACCAGGCCGGGGAAATAGTTTACAGCGTGCCTGGTATAGGATTGGAGCTGGCGGACTTGAAGTCTATCCCGCAGATCGTGGCTGTAGCTGGCGGGAGCAATAAGGCCCATGCTATTGAGGCTTTGCTGACCAACCTGCGCCGCGGCAGTCTGGTCACCGATGAAGGAGCTGCCCGGGCTATTCTCGGCAAATAGGACATGCGACAAGAGAACCGTCCCCGGCGTCGCATACATTATGAAAGAGGGTGTCGAACACGGTAAGGGTTGGAATAAACGGATTTGGTAGGATAGGCAGGCTTACCGCCCGCATCATTCTGCAGAGAAGTGACCTGCAGCTGGTAGCGGTGAATGATATAGGGGACCTGAAAACCAGTGCTCATTTATTCAAATATGATTCAGTGCATGGGATCTGGCCGCATGAGGTCAATTCTGGTGCCGACTTCATGGAAACGGGTTCGGCTCACATAAAGTTCTACTCGGAAAAAGATCCTGGGCAGATTCCCTGGCCGGACCTGGGGGTAGACATCGTGGTAGAGGCGACCGGACGGTTTACCAAGAAACCCAAGGCTGCAGAACACCTGCGGGGGAGTGTTAAAAAGGTCCTGGTCACCGCGCCCGGTGAGAATATGGATTACACAATGGTAATGGGCGTTAACCAGGAGGGCTACGAGCAGCAAAACCACCATGTGGTTTCTAATGCATCCTGCACCACAAACTGCCTGGCCCCGGTGGTTAAAGTCTTAAATGATGAATTCGGCATATCCAAAGGACTTATGACAACTATCCATTCATATACCAATGATCAGCGGATCTTAGATCTGGAACATTCTGACCTGCGCCGAGCGAGGGCAGGCGGAATGTCAATCATACCTACCAGTACCGGAGCGGCTAAAGCCATCGGATTGGTGATACCGGAACTGGCAGGTAAGCTTAATGGAGTATCGATGAGGGTTCCTACACCCAACGTATCACTAGTCGACCTGGTGGCCGAGCTTAAGATGCCTGCCTCTCAAGAGAAGGTGAATCAAAGCTTGCTGCAGGCTAGCCAAGGGCCGATGAAGGGTGTACTTGAATTCAGCGAACTGCCACTGGTCAGCATCGATTTCAAAGGCAACAGTCATTCGGCGATCGTGGACGGGCTTTCGACGATGATGATCGGTGATGAACTAGTCAAAGTCGTAGCCTGGTATGACAATGAATGGGGCTATTCGAGCCGTGTCGTGGATGCAGTGCAATACATGATGTGCAAAAGGAATTGATGGGGGTGTATCAAGTGCGAAGCTTGAGTGATGAGGAGGTCTACAACAGCCGGGTACTGGTCAGGGTGGATTTTAATATACCGATCGATAAACGCGGTGATGTAATGGACGACACGCGTATTCGAGCCTCTTTGCCTACCCTTGAGTACTTGATGAACAAGGGTGCTCGGGTTATTGTGATCAGCCATTTGGGGCGTCCCAAAGGGGAGAAGAGCGACCGCTTTCGCATGAATAAAATAGGTAGTTATCTGTCGGCTTTGTTAGGCAAGCCGGTTCCTAAGATGGATGACTGCGTAGGGCCGGAAGTTAAGGCCGCTATCAATAATATGAAACCCGGAGACATAATCCTGTTGGAGAATGTTCGTTTTCACATAGAGGAAGAGAAAAACGATCCCGCATTCTGTATGCAGTTGGCCGAGCTGGCCGACCTGTATGTGAACGATGCTTTTGGTGCGGCTCACCGTGCACATGCCTCCACTTCCGGTGTAGCCAGATATTTACCCTCAGTTCCTGGCTTTTTGTTAGAGAAAGAAGTTGTAATGCTGAGGAGTGTTCTAGAAGGCTCAGAATCACCACGGGTAGCCATCGTTGGTGGGGGGAAAGTCGGTGATAAGCTGACCCTTCTGGAGAACTTGATAAATAAAATGGATACCATCATAATCGGTGGCGGAATGGCGAATACTTTCTTAAAGGCACAGGGCTATAATATCGGCAAATCGATTTGCGAAGATTCGTTGCTGGATACCGCGCGTGCTCTTTTGAAAAAAGCTGAAGAACGCAATGTGGATATGCTTCTGCCGGTGGATGTGGCGGTGTCTGACAGGTTTATGGATGGGGCGGAGCGTCTGGTCGTCTCCGTAAAATATGTCTGGGACGGATGGATGATTATGGACATTGGCCCAGAAACAATTAAAATGTATAAGGAGAGCATTCAAAAGGCCAGGACGATTCTTTGGAACGGCCCCATGGGAGTCTACGAATTCGAGTACTTTAATATCGGTACAGACGAGGTTGCCAGAGCGGTGGCTGAGTCACCGGCAGTTAGTGTAGTAGGCGGAGGGGATAGTCTGGCAGCAGTGTACCGTCTGGGACTCCAGAATAAGATCACCCACGTCTCTACCGGCGGCGGAGCTACTCTGGAATTCTTAGAAGGGAAACAACTGCCCGGCCTGATGAGCTACGATCGTTTAGAACAGGTGGGGTGAAGTAATATGACGCGGCGGCCTTTAATCGCCGGCAACTGGAAAATGTTCAAAACAACTAAGGATGCAGCGGACTACATATCCGTTTTTACCAGTATGGAGCTGGATGCAGAGCCGGAAATAGCTATTCTGGCTCCATTTACTTGTTTGGGGGTTTTTGCGGCTCAGGATTACCGGCGTATAGGTTATGGAGCGCAAAATATCTTCTGGGAAAAGGAAGGGGCATATACGGGCGAAGTATCCCCGTTGATGCTTAATGATCTCGGCTGTGCGTATGCTCTTATAGGGCATTCCGAGCGGCGCCAGATCATGCAGGAAACCGATGAGATGATCAACCGCAAGGTCAAGACTGCAGTAAGCTTTGATCTTAAACCCATGCTCTGTGTTGGTGAAACCCTGGATGAACGCCAGCAGGGTCGTGCGGAAGCCGTAGTTGGTAAGCAGATCGAGCTTGATTTGGATGGTGTGGACTTTACCGAGGATCTGGTCATAGCTTATGAACCAGTCTGGGCTATCGGTACCGGAGTCAATGCCACTGCTAAAGATGCCCAGGATATGTCCGATTTTATTCGCCGCAAACTAGGTGAGAAATATGGGGCTGAACAGGCCGACAAGATCAGGATCCTTTACGGCGGCAGTGTGAAGCCAGATAATATAGCGGAATTCATGCAGCAGAAGGATGTCGACGGGGCATTGGTGGGCGGAGCCAGCCTGGACCCCAAGTCATTTGCCAGCATCGTGAATTACAGCCGACAGTAGGTGAAGATATGATTCCCAAACCATTGATCTTGATGATCTTGGATGGCTGGGGTTTGAGCAATTGTTGCGAGGGCAATGCGGTAGCAGAGGCATGCCCCCGCAACTTTCAATATTTCTGGGATAATTATCCACACACCTGCCTTGATGCCTCGGGTTTGAAGGTAGGGCTCCCTGCGGGATTGATGGGGAATTCGGAGGTCGGTCACCTGAACATGGGGGCTGGAAGAGTTGTCTATCAGGAGATTACCCGTATCAGCAAGGCTATTGAAGATGGATCGTTCTATAATAATACTGAATTAAATAAGGCGGTAGATTATGCCCTTGATTCCGGCGGTGCACTGCACCTGCTGGGGCTGGTCTCGGACGGTGGGGTCCACAGCACCATGGAGCATATCTATGCTTTGCTCAGATTGGCCAAGAACAAGGGTCTTGGCCGGGTCTTCATTCATCCTTTCCTGGATGGGCGTGATGTGCCGCCCGCCAGTGCATTGGGATACATAGCATCATTGGAAACTGCCATGCAGGAGATCGGTGTCGGACAAATCGCTACTATCATGGGACGCTACTATGCCATGGACCGGGACAAGCGCTGGGAACGTAATCAGCGGGCTTATGAAACGATGGTTTGCGGCCGGGGGCTCACAGCTGTTAGCGCCCAGGAGGCTATCAAGCGGTCATACGAAAACGATGTTACCGACGAGTTCGTTGAACCGGTGGTCATTGTTGACGAATCCGGAAAACCGGTACGTTTGATCAATGATGGAGACGGAGTAGTGTTCTTTAACTTCCGGGCAGACCGGGCGCGCCAGATAACCAGGGCTTTTGTGGATAAAGAATTCAAGGGCTTCGAGCGCGACACTCGCCCTGACACCTATTATGTGTGCCTGACCCAGTACGATGTGACGATCAAAGCGCCGGTGGCCTTTATGCCGCAAAACCTGCACAACACACTGGGTGAATACCTTTCTGACAAAGGCCTGCGCCAGCTGCGTATTGCTGAAACAGAAAAATATGCCCATGTCACGTTCTTCTTTAACGGTGGGGTGGAAGAGCCTAATCTCAATGAAGACAGGATTTTGATACCTTCGCCTAAGGTCGCTACCTATGATCTGAAGCCCGAGATGAGCGCTTATGAGGTGACTGAGCGGGTGCTGAAAGAAATCGAGCAGGGCAGCTATGATGTGATCATCATGAACTATGCCAACCCCGATATGGTGGGGCATACTGGCATTATTGAAGCTGCCGAGAAGGCGGTTTTGACGGTAGACGATTGTATGGGACGAGTCTTAGATGCGGTGCTCGCGCGGTCAGGTCTGGTGATGGTCACTGCCGATCATGGCAACGCAGAGCTTATGTTCAGCAAGGAATCGGGTCAGCCGCACACGGCCCATACTACTAATCTGGTTCCTTTTATACTGGTGGGGGAAGCCTATAAAGGTAGAAGTTTGAATGCCGGTGGCAGTCTGGAGGACATTGCTCCAACCATGCTGGGCATCCTGGAACTCCCGCAGCCGGAGGAAATGACCGGACGGTCTTTGATAGAAAGCTAGAAACAATTAAGAAAGGGGTTACACCTATGAGTATGATCGCTGATATTTTCGCCCGGGAGATTCTTGATTCCCGTGGCAATCCGACTGTAGAAGTCGATGTGGTATTGGAGGATGGCACTACTGGACGGGCGGCTGTTCCGTCGGGAGCTTCTACCGGTGCTTATGAAGCTGTGGAACTGCGCGATGGTGACGATGATAGATACCTGGGCAAGGGTGTCCTGGATGCTGTCGATAACGTGAATACAGCCATTGCCCCTGAGGTTGTGGGTATGGATGCTCTGGATCAGGTAGGGATCGACCAGCTGATGATCGCGCTGGATGATACTGATAATAAGAGCAAACTAGGCGCCAATGCAATTCTCGGCGTATCCCTGGCCGTAGCTAAGGCTGCCGCCACCCATCTGAATATGCCGCTGTACCAGTATATCGGTGGGGTGAATGCCAAAGAACTGCCGGTACCCATGATGAATATTCTGAATGGCGGCAAACATGCCGACAATAATGTTGACATCCAGGAATTTATGATACTCCCGGTGGGAGCTGAATGCTTTGCCGAAGGGCTGCGGATGGGAGCTGAAGTTTATCATTCGCTGAAAAAAGTTCTCCAAAAGCGCGGTCTAGCCACATCGATCGGGGATGAAGGCGGATTTGCCCCGAATCTACCGTCGAATGAAGCCGCTCTCGAAATCATTCTGGAGGCCATTGAAGCAGCAGGATATAAAGCTGGCCAGGACTTTTACCTGGGGCTTGATATAGCATCGACCGAGTTATTTCAGAATGGATTCTATAAGATGGGAGGTGGCAAGAAAAAGTTAACTGCAGATGATATGATCGCTTTCTATGAGAGTTTGGTCAAAGCTTACCCGATTATTTCGATTGAGGACGGATTGGCTGAAGACGATTGGGAAGGTTGGAAGTCACTGACTAAGAAGCTTGGTAAGAAAGTACAGCTAGTGGGCGACGACCTTTTCGTTACCAACGTTGAAAGACTTAGCCTAGGTATAGAAAAAGGGATCGCTAACAGCATTTTGATAAAAGTCAATCAAATCGGAACCCTTACAGAGACGCTGGATACTATCGAAATGGCCAAACGGGCCGGATATACTTGTGTGATCAGCCATCGTTCGGGTGAGACCGAGGATACTACCATTGCCGACATCGCAGTAGCGACTAATGCCGGACAGATAAAAACCGGAGCACCGGCTCGGACCGACCGGGTTGCCAAATATAACCAGTTGCTAAGAATCGAAGAAGAACTTGACGTAATTGGCAAATACAGGGGCAAGGGAGTATTCTTCAATCTAAGAAAGTAAGAATCGGGAATGTTTTAGGTTGTACTGTGTTACCAGGCTATGTTAAAATTTTAGGTGGCGTTTTAAAGTGCCCAATTGGGAGGTGAGTTCTTGGTTAAAAATATCGTCACGGCTTTTGACATCATATTCGCTTTAGGGTTGGTTGCCACGGTGCTTCTCCAATCAGGTAAGAGTGCGGGGTTATCGGGAAGTATCGCCGGAGCATCAGAGGCGATTTTCGGCAAGAAGAAGGGTTTGGACGAACTGTTCGAAAAGATGTCCACGATACTGGCGATAGGTTTTATGATTCTTACCCTGACCCTAGCATTGATGTAGTTAAATCACAATACGTAACCAGAAAGGATGATAAACGCGCCATGGATTTTAGTACAATGAATTGGTTGTCTGCGGCTTCGGGCTTAATGGCTCTGCTTATGGTTGCCAGCCTGGCCTGGTACATATTCAGGCAGGAACGCACCATCAAAACAATGCTGAGTGGCCTGTTTAGCTTTTCCATGTTACTGCTGACCCCGGCAATGGCTGTTGCCAGCGAGGCAGAACTAAAGCTTCCCGTATTGAACGGGGATGAGCGCACTCTCCTAATGTATGGCATTGGAGTTTGTGTAATTGGATTCTTGTTTGGCTTGTATCAGTTTACTGCTGTTAAGAAACTGCCGGCCCACCAGTCGATGCTGGATGTGGCTGCTACCATTTATGAAACCTGCAAAACTTACCTTCTTCAACAAGGTAAATTCCTACTTATTCTTTTTGTCTTTATCGGTCTGTGTGTAGCCTTCTACTTTGGCTACCTAGAGAAAATGTCCATGGGTAATGTGCTCATGATCCTGGGCTTCACCATTCTTGGTATCCTGGGCTCCTACGGAGTTGCCTGGTACGGCATCCGCATGAATACCCTGGCCAACAGCCGGACCGCTTTCTCCGGTCTGGAAACCAAGCCCCTTAAGACTTTGAACATCGCTCTTGATGCTGGTATGAGTATCGGCGTTCTGCTGATCTGCACCGAGCTGATCATGATGCTGGCTATCCTGCTCTTTGTTCCTGCGGAAATGGCAGGCGCTTGCTTTATCGGATTTGCGATTGGTGAGTCCCTGGGTGCTAGTGCCCTGCGTATTGCCGGTGGTATCTTCACCAAGATCGCCGACATCGGATCCGACCTGATGAAGATCGTTTTTGGCATCAAGGAAGACGACCCGCGCAACCCTGGTGTTATTGCTGACTGTACAGGCGACAACGCTGGTGACAGCGTAGGCCCGACCGCTGACGGTTTTGAAACATACGGTGTTACTGGTGTAGCACTTATATCCTTTATAGTTCTCGCTGTTCAGCCCGCACTGCAGTCTACCTTGCTGGTATGGATCTTCGTAATGCGCGTAGTAATGATCCTTACCTCTATCGGTTCTTTCTATATCAATAGAGTTTTCAGCCAGGCAAGATATGCTGACAAGAAAGATTTCGATTTTGAACAGCCTCTGACCAGCCTGGTATGGATCACTTCCATCTTGTCCATCGCTGTGACTTATGTAGTAAGCTACTATATGCTGGGAACCCCATCAGCGGATCCTGCACTGCAGAAGCTCTGGGTCACTCTAGCATCCATCATCAGCTTGGGGACTTTGGGAGCAGCTTTGATCCCCGAATTCACCAAGATATTCACCAGCCCGAAATCATTGCATGTTGCTGAGATCGTTAAAGCTTCTAAAGAAGGCGGACCTTCTCTGAACATCCTGTCCGGTCTGGTAGCCGGCAACTTCAGTGCCTTCTGGATCGGCATGGTATTCTTCGCACTCATGTTCGCTGCTTATTATGCCAGCGGATTTGGTCTGATAGCTATCATGGGCTTCCCCTCGATCTTTGCCTTCGGTCTTGTTGCATTCGGCTTCCTGGGCATGGGACCGGTCACCATCGCTGTTGACAGCTACGGTCCGGTTACCGACAATGCGCAGTCAGTTTATGAACTGTCTCTGATCGAAGAGATCAAAGGTATCGACAAACAGATCCAAAAAGATTTCGGTTTCAAACCGGACTTTGAAATGGCTAAACACTATCTGGAAATGAATGATGGCGCAGGTAATACCTTTAAAGCAACTGCTAAGCCGGTGTTGATCGGTACTGCGGTTGTTGGGGCTACCACCATGATCTTCTCCTTGATCCTGGTTATCCAGAAGGTAGTTCTTAAGGGAGCAGATCCGGCCACCGTTCTGAATCTTTTGAATCCGTACACCCTTCTCGGTTTAATTGCCGGTGGTTCTGTTGTTTATTGGTTTACCGGTGCATCGACCCAAGCAGTTACGACCGGTGCCTACAGAGCGGTACAATACATCAAGGACAACATCCAGCTGGACGAAAAGGCGGATCTGAAGGCTTCTACTGAGAAATCCAAAGAAGTTGTTAAGATCTGTACTCAGTATGCACAGGCTGGGATGTTCAATATCTTTATTGCGATATTTTCCTTTGCTATGGCTTTCGCTTGCTTATCGGCTCCGAAGTCAGGCCCGGAATCAGTTGCTCTATTTGTTTCTTATCTAATTTCGATAGCAGTATTTGGTTTATTCCAGGCTGTATTCATGGCCAATGCCGGCGGCAGCTGGGATAACGCGAAGAAAGTCGTTGAAGTAGATATGAAGGAAAAAGGCACTCCGCTGCATGACGCCACAGTAGTAGGCGACACTGTAGGTGATCCGTTCAAAGATACCTCTTCTGTAGCTTTGAACCCGATCATTAAGTTCACCACTCTGTTCGGACTGCTGGCCATGGAAATAGCAATTTCTGAGAAATTCGTGAACAACGCTCCATACATCGGAGCAATCTTCTTGGTAGTAGGCATGTTCTTCGTATGGCGTTCATTCTACGGAATGCGGATTCCTACAGAAGACTAAATTTTCTTTGACCGTGTAGAAGGGGGGGAGTTGATCCCCCCCTTTATTTATTTCTGGGGCATAATAAGCAAAAGTAAGCGGAGGACCAAATGTATCACGTTGATGAGTTGGCTGAACCTTTTGCTTTACCCGGAGATAGTGCTGAATGCCTGTTGGTTCATGGCCTGACCGGGTCACCCTCGGAAGTCAGGCCGCTGGCTGAGTACTTGAACAAACGCGGCTATTCAGTACGTGCGCCGCTCCTGCCTGGGCACGGGACTAGTCCCCAGCATTTGAGCCTTACTGAGTGGACCGAGTGGTATGAGATGGTACAGGCCGAAGTAGAGCATATGCTAAAGAGCGGCCACCCGGTCGTACTGATTGGGTCTTCGGTCGGAGGCTTGCTGGCCCTGGAAGTAGCTAAAAACTATCTGGAAGTTGTTGGTGTCATCACCATTAATACACCGGTGGTCATGAATAGTGCGCTTTACACTTTTGCTCCTATCCTTAAGCTGTTCTATCAGTATATTCCTCATCGCCGTGGTGGCTCGCGCTACCGGTCATTGGAGCCCGAAGGACGCTTCACTTATGACAGCACCCCGGTCAATGCGTTGGTGGAGATGCGAAAACTAAAGCGCCAGGTAATGCGAGGAATCGATGATATAGATCGGCCGGTGCTGATCGTGCAGTCCCGACAGGATCATATTACGGATCCTAGAAGTGCTCAAGTACTTTATAATGCATTAAAATCGAAGTATGCAGAAATCTTATGGCTGCAGCAAGCCGGACATATTGCTACAATGAGTAAGGAAATACCAATCATGGGCAAGCGGATCGTACAGTTTATAGAAAAAATCTTAAGGTAGGGGTTGATGGCATGGAACGGCAGGAGGCTGTGACTCTGCTCAAGAAACATCTTAAAAACAAGAACCTTTTCAAACACTGTCTGGCCGTGGAGGCAATTATGCGCGAGATCGCACTGCAGTTTGATGATGATGTGGAGAAGTTCGGCCTGGCCGGTTTACTCCATGATATAGATTATGACATTACATTTGAAAACCTCGAGATACATTCTCAGGTTGGAAGTGAAATACTAAAAGAAGCCGGACTACCAGATGACATTGTTTATGCGGTAAAGGTACATAATGAATTACATGGCCTGCCGCGGATCACACTGATGGATAAGGCCTTGTATGCCGCCGACCCGGTCAGTGGATTTGTTATCGCAGGAGCTTTGATCAAGCCTGATAAAAGTCTATTTGCCATAGATGTAGATTTTCTGGTCAACCGTTACAAGGAGAAGGGGTTTGCTCGGGGTGCCAATCGCGAGACCATGGCTGCTTGTAGCGACTTTGGCATGAGCTTGGATGACTTCCTGGCGCTTAGCCTTAAAGCCTGTCAGGGAATACATAAAGAATTGGGGCTGTAATAATGAAGAATCAGTTGTTTGAGATTTTAAAGGAAATCCTCGGAATCCTGGTCGTTGCTTTTGTATTAGCAATGACTCTAAGAACCTTTGTCATTGATGCCAGGGTGGTGCCTACGGGTTCTATGCTGCCCACCATTCAACTCAAAGATCGTTTGTTAGTTGATAAGGTGACCCCTCATTTCGTGGACCTCAAACGTGGAGATATCATAGTCTTCAAGCCTCCTGAAGGTATATCTGTAAAGGAGGACCTAGTGAAACGGCTGATCGGTTTGCCTGGTGACAAAATAGAGGTCAAAGACAATACGGTATTTGTGAACAACACCCCACTGGATGAGCCATACCTGGCACAGAGGCCAAACTATGATTACGGACCGGTCACAGTGCCGCCTAATAGCCTGTTCATGATGGGAGATAACCGGAACAGTAGTTACGACAGTCATTTATGGGGGGTCTGGCTGACACGGGACCATGTCATTGGCCGGGCTTTCGCCATATACTGGCCTACCAACCACGCTCGGATGCTGAAGTAGAAAGAATAGATCTGCCGTGAAGGAGCCCAAACGGGCTCTTTTTGATGCCCTCATTTCACCCCTAAAGGGTAGTGATTTCCTTGATGATATCGTGCGGTAAAACTATACTGTAGATGTAAACGACGGGAGTGCCTTGACCTGCACTCCCGTCATACACCTGATCAAATTATCAGATATGAGCCGTACTATCTGTACAGGGATCATTTTTACTGGAGGTGTTCCCATTGAACATCAGACCGGAAAAGCCGGATGATTACGATCAAATTTATTTAGTCAACAAAACGGCTTTCAACAGTGATTATGAACCTAAACTCGTCGACCGACTTAGGAAGTCGTCGTGGGTTACCCCACAACTTTCTATTGTTGCTGAAAAAGAAGGTGAAGTAATAGGACACAGTCTTTTCAGTGAGGTTGAGATTGTTGCAGAAGATGGATACGATACGATCATACTGTCACTCGGTCCGGTAGCAGTACTGCCTGAGTATCAGGGCCAGGGCATCGGTGGCAAGCTGATACGAGCAGGTATAATAAAAGCCAGAGAACTGGGCTACAAAGCTGTGGTGCTGGTTGGCCATCCCTCATATTACCTGCGCTTTGGTTTTGTGCCGGCTTACCCCGAAGGAATAGAGACTTCGCTGGAAGTACCTGATGAAGCTTTTATGGTATTGGAACTCCAGCCCGGCGCGTTGGGTCGTATCAAAGGCATGATCCATTATCCACCGGAATGGGAGTTATAGTCTCAACGAGTCTGTCCCTGGTGACGGCCTGGGCGTCGCTCGTATTTGTCTTCTAAGCCATGAAGTCTATGATCTCATCAGTCAGGTTAATCAGTACATGGCCGGTTCTGGGTAAGACCTTGGTGGTCACCATCGGCAGCAGTTTGCTAAGCCGATCCGCTGTCTTTGCGGATTGCAGCAGGGCATCCTCATCACCTCCGAACATTATGACCGGCATGGTGAGCCGGCGCAGTTCGTCGTCTGTAAACAAAGGGAAAACCACGACTCTTGGATTAAAGTGCATCGAAATAAGACTCAGATAGTCTATCACTTCTGGAGGCATAGGGGTCCTGCCAGAGATGATTCTCATGATCCGGGTTTTGCCAAACTTGCCGAACAGCATCCAGGGTAGGATGCGCAGCACAAAGGACCTCTTCTGCGGTGCGATACCAGGTGGGCAGAGTAAGACCAGTTTAACCACCCGTTCAGGATTTTCCACGGTGAACTTTGATGCCACCCAGGCGCCCAGAGATATTCCCATCAAATAGGCCCTTTCAAGGTTCAGGCCCTTATATACATCTTCCACCCATTCGCTGTATGCAATCCCCAGCTCGCGCCGCAGCGGCTCACTTTTTCCGGGTTCTCCCGGCATATCAACGGCATAGACTCTGTAATGATTAGAGAGTCGGACTGCATCACCTATCCAAAAGACCGAGTTGGAAGTGGAGCCGTGTAACAGGATCAGGGGAGGGAGAGCTTCACTTCCACAGGCTATGACAAATGTTTCTCCATGACGTGTCGGGACGGTCCTGGTTTCATATGGCACGGGCCAACGATGTAAAATCTCGTCATATTTTTGGAGTATTGCCTGGCGACCGGCTTCAGACTTGAATACCGTAGGAGCTTTCATTTTATCCAACACCTTTCAAATGTTACTCAACACATATGTTAATAATAACATAGTGCATGGAGAACATAGTTGTCAAGAATGTTTTCTGCGCTATAAATATAAAAGTCTGAACATGAATAGGGGTCATATACAAGAAAGTTTATCGACAGTATATACGTCTAATAAGTAGACTTGCTGGAAAGGGGTTTGAAATGGCTGATTTCTCGATGTTTTTGTTTATAGCAACGTTTCTTGCAGTTTATGGTGGGGCCAACTATTATCTTAGCGTGCGCAGTTGGCAGGCCTTGAGCTCATGGCTGCCTGGCTTTAGACGCTGGATATTTTTGATATGCTTCTGGATACTGGCTAGTTCATTTGTAGTAGGTCAGTTGGTGTTTCACTATTTACCGTACGGTTTTGCTAGTTTCTTCGCAATAGTGGGGAACTACTGGCTGGCCATATTGTTCTACGGAGTTCTTATCTCGCTTTTCGTCGATCTCGTTCGCTTGATGGATAGGTTCAACATTCTTCCGGTACGTTTCCCAAATACTAAGATGATAAGTCTTGCCGTAACCGGTTTGCTGATTGTGATCATCGCGATAGGGATATGGAATGCCCATCATCCGGTCATCACTCATTACAACCTGAATGTTGACAAAAAGGCCCGGGATTTAAAAAAGCTTCATGTAGTTGTAGTCAGCGACATGCACTCGGGAGTTGTCATGGATAATAGTCGTCTGGCCGAATTGGTGAAGAACATCAATGCTCAAAAACCTGACCTGGTACTATTTCCCGGTGATATTGTTGATGAAAATATGGATGTATTCTTGAATGAGAATATGGGGGCGACTATTAAGCAAATCCGTACTCGCTATGGTGTTTACGCTTGTTTGGGGAACCATGAATACTATAGCGGAAAAATACCCTTCTTAAAACGCTATTTGGCTGACAACAATGTGATCCTGCTGCAAGACCAAACCGTTGAGATAGCCGATTCTCTTTATATAATTGGGCGTGATGAATATGCGGAAAACCCTTATGATAGAACTGCTGCAACTTCAATACATGACCTCCTAAAGGGAACGGACTTTAAAAAGCCGGTCATAGTGATGGATCACCAACCGGCTCGTATTGCTGAAGCATCTGAGCAGAACGTGGATCTGCTGCTGTGTGGGCATACCCATAATGGCCAGATCTGGCCTATCAAATACCTCACGCATAGCCTTTTTATCGATGACTATGGCCCTTATAGTAAAGGCCGATTCCAGGCTATCGTCTCGGGCGGCTACGGCACCTGGGGTCCGCCCCTGCGCGTGGGCAACCGGCCGGAAATCGTGGACATAAGTATTAGCTTTCACTAAACATGGAGATAATCCTTATCCAGCTCTTTGCTGCACTTGATACAGTGTGATATGTACCAGGATGTTTCAGAACCGCATTCAGGGCATTTCCACTGCTTTTCCTGTTGAGCCAGCCACTCAGTTCCCCCGGCTTTCTTAATGATATCCAGGTTGATCGGAACCATCTTGACATGCGGCAGATGAGGGGCTATCGCCTCATTCATCAGAGACATTTTCAGCAGGTCGCAGGGGAACTCGTGACAATCGTTACAATGATCAACCTTCTTAGCAATTGCACATTCCCGTATCTTGCATTTAGCACAGTTGATAAACAGAGTATCGCTTTTACAGCCAAAGCACTTCTGTTCCAGGGAATCATTCTCGGTCAGTTGATTGCCTTGTGATGCCTGGAAATCCTTGATCTGCTCCTCCGACCAATGACATGCTAATGGATCTTTGTGTCCAGTTTTGTAGTTAAGCATTATCGAACAGGCCCCGCAGTAAATCCCGCAGTATGAGTCATAATTGTAGCTGCTCATAGTATTCCTCCGTTCAATTAGTATAGATTATGTTATGGATAATTATGGACCTGTAAGGCGTTTCAGTCAATTATCGTTATCCCGATAACTAGTATACGGATATGTTATGCAAAATGGTTTATTATCCGTGGTAGATCTGTAAAATATTGCGATAGCTTGCACTTTAGTTGTTGGCAGTGCTAATCTGGTTATAATTATTATTTGTTATATTTATTTGTCATGGGGAGGGGTTTTCAAATGAGAAAGAAAGATGTTGATGGTTTCCTATCTATTGCGAAAGCGCTGGCTAATTCGTACTCAGGTGGTTGTGTTATTGGAGTCATGGAGGGCTTCGTTATAGCACACAAGATCAACTCTGATGGGTTTGATTTTCAGGTGTTTCAGGTAGGGAATCCGGTAAGCAAAGAAGGCGGAGCAGCCAAGGCCATGCGTGAACTGCGGCCTACACTTGCCAACGTCCCGCGTAAGATTTATGGAACCAGAATGAACATTCATTCCTGGCCAATATTTGAAGATGACAGCGATCAAGTCTGGGGTGCGGTAAGCATAGTCTTACCAGTCAAGCATTCGGTGGTCAATGCACTGGAAACCGTCTCGCCTATGTTAGTTGATCTGTTTCCGGGGGGGAGTCTGTTCTATATGACTGACCTTGCCAAATTCACTCATAAATACGCGTCCAAACAATTCGATATGCAGAGCATTAAAATTGGAGCGGAATTTAACGAAGGCGGATCAGCTCATAAGACGATAACAAGTAAGAAAACGACGGTTGAGGAATTATCGGCTTCCCTGTATGGAGTGCCGATCCTGGCCATGAACTTTCCTCTGTTTGATGAGGATTTGACCGATGAGGTTATTGGTACTTTTGGCATTGTTCTGCCCCGCCAAGCCCATGTGGACCTGCAAGACTCATCCCTGCATTTAAATGAAGGATTGGCCCAGATTGCTGAAAGTCTGCAGAAGATCATGATCACCAGTTCAAACTATAGTCAAGGGGAGATGCAGTTAAACAATACAATCAAAGAAATAGCTACTCTTTCTGATAATATTGTTCAGATTTCTAACTTTATCAATTCGGTCGCTGCTGAAACCAAGATGTTAGGACTTAACGCCGCCATCGAAGCTGCCCGTGCTGGAGAACTGGGGCGGGGTTTTGCGGTGGTTGCTGAAGAAGTCCGCAAGCTTTCCGATCAATCACAGACAACGGTTGCATCTATTAAAACATCGGTCAGCGCAATAAAAGATAAGATAGTTATCGCATCGAATGAAAGTTTAAAGGCTGTTGCTGAGCGTGAAACCCAGGTAAGCGCGATTGAAACTATCAATGCCAATATCGAAGAGATGTCGGCCATCGCTGAAAAACTGCACGAGTTAGCTAATAAAGTCTAGGATCCATATTTGTAGATACCTAAAGATTTCTTAATACTATCACAGCTAGAGGATTATCATGGATAGTAGTGATATACTATGGGCAAATACTTGTTAATAACTGCCGGAAAACAGCTCAAGGAAGAGCGTGTTTGGTAATCAGGGAGGATGCGATCTAGCGTGATAATCCACAATAATTTTACCATTTTCAAATCCTATCACCCTGGGCAACTCCTTGCTGCGCCTTCTTCACATCAAAAGCTAGAGACTCTAAGCAATAGAACAACATATGATACCAAAGATGTTAGCTCCATTAAGGGCCGCGGCATGGCGCCTAATGCGACGATTGCCATGATCAAAGGGATGCAGGGAGTCATTACCCTTCTGCAAACCTCTGAAGCAGCTTTGACAAGCATTGATCCTTTGCTGCTCCGGATGCGCGAACTTGGGGAAAAGGCTGCCGATGATGGGTATACGCTTTCTGACCGTGCAGAAATGCAAAAGGAAATAGAACAGATCAACAAAGGTATCAATGATACTACCAGTCAGTCGCAGACTCAGCTAAACCGACTTTTGAATACTTCTGATTTCAAGTTGAT
This sequence comes from Acidobacteriota bacterium, assembly GCA_050259595.1. Taxonomy (GTDB): domain Bacteria; phylum Bacillota; class Syntrophomonadia; order Syntrophomonadales; family DTU052; genus JBLNAX01. Next base: position 44,072 of record JBLNAX010000089.1, on the reverse strand, counting down.
CGGCAGTCAGGTAATTGATGATGCGGAGCAAAATAATGCATTTGATGTAGATATAGATAAAGCGTGGCCAAAGAACCTTATACTTCAAGTCGGAGCCAACGAAGGGCAGGAAATGTTGGTCTCTTTTAAGGAGGAACACCTTGATCTGGCCAAGCTAAACAGCAGATACCAATTAGGTTTAGTTGATGTCACTACCCGCGAAAAGGCCCGCGAATCCATAGGTATTGTTGATAAGGCAATAACCGCCGTGTCGAGGCAAAGAGCGGATATTCTAGCCAGTATTAAAGTTCTTGAGCATCGAATCAATTATATGACCACCACAAGTGCCAACCTGCAAGCGGCTGAGGGGAATATAAGAGATGTTGATGTAGCCCGTGAAATGATGAATTACTCGAAAAACATGTTTCAGCAGCAAGTTGGTTCATTCTTTTTAGCCCATTCGATTAAGCTCTCATATTCCGTGCTGCAATTGTTCAAGGGAATATAATTCTTAGTAGCTAGAAATACCAAAGCCCATGACCGCCCAATGAAGGCGGTTTATTTGTTCTGGCGAACTTGTCGGTACTGCACTTCGTCCAATGTATATCAAGACCAAATGTTTACCGACCGGGAGGCTAATTCGCGATGCGCAAAAGCTGTCTTCTAATTACTATATGTTGTTTGCTTCTAGTATCCCCAGGCGCACAAGCCAGCAGTACACCACCCCACCAAATTTCCATTAAGATCGGCTCAAGTGTAATGAATGCTGATGGGCGGCCAATGACTATGGATATAGCGCCGTTTATCTTACACCAAAGGGCCTATGTTGAGCTGCTTCCTCTAACCAAGGCGTTAAACATTGCCCCCAATAAGGTCTTCTGGGATGCGGATAACAAAGCGGTCATGCTGACTATTGAGGGTGAAGATATTGTGCTCGCTGTAGGCGATAGAGATGAGGAGACGACCCTGGGCACGATCGTTATGGATGTGCCGCCTCTGGATATTCATGGACATCTAGTGGTTCCAGTGCGTTATGTAGCCGAAGCCCTGGGGTATTCGGTGGCGTGGGATGGGAAGCATAGAGCTGTTACGATAAGATAATGAAAGTCTGGTAAGTCCAAGAAAAGAAACAAGGAACAGTCCCCGGTGTGTGGGAGCTGTTCCCTGCAAATTAGCGCATGGTTATTTAATGAGAGTAAAAGTCTTGGTGAATGAATCGAATTCACTTAGATAGGTGTTTAGCTGATTTAATGGCGTCATAAATACAAGTGCGTATAGTCTATCGTCCTTCACAATAACAATTTGGTTCCAATCATGACTACTATTGTCTTTGCCTATAACGTGGGCTTTTATTATCAATGATGGCACACCGGCAAATGTCGAATTATTTTTACTTATAACAGCAAATGATTTTGTAGTACTTCTTTCTCTTTCAATGAACATATCAACAAACATGTTGTTCGTTACATCTGCACCTTTCATGCCGGATAAAACCATCACCATTGCAACCAGGGATTTTCCATCTGAGCTTGTTCCTGCAAATCCGGTTGTGTTCATTACATTCACTACACCTAAATCAAACTTAATCCAGTTCGAGGGATATGAAAGCTTATATCCATTTGCCGAATCCACATATTCCTTAGTGTTTACTGTCGGTGTTGGTGTTGATGTGGGAGTAATAACTGGAGCAGGCGTTGGTACAGTGCTGCTATAGACACTACTGCCGGTACTATTTGTGTTTGCGTATACACTAGCATATGTATTATCTGTAACTGTTGGGGCTACAACTGGCGGTAGCATTACAGGCACTGGTTTTACGACCGGTTTTGGTGGTACCGGTTTGACTGCGACCGGCTTCTTCACGGATTTTTTAATTGGGGGTTTGACCTTTTTCTTAGTAACCTTCTTTACAATCTTTTTCGGGGCTGTTTTGGCAGATGCGAAATCGACTGGCATTTGGGAGGCCATCAACAGGGAAATAAGCAGAGCCGATAAGAACTTTTTGTAAAAACGCATAGGATACCTCCTTGAATTAGTGAAAAATGTAACGATACATTGTTTATTGAACATTATGTGGAAACGATTGTCAATGATGGGCGTATAATTAAACATTTCTTTAGACGTAAACTATGCGAATTTAATATTTGCTTGCTAGTATTAATTTATAAAATTTAATCTGTTTAATTACAATTAAACAAACTGGTAGTATAATGATTCATATGGGGGTGATTAGGCCGTGCGCGATAACATACTTAAGTTTATTGAAGATTTCGGGCTGATTATTGAGCGGCAGGGTGGCTCACGGACCCTGGGCCGCATTTTCGGTTATTTGCTGCTGTCCGATAAACCCAAAACACTGGATGATATTGCCGAAGACTTGCTTTTCAGCAAGGCCACGGCTTCGCTCACTATACGTCAGGGCTTGGCTGCAAAATGGTTCGAAAAAGTAAGCATTCCGGGGGAAAGAAAGACATTCTACCGCGTTAATATGGATTCGTGGATCAGTATCACAAAAGAAAGCTATGTAGCTTTAGATGAAATGATCAAAATCGTTGATTATGGTCTTAGCGTTGCCAACTCAAAGAATATAGATGCAATAGAAAATCTCTCCGGGATGAAGGACTTTTTTGAGTTTATTGTATGGTACTTAGCGGATATGGATATACAGTACGAGCGCTGGAAAAAAGGCGAGATCGACAAGAAAACGCTGGTCGCGAAATAAGGATGAGTATGATGGATAAAGATGTACTGGTGAAATTAGTAGACGTATCCCGGACCTATATTATGGGCGAGGTGGAGGTCAAGGCTCTGCTGCCCACGACGTTTGAGATATACTCCGGGGAACTGCTTTGCATACTGGGGCCCAGCGGCTCTGGCAAGAGCACCCTGCTGAACATATTAGGAGGTATGGACCAGCCTACAGCCGGCGATGTCTATTTTCAGGGCAAGAACCTGAGCCAGGCTACTGAAGTGCAGATGACCTCATATCGGCGCAACCAGGTGGGCTTTGTGTTCCAGTTCTATAATCTGATCCCTGACCTCACCGCACGAGAAAATGTGGATCTGGCGGCGAGTCTGGTCGATAATCCACATCCCACCCGCGAAGTTATGCGCGAAGTGGGGCTGGAAGACCGTATGGATCACTTTCCCACCCAGCTTTCGGGTGGTGAACAGCAGCGCACATCGATCGCGCGGGCACTGATCAAAAACCCCCGTCTGATTCTATGTGATGAACCTACTGGAGCATTGGATTTCGAGACTGGTAAGATGGTCTTGAGTCTGCTGGCCCGGGTTAATCGCGAACATAACAGCACACTGATCATGGTTACCCATAATACGCCGCTGTCGGCTATGGCCGACCGGACTATACGCATGAGAAGCGGTCGGATCGCCGAAGTCATCGTGAATGAAAACCCGGTTTCACCGGAGAGGATCGAGTGGTAATATGGGTATTTTGACCCGCAAATTACTTCGCAATATATGGCAGACCAAAGGCCAATTCCTGTCACTGGTGGCGGTGGTCATGGTGGGCATATCGCTGTACATATCGATGGGCACCGCATATTTCAGCCTGAACTATTCTCGTGATACATTTTACCAGGACAATAGCTTTGCCGATTACTTTTTCCATGTCATTCGAGCTCCCGAACAGGTGACCCGGCGTATCGCCGCTTTGCCTGGAATCACAGGGGTCACCGGGCGCATCGTGGAAGAAGTGCCGGTGGTGAAGGAAGGCGGCCAGCGGGCTAATGCCCGTGTGTTGAGCTACCCGGTCCCGCTGGGGAATTCAGTGAACCGTTTCCAGCTGCAGAGCGGCCGTATGTTCGAAAAATACCCGGAATCGGGAGTTACCGAGATCCTGGTCGATCCTCAGTATGCTAAGGCTAATCACCTGAAGTCTGGTTCGCAGGTGACGATCGTTGCCGAGGGTAAGGAAGTCGCCCTGACCGTGGTGGGAACAGCCGTCGGCCCGGAGTTTTGTTATGCGATCAAAGATCCGGCAGACATGGCGCCCAACCCCCAGACTTATGGTATCATCATGATGCCGCAAAATCAGGCGGCACAGATATTCAACCTACCGGGGCAGGTCAATCAGATCGTAGTGACCCTGGCCCCGGGGACTGAAGAAAACATAATCAAGACCAAAGTAAAAACCATTCTGGAGCCTTACGGCAATCTGGCCAGCTTCCCGCGCAAACAGCAGCTGAGCAATGCCATTTTACAGGGTGAGCTGGATCAGCTAAAGAGCCAGTCCCTGGTGGTGCCGCTGATATTCCTGCTGATCGGAGCCACCATCCAGTTTGTCATGATCGGACGCATGATCAAGAATCAGCGGACCCAGATCGGCATCATGAAGGCTCTGGGCTATGATAATTTGCAGATCATGATGCACTATACCGGCTACTCATTGGCCATTGCGTTGATGGGTTCGATTTTGGGTACTTTACTGGGACTATATTTCGCATCCGTTTTTGCTATGCTCTATGGCCAGTTCTTTAACCTGCCGCAGACCATCAGCGCGGTAAGTCCAGAAGCTATAGTCAAAGGAACCATGCTGAGCCTGGTGGTGGGCCTGCTGGCCGGACTTATCGCCTCTCGGCGGGCTACCGGTATCAATCCCGCAGAGTCGATGCGCTCGGAAGCTCCCATAAGCGGCCGCAAGTTTTTCCTGGAAAACTGGCCTTGGCTGTGGAAGCAATTATCTGCACTGTGGAAGATGAGCCTGCGTACGGTGGGCCGCAATCGCACCCGTTTTTTGATTACTCTATTCGGGGTCAGTTTTGCGGTCGGTATGCTGGTGGTGTCCTTGTTTACCGGCGATGCCCTTGATTTTATGCTGAAACAAGCCTTTTACGAAGAGCAGCGCTACGATATGCTGGTGCGCTTCACCCATCCGGTCAAGCAGGGTGAACTGTTCAATATCTCACGCATCAAGGGGATAGTAAAGGCGGAACCGATTTTCGAGCTCCCGGTCAGGCTTTTACATAATGGCCGAACAGAAGACAATGTTATCGAGGCACTGCCGCGCGATTATTCACTGCGGGTCATATATGATGATCAGCAGCGCGCCCGGCAGCTCCCTCAGGAAGGCGTAATCCTGAACGATCGCATGGCCAATAAGCTGGGGCTTAAAACCGGCGACAAAGTGTCGGTGGAGACCATGTTAGGCTTCGGACCTGCACATAAAACTGAATTAACTGTGGTGGGTATCAACAAGCAAATGCTGGGCGGCAGTTCCTTCGTCAGCTTGGATACAGCCAACCGCATGTTAAGAGAGAATAATCTGATTTCGGCGGTCATGCTGCGCATCGATCGCGGCCAGGCTCAATATATTGAAGATGAGCTGCAGAAGATGACCGGTGTAGCCTCGGTCCTGAGCCGCCAGAAGGCTATGGATAACTTTAATAAGAACCTCGGTGCCATGTACGCCAGCATTGGCATCATGGTTAGTTTTGCCCTGATCCTGGGTTTTGCTATCGTTTACAATTCTTCCACCATCAATATGTCCGAGCGGCTGCGGGAGCTGGCTATGCTGCGCGCTATAGGCATGACGGTGGCCGAGATAAAGGGTATCCTGCTTAACGAGAACCTGCTGCAGATGGTACTGGCCATGATCATTGGCCTGCCTCTAGGGCGCTATATGGCAGAAGGGATCGCTAAAACGGTCAGCACTGATATTTATTCGATCACCGCGGTGGTATATCCCAAGACCTACGTATATGCAGCCATCGCGGGCTGTTTGTTTGTGGTATTGGCTCACAACTGGGCGGTTAAAAGCCTAGACCAATTGGATATCGTCGAAATACTCAAAAACAGGGATTAAGGGGGCTGGAGACATGAAGAACAAGAAGAAACTGTGGATCGGGATCGGAGTGGGAATCATACTTCTGATCATTGTGGGAGTCGCGGTCAGCGGAGGTACAGCGGTCGATATTGTAACCGCTCAAAAAGGGGCCATTACCCAGGCGGTGGAGGATACCGGCTATGTGCGTGCGGTTTCCAGTCAGGACCTGTTTGCCACCCAGAGTGCGCGTGTGGCCAAGCTGCTGGTGGAGACCGGGCAGGCAGTCAAGACAGGCCAAACCCTAGTGGTGCTGGACAATCCCGATCTCGCCATTCAGATAGACAATACTCGTTCACAGCTTTCCCAGGCCAATTCTGCGGTATCAGGAGCAGTGGCCGCCCGAGAGCGCATTGAACTGCAGTTGAGTGATGCCCGGGAGGAACTGGCTAGGACGGAGGAGCTTTATCAGCAGGGCGGTATCTCCAAGTCTGATTATGACAAAGCCCGCCTGGCAGTAGATACACTTGAAAAGAACCTGACCGAGCAGGCCTCACAGCTAGCTACCAGCAAGGCGCAGGTGCAGGGCCTATCCGGAGTACTGCAGCAGCTGCAGGGCAAACAGCAGCAGCTTTCTATAACCAGCCCCATGAATGGCGTTGTTCTCAACCTCTCGGCCAAGGTGGAGCAGGTCCTGAATCCTGGCCAGCTGATCGTCACGGTCGGCATACCTGAGACGCTGGAGGTCAAGGCTGATATTTTAAGCGATGACCTGGCCCAGGTGCAGGTAGGGCAGAAAGTGCAGATCAGCGCACCAGTTCTAGGTGATAAAACTCTAGCCGGACAGGTAACTAAGATCTACCCGCTGGCTGAAGAGAAGACCTCAGCTTTGGGCGTGATCCAGCGCCGGGTGCCGGTGATCATATCACTAGAACAACCGGATATCCTAAAACCAGGCTATGAAGTCACAGTTGCCATATCAACCGCCAACCGCCAGGACGTGCTGGTTATCCCCCGCGAAACAGTGCGGACTATGGATGATGGCACTAAGCAGGTGATGGTGATACAGGACGGTAAGGTGCAGCATAAGAAGGTAGAAACCGGAATTGCCGACCGTGATAATATAGAAATCACTGAAGGCTTATCAGAAGGAACACAATTGGTAAGGGACGGCAGTCAGGACCTGCAGGACGGAGCGCGGGTCAAGGCCCAGGCCGCCCAATAGGTATCATCTCTCTATCCCGTCATTCATCCAGGTAGGAACGCCTGCTACCGGATTGATGCGATCAAAATCATAGAGTACAGTGGTGGGGTCCAGGTTCGATTGGCTGAGCTTGGATTCCACCTTTGCTTTTTCGGTGGCTTGATCAGTATCCACTGGAATAAAAGTGTCCACCAGCAGCGGTCGCTGATCAGGCGGCAGCTCGGCCACTTTGGCCAGTTCGGCTTCACATTCATCACAGCCACTAGAGAAGAACAAGATATCCCTCTGATATACATCTACATTTACCGGATTGCTAGCGGAATCATAGTATTTAAATAGTTGACTCGGTGTTGGAGTTTCTGTCTTTGGTAATTGGTCTGCATAGACCATGACCTTGACTGGAATGTGATTAGTATCGGCATAATCAATACTGCGTGGTTTTTCATTCTTGTGATTAACAGAGTGTTGTTTGATTTGCTGCTTGACCACCAGGTCCGAGGCAACAGGCTCTTGAGGCTGATTCACGGGTCTAGTGATTGGTTTTTCTATAGCTACTTTATCTGCCTTCACGGTCACTGGCTCATATGATGTCCAGTGCCAGCCGGTGAAGGCCAGCAGAACGGCGATAGATGCTGCGAGAATCGGGTGCCGTCCCCTCCATCCGGCTGTCATCCAAAAAAGAACCAGCCATATAGCCAGCATCAAGCCCGCTGATATAAGGCAGTACGTGCAAAACTTGTGCAAGATGAAAGCCTGGGCATACACTAGAATTGCTGAGATCACTACCCCGCAGCAGGCCATTAGATATGCTGCTTTATGCTTGCGGGAAGCCACTGCAGCCAGTATTGCCGCATAGCCTAGTAAACCTAAATAAGCGATAGGCAATCCGAAAGGATGGCCCCAGGCGGTATTGTGGACGGTTTTGCAGCTCTCACAACCGTATTTGGTGAGTGCAATATACAGGCTGTCCAGCACTCCTAGAGCGGCCAGAGCCATAACTGTGTAGCGTCTTTTGAACACCAGCACCAACCCATTTCAAGTTTCTGTAATATAATAATTACACATAATGCAAAATAATGTAAATGGGAAAACGGCATGCGGTGCGGTTAGAATGACAAGCCACTGGGGAAAATGTTATATTACATGAAGCAAAACATAAATATGGACGATTTGGGTGAGATGATGACACTTAACAGAGAGATGATACTAAAACACATGGGGCAGGAAAGCTACCGGCCGCTCAGTTATCCGGAACTTTTCGAGGCTTTGAATGTTGAAGACGAGGTGACCTTTACCAAGCTGCTGGGCCGCATGGAGAAGGACGGGGACGTGGTGGTCACTCGTAAGAGCAAATACGGCCTGCCGGAACAGATGAACTTGATTCGGGGAGCATTGCAGGTAACCTCTAAAGGTTATGCCTTTTTACTGCCGGATGATTCCAACCACCCGGATGTTTTCATATATGGGCGCGACCTTAATGGCGCTATGCATAATGATAGGGTCATGGTGCGCCTTAACCACCGCAGTTCTGCTCCGGGCAATAAGCCTGAGGGCGAGGTGATCCGCGCGATCACCCGGGCCAATCACGAAATCGTAGGCACCTTTAAGAAGGCCCGCTCGGTGCCGCAGGTGGTGCCCGACGACCCGCGACTGATCTATCCGATCTATACGCGGCCTTCGAAGAAGCTGAAAGTTCGCGAAGGGCAGAAAGTGCTGGTGAAGATCACCGCCTGGCCGGATAAGGACAAATACCCGGAGGGCAGGATCATCGAGGTGCTCGGCAACAAGGATGAGCCGGGTGTCGATGTAAAATGCATAATCAAGAAATACGGGCTGCGCGAAGAATTCCCCAGTGATGTGGACCGCGACGCGAAAGCTGTGGCACCGGTTATTTCCGAACACGACCTGGAAGGGCGCCGCGACCTGCGCGATTTGGCGATCGTCACTATTGATGGCGAAGATGCCAAGGACCTGGATGATGCGGTATGGGTGGAAAAGACCGAGGAGGGCTACCGCCTGGGTGTTCATATCGCCGATGTATCGCACTATGTGAAAGAAGACTCGCCACTGGACAAGGAGGCTTTCCGCCGGGGGACCAGTGTGTACTTGGTAGACCGGGTATTACCCATGCTGCCGCGCGAGCTGTCCAACGGTATCTGCAGTCTGAATCCCCACGAAGACCGGCTGGCCATGAGTGTGCAAATGGACCTCGATAATAAGGGCGAGATCCGGCACTACGAGATATTTAAATCTGTCATCCGCAGTAAGGAAAGGATGACCTATAAGAACGTCAATAAAATCCTGAATGACCGCGAGCCTGAGCTGCTGGAGCGCTATCGTGATTACATCAGCATGTTTGAACTGATGCGGGAACTGGCCGCCATTCTGCGCCAGCGCCGGATGAGAAACGGTGCCCTGGACTTTGATTTTCCCGAAGCCAAGGTCATTGTCAATGACGAGGGTGTCCCCACTGCTATCGAGAAACGGGTGCAGGGGGTATCTGAGAATATTATTGAGGAGTTCATGATCCGCGCCAATGAAGCTATCGCCATCCACCTCAACCAGCTGGAAGCTCCCACGCTGTACCGGGTGCATGAAAAACCGGATGACGAAGGAGTCGTCAATATCGCGAGGATATTGACCTTGTTCAACCGCGAGCTGCCCACGCGTAAGCTCGATTCCACCGTGATTCAGGAGGTTCTGAATGGCGTCAAGGGCCAGCCGGAGGAGAAGATCGTCTCCACCATGATCCTGCGGGCCATGAAGCATGCGCGTTATACACCGAACGCATTGGGTCATTTCGGCCTGGCTTCGCCCTATTATGTACACTTTACCTCGCCCATCAGGCGTTATCCCGACCTCATCGTGCACCGGGCATTGACCCATATCTTGAGCAAGGGCAGCCTTTCAGATAAGGTAAGGACGGCCTGGGCAGCCCGTATGCCGGTAGTCGGCGAAAACTGTACTGTGAATGAGATGAAAGCCGAAGAAGCCGAGCGTGAGTCAGTCAAAATCAAGATGGCCCAGTATATGCAGAACTATGTAGGCGAATATTTCTCAGGGGTCATTTCCTCTATACTGGCCTTTGGATTCTTTGTGGAGCTGGATAATACGGTGGAAGGGCTGGTCCATATATCCGCCCTGCATGATGATTACTATTTGTATGATGACCGGCAGATGATACTGCTGGGCAAGAATACCCGTAAGATGTACCGTATCGGCGATCCAGTCGAGGTAGAACTGGTGAAGGTCAATGTAGATGAAGGCAAGATCGACTTCGAATTAGCCGCCCAGGACTACACCACCAAAGGCAAGAAATTTTAGGGATTGAGAAAGAACAGTTTCTCAAACTCACGTTCAATACCGTAAGCTACTGGCCGGAAGCCGTTCTTAAGGTGAAAAGCAAGTGATGCTCGGTTCAGAGTGGGTTTACAGATCAATGCGGTAATGAAAATCGAATGCGGAAATAGCTCTCGTAACCGGGCAACCGCAAAGCTTCCAACTCGACTTTGCTGGTGAGCCTGATCTACTCCCAACTGGGTTATTCTTAGAACATTAGCCACTGTTCCGATCACCCAGTTCAATTCAACATAATTAAACCACAGATGGGTTTCATAATCAGCAAATATCGGCGCGATTTCAATATATGCCGCCACGTTATTGTCAATATCCACAACCCAGAAATGAGCTAAATTGGCCATAACATGCTCAACTGTTATCTGCTTAAGTAAGAAGCCCCGGGGATTATCGAATTTGTGCCAGTGCTGCTGGTTGATACGGGCGATGCTGGAGGCATCGGGTTCAGCAGCCGGGCGAAATATCATGTTATTATTACTATTGTACATAGGTCTTTCCTTCACAAGTGTTTATGGATAGAATTATACAACATAATGCTGTTACATAATGCCTGTGTGATGGGTGTCTGCATGTAACCCAGGATATGGCAAAGGCCTGGATGCGCTCCTTGACCGCGATTGCGGGCGGGTATATAATAGATTACGGACATAGGATTAAAGCAACCCTGGCTGCAGATGGATCCTTTCCTTTGCGCGAGGGTTATTTTTCGCTAATTTTGGGGTGATAACCATGGGCAAGGACGGTAAGAAGCAGAACTCGACGGTAGTCGAGAACCGCAAAGCCCGCTTTGAATATCATATTGATGAGACAATGGAAGCCGGGCTGGTCCTTCAGGGCACCGAGGTCAAGTCCCTGCGCGGCGGCAAAGGCAATCTTCAGGATGCCTATGGCGAGGTCAGAGACGGTGAGGTGTGGGTGAACAACTTCCACATCAGTCCCTATGATCATGGCAACCTCTTTAACCACGAGCCGAAGCGGCCGAAGAAGCTGCTGCTGCATGGTAAGGAGATCGACCGCCTGTATGGATTGACCCAGCAGAAAGGTTACACTCTAGTTCCATTGAAAATCTATTTCAAACACGGTCGGGCTAAGTTATTATTAGGTGTGGCCCGAGGTAAGAAGCTCCACGACAAGCGCGAGGATATCGCGGCCCGTGATGCTAAACGCGAGATTGACCGCACGATCAAGGAACGTGCGCAATCATAAATATGGGGGCGTAAAGGTTTCGACGGGGGAAAAGGTAGGAAGAGCAGCGAGCCGAGTTGGTGCCAGCTCGTTAAAACGGTACAAAACTTATAACTGCAAACGATAATTTACAACTAGCGGCTTAAGCCGCTCGTCCGGCCAGAAGTGCCTGTGGTCTGGTGCAGGGCGTGATTAAGCAGGCGTACCCTTTAAGCTTTTCTCTCTGGGGGCTGTAAGGGGAAATTAACAGGGATAGCGCAACGGTAGCCTGTCTGTAGGCGACCTGCGGGCGAAATCTAAATTACAGACTGCGCTCGGAGATACTGTTTCTGTCGTTCTTTCGGACGGGGGTTCGACTCCCCCCGCCTCCACCAGATTATCTACCATCTATTGATAAAAAGTATTTTATCGGTGGATGGTTTTTATATGGCCTGAAAAGGCGTTAAGCAGCTCCTGCGTTTTGTTGGAGTGGCTTTTGTTGTATTGTAGTAGGTTATTTTGATGATGACTGATAGAATCCAGCCGTTTTCCGGAAAGGTAGACGGGGCGTAATCGTTGAAAGTTAGCAGGGGTGTGCATTGCCAACGGGTATTCGTTAAAAGGTTGAAGTGAATTGTTGAATTTATTGAAACGGTTGCCATTCCTCTATTTGGCACACTTATTGTTCTGTAGTGTCGCTAAGTCAATAAGTTGTTATTTATCAATTTTTGCTCGCTTATAGGTTCGAGCAAAGCTCTCTAAGTTTTTCAATCAGTATTGGTTTGTTCTTCTTTTTAAGTTCACATTCCCAAATTCTTATAACACGCCATCCTCGCTCTTCAAAATGGTGTGTTATTTTTAAATCATGTTGGATATTGCGTTCCCTCTTCTTTTGCCAAAATTCGGTATTTTCCCTTGGTTGTGTGTTCCTGCAATCATGACCATGCCAAAAACAACCATCGACAAATACAGCTATGCGCCGCTCTTTGAATACAAAATCAGGGTGTCCTATAACATTATAGTGTCGCCGCCACCCTACTATGTGGCTTTCTTTGAAAAATGCAATAAGTTTGAGCTCTGTACTACGGTTACCAGATGAGCGCACCTTGCTCATTATTTCCGACCGCTTTTCTTTAGAAAATACATCAGACATAGTAGATGTAACCTCGCAGTTTATTGAATTGTCTTACCAAGGATATCAAGTAACAGCTTTTTGGTTTTCTCTGAATCGTCGCCAAAGGAAAACGGCACCTGTAAGATCTGTAGCGGAATTTTTACGGCTACATCACTTCTGCCATCAATAATATTGAAAACAACCTCAGTCTCATCGGGCATCGTGTTGCGGTAAAGCGGGTAAAGAAGATACATCCGCTTGGCGCCTCTACGGTTTGCATAGACTGCCATCTGCTTCATATCGGCATCCGTAATCCCTAACCGTTCACTATCCTTCTTAATTCTATCAAGATGATCAATTTCTTTATACTTGGTATCCAGAATAATAATGGTATCGTCAGTTTGGACAACGATATCTTCTTTCAGCTGGAAGCGGTTTCCGACAACTTCCCCGTCTACCACAAGTTCAGTCAAGAATAGGTCTCTGGTTTGAGTGGATAGCTTTACCCGATCGTTGAAAGCTTCGCGCATAAAACCACCTACAAAGCCTTCGAAGAGTAGCTCCGCTGGGAACAGGAAGCAAAATGTCTCCGACACACCCATGTTTTGAGAAGAAACCTTATTAAGCAAAAACATCTTGCTCATACTGAGGATAATAGTGTAATTTGCTTGTAGTGCATTTAGATGGATCGCGTCGCAGTCATAAGGCATGCAGTTAACATCTTCTACATCGCCAAGCTTCATCAGAATATCATGGATGATACGACGGTTGTTAACCTGGGTCGTTATTCCTTCCAGCGTCCTGCAGGTACATTTAATAATACGATTAAGTAGGTTATCAAACATAAAGGTGGAATAGGTATATTGGAGCTTGTCCCACTGGCCAGCAGGATATTTCCTTATAGCATAGTCTTTAAAGTCTATTTTGCCCTTGGGTGTACAACCGTTATCTTCCACTTCCTCGTATCTAAAAAAAAGCTGGCGATCTACGGCTGCCTTAACGTAATGGACATAAACCGTGATTAGTAGTTCCAGGAAGGTTTCTGTGTTATCCATCTCTCCTTTCATGGATACAAAGGGAAAGTTAAATTTGTCACAGTAACCCAACCACATAATCAGATCGTCGATCAGGTCATGGATATCAAGTTCGCTGGCATCATAGTCATCCTCGTCCGCTTTAAAAATTTTGGGGAAGATGTTGAGCTGCTCGCCACGATAGGTAATGGTTCCAATATAATTCTGGGTTTTGAAACCGTCCCTGCGATCAAAATCAATGAACTGTTGGCGACTACTTATCTTCTTATCAGAATAGAAGATGCTGCGCTTTTCCCAATTGCTCTGCAGGAACTTTTCCAATTCATCCAACGCACCGTCTTCGCGCCAGATACTCGGTAACTTTGAAGTTTTGACCTTCTGAAACTCAAAAGCGTTAATCATGAGTAACCTTCTTCTGTACGCGCACTCTTCCCAATGGCTTCGGGTCCAGCTCGTATTCGGTGTCCTTCAAACAATCAAGCGCCCTTTTTACCTTTGCCTCGTCATCGTAGAAGTACTCATACAGCAGAGGGATAATACTGTTATTCATGATTCCAATAAGATCGTCTGCTGCCTTATTGATAAAATAGGCGTGACCAATCAACAGGTCTGTATTACGAAGCTCCTTTTTAAGGTATTCATTCAAATTGTGCATAACCTGCTTTAAGGATTCGTTGCCAACAAACTCTTCCTTTGGCGGAACCTCAATGAACGAAAATCTGCGTCTGAGAGCGGTGTCGATAAGGGAAATAGACTTATCAGCCGAGTTCATCGTTCCGATTATGTATAGGTTGTTCGGAACTACAAAAGCTTCGCCCATAGGCAATGTTGCAGATAGCTGGTTCAACTCTCCCCAGCGCTTATCCTCTTCAATAAGTGTGATCAATTCGCCAAACACCTTCGAGATATTGGCGCGGTTGATCTCGTCGATGATAATAACGTAGTTGTTATGGGGATCGTCCAGAGCCTTATCGGCAGCCTTCTTAAAAACGCCATCGACCTGCTCAAAAGAAACCGTACCGTTGTTTGTGTTAGGTCTGATGCCCTGGATAAAATCTTCGTATCCATAGTTCTGATGAAACGTTGTAAATGTGATAAAGCCGCTATCAACGAGGCCTCTATAAGTTGCCATAAGAGCTTTGCGCTCTTCCTCGGAGGTCTGCGCATCAGAAGCCAGACGTTTTTCAACGATAGCTACAGCATACTCAGCGGAGGAGTACGTCTTGCCTGTACCAGGCGCACCAAATAAGATCTGGTTTAACGGCCAGGGCTGTGCTCCGCGCGGGTCGTGCGGAGTAAATATTTTTTTAGCAGACTCCACTTTTTCGCTCGTGGTCGGTTCATCTTTCTTGTCTTCCGCAACTTCTATAGCACTTCCAATATAATAGTTCAACCAATCTTCTTCGTCTTTTGCCTCATAATAGGTTGGTGGATTTTCCAGAATCTTTTCTATAAGCGGAATAGATTCGTTTCTCAGGTTTCTAAAACCGTTTGAATCCACGTTCTGCTCGATAATGAGTCCGCCCCAGCCGACAAACGAGAACCACGGAGCGATACGTGCAGGTGCCTGCTCAGTGTGTACGGGTGCTCCAAGCGCGTCATCAAGCACACTGGCTGAAGTGCCAGAGTAGTTACCATACTGATCGCGCGCCGTCTTAATTGTTTCAATGGCCTCATCAAGCTCTGCCATACGCATGACACGAAGGATAACCCTGTTCATTTCTTCGTAATGCAGTTTTTTGTCAAGCATCATCATCGCTTTCCAGATCACGATGCTCGGAAGAACGTCACAGCTTTCAAGAAGGCCATAGTCTTCTGCGGGATTTCGCAGCTGATACCGGGAAAGGATATCAATGGCTGTTATACGTAGCTTATTTAGGATTGCTTCCTTCTGCGCGTCCAGGTCGGTTTCGAGTGCAGCAATCTGCCGGCCCAGGCGGGAAAGATGGATTTTATCTTCCTCCCTGTAAATCAGGCCAAACTTCTCATACATCTTACGATAGGTACGAAGTCTTGAGCCTGACGTGCCAAGTCCGCTTGCTTCGTTCTGGCCTTCATAATCAGTCCAGCCCACACCGTCCATTGCGCAAAAAGCCTTTAGGTGTTCACGAAGGGAAACATCGAATTGCAATGCCACACTAGGAAACTCTGTGGTATCGCGTGCACCAGAAGGCCAATGGTCGTCAACATGCGTAGCCACATTACCATCCCCCACATAAACATCATAATATTTTTTATATAAATCTACGAAATCCAAAAGGTCGTGTTTTAATTCCTCGTCACCCGGGAGGCTGTCGAGGGTGTACTTGGTGTAGTAAATACATGCTGCGTCATAGATTTCAGAGCCGGTGTGGATATCCCCGTCAGATAAGAAGCGGGACGCGCCTATATCACTGCGAATTTGCGCACTGCGAGCCTTGAGTTTTTCATTCGCATGGGTATTGGTAGATCTTGCGATGCTGATAAAACCAAACCGGGAAGACTCTGTATCGCCCATAGCCGCTTCCGTGGCGGATAATCCGAGAGACAGATAGAGTTCCTTGGCGTCCTTGTTAACCAGATAGACGATATACGCCCCCTTCTGCGCGGAAGTCGTAATTCGCTTATCATAAACAGCAATCCAGGGCGTGGATGACCAGCGGCCTGCACCGTGTCGGCCCTTTACGATATATATATTGCTATCAAGCTCTGGGAACGCAGCAATTTTGGCGGGTATATCTCGACGGATGAGAGCTCCAAACGGATTACTAAACTCTTGCTTGCTCGTAACTTCATCATATATTGCGCCGTATTCGGACATGACTTTGTAGAACAGGTCATGCAACGAATTACCGCCAGATAAGGTTGGCATGTCTTTACACCTCCATTACAAACTATTGCTGTTTTTATTATCCGCTTTTTGTAGGCAAGTTTTGACCTGCACGGCTACTTTTTCCGCCAGCACTGGCGGTACGGCGTTGCCGATTTGTCTTGCAACTTCGACTTTGTTTCCCAGGAACTCAAAATCGTCCGGGAAGGTCTGCAGACGAGCCCCTTCACGCAGTGTAATGGTTCTGTCCAGTACGGGGTGCCCAAAACGGCCACGGGAAAAGCTATCAAATCGTGCTGTTATGGTTGGACTTGGCTTATCCCATTCCATCCGACCATAGGTGTCAAGATGACGATGTCCCGCGTTCTTCTTATGACATTCCAGCTGAAGCTCTTCCGGTAAAGAATCACGGCCCTCACCTTCTTTGATGGCCTGGATCCTTTGCAGGTTAACCGCAGACAGCTTATCTGACCTATGATTCGGAATATCGTTCTCATTCTTATCCATCAGGTCGAAAATTGCATCACGGACCGTCTTTTCAGGCTCGCCAGTCGGTTTTGGAAACTCAAACTTCTTTGCCCCGCAGACCAAGCGCTCGCCAACAATAAACACGCGCTTTCTGCCCTGGGGAACACCAAAGTCTGAAGCAGTCAGTGTTTGGCGCTGAATGGTGTAGCTGGCTTCACCAAGCTTTTCTGTCAGCTGCGTCAAGTAAGGAATGCCTCTCGGAGACAGCAAACCTCCGACATTTTCCATTACGAATAAGCGCGGTTTGATGTCCAATATCATTCTAATATATTCGAGAACCAGGCTATTACGCGGGTCACTATCATCACCGCGCCTCTGTACGCTAAAGCCCTGGCAGGGGGGGCCACCTATAACCACATCGATTTCATCAAGTTCATGTCCGAGATCCTCTTCGATGCTCTTCTTGCTCACGTTATAGATGTCGCGTACAAACGCCTGACCGTAGTGGTGATGCGGATTGTGATTATATGTATTGATGGAGGCTTTATCCAAATCAAAGGCGTACAGGACTTTAAATCCTGCTTTTTCAAAGCCGAGAGAAAGTCCGCCAGCACCACAGAAGCAATCGATTATTTTGTATTCCTTTTCCATGGTTAATCCTTACTTTCTGCGCCCTGATTTTTTGCGCGGGCTATCATTCCGCTAAATGAGCTAAAGTATGGCGCATCTATTGTTTCTATTTTATCTCCCCAATTATGGCCTGCCAGCATAGTAAGCACATGCCCAGCGATACGCGTGGAAAAAATAGGAGAAACTGCATTCCCTATCTGTTTATACTTATCGTCAAACGGGCCTTCAAAATAAAAATCTGCTGGGAAGCCCTGCAAAAGCCCCGCTTCTCTTACAGACAAACCTCGATCTTGCTCGGGGTGTATAAATCTACCACAGGAAGGTGTTCTACACCTTGCCGTAATGGTAACTGCTGTTTTATCCCAGGCAAGTCTTCCGTAAACATCATAGAATCCTCCAACCTTATCCAGACACTTCGGCCCTACGCCGCGTGGTCTGTTGCCCCCGTCTTTTGGCACCTGTTTCAAAATGTCAATCGTTTCCTTTCGGTGCTTCGATGTCATGTGCATTGGGTCGTCAGGATCTTTTTCCCCGGCAGCGAGGGTAGGGAGGTTACCAATTGCGTCGCGCACCGTTCTATACTGATCAGGCTTAAAGACTGGTTCGGGGAGAGTTGGAATAAAGTCCCTAGACGCTAAAAGAACTGTACGAAATCTTGCCTGCGGTGTTCCATAGTTTGCCATGTTTAAGATCTTCACTGCGATATGATAACCTGCTGCTTCTGCCGTCTTCTTAAACGCTTGGTAGTGATGCCAATGCTTCCTGGCTAGAAGATCGGGAACATTTTCCATAATAATCAGCTTCGGTTTCATAGCCACAGCGATTTCTGCAAATCGGCCTACCAGAGTATTTCTGGAGTCAGGACCACGACGGTCCTTCTTACTATGAGCAGAGAACCCTTGACACGGAGCACAACCGATAAGGATCAGTTCATTGTGTTCATCCAGATCGAGTGACTTCTTAATCACTTCGACGTCTTCTTTGGCCAGGTCGACGTTTACAGGCTTATGACCATAATTCCTTGCATAGGTGTCTATAGAGTGCTTATCAATATCGATAGCACCTGCCCAGCGCAGCCTGCCAGTCAAATCGGCCATTTTATGGAATCCGTAAGACATTCCGCCGCATCCACAGAATAAATCCACGAAGTCGTATGTTTCGTTTGGGATTAATTTATCAATTTCCTTGTAGTTTATCTGTTCCAGAACATCTTCTGGTGAGAATCCTAGCTTATCGTTTGTGGTACTTATCTGTGCACTCAGCCTTTCGTTCCTTATTTCTTTGTGGTCCGCTTCTGAAGAGGCTAGCGCTTTTACATACTTGCCGCTTTTAACACGGGCATCAGAAGGCTTATCTGTAGTGGTGGGGATTGCCCACTGCCTACCGAACTTTTTTGCCTCTGATAAACGCCCTTCTACGCAGAGCTTTTGAACACGACGTTCCGAAATATCCCATTTTTCAGCTGCTTTCTGGATTGTCATATATTCCATATTGCACCTCATAATACTGCAAATACTATGTTTGATGCTACATTATATACTGCTGGCCGAACAATGTCAACGAATCAGGCAAAATAGAAACAGTTTTTACAATCTCTCGGTCGCCCATCACCAATATTATATTGCTTGTTTTGTCACTGTAGCCAAGCTGATACAAGCACTAAATTTGAAGATCTTTTTCTTCATAACGCGAAGATTTGGATCGACCATATTTACGGATATTGATATTGTTGGATGTTATTGTTCAAGGTATTTAAAGACAAATTTGAAGGAAACAATGATAGAAAGGAGAATAGAGGAACTCAAGAACAATTAAGAGATAGTTTTCAAGGAGGTATTTGAAATGCGACTGAGGATAACCGTTTTAGGCAATGATCAGTTTATGCCATGTGTTGAAAAGAAAGTTTGGGGCAGCAAAACTAATCGATTTAAGTCTTGGCAAGAGGGTGATTACCTCCTTTTTATTATTCGTGATGCCGGTGTTGCATTAGCCCGTGTTTCAGGGCCAACGTTTATTTCTGAAGATCTGATTTGGGATAAAGGAATCTATCCATTTCGTGTTCCGATTGAGTTCGAAATTCTTCCAGATCTTAATAATGGGAAAAAGCAAGAAAAAATAGTGCGGGAAAAACTAACACAGGCCTATGGTAATTACTACTCTTGGGTCTTATTTACTCAAAGTCTGATACTTGAAAATGCTTCAAATGATATACTTGCAGCGGTTGGACATAAAAAAAGAATATGAAATACTGTTCAATTAAAAATCTACTAAGTCTTTTAACAACCAACTATGTATTACGCATAAACAGCTATAGCACCTACTCTTAAGGCTTCTTAGGCTAATGAAATCATATCTACCTATAAGGAGTCTTACGTAAACTAGCCTCGCTCATGTTTGTCCTGCAAATTTCTTATTCCTGCATCAAAAACTTGCCGCAAAGGCTCAGTGAGAAACATCGCTGGCCGTTTTATGAACCAAAGCCTATTTTATAGTCTGAGCCCTTTGTTATAGGGCTCTTTGCTTTTTTAGTCTAGACAGGAACCCTGTTTCATTGGCAAAATACAACAATATTTGGCATAATTTTTATTAAGGGGTTGTTAGCAGAAAGCGCCGGTTGTGCTGAAGCAGAACTAATGATCTGGAACAGATACTAATTACTTGATAAGAGCCGCTTTGGGGATAGTGCTGATATGGTCACCAAGCAAAAGCAATTGAACTTGGCATCGAATCTAGGATATTGATAGGGGGCTATCCATGGCAAAACTCACATCTTTTAGAGACGTCATTGAAGATAGATTTTATAACAATATCTTTGATGCCTTATCCAGATTTATTGAGGACCATCCAGATAAACTAGATATTAATTCAAGTCGCATACAGAATCCAGATGAAGCTGCATTATCGGATATCCAAGTCAAATTTATTAATATTACCGACTCCCAGGGAGATAAGATTTTCTTTGACGTTGTAGTATCGGCAGAAATCGAGGTTGCTGAAACTTTACGAAGGAGAGACCGTGAAACCGACGGTATCGAGCAGTGGTTTCAAATTTCCTGTTCTGCCTCCTTGGAAGATGGTTTACGGAGTTTTTGCATTTCTGACATCCACATTTACAGCAAATATCGTAATACACCTAAACACAACCTGTCCGAATATCTGGTACCCATAATATATAAAGACCAGCTTGATGATGTGGCAGAGACCTTTCTTGCGAAGTATTATCCAGAAGCACTAACAGCCCCAATGGCCGTGCCTCCATATGTTGTTGCTGAGCGAATGGGGCTAGAAGTAAAAGAAGTACATATAACCAAGAATTGTTCTGTTTTTGGACAAGTTTATTTCTCCGATTGTGAAGTCCCGTATTACGATATTGATGCCAGACAATATAGACCGCTACAGGTGAAAAGGGGCACGATACTAGTAGATCCCAAGGTGTACTTCATGCGTACAGTTGGATCTATGAATAATACTATCATTCACGAGTGTGTTCACTGGGGTCTTCATAAGAAGTTTTTTGAACTCGAGAAACTATACAACCAGGAAGCCCGGGTAATTAGCTGTCAGGTTCAAGAAGGCTCGCGACCTGAGAAAAGTCGGTCCCCATTGGATTGGATGGAATGGCAAGCCAATTCGTTAGCGCCAAGAATAATGATGCCGGCAAAACAGACTCGGCAGAAGATAGAAGAACTCATCGAAAAAAATAAACGCGCGTTACAGACAGATAATATGGCATCCGTCATGGAATCTGTTGTTTTCGAGCTGTCCGATTTCTTTAATGTATCACGACAGGCTGCCAAAATCCGCATGATTGACCTGGATTACCCGGAGGCCATCGGTGTTCTAACCTATATTGACGATCGTTACATATCCAGTTATTCATTTGCGCTAGAATCATTGAAACGATCGCAGACTTTTACCATAGGAACGCAGGATGCCCTGTTTGAATACGCGACAAATCCCGCTTTTCGGGAACTGGTCAATTCTGGGAAATACATCTATGTAGATGCCCATTTTTGTATTAACGACTCAAAGTATGTTCGCGAGGGTGTCAATGGCTACGCGGAGCTGACAGATTATGCTCGGCAACATATCGATGAATGTTGTCTTGTTTTCGATATCAAGTTTTCAAAGAATGATATATACGGCACCAAACACTATACAGAATGTGTGCTGTTCAGAAACATTGTCTCTGACACGATAATCGAAGCGAAATACAGCGACACGGGGAAAAACCAGCAAACTGAGTCCAGGGCTGCTGAACTTGCCAAAATAAATGATGAGGCAAAGCAAACCACAAACATCATGCGGAGCCTTCCCGCAACCTTATCAGGCACTTTTGTTGCTCATATGGACCGATTGAAGATAACAGTAGAAGAATTGGAAGAGAAGTCGCTTATTAACACAAAAACCATCCAGCGTATAAGAAATGATGAGAGATATCAGCCAAAACTGACTACTGTAGTTGCTCTGTGCATCGGTCTGCAGTTAAGCCCGATATTGAGCAATGACATGATAACAAAAGCCGGAATGTCATTTCGTGTTACTGAGGAGCACATAATATATCAGATGTTGTTGCACTCGTACTACCGAAATTCAATCTATGAATGCAACGAAATCCTGATGGCAAATAATTTCAAGCCTCTCAGTAAAGAAGAATAATACAAATGCGGCCGGACATTTTTTGTCTGGTAGTTTCGAGCCAATAATATCCTGAGCACATCTTTAGCTGAAGAGCCCCAGATGAACTGCTGACGAGTAGTCCATCTGGGGCTCTTTTTTTGCCTAAAAACGGACATTTCATGTCCGGGGCAAATACATTTCAGAGCCGTATGATTAAGTCATGAGGTGAGAAAAGCATCCATAAAAAGCGAGGTGAGCGAGATGCGAGACATCCGAAACGCTAATGGAAAATTGGTCTGCCGCTTGGACGAAAAAGCTGGTGTCGTAGAAATCGTCCACAAAGGCTGCAAGACGCTAATTCATTTTATGCCAGATGGTACGGCAAAGATTATCAACACTGAAGCCGCTTAACTGGAAAACCAAGTCAATACCGAGAATCCGCAGAACCGCGAGACGGGCAGGATGACACCAACCATTGGTGTTCCCGCCCGTCTCGTTTTGTTTCTTCGGATTTGAGACATCGGCCTCCTGCGGATTTTCAAGCCAACTTTTGAAAATCGCAGGAGGAAAACGATGTTAATCAACTACAAAGATGCTGATGGCAAAATCATCGAATTAGAGGTTTCCGATGAAATTGGTACCTTCTATCTCAGTTCCGTTGAAGCAGAAAAGAAAAACGAAAGACGGGAAACCCGCCGACACACACCACTTTCCACTTTTACATACGAGGAAAAGCAGTTTTTTAGTGATGTAACGGACATGCTGGCCGACCTTATCGCTTCTGAAGCTGTGCACCGCGCTATGTCCTACCTGACTGAGCGTCAGCAGTACCTGATCCGCAGAACCTGCCTGGAAGGTTGGAAGTACACAGAAATCGCTGCCATTGAGGGCATTGATGAATCCGCCATACGGCACGCGGTAAACCGAGCGAAGAACAAACTCAAAAAATTGTTATAGTAACCGTCCGATTTACCTTCCCCAGGTGGCTTAGGTCAGAAGGCACATCAGAATCCGCCTTCGGAAAGGGAAAGTGATCGGTATGAAGCACATACTTAGGATCAGTGTTTCAAAGGAACCGAAGGACGGCGGAGTTGTTGGCTGTCGCAATGTAACCATCAGAGAGAAACTGATCCGAATGCTTCTTGGTGACAATAGACGGCTGACGGTTATTGTCACCGGCGACAGCGTGAAGGCACTATCCATTATTGAGGAGGGAGATGAACAGCTTGAGCAAAGCCAAGTTGCTGCTGGATGTAGCAGCAAATCTGAGTAATCTTGCAAACAGCCTCCAGGCTGTTGCGGAAGCAATGGCGGTTAATAAACCTGTCGAAAACTCCCAGCCCGAAAATCCAGTCAAAGCACTGGAAACAAAGACTGCAGCGAAAGCGGTTACATTGGAGCAGGTGCGGGCTGTCCTGGCCGATAAGAGCCAGCAAGGTTTTACGGCTGACGTTCGGGCTTTGTTGGAGAAGCACGGCGCTCCGAAACTCAGCCAAATTGATCCGGCGAACTTTGCGGCGTTACTGACGGACGCAGAGGGGCTGAAATGAATGGAGACAAAAGACACGCTCTGCTTTCAGCTTCCGGAGCCCACCGCTGGATGAATTGCACACCGTCGGCACGGCTGGAAGTAGAGTTTGATGAGAGTGAAAGTGAATCCGCCGCTGAAGGGACCGCCGCACACGCCCTTGCAGAACACAAGCTGCGCCGCGCACTGAAGTTGCGCTCCAAGAAGCCCGTATCAAAATTTGACAGTGACGAAATGGACGTTTACACCGACGGGTATGTGGAGTTTATCCAGGAACTTATCACCCAGGCTAAGCAGAAATGCATTGACCCGGTCGTGCTGATGGAGCAGCGCTTGGATTTTTCTAAGTATGTGCCTGACGGCTTCGGGACTGGCGACTGTGTGATTATCGGCGATGGGACGCTCCACATAGTCGACTTCAAGTACGGCCAGGGCATTTTGGTGGAAGCTTTGGACAATCCCCAGATGAAGTTGTACGGTATCGCCGCTTTGGAAATGTTCGACTTCATATACGACATCGATGCAGTGTGCATGACCATCTACCAGCCGCGTCGCGAAAATATCAGCACCCACACGGTATTAAAGGAATCGCTATACCAATGGGCAGAGGAAGTTCTCAAACCAACAGCAGCGCTTGCCTTCGACGGCAGGGGTGAATATGTACCCGGAGAACACTGCCAGTTTTGCCGTGCTGGCGTAAGGTGTCGGGCAAGAGCTGAGGAGAAATTGAAGATCGCTCGATTCGAATTTGCCCGGCCGCCGCTTCTCACGGACGAGGACATCGAAGAAGTTCTCACCCTGCTGGACGATCTCACCATATGGGCAAACGATATCAAGACTTATGCGCTGGAAGCGGCGGTCAGCCATGGCAAGGAGTGGCGGGGCTTCAAACTGGTAGAAGGACGATCCAACCGCAAATACAACAATGAGGATGCTGTCGCCATGGCGGCAAAAGAAGCAGGTTATCGTGATATCTACCGCCAGAACCTTATTAACCTCACTGAGATGGAGCGGCTTATGGGTAAAGTCAATTTTCAGGAAATACTTGGCGGTCTCATTGAAAAGCCGCCTGGAAAGCCGACGCTGGTTCCACTTTCGGACAAGCGTCCGGCAATCAATACATCTGCAAAATACGATTTTAAGGAGGAAATGTAACCATGTCAAACATTGCAAATAGAGTAAACACTGGAGTAAAAGCCACCCCTACCAAGGTTGTCACGGGTGTTGTGCGTCTTTCTTATGCCAACGTGTGGGAAGCGAAATCAATCAACGGCGGTGCGGAGAAGTTCAGCGTCAGCTTAATTATCCCCAAGAATGACACAAAGACCATTGCTGCGATCAATGCAGCCGTTGATGCTGCCATTGAGGAAGGGCGCGGTAAGTTCGGCGGCAAGATTCCAAACAAGGCTGCTCTGAAACTCCCACTCCGTGACGGTGACATCGACCGCCCGGATGATGAAGCTTATGCAGGAAGCTATTTTATTAATGCCAACAGCAACTCCGCACCTGAAATTGTGGACAAGGATCTTAATCCCATCATGAGCCGTTCGGAGGTCTACTCCGGAGTGTACGCAAGGGTAAGTGTGAATTTCTATGCTTTTAACTCCAACGGTAACCGTGGTATTGCCTGCGGGCTGGGCAATATCCAGAAAATCCACGACGGAGAGCCGCTGGGCGGAAAGAGCAGCGCAGCCGACGATTTCACTTCGGATTATGATAACGAAGATTTTCTTAAATAACGTTTAACACGGTTCAAGACGAGGGCGGCAGGATTTCTCCCGCCCTTTTCTGCTATGGAGGGCATATGAGAAATCTCAGTATCGATATTGAAACCTACAGTAATCGTGACCTTTCTAAGTGCGGGGTGTACAAGTACGCTGAATCAGTGGATTTTGAAATCCTGCTTTTCAGCTACTCGGCGGATGGTGGCGATGTGCAGATCGTTGACTTAGCAAACGGCGAAACGTTGCCTGAAGAAATAAAGGGAGCCTTGGCAGATAAATCAGTTATAAAATGGGCGTTCAACGCACAGTTTGAGCGGGTCTGCCTGTCGCGGTACCTTGGTAAATGGCTGGAGCCGGAACCATGGCGCTGCACGATGGTGTGGGCTGCGTATCTGGGACTTCAGCTTTCTCTGGAGGGTGCGGGTGCGGTACTTGGACTGGAGAAGCAGAAGCTGAAGGAAGGAAAAGACCTTATCCGATATTTCTCAGTCCCTTGTAAGCCCACCAAGGCAAACAACGGCCGCATACGCAACCTTCCCGCTGATGCACCGGACAAGTGGAATCGGTTCAAAGCTTACAACATCCGTGATGTTGAAACCGAACTAGCAATACAGGATCGAATTCATAAATTCCCCATGCCAGAAAACGAGTGGCAGAACTACATTCTTGATCAACATATCAACGACCGGGGCATCCAGCTGGACATGGTTCTGGTCAAAGAAGCAATTCGATGCAATGAAAGTTCGCGTGATGAACTTGTGCGGCTTATGAAGGAAAAAACTATGTTGGACAATCCCAACTCGGTCGCTCAGATGAAGGCGTGGCTGGCATGCAATGGCATGGAGACTGACACGCTTGGTAAGGCGGCTGTCAAAGAACTTCTTAAAACAGCACCGGAGCCTCTCGGACAGGTTCTGGAACTGCGGCAGTCACTCGCCAAGAGCAGTGTTAAAAAATATACGGCGATGGACAACGCTGTCTGCAAGGACGGTAGAGCCCGAGGGCTTCTGCAATTTTATGGTGCAAATCGAACCGGGCGTTGGGCAGGCAGGCTGATTCAGGTACAAAACCTGCCCCAGAACCATTTTCCGGATTTAGCGCAGGCTCGAAGCCTTGTTAAAAGCGGCAATTTTGAAATATTGGAAGCCCTTTACGATTCTGTTCCCGGCGTCCTGTCTGAACTAATCCGCACAGCTTTTGTGCCCAAGCCGGGCTTTATTTTCATCGTTGCTGATTTCAGCGCAATTGAAGCCAGGGTAATAGCCTGGTTGGCGGGTGAAACGTGGCGCAATGAGGTGTTTGCCACCCACGGCAAAATCTACGAAGCGTCGGCCAGCCAGATGTTTCATGTATCCATTGATGAAGTTACGAAGGGTAGCCCCCTCCGACAGAAGGGTAAAATTGCGGAACTCGCTCTTGGGTACGGAGGCTCGGTAGGTGCATTAAAGGCAATGGGCGCGCTCGATATGGGTGTTGCCGAAGAGGAACTCCAGCCGCTGGTGAATGCTTGGAGAAATGCTAATCCCAATATCGTGAGGCTGTGGTGGGATGTGGGCAAGGCGGCAATAACAGCAGTTAGAGAGCGAGCTACCACCCAGACCCACAGCATCCGATTTGAATGTAAAAGCGGGATGTTATTTATAACCTTGCCATCTGGCAGACAGCTTGCCTATGTAAAACCGAAAATAGGCCAGAGTCGCTTCGGCAGTGAAGCGATCACCTATGAGGGAGTAGGGCCTACTAAGAAGTGGGAGCGCATAGAAAGCTATGGCCCCAAGTTTGTTGAGAACATTGTGCAGGCAATTTCCCGCGATATTCTCTGTCACGCCATGCGGCAGTTGGATAGTATGGGACTCTCCATTGTGATGAGTGTTCACGACGAGGTAGTGATTGAGGCATCCCATAACATTTCACTGGAGGATGTCTGTCGCTGCATGAGTGAAACCCCACCCTGGGCAGCGGGGCTTTTGCTCCGTGCCGACGGATTTGTGTGCCCATTTTATAAAAAAGATTGAGAAATATCTTTTTAAGACCGTCCGATTATTCTTCCTGCGGTGGCTTATACCGAAGGCCATAAAACTGAGCCTTCGGAAAGGATGATTCCATATGAACGAACTGCAGATATTCTCCTACGAAGGAAAAGAGGTCAGAACCATCCGGAGAGGTGGCGAGCCGTGGTGGGTTTTAAAGGATGTGTGTGACGTGCTGGAGCTCAGCAACGCTCGTATGATCGCCGACCGGCTAGACGAGTATGATGTAAGTCTGGCTTACGTCACCGACAGCATGGGGCGGCAACAGCAAACCAACATTGTCAACGAGAGCGGGCTTTACAATGTTATCCTACGCTCTGACAAGCCCGAAGCAAAGAAGTTCAAGCGCTGGGTTACCCGCGAGGTGCTCCCGCAGATCCGTAAGCATGGTGCTTACATCACGACCGCTAAACTGGAAGAAATTATGAACGATCCTGATGCCTGGATCAAGCTATTAACTGCACTTAAAGAGGAACGTCAGGAAAAGAAGAGGCTTCAGCTTCAGGCCGTCTATGATAAGCCCAAGGTAGTATTTGCTGATGCGGTGTCAATATCGGAGGGCACTATCCTCATTGGAGAACTGGCGAAAATCCTTAAAGGTAACGGTATTGACATTGGACAAAACCGTCTTTTTGAAAGGCTCCGCCAGGACGGCTTCCTCATCAAGCGCAAAGGCACTGATTACAACGCACCAACCCAAAAGGCTATGGAACTAGGATTGTTCAGGGTTAAAGAGACAGCTATCACCCATTCAGATGGACATGTCACCATCTCCAAGACCACTAAAGTGACCGGCAAAGGCCAGCAATATTTCATCAATTACTTTCTCTGCGGAGGTGCTGATGATAATGGACAGGCATAACAGTAAAGCCTATCCAGACCCAACTGCTGCTGAAGCCCTGACCAATATAGCGCAGGATGAAAAAGAAGAAGTAAGGCAGTACCGGCCCCTGGTTTACATCTGCTCTCCCTTTGCAGGGGATACCGAATATAACATCAGCCGTGCGCGGGGTTATTGCCGGTTTGCGGTCAGCAAAGGCAGTATTCCACTCGCGCCGCATCTTCACTATCCGCAGTTTATTGATGATTTGAATAAGGAAAGTCGTGAACTTGGGCTGTCTTTTGCCCTGATTCTCCTGGTTAAATGTGATGCGGTATGGGTTTTTGGCGACCGGATTTCAGATGGAATGGCGCGAGAAATCGCCGAAGCTAAGAAAATAGGCATACCAATTCGGTTCTTTAATGAAAGATGCGAGGAGGTTATGCGGCATGAAAATAGCGGTCGGTAACAGCCGCATGGACAAGAAGTGGAAAAACAAAGATATCTCATGGGAGGAATTCAAAAATACCGTCCGTACAACGAAGCACACGACAGAGACGGTGTCTGAGTTCCGAAAAATGAGTAAGGCGCAGCAGGATGGCATAAAAGATATCGGCGGTTTTGTAGGTGGTGCCCTGCGGGAAGGTAAACGCAGGAACGGCTATGTTATCTGCCGTTCCATGCTCACGCTAGACATGGATTATGCCACCCCCGATATCTGGGAGCAGATAGAGTCTTTATATGACTGGATGTGCTGTGTTTACTCAACTCATAAGCACACACCGGAATCGCCGCGCCTGCGACTGGTGATCCCACTTGCCCGTGAGATCAGCGAGGATGAATATCCCGCATTGGGGCGTATAGTTGCGAAAGAAATCGGTATCGACCTGTTTGACGATACGACGTATGAACCATCGCGGCTTATGTACTGGCCCTCCACATCGTCTGATGGTGAGTTTGTATTCTGTGAAAAGAACGGCGCGTTGCTTGATCCAGATGTGTATCTCGCAAAATATGTTGACTGGCGCGATACCTCCATGTGGCCAACATCGAAACGGCAATCGGAAGTACTTCTCCGTAGATTGACACAGCAACAGGACCCGTATACCAAAAGCGGGGTTGTTGGAGCGTTTTGTAGGGCTTACTCCATTGAGGATGCCATCGGGACATTCCTTAACGATGTCTACGAGCCTTCTGTAATGGTTGGCCGCTATGATTATATTCCTGCAGACAGTTCGGCGGGGGTAGTGATCTATGATAGCAAATTTGCTTACAGTCACCATGCAACTGACCCGGTCTGCGGTAAGCTGCTCAATTCCTTTGATCTTGTGCGGCTACATAGATTTGGTGATCTTGAAGAAAAGGCTTCCTTTAAGGCCATGTCCGATTTCGCTGTCAAAGATGAGAGGGTCAAGACCCAACTAGCAGAGGAACGCCAGGCTCAGGCAGAGACTGATTTTGCTGATGAGGATAACTGGCAGACTCAGCTTGAGTTGGACAAAACAGGCGCGGTAAAAGACACGCTCACCAACATTTCTATCATCCTCCGTTTTGACCCGCATCTTAAGCCTATTGTGTTCAACCAGTTCAAAAACATGATCGACGTTATCGGCGGGCTCCCTTGGCCGCAGGTTAAACCCGGCTGGAGCGATACCGACTTTGCCTGCGCAAAGCTGTACTTCGAGCGTACATACGGCATTTGGTCGCCCACTAAATTCAAAGATGCGCTGCTCGGAGTAGTTTCTGTAGAGCGGCTGTATCATCCTGTTAAGAAATTCCTGGCTGGGCTTTCGTGGGACGGCACCGAGCGGCTAGATACCCTGCTCATCGACTATCTGGGTGCGGAAGACACGCCATATGTCCGGGCAGTAACAAGGAAAACGATGGTGGCGGCGGTTGCTCGCATATACCAGCCTGGTGTCAAGTTCGACTCCATCCTCGTGCTGAACGGAGCGCAAGGTATAGGTAAATCAACCCTCTTTGCCCGCCTGGGAGGTAAGTGGTACTCTGATTCGCTCTCCATCTCTGATATGAAAGACAAGACTGCAGCTGAGAAGCTGCAGGGCTACTGGATACTGGAACTTGGTGAACTGGCGGGTATCAAGAAAATGGATGTGGAGACGGTGAAATCCTTCATCACCCGCACAGACGATAAATACCGTCAGTCCTACGGTGTAACCGTAGAAAGCCACCCGCGTTCCTGCATCATCGTCGGCACGACCAACAGTGATGGCGGATTCCTGCGCGATATTACGGGTAACCGCCGCTTCTGGCCGGTGCGGGTTACAGGGAACGGCAGATACCACGCATGGGAGTTGACCGAGGTTGAACAAATCTGGGCCGAAGCCATCAAAAGATACAACGATGGAGAGGAGCTATTCCTAAAAGGCAGTCTTGCCGAGGAGGCTGTCACCCAGCAGCGCGATGCCATGGAGGGAGATGACCGGGAGGGTCTGGTGGCTGAATACCTTGAGACCTTATTGCCTGAAGGCTGGGATAAGCTGGACCTTTATCAGCGCCGAAATCACCTCAATGGTGGTGAATTTGGTGAGCCTTTAAGTGCTGGAACCATCAGACGAAGCCAAGTCTGCGTTATGGAGATTTGGTGCGAGTGCTTCTGCAAGACCCGTGAATCGATCAGGAAGGGCGATTCTTATGAGATCGAAGGAATTCTGAACAAAATCGGTGGTTGGAAGAAATTTGACGGCAACAAAACCGGCAAAAAGCATTTACCGCTCTACGGTCCTCAGCGCGTATTTGTCCGTTCCGAAAGTGAGGTGTAGCGCATGCCTATACAGCTGATAGATGGTAAGGCACGGAAGGTGGGCAAAGTCGCAAGCCCTTCATCTGCAGGGATTTTTGCTGTGCTTGTTCCTATTGTGCCAATAACTTATCTATTCAATGTTGTAGTTATAAGTAATAAGGGATATATGGGCATGTCTAAGCGCGTATGCACGCGTAAGAGTTTAAAGTGTTTGGGCATGAACATGGGCACAAGGAGGTTCCTATGCGGGAGAAACTGATTGAACAAGAACTTGTCCGGGCAGTCAAAGCTGCCGGTGGAATTGCTGTTAAGTTTGTTTCACCTGGTTATGATGGAATGCCCGACCGCCTTGTGCTTCTCCCCGATGGGAAGATAGCGTTTGTTGAGGTTAAGGCGATGGGCTGTAAACCGCGCCCTTTGCAGAACAGAAGGCATGGGAGGCTGCGACGGCTTGGATTCCGGGTGTACGTCCTAAACGACCCGGAGCAGATTGGAGGGATACTCAGTGAAATACGAACCGCATGAATATCAGATTTTTGCTACTGAATATCTTCTTCAGCATCCTATATCCGCGATCCTGCTCGATATGGGACTTGGCAAGAGCGCTATTACCTTAACTGCCATATTTGACCTGACACTCGATAGTTTTCTTGTCCGTAAGGTTCTGGTTATTGCACCGCTGCGTGTAGCAAGGGATACATGGCCTGCTGAAATTGAGAAATGGGATCATCTGCATGAGTTGAAATACACAGTGGTCATAGGTAGCGAGCGGGAGCGAAATGCGGCCCTTATGCAAAAGGCACAGGTGTACCTTATCAACCGGGAAAACGTTGACTGGCTGGTGAACAAGAGTGGCATTCCCTTTGATTACGATATGGTTGTGGTTGACGAGCTGTCCTCCTTCAAATCCCATCAAGCTAAGCGTTTCAACAGCCTACTGAAAGTAAGGCCCGGTATTAGCAGGATAGTCGGACTGACAGGGACGCCAAGCAGCAATGGGCTGATGGATTTATGGGCTGAGTTCAGGCTTCTCGATATGGGGCAGCGGCTTGGCAGGTACATCACCCGATTTCGCAGTGATTTTTTTGAACCGGACAAGAGAAACCAGCAGATGGTGTTTTCATATAAGCCGCGACCTGGTGCGGAGGAAGCCATTTACAAACTAATCTCTGATATCACCATCAGCATGAAGAACACTGACTATCTGAAATTACCGGAGCTGGTGACGAACGAGATCCCGGTTAAGCTTTCGGAAAAAGAGATGGAACGCTACCAGACAATGAGGCGTGAGATGGTGTTGTCCATCAAAGATCAGGAAATTGATGCTGTTAATGCGGCTGCGCTGTCAGGTAAGCTTTTACAGATGGCCAACGGCGCAGTCTATGTTGAGAACGGTGCTGTGGCACACATACACGACCGCAAGCTGGATGTACTTGAAGATGTAATCGAAGCGGCGAATGGCAAGCCAGTTCTGGTTGCTTACTGGTTCAAGCATGAGCTGGAACGTATCCTTAGTCGCTTCCCCGCAGAAAAGTTGGATGGCACTGATTCCATCAAACGTTGGAATGACGGGGAAATACCTTTGGCCGTGATTCACCCAGCATCCGCCGGACACGGATTGAATCTGCAGGCGGGAGGCTCCACCCTGGTATGGTTCGGGCTGACCTGGAGTCTTGAACTCTACCAGCAGACCAATGCCCGGCTCTGGCGGCAAGGTCAGAAGGACACGGTTGTTATCCACCATATTATCACAAAAGACACCATTGATGAGGATGTGATACGTGCCCTGCAAAGAAAAGACCAAACCCAGACCGCCCTGATTAATGCGGTTAAAGCCAACCTGAAGGAGGTTTGATACAGTGAATATTGTCTGGCACTATTTAGATAAAAAGCTTGCCGCTATCAATGCACTTAAGGATTACAGCAATATGGAATACATTATTGAGCATACCAGTGAGGACATTGCCGCGATTAATGAGAAGATGGATTCGCCGAGAAGTTCAGGGCTGAACGGAATGCCGAAGGTACATAATCCTAAAGCGACTGAAGAAAGACTGGCCTCCTGTATTGATGAAATTGATGTACTGAAGGAGCGTTATCGGCAAGCACTAGAATACATGGAGTGGTTCAAGCCTGCTTGGGAGACACTGGATGCGGAATCCCGCTTAATCCTTAACGAATTCTATGTTAGCGATATTACTAAGACCGAGGCGATTTCAAATATCAGTGCACAGTTGCATATCGAACGATCTTGGGTATATAAGAAAAAGGAGGAAGCGCTGCGGCAGTTAACGCTTCTGCTTTATGGTATATAAGAGTGGACAAATAGTGGACGTATTTTTGCACAAACCAAAGTACAATAATATCATTGAAAAGTTGCAGACAGCCTTCACGGTAAACCGCGAGGGCTTTTTTCGTGCTCAATTGAGGTGAATTAAATGCCTAGAAAACCGAAACGGCCTTGCAGCTATCCCGGCTGTCCGCATCTAACGGATAGCCGTTTTTGTGAAGAACACCAAAAGGCAGCGGACGCACAATACAACAAACATCAGCGTGATCCAGGTACACGCAAGCTCTATGGTCGCCGATGGCAACGTGCCCGAAAACATCACCTGGCCGAGCATCCTTTCTGCGTTCAGTGTGAAGCTGAGAATCGTCTGGTACCAGCTACCGAGGTAGATCATATCGTACCGCACAAGGGTGACTGGCAATTGTTCTGGGATAAAAGTAACTGGCAGTCCTTATGCAAGCCCTGTCATTCAAGAAAAACCGCCAAAGAGGATGGTCGCTGGGGGTAGGGGGATGAAAATCTCTACAACCCTGCCCAGGGGAACGGGCGAGCCCCTTCGTGCGAAAAAATCACGGTTCAAACGGGGGATTAAACCCATCACAGCAAGGAGGTGAAGGCTTGTGGCAAAAGACGGAACTAACAGGGGCGGCCGCCGCGTCCGTGCTGGCGACAAGCCTCAGCCCCTGGCTGACAAAATAACGGCAGGAAAGGCTGCGAAGATATTGGAAGCGCCAGACCTGGAGCCTGAGTCAATGCTCGAAGCGGGTGAACTTGAAGATGCGGCGGATTTATTAGGAGAGGATATGCCAGCGCCGAGTGATTACCTTAGCGCAAGGCAGAAAGACGGTAAGCCGCTGGGTGCTGATACTCTGTTCAAAGAAACATGGAAATGGCTGAAGGAGCGCAGGTGTGAGAAGTTCGTTAACCCGCGACTGATTGAGGCTTATGCCCAGGCGTTTACACGCTACATCCAGTGTGAGGAAGCCATTAGCACATACGGGCTTTTGGGCAAACACCCCACCACGGGTGGTGCGATATCCAGCCCGTTCGTGCAGATGAGCCAATCGTTCCAGAAACAAGCGAACCTTATCTGGTATGAGATATTTGACATAGTCAAGCAGAATTGCACCACGGCTTTTGTCGGCAACCCGCAGGATGACATTATGGAAGCCCTGCTGTCGGGCAGAAAAGGACGGTAGGAATCAATGAACGCAACAGAGCGTTTTGAAAAAGTGAATATAGACCGGCTGATTCCTTATGCGCGCAATGCCCGCACTCACAGCAAGGAGCAGATACTCCAGCTAAGAGCATCGTTGAGAGAATTCGGCTTCGTCAACCCGGTGATCGTGGATAAAGACCTCAACATCATTGCCGGGCATGGACGCATCCTCGCTGCAAAGGAGGAAGGTATTGCCGAGGTGCCCTGCGTGTTCGCGGAACACCTGACGGAAGCTCAGAAGCGGGCTTATATCCTGGCCGACAACCGCCTGGCATTGAACGCTGGCTGGGACGCTGAGATGCTGTCGGTCGAGATTGCCGATTTGCAGGCCGACGACTTTGATGTGTCTCTCCTTGGCTTTGACGACGCGGAACTGAATAAGCTTCTGAGCGGTGTCGAGGAAGTTGCGGATGACGAATTTGATGTGGAGACGGAATTATCCAATCCCTGCATCACAAAACCGGGCGACTTATGGTTATTAGGGCGGCACCGCCTGGTCTGCGGTGACAGCACCAAGTCGGAGGCATTTACCCTGCTGATGGACGGAAAACTGGCCAATCTGGTGGTAACCGACCCTCCGTACAATGTTGACTATAAAGGCGCAGCGGGCAAGATCAAAAACGACAACATGGTGGACGAAAAGTTCTATCAGTTCCTTCTGGACGCTTTTTCGCTGACTGAAAAGGCAATGGCGAAGGACGCTAGCATTTATGTGTTTCATGCCGATACCGAGGGGCTTAACTTTCGTAGAGCGTTTACTAGCGCGGGATTCTATCTATCGGGAACATGCATATGGAAAAAGCAGTCGCTGGTGTTGGGACGTTCGCCGTATCAGTGGCAGCATGAACCGATCCTTTTTGGCTGGAAGAAGTCAGGTAAACATTCATGGTACTCCGACCGTAAGCAGTCTACCATTTGGGAGTTCGATAAGCCAAAGAAAAATGCGGACCATCCCACAATGAAGCCGGTGCCGCTGGTGGCTTACCCCATAATCAACTCCAGCATGATCGGTTCTATAGTACTTGACCCGTTCGGTGGTTCCGGCAGCGTTCTTATTGCCAGTGAGCAGACGGACAGGGTTTGCTACACAATAGAACTGGATGAGAAGTACTGCGACGTAATCATAAAGCGATACATAGAGTTTAAGGGCTCAGAGGCGGATGTTTTCCTGCTGCGAAGCAGTGACAAAATATCCTTTGGAAAGGCACAGAATATCGTGTAAAGGCTTGCTATTGCACAGCTTTAGAGTGATGTATATGACTACCAAAACAGAAAGGTGGTCGATCTTATGGAATTCATGTATGGTGTGACAGGTGCTAGACGCAAGGAACTTGTAACAGCCATTTGTGAAATTCTGGACCTCGTGCCAGAATACAAAGGTGCCCCTACTTTTGCTTATGTGATTGGGGATTTTACCGTTAACAAGGAAGGCTCGCTCTGCTTTGATGAAACAGCCGACGCCATTGAAATAACGGTGGAAAGGCTTGCGCACCAGCTTGACCGGCGCGGATTTCATTTGGAAGGACCGGATGAACTGGTTATCGAGTTGCCCAAGGATGGCTTCAACGAAACAGCCATCGCCAATCTTGAACACCTGGTTAAAAGCAAGGAAACTCTGATTAAGAAAGCCCTGGGCACTGACCGGTTGCCTATTGAACAAACCGGGGACAAACTTCGCTTCCCCTGGTTCTCTGGTAGCCTGACATCGGAAGAAGTCAACGCCTATGCCCGTTTCATTGGAGCACTCTGTGCGATGGCCAAGACCCAGCAACGAATAAATGCTACCGAGCGGGCTGTAGATAATGAGGAATACGCTTTCCGGTGTTTTCTTCTGCGCCTGGGCTTTATCGGACTGGAGTATAAAGAGGAACGAAAGGTTCTGCTCTCCAAGTTGACCGGAAACGCTGCTTTCAAAAACGGTCAGCGAAGCTCGGAGGAGGTGCCGGAAGCATGAGGCAAATCCCTCCGGAAAAGTTGAAGGCGCTCAGGTCATACTACCCTCCGGGTACACGGGTCGAACTGGTGCGTATGGAGGACCCATACACCAGGCTGAAGCCCGGCGACCGGGGCACCGTAACGGTTATCGACGATACCGGTACCGTATTTGTTGATTGGGATTCTGGAAGTAAGCTTGGGGTAGTATCTGGCGAAGATGAGATTAAAAAGATAGATTAATTGACACCATGAAGGGACTCCGCAAGGGGTTCCTTTTGTTTGTTCATTAATATGGGAGGCAGCCGACATGTGTAAACTGAAGAAATATAAGCCGACAATCTTCATGGCTAAGGATTCAGTATATGATAAGGCTGCTGCCGACTACGCGGTTGCTTTTATCGAAGCCCTGTGCCATACAAAAGGCTCCTGGGCTGGTAAACCCTTTGAACTAATCGACTGGCAGGAACAGATTATTCGTGACATATTCGGCATATTGAAACCCAACGGGTATCGCCAATTCAATACTGCTTATGTGGAAATACCAAAGAAGATGGGCAAATCAGAACTAGCGGCGGCCATTGCTTTGCTCTTAACCTGCGGGGACAATGAGGAACGCGCAGAGGTTTACGGCTGTGCCGCAGACCGCCAGCAGGCGTCGATTGTATTTGAGGTTGCCGCTGATATGGTGAGGATGTGCCCGGCTTTAAACCGGCGAGTGAAGCTTCTAGCTTCCACCAAGCGGCTGGTGTACCTGCCGAACAACAGCTTTTATCAGGTATTGTCAGCAGAAGCCTATTCCAAGCACGGTTTCAACATTCATGGTGTGGTGTTTGACGAGCTGCATACCCAACCGAACCGGAAATTGTATGACGTTATGACCAAAGGCTCTGGAGACGCCAGGATGCAGCCGCTCTACTTCCTGATCACAACTGCAGGTGATAATGTCAACAGTATCTGCTATGAGGTGCACCAGAAAGCCAAAGACCTGCTGACCGGCCGGAAGCACGACGCGACTTTTTATCCGGTGATCTATGGTGCGGAGGAAAACGACGAATGGACTGACCCCAAGGTGTGGAAGAAAGCCAATCCCTCGCTGGGGATAACTGTGGGTATCGACAAGATTAAAGCCGCCTGTGAGAGCGCGAAACAAAACCCCGCTGAGGAAAACAGTTTCCGCCAGCTACGCCTAAATCAATGGGTAAAACAGGCGGTGCGCTGGATGCCCATGGAGAAGTGGGATAAATGTGCTTTCCCGGTTGACCCGGAACAACTTAAAGGCAGAGTTTGCTACGGTGGGCTGGACTTGTCCAGTACCACCGACGTCACTGCCTTTGTGCTGGTCTTTCCCCCGATTGACGAAGAGGACAAGTATCATATTCTCCCTTTCTTCTGGATACCTGAAGACAATCTCGATCTGCGGGTTCGGCGCGATCATGTGAACTATGATCTGTGGCAAAAGCAGGGCTTCCTGAAAACCACTGAAGGTAATGTGGTGCATTACGGCTTTATTGAAAGCTTTATTGAGGAGCTTGGTACCGTATACAACATTCGGGAAATCGCTTTTGATCGCTGGGGGGCGGTGCAAATGACACAAAACCTGGAAGGGCTTGGCTTTACGGTGGTGCCGTTTGGGCAGGGTTTCAAGGATATGTCCCCGCCAACCAAGGAACTGATGAAACTGACCCTGGAAGAAAAGATTGCCCATGGCGGTCAGCCGCTGCTGCGTTGGATGATGGACAATATTTTCATTCGCACTGATCCAGCCGGTAACATCAAGCCGGACAAAGAAAAGTCTAATGAGAGAATTGATGGTGCTGTAGCGTTGATTATGGCGCTGGATAGAGCACTAAGGCATGGCGGTAGCTGTGGTAGTGTTTACGATGAGCGGGGCATATTAGTGCTTTAGGCATATCCTACATGGTATAATTTGTTTATTGTTATGGGGGGCAGCAAAAGGTGGGTGAATATGCAGCAGATAACCAAAAACGATCATTTAGTACCTCGAACATATTTAAGACCGTGGTGCTATTCAAATGATAGTCTCTATGTATTAGACAAAGCTACACGTAAAATCGGGAATAAGAATATTAATAATAATTTCAATCTAAAGCATTATCATACAATAACTGCGGGAATGCCCATATGTAATGATTGCGACTTAAAATCCATTTTTCAGTGCCTTGAGAGTTATGACATTTATTATGGTGATAAGAGACTAGAGGCATTGAGAGAATATAACAATTACTATTCCGTGTTTGATGAATGGATCATTCTCAAAAACGGGGTTCGGATACCGAAAAAGGAGAGAAATGGAATCAAGTCAGCGATTAGTGCAGTAAAAATAACAGAAATTGAGGATTTGTGGGCGAAAAAGTACGAAGATAAATGGCCAAATCTCAGGGAGACGATTGAAAAAGAAATTATGTCGGCCTCAAACACAATTATTCAAGAATTCTATAAAGGATTACTTATGAAATTTGTTGTTGCCATGCATTGGAGAGGCTTTGAGGGTAATGATAGTTTCAACAAAGTTTATGAATTTATCTCAAACACTATCGAATTAGATAAGGTTGATATACCTCTTAATAAAAGACAAAGACTCTACTTGGAAACTGCGGCTGAGGAACAGCGCCATTATTTGTTGTTGCAAAATTATCGGGATTTTCTAAATGACAGGGGACATATGTATGAAATGGCGAAACACTACATTCGCTGGTTAACCATTAGGTTTTTAGTTGCCAAGGGTCGATTGAGCTTTTTGACTAGTGATAATCCAAGTTATTTAAGTAATACTTCTGGCGGAATAGTACATGTAATGCCGGTAAATCCGAAGATTCTTATTACAATCGGTAAGAATGTAGACAACGTTAATCAGTATGTCATTAAAACGGTTTTAGATAGTGAAGTAAAAAATATAAATAAAGATATTCTGAGCAACTGTGTTGATAGGGTAATTAGCATTGATACGGCTTCGATACCAACATACCAATAATATCAAAACACAATAGAAGACATTTCAGCACTCGATTTTTGGGTGCTTTTTTTATGTCCATTTTTAGGAGGAACACAATATGAGACTACCGATTCTTTCGGGTCTGCTAAAGCCCCGAGCCAGTCCGGTAAACAGGCTATACGGCAGCGCGTACAGCTTTTTCTTTGGCGGTACAACCAGCGGCAAAGCTGTCAATGAGCGAACCGCCATGCAGACCACTGCCGTATTCGCCTGCGTCAGAATCCTGGCGGAAACCATCGCCAGCCTACCGCTCAATGTTTACCGGTATACGGACAGAGGCAAGGAAAAAGCTGTAGACCACCAGCTATATACGCTGCTCCATGACGAGCCTAATCCCGAGATGACTTCATTCGTGTTCAGAGAGACACTTATGAGTCATCTTTTATTATGGGGAAACGCTTATGCCCAGATTATCCGAAACGGACGGGGCAATGTCCTGGCGCTGTACCCGCTGCTGCCCGACCGGATGACAGTAGACAGGACAACTGATGGGCAGATCTATTATGAATACAGAAAGGATACCGGGTATGTAATCTTAAGGCCTGAAGATGTCCTACACATACCGGGGCTGGGATTTGACGGGCTGATAGGATATTCCCCCATTGCCATGGCTAAAAACGCGGTCGGTATGGCTATTGCCACCGAGGAGTATGGTGCCCGATTCTTTGCCAATGGTGCCAATCCAGGAGGTGTTCTTGAGCATCCCGGTGTGGTGAAGGACCCAGCGAAGATCCGGGAAAGCTGGAACGCGGTTTATCAGGGAACGGGAAATGCTCATCGGATAGCGGTACTCGAGGAAGGAATGAAGTTTCAATCTATTGGAATACCGCCTGAACAAGCGCAGTTCCTTGAAACCCGAAAGTTTCAGACCGAGGAGATTTGCAGAATCTTCAGGGTGCCGCCGCACCTGGTGGCTAATCTGGACAAAGCGACGTTCAGCAATATCGAGCACCAGTCCATCAGCTTCGTGGTACACACTATCCGGCCCTGGCTGGTGCGGCTCGAACAAAGTATGAACCGGTCTTTACTTAGTAAAGCGGAGAAAGCCCAATATTTTACCGGCTTTGTGGTAGAAGGTCTGCTGCGCGGAGATTACACATCAAGGATGCAAGGCTACGCAGTGGGCATTCAAAATGGGTTCTTAAGCCCCAATGATGTGCGGGCCTTGGAAAACCTGAACGCCATCGAACACGGTGACATCTATGCCATGAACGGCAACATGCTGAAACTTGAAGATGTAGGTGCATACGCCAATACCGGAGGAAAGGAGGTCACCCAGTGAGCAGAAAGTTTTGGAACTGGCTTAAAAATGAACAGGATCGAACTCTTTACCTGGACGGTTACATTGCCGAAGACAGCTGGTTTGATGATGACATCACCCCCAGGCAGTTCAAGGCCGAGTTATATTCATCGGATGGAAACGTCACCATCATGCTCAACTCGCCGGGGGGGGATGTATTCGCTGCCAGCCAGATCTACACCATGCTGAAAGAATATCCAGGACGCATTGTCGTGAAGATCGAGGGAATCGCAGCCAGCGCCGCCACGGTGATTGCCATGGCAGCCGATGAGATATATATTTCTCCGGTAGCTATGATGATGATCCACAACCCGGCAACCATAGTGTTCGGTGAGGTGTCGGACCTGCAAAGCGGAATTGCCATGCTCTCCGAAGTGAAGGAAAGCATCATTAATGCGTATGCAGAGAAGACAGGCCTTTCAAGGGCCAAGATCTCGCACATGATGGATGCAGAAAGCTGGTTTAATGCCTGGAAAGCGGTGGAGCTCGGCTTTGCCGACAAAGTCCTGTATACAACTGAAGATAACGAACCGAAGCCGCCAAGTGCGGCTTTTCTTTTTGACAAAATTACGGTCACCAACGCGCTGGCGAGGAAATTGCCGCGTGAACCCGAGTCACAGACCGAACCACAAACCATGACACCACTCAGCCAGTTGGAGAAGCGGCTGACCCTTTTACAACACTAGAAATGGAGGAATGATCATGAGCAAAATTATAGAACTACGTGAAAAACGGGCCAAAGCCTGGGACGCGGCTAAGGCTTTCCTGGACAGCAAACGCGGCACAGACGGACTGCTGTCTGCTGAAGATGTTGCTGTCTATGAAAAAATGGAAGCCGATGTCGTCGATCTGGGCAAGGAAATTGACCGACTGGAACGCCAGCAAGCTCTAGACACGGAGCTTGCCAAACCACTTACCCAACCCCTAACCAGCAGGCCTAATCAGTCAAATGGCGAGACCAAAACCGGTCGGGCTAGCGACGAGTACAAGCGAGCCTTTTGGAACGCGATGCGCAGCAAAGCGGCGGGATATGAAGTTCTGAACGCTTTGCAGATAGGAACTGATTCCGAGGGTGGTTATCTGGCTCCAGACGAATTCGAGCGAACCCTGGTCGAAGCCCTGCAGGAGGAGAATATCTTTCGTGGTATGGCCAATATCATCCAGACTGCCAGCGGCGACCGCAAGATTCCGGTAGTTGCCAGCAAAGGCACTGCTTCATGGGTGGATGAAGAAGGAGCCATTCCTGAATCAGACGACGCCTTTGGTCAAGTAGCCATTTCCGCATACAAACTGGCAACCATGATCAAGGTTTCTGAGGAACTCTTAAATGATAGCGTATTTAACCTTGAACAGTACATAGCCCGCGAGTTTGCCAGAAGAATCGGAGCCAAAGAAGAGGAATCCTTCTTCACCGGAAACGGAACCGGCAAACCGACCGGTATCTTCAACGCCACCGGCGGAGCCCAGGTTGGAGTTACAACCGCCAGTGCCACTGCAGTTACGGTGGATGAAGTGATCGACCTCTTCTACAGTCTGAAGTCACCTTATCGCCGGAACTCGGTCTTTGTCACGAACGATGCAACAGTAAAAGCGATCCGAAAGCTTAAGGACGGCAATGGGCAGTACCTATGGCAGCCTTCCATAACAGCCGGTCAACCGGACACTATCCTGAACCGGCCGGTGAAAACCTCGGCTTATGTTCCGACGATTGCAGCCGGAGCCAAAACCATCGCCTTTGGCGATTTCGGCTATTATTGGATCGCTGACCGCCAGGGCAGATCTTTCCAGCGTTTGAACGAGCTATTTGCCGCTACTGGACAAGTGGGCTTTAAGGCGACACAGCGGGTAGATGGGAAGCTGGTCCTAGCGGAAGCCATTAAGGTACTTCAGCAGAAAGCGTAGGTGAAGTTTAATGAGCAATGTTAAGAACTACACTGAGCAGGGTGGAGAAAAAACCGTGATCGGTGGAACCTTAGAAATCGCTCCAGGGGGCATGGTTACCGGCTTACCCTCTGGGTTTACCCCGGCTGCATTTCAAGCGAATTCTACCGCTAATAATGTTTCAGGGCTTGTCAATGACTTTAATTCTCTTCTGGTTAAGCTCAAAACCGCTGGCTTGATGGCATCTTCATAATGAAAGGAGGTGGGCGCGTTGGCTGTTACACTGTATCAAGCAAAGCAATATTTGAAGGTGGATGGAAATGATGACAATGCGCTCATCACCAGTTTTATAAATGCGGCTGAGGAATTATGTGAAGGAATTCTTCGTTTTCCGCTATCAGATTTTGATGTGGTTCCCGAGTCGGTGAAGCAGAGCGTTCTCTATGCGGTGGCTAATTTTTATGAGCAGCGGGAAAACAATGACACGAAAGCGATAATTGAAGTCATGACAAGGCTCCTGTTTGCCTACCGGAAAGAGGGGTGGTGACCGTGGGCATCGGTGCAATGAGGCATAGGATCACTTTGCTCAAGGTTACCTCTACGGTAAATGAAAACGGCTTTGAGGTTGAACTGCTCCAGGACTACAAAACGGTATGGGCTGCAGTTTCTAATCTGTATGGTAAGGAATACTTTGCTGCCAAGGCTGTGCAATCCGAAAACACTGTCAAGTTTATCATCAGATATTTGGTGGAGCTAGATCAGACCATGCAGATTCGGTTTCAAGGCAAAGTCTACAACATCACCAGCATTGACAACATCAAATACAGAAACCGATACATGGAGATTCAAGCTGTGGAGGTGGATGCCGGTGGCTAAGATCGAACTGGAAGGTATGCAGGAGCTGATTGATCGGGTTAACAAGCTTGGCAGCCGTGGAACCGAGATCAAAGAGAAAGCGCTGGTCAGAGCTGGAGCTCTGGTTAAAAGCAGTATGGAACAAAAGGCTCCGAGGTCGGACTCCAGCAAAAAGCACATGGCAGATAACATTCAGGTATCGGACATTGAGCAGGAGAATGGCGTGGACTTCGTTAAGATCGGCCCAAATAAAGGTGATGATACGGATTTCTTTTATTCCAAATTCACCGAATGGGGTACATCGAAAATTCCTGCCCAGCATTGGGCTGAAAACTCTGTCCTGGAAAACATGAAGAAGATCAATGAGGTTATCAGAGACGAGCTTAAAAGGGGGCTCGACGAGCTTGATTAATAAACTAATGATGGATACCTTAAAGCCGCTCGGCGTTCCGGTAAGCTTTCAGAAATATACTGGCTCCGAGCCAACATACATCACCTTTAATGAGTACCTACAGTCCGGTGAGGACTTTGATGATGATTCGGAGAGCTATA
>JBLNAX010000088.1:0-6808 GCA_050259595.1 Acidobacteriota bacterium | reverse complement strand
GTGAAGATCAAGGCATAAAGAATCCCGTGATTGATGCGTACTCTAGTACGTTGATTGAGCGGGATTTCTGTAATAACGCAGATATTCGCTTTTGTCATCAGACTGAAGAGCCTGCAGTTGGTTTACTGCAGGCTCTTATCATTTATTATGCTTATCTCGTATTAAAACTTTTGTAAATACTCATCAATTTCCCATTGGTGGACCCGAGTCCTAAAGCTATCCCATTCCATCATCTTAGCATCAACAAATCTGTCATAGATATGTGGACCAAGGGCATCTACTATCAGTTGGTCATTGGCTAGTTCCTGCAAAGCATCCAACAAATTGGCGGGCAAGCTTTCGATCCCGGCTTT
This sequence comes from Acidobacteriota bacterium, assembly GCA_050259595.1. Lineage (GTDB taxonomy): Bacteria > Bacillota > Syntrophomonadia > Syntrophomonadales > DTU052 > JBLNAX01. The sequence goes on along the minus strand of JBLNAX010000088.1, from coordinate 6,455 downwards.
TTCACGGGCCTGCAGGTCCATTTCATAAATGTTGACATCAACTGACTTAGGCGGTGTCGCTTTTCGTTTGATACCATCAAGTCCAGCTTTCAATATTATGGCTAATGCCAGGTATGGATTACATGATGGGTCAGGATTGCGCAGTTCGAAGCGAGTCCCAATACCCCGGCGAGCCGGTACCCTTACCAAAGGACTGCGATTTTTATATGACCAGGCAATATAGACCGGAGCCTCGTAGCCTGGTACCAGGCGTTTGTAGGAGTTGATTGTAGGGTTGGTTATTGCGCTTATGGCTTTGGCATGTTCCAGCACACCGGCTACGAAGTGCATCATGATCTTGCTCAGACCATCTTTACTCTTTTCATCATTGAAAACGTTCTTTCCGTTTTTGAACAATGAAATATGAATGTGCATACCTGATCCATTGATCCCAAATACTGGTTTGGGCATAAAAGTGGCGTGTAAGCCATGTCTGGCAGCTACGACTCTTACCACAGACCTGAAAGTTATGACACGGTCAGCTGTAGTCAAGGCATCGGCATATTTAAAGTCGATTTCATGCTGGCCAGGAGCTACTTCGTGATGGGACGCTTCGATTTCAAATCCCATTTGTTTTAATGTAAGCACCATTTCACGGCGAGCATCTTCCCCAAGGTCTACTGGAGCTAAATCAAAATAACCAGCATTGTCGTGGGTTTCCAGAGTAGGATTGCCGTTCTCATCTTTGGAGAACATGAAGAATTCTGCTTCTGGTCCGGCATTCATTTCAAATCCCATCGCCTTCGCTTCTTCAATCACCTTTTTCAGGCAATGGCGCGGACAACCTTCAAATGGTTCGTTGTCTGAGGTATAAATATCGCAGATGAGTCGGGCTACTTTGCCTTCTTCAGTAGTTTTCCAAGGATAAATAACAAATGTATCGGGATCGGGCTTCAGATACATATCGCTTTCCTCGATCCTAACAAAACCTTCAATGGAGGACCCATCAAACATCAATTCTCCATCTAAGGCCTTTTCCAACTGCTCATTGGTAATAGAAACGTTTTTGGGTATGCCTAAGATGTCGGTAAACTGAAGCCTAATGAACTGCACTTTTTCCTGTTCAACCACTCTTAATATTTCTTCTCTAGTCATCGAATACCACCTTCGTAAAAAAATAACCACTTATGACATCATAAGCGGAACCCTGACGATTTTCAATTTCTATTTAAAAGCTACTATCAGAAATGATATTAACATACCCATTCCCAGAACGACCTTGAATATGCCACCGGCAAACAACCCCAATATCGAGCCTAGAGCGACTTTAGCTGCTTTTCCAGCTTCCTGAACAACGATATATTCCCCGATAAATGCCCCGATGAAAGGACCTATCAGTATCCCGAACGGCCCACCTAAAAATAAACCTAAAATCGCACCTACCATGGCACCGATCATCCCGGCTTGACTAGCTCCCGCTTTTTTAGCTCCATATATTCCAGCCAAGTAGTCCACCAGAATGGCCAGCAGTGTTAATGCCGCAATAACAGCAATATAGGTAACAGTGATGTGTTGAAAGTTATCAAACCATCCATAGCCCAGTATTCCCAGAAATACAAGTGGGATTCCAGGAACAACAGGTAGGAAGCTGCCAGCAATACCGATCAGCATTACAATTATAGAAACAATGAGAACAAAAGCGTGCAAAGTCTAACCTCCAGCATATCTTATGTAATTACTGCGTGGGATCTCCTTAGCAACCTTTTTTGTCAAGGCGGCTATCTCGGCGATCTGGAAAGTATCTTTGAAATTGCGACCCTTGGCATCGACAATAGCAATAGAAAGGGTCATTATCGGGAAATTGCGCTTGCGGCCTTCCCTGTCGAACGCAGTGATAAAACTGCGATCACGGTCTTTTTGTTCATAACAAAGAGGTATCGCCGAATCAAATTTATCGATTATCTCCTGGCATATAGCATCGACTCTGTCTGGTGATGAGAACAAGACAAAATCATCGCCACCGATATGGCCCACAAAGTCATCGGAATTACCGTGTTTTTCGGTCGACAACTTAACAATAGCCGCTACCAGCTTGATTACCTCATCACCTTTTAAGAATCCATAAACATCATTATAAGCCTTGAAGTTGTCCAAATCCACATAACAAGTAGAAAACGGAACCTTGCCGTTGAGCAGTGCTTCCATGCGTTCTTCGATAAGGACATTTCCCGGTAAACCCGTAAGCGGGTTATAGTGATTTATCTGCTTGGCCCGCCGAATATGAGTTTTTACTCGGGCTAGAAGTTCTAACGGTTCGAAAGGCTTGGTAATATAATCATCAGCCCCGAGTTCCAGACCCTGGACCTTATCTTCGATTTCAGTTCGAGATGTAAGCATTATGACTGGCAGATGGCTGGTACGGGTATTATTACGGATCTGCCGCAGGAAGTCAAAACCATCCATGTCCGGCATGACAACATCTAGCAAGATGATATCCGGCAGTTCCTTGATCATTTCCTTCTCTGCTTCCAGGCAGTTCTTAAAGACAGAAACAGCAAACCCTTCAGCCTCGAGATAGTCTTTGATTATTTTCTGTACTACCCTGTCATCGTCAATAGCTAGAACACGGTTATTCATGAAAACCTCTCCGCTTACCCCTTAATATTCTAATTATATATATCGACAATAACCTTTGTCACCTATATCAATTTCCAACTGGAAGCTAATTTTGTTAGTTCCCCAACTACAAATCTATTATGCTGGTAGCTCAATCCCCCTTGCAAGTAAGCAGCATAGGGTTTTCTCAGCGGTGCATCGCATGATACTTCTATTGATGATCCCTGTATAAAAGTACCAGCTGCCATGATCACCTGTTCGTCATAGCCTGGCATAGGGCTAAATTCTGGTCGAACATAGGAATCGACCGGTGAGGAATACTGTACCATCTGCACAAATTGCTCCAGTCGGCGGTTATCTCCAATTTTTATTGCTTGAACAATGTCGCCCCGTGCATCTTCCCACTGAGGAGATACTTCCAGCCCTAGACTTTCGAAAACCGCGGCGGCTAAAATCGCTCCTTTTAATGCTTCTGCTACTACATGTGGGGCCAAGAACAAACCTTGGTAGACAGTCCGCAAGTCATATAAGCTGGGACCTATTTCCTTACCTAATCCCGGTGCCACTAGATGATCAGCCACTTTTTCCACCAGTTGGCGGCTGCCAATAACATAGCCTCCACACACAGCCAAGCCGCCACCCGGGTTCTTGATCAAAGATCCTGCGGTCAGGTCGGCGCCGACCATAGGGGGTTCCTTGGTTTCGACGAACTCCCCATAACAATTATCGACCAAAACTATGGTATCTTCGCTTTCTTTTTTGATAACACTGATAGCTTTTTCGATTTCATCAATAGTTATTGATCGCCTGTCCCAGTTATAGCCACGGGAACGCTGCAGAAGCACCATTTTGGGCTTCATGCGGGAAACCCTGGCCAGTGACTCGAAATCACAGCCGCCATCATCGCCTATTGGCAGTCCGCGATAGTTTACGCCGCGTTTGACCAGGCCATTCTCCCCGGCGATCACTCTGCTAAGAGTATCGTAGGGTGGTCCAATAGCGGATATCAAAGTATCACCTGGATTCAGCATGGCCATTAGGCACTGGGAGAGGGCGTGGGTTCCTGATACTAATGAAGAACGAACCAGCGCGTCCTCGCCGCCAAAAACCTCAGCAAATATAGCCTCCAAAGTCTCCCGACCGGCATCATTGTACCCGTATCCGGTAGAAGGCGCAAAGTGCTGGGAGCTTACTCGGTGATGTCGAAATGCCTCCAGTACTCGCTTTTGATTGCCATATGATATGTCGCTGATATTCTCAAATATCGGCGAAGCTTTCTTTTCAAACGATTTAATAGTCTTATCAACCGTGGTCACGCTGGTCTCCTTCTATTTCATTGATCACTGCATTGATAACGCTGACCTGTCCTTTAACATCGAGAATAACGCCATCGTCGCCTTCTTCCCGTTTTAGAACAAGACCTCGTTTATAAAGCCTGTTTACTATGTCGCCCCGATTATGAGGGATAGTTATTGAAGTTTCGACCGTTGCTTCAAACACGACTTCTTCCAGTTTTCCCATCAATTCTTCTATCCCCTGGCCAGTCACAGCCGAAACCATTATTCCTTCTGGCAGATCGTACGGCAGCTGCTGAATATCAGAATTAGGCAATAAATCGGCTTTATTGTATACCATAATCTCCTGGCGAGCAGTAGCCCCGATTTCATCTAGAACCTTTTCAACCGATGCGATCCGTTCCTCGGCATCTTCACCCGAAACATCCACTACATGTATAAGCAGATCAGCCTGAATGATCTCCTCCAATGTGGCTCTAAAAGCCGCTACCAACTGATGTGGCAGTCGGTCAATGAATCCTACGGTATCACTTAGAACCACTTCACCGCCCCCCGGTAGTCGCAGTCGGCGAACAGTTGTATCGAGAGTTGCAAACAGCCGGTCGTCTACATATACTTCAGACCCGGCTAGCTTTTGCAGCAAACTAGATTTTCCGGCATTGGTATAACCAACTAAACAAATGGCTGGGACCTGAGTATCACGCCGCTTTTGGCGAGTCAATTCTCTCTGCAGACCGATCTGCTTAATGCGCTTCTCTAATTCATGGATACGGCGTCGGATGCGGCGTTTATCAGTCTCTAACTTGCTTTCACCTGGACCTCTGGTTCCGATCCCACCACCCAAACGCGACATGCTAGTCCCCTTCCCCGTCAATCGCGGAAGCAGGTATTTTAAGCGAGCCAACTCGACCTGCACCTTACCTTCGCGGCTGCGGGCCCGTTGAGCAAAAATGGTCAATATGATACTTGTTCGATCTTCAACATCTATTTCCAGAGCTTTGTTGATATTGTAATGCTGGTTAGGCGTAAGTTCATTATCAAAAATTACGATGTCAGCCTCACTGGCTTCGGCTAGTTCCTTGATCTCCTCCAGTTTGCCTTTGCCGACATAATGAACGGCATTGGCTTTATTGCGGCGTTGGATAGTGCGTGCAACTACCTCCAGCCCAGCACTGTCGGCTAGGGCAGCAAGCTCGTCCAAACTGCTCGCGTCATGATCTTCGATTCCTACAAGAATGCATCTGTTTTCCATAAGCACCTCGTCAAACTGTATTGGGCAGATCCGCTTCCTCTATAGTAAGCAGTTCTTTCCGGCCTAGGGTTTGGCTGTAGATCAGCCTCATGGCCTGCATACGAACTATCTTCTCAACCAAATTCCGAACATATCGCGCGTTACCATCATGCTCATGACGGGAGCGGCTGTAGGCTGAAAGAACATTCTTAAGCTTCCAGCGCGCCTTGGCGGTAAGCTCATAATCACGCTCTTCCAGCATCTTCACCCCGATGTTGAACAAATGCTCGGCATCATAGTCAGGAAACTCCATATGAATGGGAAACCTTGACTTGATACCAGGATTGCTCTTGATGAAATAGTCCATCTCATCCTGATATCCGGCTAAAATGACGATTAGATTATCCCGACTATCCTCCATCGCCTTGACTAGGGTACCGATCGCCTCACGGCCAAAATCTTTGTTGCCACCCTGAGATAGGGTGTAAGCCTCATCAACAAACATAATGCCGCCCAGGCTCTTGCGAATCTGTTCTCGCGTCTTCTGGGCTGTATGACCGATGTATTCACCAACTAAGTCAGCCCGTTCGACCTCATTCAATTGGCCCTTTTCGAGAAAGCCCAGTTCCCGGAAGATCCTGCCCAGAATGCGGGCCACAGTAGTCTTACCTGTGCCAGGATTGCCTTTGAATATCATATGTAAGACAACTGGCTCTGATTTCAACCGTTCTTCTGAACGTTTCCTCTGAACCAGCGCAAAAGCCGTGACTTCCCACAATAGCTTCTTGACCTCGGTCAAACCAACCAGGTTTTCGAGCTCGGCAAATGCCTCACGCGCCTGGTTATTAAGCATATTTGTGAAAATACGCGGCTCTTCAGACGTACTCTTTTTTGTTTCATCCAGATAACGCAACGAAATCTCCACTAAGTTCCCCCGCTACATTGCGCTTTCTGTAATCATATGTAAAGTAGACAGAAATGGTTCCACTTACATTTAAAAACCCGGTAACCCCGGGTTTATTCTTCTTCGCTTCTGCTCTCTACATTGAGTATGTTCACCGGCTTCATGGGAGCAACAGTAGAAATAGCATGTTTGTAAACCATCTGCTGTTTTCCTTCCTGCTCCACAATAACTGTGAAATTGTCAAAACCTTTGACCATTCCCTTTATTTGAAAACCGTTGACCAGGAATATTGTCGCCGGTATTTTTTCCTTTCTTACCTGATTGAGAAAGGCGTCCTGCAAATTTAACTGGTTCTTGGTCACCGATGTTTACCCCCTATTTTTGAAAACTTAAGACTTCGTTACCTATTCTACATCACAATCGATAGTCC
>JBLNAX010000087.1:0-45074 GCA_050259595.1 Acidobacteriota bacterium | reverse complement strand
AGGCAATAAATAATGGTGAAAGAAAAGGTTCTCGATCTAGCCAACAAAATCAACGGGACCAGAACTAGCCAGCCCGGGGCATTAACGCCGGAAGACGTGGAATACCTGCTGATAGAGCCGTGTTTTACCGAGGAAATGGCGGAAATAGCGCGTTGCTTGAAGCTAGGAAAACCCCAAAGGCCGGAACGGCTAGCGGAGAAATGCGGCAAACCGATAGAAGTGGTTACGCGGGCGCTTGCGCAGATGGCAATGGACGGCATCATCATGTATGTATCCAGAGACGGCATCGACCGGTATTTCCTGATGCCCTGGGTCCCCGGCGTATTCGAAATGATGGTTTTAAACAAAGAAAACCGGAAGAAATACCCGCATATCACAAGGTACTTTGATGAACATGGCCAGCGGATGGGCAGCGATCTTGCGCCCAACATACCCGTAGGGTATGGACTGATGCGGGTGGTTCCTGTTCAAAAGGCTGTTGACGGGGAAAGCAGACGGGCTTCTTATGAGGAAATCATCAATACCATGAACAAATATGACATGTTTGCTGCAGCCGACTGCCAGTGCCGGATATCCAACCGGGAACATGGCAAAGGATGCGGCCATACAGTAGAGGATATGTGCCTGATTTTCGGGCCTATCGTGCCCTATTATATTCGCACCGGAAGGGCTCGTCAGATTACCAAGGAGGAAGCCTTCGCTCTTTTAGAAAAGGCGGAGAATGAAGGTCTCATCCATCAGGTGCCCAATATTGCTGGCCCGGATAATATCAACGCGGTCTGTAACTGCTGCGGCTGCGGCTGCTTTATGCTGCGCGGCACTACACTATACAACAGCCCAGATCTCAGCCGCTCCAACTACGTATCCAAGGTGGACAGCGATAAATGTGTAGCATGTGGTCAATGTGTAGAGAATTGCCAGGTCAATGCACTATCCCTGGGGCAGAAGCTGTGCTCTACTGAGAGTGCTGCCCCAGTGCAAATAGAAACCCCCTATGACACCGAGTGGGGACCGGACAACTGGAATAAGGATTTTCAGCTTAAAACCATGGTGGCCCAGAGCGGGACCAGCCCATGTAAAACCGATTGCCCAGCTCATATAGCGATTCAGGGATATATCAAGATGGCAGCCCAGGGAAGATACCGTGAAGCGCTGGAGCTGATCAAGGAAGAGAATCCCTTCCCAGCGATCTGCGGACGTATCTGCCCCAGAAATTGCGAGTCTGCTTGTACCAGAGCCGAAGTGGATGAACCGATCGCCATTGATGAGATCAAAAAATTCATAGCCGAACAGGATTTGATATCCGGCCATCGCTTTGTCCCAAAAAAGAAAATGTTCAGACCGGAAAAAATCGCGGTCGTGGGCGCTGGCCCAGCTGGACTTTCCTGTGCCAATTTCCTGGCGATTGAAGGTTATCAGGTGACTGTGTTTGAAAAGCAAAAGGTCCTGGGTGGAATGCTGACCCTAGGCATCCCCTCCTTCCGATTAGAAAAGGACATCATTAATGCTGAAATCGACATCCTGAAAGAAATCGGCGTTGAATTCAGAACAGGGGTCGACATTGGCCAGGATATAACCCTTTCAGAACTAAGAAATATGGGCTACAAGGCATTTTATCTGGCAGTTGGTGCTCAAGCCAGTCGAAAAATCGGCCTGGAAGGTGAAGAATCCGAAGGCGTTATGACTGGAATAGAGTTCTTACGCAAAGTTAATCTAAATGAAGACCTAACAATGACAGGACAAACAATCGTCATTGGCGGAGGAAACGTAGCTGTAGACGTCGCCCGAACTGCAGTAAGAATCGGTGGCTCGCCAGTAGATATGTACTGCCTGGAAGCCCGGGATGAGATGCCGGCCATCGTTGAAGAAATCGAAGAAGCATTAGCCGAGGGCATTGGCGTGAATAATTCCTGGGGGCCAAAGCGAATTCTTCAGGAAAATGGACGCCTTACAGGTGTTGAATTTAAGAAATGTATTTCTGTTTTTGATAAGAGCGGAAAGTTTGCCCCGGTATCTGATGAAACGGAAACGATGACAGTACCGGCTGACCATGTCCTGATCTCGGTGGGGCAGGAAATGCACTGGGGCGAATTACTGCAAGGTTCCAGTATGGAACTGAATCCAAATCAAACGATAAAAGTGGATGCGGTAAGTTACCAGACGGGCGATTCGGATGTATTTGCCGGCGGAGATGCAGTGACCGGTCCGAAGTTTGCCATCGATGCTATTGCCATGGGCAAACAAGGGGCGATTTCAATCCACCGGTATCTGCATGGCGATAGTCTGACCATATGCCGCGAGCGGGAATACCGGGCATTCGATAAAGAAAACCTGGATCTCGACGGCTATGATCGCGCTTCCCGACAGAAGGCGCACCACAGGGATGGAGAAAAAGAGGCTTCTTTTAAGGATCCGCGCGTTACACTAACCGAAGAGCAGATCAAGCACGAGACCGAGCGCTGCCTGGGCTGCGGAGCAGTGGTGCTGAATGAGTATCGCTGCCTCGGCTGTGGGATATGCACGACCAAATGCAAATTTGACGCGATTTCACTAGTGAAGATATCTGATGCGCAAGCCCAAGCCGGGGAATTGATGCCGGGGATCATGAAATATGCAGCAGAACGTTACCAGAGAATCGAAGCTAAAAAGGCAGCAAATAAGAATTGATTTCATAAAAGAAAAGGTGATTTCATGTGCATGAATTGGGCATTGTAATTCACGTCGTCCAAACAGTTGAGGAATTCGCAACCCAAAATGGATTAACCAAAATCGATACATTAGTTATCCAAATCGGAGAGCTCTCAGGATGTGTCCCGAGATATTTTGAAGCATGCTACCCGGCTGCGGTCGATGGCACTTTATTGCAGGAAACGAAGTTGATAATTGAGATATTGCCTAGCAATGCTCTCTGCAATAAATGCAGTACAGTTTTCAATTTAATTGAAAACGATTATAAGTGCCCAAACTGCGGGGAAAAAGACTGTGAGATACTATGCGGAAAAGAGTTTGTGATCAAAGAAATCATTGCTTGCTAAATATGACTAAGCTGCGAATTACCTAGCATCTCTGTTAAAGACAAGGAACCCCAGATCATTGCATTTCGGTGATGATCCGGGGTTCGTTCATTTTGATCATTCTCAATTTCTCTAATTCTTTATACAACAAATCAAGTTACAGTGTTTGTCGCAGACACTCTGCTGTGGCTGTTGTCCCGTTATCCAACAATTCAAATGGCGTCCCTGTAAACACGACCTGTCCTCCGTTTTCTCCTCCCTCGGGGCCAAGGTCTATGATCCAATCGGAGGCTTTTATCACCTGCTGATTGTGCTCCACTATAATTACCGTATTTCCCGAATCTACCATACGGTCTAAAAGGGCAAGGAAGTTTTCAACATCCACCGGATGCAGCCCGGTAGTAGGCTCATCCATTAGATATAAGCTGTGCTTGCCCGTATTGTTGACCAGCTCCTTTGCTAATTTTAAACGTTGCCCTTCACCGCCGGATAACGTCGTCAACGTTTGTCCAAGCTCCAGATATCCTAACCCTACGTCTTGAAGCAGCGTCAAAATTCTCTTTATTTTAGGATGAGTGTTAAAGGTATGCAGAGCATCTTCAACACTCATCTGAAGGATGTCCTTTATCGAGTACCCCAGGTATTTTACAGTTAAAACCTCGTCATTGAATTGCTTTCCACCGCAGACCGGGCAGGTTACCTCAATGTCTGCAAAAAACAGCATATTGCTGGTCACATAACCTAATCCCTCGCAATTTTCACAACGCCCTCCCGGCGTATTAAAGGAAAAATGCTTGGCGGACAACCCTTTATCACGAGCTTCTTTTAACCCTCCGAAGATTTTACGGATTTCCCCGTATACCTCCGAATAGGTGGCAATATTGGAGCGTTTCATTCTGGTGATTGCGGACTGCTCTATAGTCACGATCTGATCAAATCGCTCAATCCCGGATACAATATTGCTGGAAGATTGCTTATTTCTTGCCGCCGCGAGCACTTCAAATACCAATGTAGATTTGCCAGAACCTGAAACACCGGTAACGGTAACAAGGCATCCAACCGGAAAACGGACGTCAATGCTCTTCAGATTATACAAATCGGCATTTATAACTTTGATCACATCTCCGGTTCCTTTTCTGAATTGCCACTCATTCCGCTTGTTTTTCAGCAAGTAGGCTCCAGTAACAGAGGTTTCTTGCTTTTTTATTTCTTCCAGTGTTCCTATACCAATGATTTCACCGCCATGTTTGCCAGAGCCGGGGCCGATATCCACGATAAAATCAGCTTCGGCCATAACGTCCAGATCGTGCTCAATAACGATAACGGTATTGCCCATATCCCGCAGCTTTTTGAGTATCGTCATCATGCCTGCGGTGTCTTGCGGATGAAGCCCAATCGTCGGCTCATCCATGATGTAAATGATCCCCGTTAGATCAGAGTCCAAAGCGGCAGCTAGCTTCACTCTTTGCAGCTCGCCGCCGGATAAGGTTATGGTCTGGCGGTCAAGAGAAAGATATCCCAGCCCTACGTTTACAATCCTTAGAATTTTTGTTTTTAAGTCCACTAAATAGGATTCTACGAAGCTGCGTTCGGCATCGCCCAGTGAGCATTCCAACTTTCGTATCCATTCATGCAATTGTTCCAAGGAGAGCACAGAGAGTTCCGGGAGGCGCGTACCTTTAACTGTTGCGCTACGGCTTAATGCTCCCAGCCGCTCTCCCATGCAGTCCGGGCAAGTGTCAAAATTAAAATAATCATTCAGGTGTTTGGCATCGCCGCCTTTATCGGACATTCGCCTCCACAGCGTCGGTAAAACGCCTTCAAACCTACCCGCCGCAACAGTCTTTGGAGGTTGGATTCTGGGAAATGCGCTCTTTACATCATCGCTTTCGACGCCGTAATAAAGAATGGTTTTTTGAATATCACTATAATTCTCGACCGGGATTTTATTTTCAATTGGAATGTTATAGTGTCGGAAGGCACTGTAGAGAACGGAAATTTGATATTCCTTGTATTTCTGCTCCCAAAAGGCCACCGCGCCATCTTCCAATGACAATGATTCGTGAACCGCTCTATCTTTATTGACTGTCAGAACCTTTCCCAATCCTTCACAGGTTTTGCAAGCCCCTTCTCTGGTGTTATGAGAGAAGTGAGTTCTGGTCAGCTTTTCCATCCTGTAATTGCATTGGTTGCAATACATAAATACCTGAAAGTCCCCATCCGCTTTTTCGACTTCTTCTTTACATTCTGCGGCTGATATGACTTCATGGCAGTGAGGACAAATCCGCACCCCCAGCTTTTCGTAAACCATCCTCAGAGCTGTATAAATATCGGTATGTGTTCCAACAGTCGAGCGTGGATTCTTGTTCGATCCCGTTTGTGCAATCATGATTGCCGGTGACACGTTGCGAATATCATCAATTTGGGGTTTCCGAATTCCCTGAAGACCTATTGCCTCTAGATACTGCCTCTGACATTCGTTAAAAATAACATCAATGGCCAGCGTGGATTTCCCGGAGCCTGACAGCCCCGTAAAAACCACAAGTTTATCACGGGGTATCTCTAATGAAATATCCTTTAGATTTCCTTCTTTTGCACCACTGATTATGATATTGGACATCTGTGTTCCTCCAGTCCACGGGCTTTAACCCTTTCAAAGTGTTATTATGCATTGAACATCAATCACTCTAAAAGGGTTAAATAGCAAGTCAATTCTGCTCTGTAATATGCCACAATCACTCTTTATTATATTACATTAGTGCAATTGCAAAACTATTGCCGGCGTCTTTTGATTCTACAACCGCGCAATCAAAACCTCATCCCCTACTGATAACTGGCGCTTGTATCTCGGTAACATATTTGTCCGGATCATCTACATGTTCACCGCACGTCAGAAAGAGTGTACGAGTGGAACCGTTCAGCCGGTAGCCGTTATCCTCAATCCAGCGGGCCAAAGCACTATGAGCTTCATGCAACCCTTGATGACTTCCGTAATGGAGCAGGGAGGCGACCTTTTCGATAGCAGGGAGTTCTTTGGTTTCCAATCCACAATCCGCCGCTACAGGTATAGCCGCTTCAAAATCAATATCCTTTTCCTTGTACTCGGTCTGATGATAAATAGTAATAGATGGCCCAATCTTACGTGCATTGACCGTCAGGACGTCGTTCCACACACTTTCCAACAGCTGTATAGCCATATCCTCAGTCTCCAGAATTTTGCGTTTGGAATATACAGTAATAGGCTCAGCTCTCTTTATTAACACCTCATATCGTGACACAGAATCGTCTCCTTCATTTTCAATTTGCCGCAGCCAGGATTCCACCATGTTGAGTCTTTCCTGTTCCGCCTGCATATGGTCAACCAATTGGCTTCGGCGTGACTCTAACATGTCTCTAATCTGACCGGCCTGGATATCACCATCCAGCATTACCCTGATTTGTTCCAAGCTAAAACCCAGGTTCTTCATAATCAGGATTCGAGCTAACTGGCTTATTTGACGTGCTGAATAATAACGATAACCATTGTCGCCATCGATCAGCGTCGGCTTTAGCAGCCCTATTTCGTCGTACCAGCGCAGGGTCTTTACACTGACCTGAGTTAGACTCGAGAATTCACCTATTTTGAACATGAAGGAGCTCCTCCTGCCGTCTTAGTAAGCTTACACACTTATAATAAATCTTCCAGTTACAGGAGAGTCAATATATTATTTTGAATAGAGGTAGAATTGTCATTCAGAGCAGTGACAGAATTGGACGATTACCGTCAGACCCTAAAATAACAAAAGAACCCTTACGGGTTCTTTAATCGAGTAATGCCCGCTATTGCTGTTGAAGGGTTCGGTGAACACACTCATTTTCTAAGCTTTAAGTCAATATTTTTACTCTTTGCTTTTTCATTAAGCCAAGCTTCTGCCATTTTAATTTTATCTTTTTGCGGAATTGAATCGTCATATTGCTGGATATGTTCTTTAAGATCATTCAGATCCGCAAGATCCAAAAGATTGACGGCAATACAATAAAAGTTCTTTTTTCTGCCATCGTTGAAATTACTGATTAAGAATTCCAAAAACGATATTTTTTCATTAAGCTCCGCTTGATACTTTTCAATTCCGCTATCCATGGCTTTCTGCATATCATTTATAACATTCCGATAGGTAATGAACGAATCTTTTTCGCTTGGGCATTTATATCTGTTACATGGGTATTCGTTGCATTGGAAGCAATACTCAACATCACCATGCTTTTTGCTGCACGAAATCACTGTGCAACTTGGGTGCTGTAGATGAAAATCTTTGCCGCCACATCCGGGGCACCTTGATGTTCCCTCGCTTTGATATCTTGGGCAAAGTCCACAGTTAAGACCACATAGAGAAAACAAGGGATACTCTCTTTTATATTCCTTCATGATTTATCACCATTTTCATTTAGTTCTTAACAGGTGCCTTCGACTGGATGAAAGGCTCCTACACACATTCCCTAAATCTTCCTCAAAATCCTTCATCAACCGCATAGAGCCCCTAAAATAACAATAGAATCACTGATCGAATAATACTCATTGATCTGATGGAATCCTACAGATAAAGTCCCAGCCTTGGTGTTAGTACACGATTCTGGTCCAATGAAATTGGCTCCCGATTATTCTGACGAAGGTATTAAGGAGTGTAAAAGAGTAGAATGAATCCTAAGGTTGATGAATTCTTAATTAAAACCAAAAAGTGGCGAGAAGAATTTGAAAAGTTGAGGATGATCTGTCTTGACAGTCAGCTGACAGAAGAAGTGAAGTGGGGGGTTCCTTGCTACACGTTTCAGAAAAGAAACGTAGTTTTAATACATGGATTTAAAGAATACTGTGCGCTTTTGTTTTTCAAAGGCGCCTTGTTACAAGATGCCAATGGTATTCTAATCAGACAAACGGAAAATGTACAGGCATCGCGTCAGATTCGGTTTACCGATGTTCGAGAAATAGTTGAGATGGAAGCCATCTTGAAAGCCTATATTAGCGAAGCGGTTGAAGTAGAAAAAGCCGGTTTGGAAGTGACTTCTAGGAAAAATACAGCACTCACAATTCCTGAAGAATTTCAAAATAAATTAGATGAAATCCCTGCCTTGAAAACTGCTTTCGATGCATTGACACCAGGCCGGCAAAGAGCATACATTCTGTATTTTTCTACAGCCAAACAATCCAAAACTCGAGAGTCAAGGGTTGAAAAATGTATGCAGCAAATTCTCATTGGGAAGGGATTAGACGATTAGTACCTTTCATGACCGGGAACGGGTTGAAACGACCCCTAACTCATTACAGATTAAAGGGCGAACTCCGTCACGTGCTGCACTGACATTAGCATAATTGTTGTTCAAGTTTATTCTGTTTTGAAAACGCTATTTTGGATAGCCCAGTACGTAAAAAATCCCTGGAAACGCGAACGATTCCAGGGATTCCACAAATCGATTCCTACCAGCTATTTCTTCTTGGCTGCGGTGTATAGCACTCTTTGCAATATACAGGTCTGTCATTGCTGGGCTTGAATGGTACCATTGCAATTTTACCGCAAGTTGCACAAGTAGCTTCATGCATCTGACGATCGGATTGGCCGTAACCACCACGAGCGCCTCCCCTTGATTGATCCTTGCGTGCAGCTCGGCATGCGGGGCAGCGTCCAGGTTCGTTAGTAAACCCCTTCTCCGAATAGAATTCCTGCTCGGCAGCAGTGAACGCAAATTCGGCGCCACAATCTTTGCAACTAAGTGTTTTGTCTGAATACATAAAAAAACCTCCTAAATTTTCTACTCACATTAAGGGTAGTACCATCGTAACTCCCCTAAATACGGAAAGAATTTGGAAGGTTCTATTAATCCTCAATTTTGAGCCTGCATAAGCATAACAGATGAATGATCAAAAAGCAAATCATTCTAAGTAAAGCGCCGGTCAATAATAAGAGAAGTTAAGAACTATACCTAGTAAGATACTGACCAGGGGGGCCATTGATGCTCTTCATCAATATCTAATAATAATTGCCATTGTCATTGATTAGCAGGTGAACATGACTTTTCATTAAAGAATAACAATAGACCAGGAAATTGCTCTTGGCCCTGGCCTGAGCCAGAGTGTGCAAAAGCCTGGTCTTGTTATCTTTGGACAGAAATATGTTCTTTCTCTCGTTGCCTTTCCGTAATCAACTAGAAGAAACAACCCCAGAAAAAGAAGGAAATATGAGGGATATCAGGGATAACTGGCGGTTGTGGTGGTGGGGGCGGCTGCGGCGGATTACCAGTACTACCTGCAAATCTCTCTTCCATTGTTAATTTTACAAAGTTCATATTCGGCTTCATATACTTTTTCATTCTCGTCTTCCTCCATTCTAAAAACACCTAAGTGAGTGTAGTATAATCCGACATTGTTATTTTTGGCAAGAACTAACAATGCCGGATTGTGTCGACTACTAACACAAAAGCTCTGTCTCATTGTCCGGTATTATCCTTGAACTCCTCATCGATTTTAATCAGAGTTTTATCAAAGTTCTGCTGTATTTGACCCCGGATTTCTCCCACGGTTTCCTCTCGAACTTTCTTGATCAGCGCACCTCGAGCAGATCTCTTCTTTGCGAAGTAGGTTTTCGCACGGCTGGTGATATATTTGTCCTCATACAGCCTTGTGGCTACGTAAAAGAGATTCATGGACTCACGGCTTTCGGCTTGGTACCAGCTATGCTCGAACCATAGGCTCTGATCTATCTGCCGGTTTTTCTGTATCGTGACGTCCTGCTTGGCTCCCTTTTTCCACGCTTCCCACTGTTCTAGTATTGTTTTTGCCGAACTCAGAGCCTCTTTGAGCTGGGCTTGATTCCCGGCGTTGGCGTAGAGTCCACCACCCGCTGCCGCAACTTCTTTTAATTGGCGCTGGGCAGCCATGTCAGCTTTAAAACCAATGACATTCACAATGGCCTTTGCACCAGAATCGACCAGGGATTTGGCGGCCGCGACCGGATCTCCTCCACAGGTCTCGATACCGTCACTGACCAGATACACCAGATTGGTGTTGCCTTCCCCCGGAAAGGCAGCTAGATCCTTTTCTGCATCCTTCAGTGTGAGCGCGATCGGGGTCCAGCCTTTGGGAGACAGCGGTTTGAGGGCTGCATTGAATTTTGCTTTGTTCATTGGTTGAATCGCATACAGGAGCGTACTTTTGGAGTTCTTCTTTTGTTCTCCTTCGACCCCAAATACCCTCAGTCCCACATTGGCGCCCGGGGGTATGTCAGACACGAAATCCTGGATCGAGGCTTTGGCGATATCCATCATGGGCTTGCCGTCAACTTTGTTGGCCATACTACCACTGGCATCTAGAATAATCAGTATGTTCACTTTGTCCTTGAACGCCATACGGGAATCGGTCACTCCCTTAGCACCAAAATTCTTTATCTTCAAATCGGCTATAACCTGATCAGAAGCCGGGTAGGGTTCGGCGAACAGATATAAGAACGCCCGCCACCAGGCATCCAGGGTCGCTTCGTCTGCCCCTTCTTTGATAGGCGGCAATACTTCTTTGACCTTAGCCGCAAGAGCGTCTTCTTCCTTTTTAACATCTCTTCCCGCCAGGGGACCAACCGGATAATTCATAAACTCCTGCAGATTGGTCGGCTCCTTAGGGGCTCTCTCCAGCAGGTTGGCGAATGGGTCCTGTATTGATTCAGATGTGTTTTCCGCTATTTTATCGGATGTTTTTTGCGTCGTTTGGGCTGCGTCGTTCTTCGGCGTGGTGGTAGTGGTCTTTGAACAAGCCGGCATGATAAGAAGTAAACAACAGGTTAAAATAACAGAGATAATCTTTTTCAACTTCTGGTTGTTTATAAAGGAATACATAATGCCTCCTATACCTAATATTTCATTATCTTCTTCGACGCACTTCCTGATAATCCTTGCTAACAATGGGAGGTTTATGTAAGCTCCAGTATTTTGAACCGTCAAACTCCTCCTTACCCCAAGAAGCACAAAAAGACCGGCCGAGCTGGTCTTTGTCGAGTAATACTTGCTAGTGGTCTGGCTAAAGATCGTCAATCGCTTGAACAGCTAGCTCCAATGCTTTGATTCTTCTTTCCAAAAGAGTTCTTTGAGGACTACCTGCCTTTGACTTAGCATAAATGTCCTCAATTGATGGTAATAAACCAGCAAGAACATTGCGAACTTCAGCCAAATCTTCCGGGGTGTAATGATGGGGTCTTTGGTTCCAAACGTTTTCTAGCACGGCTAAGCCGATGTGAAGAGCTTTTAGTCGTTTCTTTATTAAGGTAGTATTTGCGCCTTTCTCAGTCATCTTAGCCAAGGCCTTTTCGGATTTACTGATTGTCGATTGTAAGGATTTTATTGATTCTAATTTATTTTCACTTGATACGTTTTCCATGTCAGTGCTGTCCTCTCTTAATCTCTAAACCATTATGCTTACATGAAAGCAGGGAAGTTTTTCACTTAACACAAAGCCCCTCCATGGTCGGAGGGGCCCTCATGCAATCTTGGAAGTATCGAATCGTACATCTAAAGCCGATTGTTATTCCTCAGGGCGAACACGACCATTTTCCGAAGCATTTTCTCTTTGAAAGATGCGGGCTTAGCAAGGCCCATTCTCTCCAGGTGACGTTGTGCGGATGCAGGGATCGGCCGGAGAAATTCCCTGGCCAGACCGGTGAACATTTTGACCGGCGCACCTTCCTTCAAGGCCTTCATAACCTTAAAAGAACCGCCCAGAGCCACATCATCATCGGTTAAGTCCGTGCCAAATGGGAAGGGTTTGAAATAACCCTGGGCCTGATAAGGCTTTAAGAGTGCGACAACCTTTTCAGGAAAATTGTTTCTGTATTCTTCCGGTATTTCATAGTCCATAGGCAGTTTACCGGCTTTTTTAGCCTCATTCAGCAACTGCGGCTGGAATCTGGAGTCAGACACCTGGAGCATTCGTTTTACCACTTCGTTCTCAGGCATGTCCCTGAGATCCGCAATGCCATATTCAGTTACGATAATATCCCGGTTATGCTTGGTTATCGTACAATGGCCATAACTGAAGACGATATTCGATCTGAGATTCTTGCCTGATCCTTTTGTGCTCTTTATCATCAGAATGAATCTTCCGTCAGGCAATGCATGAGCCATTGCGTTAAAGTTGTACTGACCTCCGATACCGCTGACCACCCGGCCATCTTCGAGCTGATCAGCCGCGCTGGCGCCTAAAAGTGTGGCGACCATGCCGGCATTGACAAAACGGCCATCTTTCCTTTGCAGAGCACGCAGCTCTTCACCGCCATAAAGCTGGTTGACTTTGTCGACACCGGACATGCCGAAGTTCTTTCTCTCCTCTTCACTCATATCATTGAGTGCTTGATAGAAGGCTTGCGGGCCAAGGAAGAAAGCGCCCTGGATAACCTGGCCATTTTGGAGTTTGCTGCCCAGCAATTGCTTGATCTTTTTCAGGTTTTCGGCATCGCTTAATTTGGTCGAGTACGTGGTATTGCCGTCAATAATACTGCCGTTGTTATACTGAAGACCGGCCTTGAGTATGCCGTAATAAATCAGGAATTCGAAGTCCTCTTCATCCAGGTCAGAATGGATCGCTTTCATTTGAATGAGTTTTTCCATAATGTCGTCAGGAATATGTTCAGATGCCAGCTCTCCAGCATTGATCAGTTTCATTAAGGGAATGCTTTCATAAACTCTTCTTTTCAGGATATTGCTTTTGTACATTTGCATGAAAGCATCTACAAACATTTCTGAGGATCCATAAAGACCCTGCTCAAAAACGCCGATATCACCCCAGGTATTAACGAGAGTATCATAGCGTTTCAGTAACCCGGCCTTTTCAATGACCTCCCTATATACGCCGTTGTGTTCATTGCGCATTATCAGCCCGGCAACTATTGCGTCTCCCAGAGCTCCGATGCCGACCTGTATGGTTCCGCCATCTTTGATCAAGGGGCTGACATTGATTCCGATCATATGCTCGATCAAGCCGACGGAATCTTTGGGCGGCCCAAAAAGCGTATAATTGAACTCCGGACCGTGAAGAACATAGTCAAATGTTTCCGGCTCCATAAGAGCATCACCGTACATAAACGGCATGTTATCGTTGGACTCCGCCAGAATGGCCACTTTCTTGCCCTTGGCCCGATCTTCTTTTACAAGTTTTACTGTTTCCAAGGTGATATCGGGGTTACAAGCCGCGGAGTATACGCGCTTGCCGTCGATGTCCCGATGTGCAATCAGCATTCCGCAAACATTGGTTCCTAAAGCATGTGCAGTTCGAGGGACATGTGTATAGTTTGAGGACAAATGATTCAATTGCGCATGGGCAATATCCAAGCTATTACCCGCTTTGCAGAAAAACTCGTAGATCTCAACATTGGGCGGAAGTGTTCCAGCCCGATAATCCAGCATGTAATCAAAATCCAAAACGCCATCAAATACCCGCTCATTCAGGGACTTCAGAAAACGGGCTTCCATTTCAGTTTTTCCTACAGGCTTTTCCAACGAAAGTGCAGTTATGATTTTTAGATTGATTTCCGGATCTTCTTTGGCACGCCGGTAAAATTCATTGATAATCCTGATTGGTTTTCCAAGAGCCAGTGTCATCCCGAAAGTAATATCTTTCCCTACGTATTGGATAACCTCGTCGACTGTCTTCCTCACATCATCAGTAATGATTCCAGCATCCAATTTCATGATTAGTGTTTTCCCCCCACCCCAAAAATTAAATAAAAAAACACAGATAAAGGTGTTTCCTCTCCCTTATTTTGTGCTTGCGTTATATTATAACAAAATAATACATTCCGGTATAATATATTTTATTCATGGAGGAATAAAAAGTCTCTTGATTTCCAAAGAGCCCAGATTTCTATGTTTGTTGATCAGCACCCTAAAAAGCAAAAAAGACCGGAAGATACGGTCCTAAGCGTTCATTTCATTTTGTTGTGACAAGGACATGACAAAGGAGCAGTTATATTGATATGCTTCCCTCTCAAGAAACATAAAAGCGGGCTCATCTTAACTAAGCACCCCGAATCTAAGGAAGCAGAAAGAACAGCCTAGACTTAATTCCCTTCCGTCAGCTCATTGCATATACTTCCTGGTCCATAGCAGCAATGTTTTCCTTCATTTTCTCCCAGCACTGGGTCATCAGGCTGTCGATATTGGCCCGGGTCAATTTATCGGTCATCACGGGCGGCAGGATTCTAATGTCAGCCACTCCGCTGCGCAGCTTGCGCAAGTTCATATAGAGAGGATAGCTGCTGACACAAATCGGTACGATGGGGACGCCGGCATCTATAGCCATCACAAATGCACCTTTCTTAAAAGGCAGCAGATTGCGGCCGCGGTTGCGGGTGCCCTCTGCAAACACCCAGATCGATGTGTTCTTTTTGGTCAAGGAGCGGGTAGAGGAACTGATGGTATCCCTGGAACGGGTCTGATTTTTCCGGTCAACAAAAATGTTCCCAGCCAACCAGTACAGCTGTCCGAAGAAAGGCAGAAAACGCAAGCTCTTCTTACCCACGGTGACAGTGCGCTTTGCCACAACACGTCCGCAGACGATCAGATCCAGGTTGTGCTGGTGGTTAACAATATATACACAGGGGCCTATGTTGCGCAGACTGGCAAAGTTGTGACAACGGATCTTAAGCCCCAGGATCATTGCTCCACCCCAGGAAAAAATCCTGGCAAATATCCTGGTATTATCAGGATGAAAGGGACGCAGAAGACAGGCAAAAATGCCCCCGAGGGAAACCAGTGATAAAAATATGAGAATCACGCCAACCCTTATGTAGTAAAGAATAGTTCATCCCTCCTCTGTATGCGGGGTAACAACATCACCTGCAAAATATCACGATAATGCAATACTATTACGTTATTAACCCCCTGTCCATAGTACTTTTAGAATACTTTTACAGAAAACTACCCAAAAACAGTGGGCCTAGCGAAGTTCGCAGACAAGCATGGGGAAAAGTTCGGCAGGATTCAGCTTATCCGCCAGAAAAACGGAGCAGACCACCGCGACCACTTCTATAGCCTGGATATGTCAAACCTCAGCTTCTCAAAATTTTCTCCAATTGCTTGCCTTTTGCCAATTCGTCCACCAGTTTATCAAGCCAACGGATTTTCTGCATAAGAGGGTCTTCGATATTCTCGACGCGATGCCCGCAAATCACACCTGAAATTTTGGCGGCGTTCGGGTTTATCTGCGGCGCTTCACTAAAGAAGGTTTCGTAATTGATATTCTTCATAATTTGCGCTTGCAAGCCAGCATCGTCATACCCCGTCAGCCAACAAATCAAAGCATCAACCTCGGATTTGGTGCGCCCTTTACGCTCCGCCTTTTGGACGAGTAACGGGTAGACGCTCGAAAACGCCATCTTGTACACGCGCTCGTTTGTCATAAAGTGTCACTCCCTTTCGCTTCTCGCTTTGTCATTGATTAGCAAGTGAACATGATTATCCATTAAACAATAACAATAGACCAGGAAATTGTACTTCCGACCTGAGCCAGAGTGTGCAAAAACCTGGTCTTGTCGCCTTTATCTCGTTGCCCCGCTGGATTATATGATAAGTGCAGAATTCTCCTTTAACCCTTTGCATCCTGGCCATGAAGCCTACGTATCTTTGCGTAAAATGGCAAGGTAATCTTCATAGGCAAACACACGACTTCTGCGCACGTTTTCAGTTTGCCTTAAAATCCCCAATTCCATCATGGTTTTTACTGCATTCGACACCGCGTTGAAAGATAAGTCAAGAGCTTCGCACGTCTTCTTGATATCAATGATGGGGCTTGATTCAAGATAATTGAACACTTTCACGATGGTCTTGGCTGCCCGTCCCGTGTTTTGTACTGTTACATAGTTCTGATTGTGAAGCTTGATCAATGCATTGATGGTTTCTATAGCATCCTCGGCCGATTCGTAGATGGCCAAAAGAAAGAATTTTACCCACTGCTCGAAATTGCCCTTCACCCTGACCTCGGTTAAGCGGTCATAATACTCGATCCGGTTTCTCTTTAAAAAATAGGAGACGTACAGTGTTTCATGGCTTAGAAGCTTTTTCCCCATCAGATAGAGCGCAATGAGCAGTCTGCCGATCCTTCCGTTCCTATCCAGAAAGGGGTGGATGGTTTCAAACTGGTAGTGGATCAAGGCGCTCTTAACTAAAGCATCCAGGTCATCATCCGCGTTAATGAATTTTTCAAGATCGGACATTGCCTCTACCATGTCCTCCGGATTGGGCGGGATGTATCTTGCATCTCTCAAAGTGCTCCCGGCAGGCCCGATCCAATTCTGGCTGCGTCTGAATTCGCCAGGGGTTTTTTCGCTCCCTCGAAGTCCCTCCATGAGAACGCCATGCGTCTCCTGAAGAAGCCGGTTGCATATAGGAAGTTCCTTCAGTTTTGCCTTGGCGTATTGGGATGCTTTGATGTAGTTGATCACATCCGCAACATTTGCGTTGGTATTCTCTTCGACATTTGGGTCGAGTATATCATCAAGCGTCGCCTGCGTGCCCTCAATTTGCAATGACAGGAGGGCTTCCTTACGAACATACATGGAAACAAACATCTCAATATTGGGAACCTGGCTCGATACTCCCTCCAGAATTCCAATACTGCGATTTGCCTTCGCAAGCAGACTGACCGCTTCCTCATCCATCGCGACGGGTGGATTTGGAGGCAGTGGTTTTGGTAAAAATGATTTGTATTGAAGTTCGCCGCTCAGATTCAGTTTAAATTGTCCAGCCCGGTTTTCCATGTTGCTCTCCTCAAAAGCGAAATTCCAACTTAAATAATGCGCGCTTATTTCTCTTTTGTCAATCAATATGAAATAACTCGCATGTTATATTGTTATTATTTCATTATTGGCGTTAAAGGGAAATAGTATACCGTGGTAACTACTTATATTTCTCTTTAGTTCAAAGCTCCGTCTCTTCATGAAAGAATGGTTACAGACCAGCTAACTGCTGTGACGTTTCATCCCAAGAAACACATAAGCCGATTTCCTTGATGTGGTTTTATTCATATGTTTGCCGCGACTGGAAGCATAAGCTTGCCGCTGAGGGTACAAAAAATCCAATTTTATGCTCTACTAATTTGGGGTTATTTTTGGGATGGAACCATATGTTTGCCGAAAACCTCAAAATGGAAGCAAAAGCTTGCCGCGAAATCACTAAGTGAGCCAATCATTTTAGTCAAACACCTCTAAGATCCCACCAGTATTCTGAACCAAGCAACCTATCTCATTTATGCTATAATGTCAGAATAAGGCAGAAATTGCCTACAACATAAACACTGCAAGCAGAAAGGAATCTAGGAATATCCCATTTCATTCTTACTCGTAATTACCTAGAGTTAAAAAGATGCTTCGAATTATTTAATAACCATGATTTTATTAGAGATGTCTGGAATGTTCAAAACCGGCTTAAGTTAGAGACAATGCAAAAGGAAGTCATTAGACTATTACATAACTTCCTGGCTGCTTCAGCTTCTTTAGTAGATCACACACGAATACTCGCAAAAGATCTTTATAGTAATTCTCCATTTTGGAACGAATACAACGCGACAGTAAAGGCCACGTTTGCTGAATCCCCTATTTCTAATTTTGTAAAAGACCTTAGAAATTACTTTTTACACACGAAGATTCCAGTGATATCGGCAACTTTGGTTCCAATTGATGAGCAAATGGACAGTTATATTAACCTACATTTAGATGAATTAAGAAATTGGGATGGTTGGAAAAAGAAATCCAAGGAATACCTGGCCTCACAACCATCGAAAATCAGACTTGAAGTAGTATGTGATGACTACTGGTCAATCGTCGAGAGTTTGTACAAATGGTTTGCTGATAAACAAAACATTATTCATTTAGCGGAGTTTGAGCAAGCAAAAGAAATCCAGAATCAGATGAAGATTGCCTTGGACAAATTTAGATCAGCACCTAAATAGAATTCTTCAGCATAATCTTGCCGATAAAGTCTTTCTTTGTTCAAATAATATAAGGGCTTTAAAAGCCCTTTTCTGTAACATCAACACTCTTTAACTGATCAAACTAACCACTCAAGTTACCGACCTGAAAACAATTTATTTCTTGAATACCTTTTATCAGCTCTTCTGTAATAGCAGTTTTACAATAAAGCATAGTATTTTTGTCCCATTCATACCCAAGCCCTTTTAGTAAGTGTCTTGCCTCGCTAGAATTAAGTCGCAACATGCTAGCCAATTCATGGGGGTTCCAAGTATCCTTCCGCGTAATAAAATCAAAGAATGCTGTAGGAGGTGTTTTCCTTTTGCTAAATCCACATATAATTTTAAGCCAGGTACTAAATTTAACGGTAAACCCCAGAATAGCAACAGTTGTAGCAAATTGGTCTAGAATCGGATAGCATTCCTTCCACAAGTCCATAATTAATTTGATGCCAGGTCCACCAGCTTGAATCATTCCTACCGAAAAATATATTTTATCATTTTGTTTTAATCCATGAGTCTGGACGAAATCAACCACTTTAGCTTCTTCATACTGAACATTCCAAAGTACTCTGTTATTTACTTGAAGATACGGAAGCTCGTTAGAAAACATCCCAAATTCGGGTCCTATGAAGTAATACCTATCTAGTTCCAACTCAGAATAGCTATGCCCTGTATGGTAAATTAAATTAGATAATGTAGTATCGCTAGAGCACTCAAATTCGAACTCCGTGGGCGTTCCCGATATTACATCTGTCATAACAATCTTGATTTTCATATATAAGGATTTCTACAAATAATCTACTTGTCCTTTCATATTTTAGTGGATTCGACATAATTTATAATGCTAAAATCATGTCAGAAGGTGGCTACACCAGATATTAATAGCCTATAGAAGGGACATCATGAAAAATCTATATTTTGAGACCTCAGCAGTTGATTATCTTACGAGACACTTGACTGGTAGAGATGCAACCGTTACAAGGAATTATCACAATTCCAGAGGACGGTACTTCTATATTTCTACGACTACGCTATGGGAAGTAATGATGACAAATGACTGAGATGAAGTTATTGATTGGTGAGTTTCACAGAATCTATGGTAATGACCTAATCCTCCACACGGACCAACAAGTAGCCAATAAAATTAGCCTCATAAACATGTTTGTTTTGTTCATGCAAATTTGCCTATCAATAGATATTTCGCGAGATGTCATTGAAAATTTTTGGAATAAGAAAGGAATTGATGATCCTTTCCAACGTCTAAAATACATAATTGATCATCATCCGAAAATTATCAACCATGGACCATACTGGACAGTTGCTGAAATCACATTCATGCAAATTGAAGAAGGTAAAATCAATTCTAGAGGGGCTATTTTTGATGGTCTTCATGGAGTATATCTCCCATTTGTTACATTCTTTTTAACTTCTGATCAACACTTTATCGATTTAAAATATAGGCTTCCAATAGCTTTAAGAAATTTGACCAATAAGATTCTGGATCCACAAACCATACCGTAACCGGTGTGCTTAAATACTAATTTCAGTTAACATGCCCAACAGAGGTATATCTGCTACTTTGCACAAATTGATTAAGAGCCGTAATTCAGGGATTCCGGTCATTATATCATCTATGATTCTCTCCCGCGGGCCATAATCTACTAGATACATTTTCCTCCTTAAGCAAGTTGGGGACGGTTCATTTCTTGCCCCGTGTCCGCGATTACAAGCCCTTTAATGCCTTAATCATGGATTCACGAGAGTATGTTTCAGGCAATTTTAGCATGACAAAATGATTCAAGTACCGGTTAAGTTCGAACAAGTCCGTTTCGCAGCCGTCTTCTTTATCTGTTTTGATATACATTTCTGCCGCAAACCTCATTTCATTCGTTTGCCCAATAATGCTGCGTTCACTGGCAGCAGTGTACCTGACTTCGCCACAGTAGGAGATATATTTATCAATAGTCTCTTGATCAATCCCATCTGCGGCCAGGTTTTCCGCAATTGATTCGATAACCAGTTGACTAAAGTGCATAAAATCGGCCTTTTTTAGCCCATACAAAACAAAGTTATATCGGGTTTTGTTGTTCATAATCAACACACATTTACGGCGGTTTATCAAGAATAGATAAGCATGCCAAGAGTATAGCGGGTCTTTATCTGCTATTTGTTCTTTCGAAACGTTCATATTCAATTCTTGCGCCAGTCTTTTTGCACATTGAATAGTAAGCATATTCATTCCTCCCCGCACGACCTAACCAAAGTAAACCATACTAATATCCTAGAAACAACAAAAGGACCTGCCTGGTCCTTTAGAGATATTTCATTATATTTCAATTTTCCTAGCTTCAGTAAATAAATCGTGGATCGAGGTTTCTCATCTCTCTTTTGCTTCCATGGCCTGGAGTTAACGAGCAATTATTTCTTCGATCTGTTCCTTCACTGCAGGAAGATTTTTATCAACCACATTCCAAACGATTTCAATGTCAACACCCATATAATCATGAATAAGTACATCTCGCAATCCAGCCATCTGTTTCCATGGTATTTCGGTATTTTGCTGGCGAAGGTCATCTGATATATGTTTAGTGGCTTCTCCGATAACTTCTAAATTCCGAATTACAGCAGCTTGAATTAGGCGTGATTGATAAAAGGCAGTTCGTCCTCCAGCGGTAAACTCTTCAATGTCTTTGATACACTGAAGAATATGTAGCAAATATACCTTGTCATCTTTCATAGGTTGACGGCCTCTTCCAAAACATGACCAGCGATCATCGGATGCAGGCCGCGTTCAGTTACAAGATCAATGGTCAGTCCCAGTGTTTCTTCAAGCTCCAGCTTCAATCCAATAAGATCAAACAGACTTCGGCTAGGTTCAAAGTCCACTAGTATGTCTACATCACTATCCGGTCCATCTTCATTCCGCACACTGGAGCCAAAAATGCGCAGATTCGAAGCGCCATATTTTAGTGCAATCCCAAGTATTGTTTCGCGTTTGTTTCTTAATTGATTCATCGTATCTCCCACATAATTCACCCCATTCATGAAAAATGAATAATGGCTACCCTACTATAAAATGATACAATTGCACACCCTTTTGTCAATCTTTCAACGATTTCAGAGTGGTGGTGTGCATTTTCATCCTGGGGTATGCAAAAGCCTTGGATGGGGTATTTATTTAATAACTCGAGTATTACCTATATTGCCCCCTCTGAGCTTCGATTATTCTTTGGCGGAGCTCTTCATTGACTTCAACCCTCATTACTTCCACCCCAAACTCCTGTATCGCCAAGGCTTTCCACCCGTTATTTTTCAATTGATTCTCAGCCTCTGAGTCGCAGACCACAATTATCTTCCTATAATGTCTCTCGGTTTTGCGCTCGATAAGCAACATCTTCATCACATCGTTAATCGACTTGTTTGACTGAGCTGGTTTTAACTTGCCTATATGAGCATATACTTCACAAATTATTCCGTGCTCTTCATTATATCCATCTACTTTTACCAATGCTGTTCCCAATTTAATATTCGCAGGATAAAGTGTACCTCGTTCAAACCCAAGCTTTTGTTCCAATGCTTTAATAATAATGCTTTCCGCTTCCTGCTGAACTATGCTGTTAGATGGATGTATTTCCAACAGATATCACCTCATAATACACTAACAAACCTTACTGTTCGGAACAGTCACCGGACTATTTTATCGAAATCATATTCGTACATCTCATGTCTTCATTATAATAATTGGTACAACCGAAAAACACATCCCCGTTACTAGGATTTCTCTTAACAATCATATATCCGTCAGAGCATTTTGGGCATTTGAATATATCATGCCGATTAACTCGATCGTTTGTCATGAAGTCACATACCTCTGCATCATTTGTACAAATATAAAGCGGTAAGCCATAGTTCTTATTAAACTCATATTTCAGCGGAAAACCGCAGTCCGGGCATCTTAAACCAAATAAATCAACAGTATCCATATTCATATCAGCCGGATGGGGTAAATCATAATCTTTAATAAGTTCAACTAAAAATCTTGATGGCCTGGTTTTCGGAGCAGTAATATACACTTTATTTTTCGTTCTCGTCAGAGCAACATAAAACAAGCGGCGCTCCTCTGCAAAAGGCATACTCTTATCTTCGTAAGTAACCAGTTTAATAATCGGATCATCCTCCAGTTGGCAAGGAAATCCGAACTTCCCTTCAAACATATTGATCAAAATAACGTTATCATAACCAAGCCCCTTTGAACTGTGCGCTGTCATGAAGCTAATATGGGCATTAGGGTATTTGTTGCATTTAACCCTATTACCCGCCAACTGTTCAAACTCTCCTGTATTAAACAGTTTGTACATATCATAATTGTATCTACCTATCAGCAGTATTGATGACTTTTCTCCGTATTCTTCAATCAACTCACCAATAGTGTTAACAACCACCTTTGATAATGCTACCATTGGCTTGCTGCTATCATCAAAAGGAACAATCACTACCGGGTTTTCGAGATGCTTTGGTGATACTAGCTTCTTTCTAATTTGTTCCGAGTTCTTTTGTATAAACCCCCCTGCTATATCTATGAGCTCCTGTGAATTTCGATATGTGTGTGTTATTTTCAGTTCCGTTCCCGAACCCATCAGATCAAGAAATCGTGTAAATAAACTTATGTCAGAACCTGCAAAAGCAAAAATCGACTGCCAATCATCGCCGACAGCTACAACTTTTGCTCTTGTTATTTCAGATAACCTTTTCGTTAGATTGAACCTTTGACGGGCGATATCTTGAAATTCATCAATGATTATATATTTATATGGCAAATCCATATTTTGCCGTTCAATTTCCTGTAGATAGTAATTAGCGTCATTTATCATGTCAGAAAAATCGACTTGGTTTCTTTTGTGTAGTGTTTCCTGGTAATAGTTATATACCGGCTCAGCAATATCAAGAAATAAGAGTGTTCTCGGATTATCAGTCTTTTTACGTAGAACTTCAAACCCGCCTTGATCATATCCTGTTGTTTTATATTGCTCTATAAAATTCATCATAAAATATATGAGCTTAACAATATATTTGTCTTTACCCGTCTCAACAATCTTCTTATATACTTCCTCAAAATCACGGGGCTTTAAAACAAACCCTTCTTGTTCAAGGATCTCTTTCAAATGCTCGATCAATGAACGACGGTCATTGTAGAGCGACCAGGTTTCTAGAAGAGTTGTCTTGAAGTGCTTGTGCACTTCCCTTTTGTCACGGATGCTTTTTTCATATTTTGCAATCTGTTGTGGCGTTAGAAGATTACTATAGCCTTTTTCGGTCAGACTGTAATGTTCCAGGTATGCTGAATGTTCTCCTTGAGAAATATAAAAATCCGGGGTGTATTTTTTCTTTGAACCATGTATTTCATGATCATATATACGCTCGTACTCATAATCCAGGGAATTTAAATATAAGAAATTAGCTATTTGCACTTCTTGGACCGACCGTAAGTATTCCCCCGTTATTGTTTTAACTTGTCTGCTTCTTTGGTACTCTACCTTCCTAACATATTCTCCAATGCCGCTTTTTAACGTTTCATAAACCTGGGAGGACTTGATCAAATGATATTGTTCCAGTGAATCAAACTTAAAAATATCCTCAGCTAAATCAAAATAGTACCCCATGAACAGTACCAGATTACGCATTAAAGGTTTATTATTGAAAATCGCTTTTTCTAGCATATCGAAGACTATTTGGTAGGAAGAAAAATTGACTTCCGGTGGCTCTGTAGTGAACTTTTTTACAATATCAAAAGCAAATGAATGAAAAGTACATATTTTGGCCGGTATTCTCAGTGTTTTATTAATTCGCTCTTTCAATTCATCAATTGCCTTATTGGTATATGAGATAACAATAATTTCCTTCGGTAAAACGTTCCTCTTTTCTACCAAGTATTTCACTTTTGCCGCCATTGTGGTTGTTTTACCGGCTCCTGCTCCAGCAACCAACAAGCAATGATCATCATCGGTGATAACAGCACGACGTTGTTCTTCGTCAAGCATGATATTGGGATCGATAATGTTTAATATATTGTCAAAATAGTCCTTTTCACGGACAAGTGCGTTTTCTACATACTGGCTGTTATGCAGTAAGATATCAGCGTCAAGATTGCCATACTTTCGCAGAAACGATTTCGCCATTGTTAAATCAATACTAGTGGCATTATTAAGAATATAGTTATATATTAATTGGTTATTCAAACACTCAAAATAGCTTCCATATATCGCTTTGATGCTTTCTTTTTCTTTATTGGATATGTAATGGTTACTAGAAAAATACGAGCTGTAATCACGGTCAAACGAAATTAATGCATTGCCAATCGTAGAAAAATCAACATTGGACTCTTGGGTTAGTTCCGGGCTAATGACCTCACGTTTTGTTATTTGAAGCATAAAAAAACTAGACGGCAATCCACAATGAGGGCATCTTTCCGCCTTATCCGATATTCTATTTTCACATTCCGGGCAATTAATTAACGCCATCTTAACCCTCGCAGCCACTTTGCATTGGTTAACGATCCATTAATCCAAGTTTTCTAAGCCTTGCTTTTATCCCATTTTCTGTACGTTTGAGAGTGATAGCTATTTCATTTATAGGAACCTTCTTTTTATAAAGGTCTATAAGTATTTCTTCATGCTCTGACTGTTTAGGTCTCCTTAACCGGATCACTCCACATTTTCTTAGCAAATTTTATTAATTCCTTTTCTCTCTGCTCAATTTCTTGCCTTCTCCAATCCTTTTTGCTTAGGACTTCGTCCATCATCTTCAAATAGTTTTGTTTATATACAAACTTTTTCTCAGCAAATGCCCTTCTCCCTGCCTTGCTATTAATATTTGGCGGTAGCAATAATAAATTCCCTAGCCTGTTAACATGTTTATCGACATAGTCTTGTCTATTGCTAATTTTGTCCTTCCAGACTGGAGTAAGAGGGCCTTTGGGATGTATATGTTCAATGGTTGTACTAGGGCTTGCGTTCCATATTTTTTCCCAAACCTCAGCACTGATGTTCTCTCCTTGCTCCATTGCCAAATATTCTTCGTACTTATATAAAAAGTACTTCAAGTCATTTTCCCAACCATTATAGCAATCTGTCTCTTCTAATTCTTTAACAGCTTCATCAATAGGGCTTTTCAGGCCAATCTTCCTTAATTCTTCAATAATATATAGCTTGGACTTGTCCTCATTTATTATCGTATAAGCGAGTTTAGTATAATCGCCCACAGCCGTACGAGAATCCTTTCTGCACATGCCAAATATTCTGAAGGTTATCCTTTCCCACCAATCAAGAAGCTCTTTAATTTCGAATTGTTTTAACGTTGGAGATAATCTAATTGCAATGGCCAATAGTCTAGCATGAGCTATATCTGTTACTGCATTGATTCTTCTCTCAGAATAGATTTCTACTAATTTTTCAGTAACATCTAATATCCAGTTAGAAATATCAATGACTTGAAGTGGATCTTCTATTGCTAAGTCTCTGAACAAATCAATAGCTTTTTCGGCAGAAAGTGGTTTGCTTACTTTTTCTTTATTGATAAGAGTCGAGGAAACACTTAATATTTCCCTACCTTGTATTATTCTTTTCCCTATTGAATAATAAATCTTGCTCCAACATTTATGTAATTCATTAATTGTCTCTTCCGATACATCCTTTGTTAACTTTTCAAAGGCAATTCCCATTAACATGCTTTTACATTTATCTAACCAATCAACCTCTAGGCCTCTACTGTTTAGCACCTCAAATACTGTATAAACGGCGCCTTCGTCTTCTAAAGCATAAAAGATGAAATCCAACCTATTTTTTATGATTTTAAGTAAATCAACTACCGAATATTCCTGTTCCCATTCGTCAATAAATGCTTCACATTCTTTGAAAGCCATTAGAAGATTACATTCAGCAATAGTGCTTAAACTCTTTTCCTCAGGAATGGTTCCGAACATCAAGTATTTTCTAAATATCATTGAACTGTCATGGTTTGTTTGAAGCAGAATTAACCTCTGCTCATCTTTAACCAATATTTTATTTATTTTGTTGGCTTCTTCCTTTTGAACAGAATCACCTAATAATAGTTTCTTTGAAATTGCCTTTAACAAAATTATCAAGGTGGTTAAGCGTTGTTGACCGTCAACTACGTCTAAACGTTCGAGTTCGTCGGTACCTACCTCTTCTGTTTTGTGTGTTTTCAGGCATACAATCGTCGCCATGAAATGATGCCTATTTTGGTCAGCGTTATTGGCTATTTTCAAAATATCATCAAAAAGATCTCGTCTTTGTTGGGTTTGCCAACTGTAAGCCCTTTGATAGTTTGGAATTCCAAAGAGTCTTTGATTCAGAACTCCGTTAAAAGTTTGATATTCTGGTTTAAGTGCCATGTTAAATCCTCCATGCAAAAATCACATACCACAGATATCGCAAACTTGAGCCATTCTTAAACACAAGTGTGATTGTCACTCCCAGATTTCACTATTCCATGCTAAACTTAACTAGATTTTTCTTAGCCTTCAGTAGTACACAGGGTTGTAATTCCCCTAATCTCAGCAAATATCTTAGAAATCTATCTATACAATAATACCCCTTTGGCAGTTTGTTCTCCTGCGTTTCCAAAGCCATTGAATTTCACCATTTTTCGACATCGCATCGGCGCATTCTGATTTCAGGTCACTCATTAGTCAAGCAGGACTACCTTTTGCGGTATTAAATAAATGCAATATTACCGAAGGCGAACCACCGGATTTACTGAAAATGGCTACCTGATATTACAACTGATTGTCTTCGAATTGCATCCTTTTGTTTTCTTGAAGACTCTTTTTGGTTGCCGAGGCAATATCATAAATGATCCGTTTCTCACAGCTGCTGCATCCTTCCATTAGCCGCAACAAATCTGTCCTATACTCTGCTGAATCGTTTACCTGATTACCTGCTAATAAATAATCCACAGTAACGCCAAGAACATTTGCAATACGCACAAGTGCTTTCAGACTTGCCTGCTTCTTTGCCGTTTCAATATGACTTATGTAGGTCACAGACATTTCAACCCGTTCTGCTAATGCCGCCTGGGACATTCGGTTAAGTATACGAGTTTCTTTAATTCTGGTCCCAATGATTTTGAAATTAACAGACATTCGTTGCCCTCCTTCCGTGAATAGTTCTAAATTCCACACAACTGGCGAGGGCTTCTGATTCTGTTAAAAGTATAGTCGATGCCAAATGTCACCAGTTTTTGATAATAACTGTATTTATTTCACTTGAAAATGAACTGCAGGTCAACTCATAGACCCGCAGTTCATTTTCTCATCGTTACGTGCTCTATATAATTGGAAAGGTAAAATTATCCACGGAGTGTTTACAATGAAAGAAGCAGAAGGTCAGAAAGCACGTATTCGTGAACGTTATAAAGGTATTGACTTGGATGAACTTGACGTTATCCCAGCTATATCGCAAGAGAATCTTTTCGACAGTATCAATAAGAAGAGAGTGGCAGTGTATGCGCGGGTTTCTACCGACGATCCGCGACAAACATCTTCATATGAGCTTCAAAAAAACCACTACAAAGATCTCGTCAGCCGTCATCCAAACTGGAATCTGGTGGAGATCTACGCCGATGAAGGTATCTCCGGTACGTCACTCCAACACCGCGATGCCTTCATTAAAATGATAAAAGATTGTCAGGACGAAAGAATTGACCTTATTGTGACTAAGACGGTCGCACGTTTTGCGAGAAATATTCTGGACTGCATCGGTTATGTACGTCAGTTGGCGGCAATGCAGCCACCCGTCGGCGTTTTCTTTGAAACGGAGAATATCTACACCCTTAACAGCAATAGCGAAATGCTCCTATCTTTTATGGCTACTATGGCACAAGAGGAATCACACAATAAAAGTGAGATTATGAACTCATCCATTGAAATGCGTTTCCGCAGGGGCATATTCCTTACACCTCCACTACTTGGTTATGATCTAGACGAGGACGGGAACCTTGTTGTCAATGAAAAGGAAGCCGAGACAGTTCGTTTGATCTTCTTCATGTATCTCTACGGGTATACCTGCGCCCAGATTGCCGACACCTTGACCAAACTTGGACGCCGGACAAAAAAGAATAACGCCTCGTGGTCACCGGGTACTATTCTTCATATCCTACAAAACGAGAGGCATTGCGGAGACGTCCTGGCCCGTAAAACATGGACTCCAAATTATCTTGATCATAAATCCAAGAAAAATAAACAGAACCGAAATCAATACCGAAAACGAAACCATCATGAAGCAATTGTCTCAAGAGATGATTTTATAGCCGTCCAGCGCCTTATCAGCAATGCTAGGTATGGTAATAAAGGAATCCTGCCAGAACTACAGGTCATTCGTGACGGAGCCTTAAAGGGGTTTGTCTCAGTTAATCCACGGTGGGTAGGTTTTTGTGCCGATGATTACCGGGCGGCATCCTGCAGTGTCAATGACGATGGCAACAAACTACAAGCAGAAAGATTTCAGATTGAGGCTCAGTCCGGTGATTTTGACTTGCGCGGGTATGAAATTGCACGTTCGCAATTCTTTAATACGGCCCGAAAGATATGTGTCACCTTATCTGCTGATTCTATAGTGTTCAGTACAGAGTGCATCCGGAAACTTGACAAAACTCTCTATATAGAAATGCTGGTTCATCCAGATGAGCACCTGCTTGTGGCACGCTCTTGTTCGAAAGAGACAAAAAACGCAATACGATGGGCTAATCTCAATGAAGGTCAGTATTATTCTCGACCAGTCAGCTGCACAGCATATATTAAAACTCTGTACGAACTTTTCGGCTGGAAATTAGGTTGTAAATATCGCGTGAGAGGTATATACAGGCAAAAGGATAACGAGGCTGTCGTAATCTTTGATATGAGGGAAACTGAAATATTTATACCACAGGACACTCTGGGGTTGGCTAGCGAGGAAACAATGAATGATGATTTGCTTCCAAACGATGTGCGCCCTTTCACTTCAGGTCCTAAGAAGGATATTATGGCGTATCCCTCTGCATGGGCAAATACCTTTGGCAGTAATTTTTACAGACATGCGCAAGCACGGGAATTAGCAACCTTCGACAGTCAAGGCATCTGGAATGTAAACGAAGAGGGACAACCATTTTGCGATTCTCAGGTATTGAATGTCACCAATGCCGATGTTGTCGGCAGTAAAATAAAGCAGATAATCTATAACATGGAACAGGAGTATGTTGGGGATGGAGAGTGACCATGTTTTGCTCTGCACCAGTGATGATGCAATATTGCAGGGACAACCGATATCAGCGACAGTAGAAGAAAATATACAAGATGATGCCTTCAGTTATGATGGTTATCAGGTGGTTCGCCGAGAATTCTTTGCTCATGTTTATGAGCCTTCCATCACTTTCAATAATTGCAGGATTTCGCTTAACAAAGCATGCCTGACTCGTCTGCCACACGTTGATTATGTTCAGATACTTGTAAATCCGGAAGAAATGAAGCTTGCTGTCCGTCCCAGCAGTGAGGATGAAAAGGATTCGTTTCTTTGGTGCACCACCCGTGGTGAGAAAAGAAAGCCAAAGCAGATACTCTGCCGCATGTTCTTTGCCAAGGTTATTCAACTAATGGATTGGAACCCAGATTATCGTTATAAGCTTCTTGGGAAGCTGATTCAAAGCGGCAGCGAGCACCTGTTTATCTTTGATCTGACAGCAACGGAAATCTACCAGCGTTTCCGAAGCGACGGAGATAAGATGAAGACCTCACGTACGCCCGTCTTCCCTGCCGAGTGGCAAACTCAGTTTGGTTTGCCAGTCGAAGAACACCGCCGACTGCTTCAAGTAAATATTTTCGAAGGTTATACCGTTTTTGGCATCACGGATAAATCCATTGCCGCTCCAGCAGATACATTCGAGGGACAGTCCGTCCTGTCAGGAGGGATGATGAAATATGACTGAAAATAGCCCAGTGCAGCCTGCTATACTGGTCGACCTTAAAAAGTATCGCATCAGGATACATAAAAACACACTTCGCTCAATCGGTGCCCCAACTTACGTCCTGCTGTTGGTAAATCCAGAAGAAGGCACACTGGCGATCCTTCGTAGTGATCGTTCTGATCCGCGAGCACACCATATCAGCAGGTCTTCAGTAGAAAACAATAAGTCATTCGAATTATACAGTAGATCCCTTGTAAGGAAACTGCGTGATGTATGCAGCAGCTGGCAGGACAGTCAATCATACCGCTTGTACGGGGAAATAATCCCCCATGAGGGTATGGCTAGGTTCAATATGTCTGAAGCTGTTCTGGTGAACGGAGCTGATTCATAGTACCATGGCAGAACAATACATTTATGAATTGAAAATAGACACTGGTTTCAAACGGTTAATTGCACCTTTAGATGCTGAAGAACTGAAGCAGCTTGAACAGAATATCATTCGTGACGGATGCCGTGAGCCCATTTGCGTTTGGAACAATACGATTTTGGATGGCCATAACCGTTATGAAATCTGCACGCGGCTACAAATACCCTTTATGATCCAACAAATATTTCTTGAGAACCGTGAGGAAGCAGTAGTGTGGATATGTGCTAATCAGCTTAGCCGCCACAGTATTACAGAAGAAACACGCAGATACTTGATCGGGAAAAGGTACGAAATGGAGAAAATCCTCGGTGCCCATAATGCTGCCGGAACTAACCATCACACGAAAAAAGAGGTTAGGGCTAAAATGTTGCCCGAACCTCCTTTTGGCGTAACAGCCGGACGAACACGAGAACGACTCGGCGAAGAATATAACATTTCACATGCCTCTATTCTAAGTTATGAAAAATATGCTCAAGCACTGGACGCGTTGTCAAGAGTCGTGCCGGAATTGGTTCCGAAGATATTATCTAGCGAGGTAAAGATATCCCTTGAGAACACCATTGAACTGTCCCGGTTATCCAATCAGGATACGAAGCAATTGAGCCAACTAATATCCGATGACGCAACAGAATTTGCTGAGAATTTGCGCAAAATTCTTCCCAAAAAGCAACGCCCAGCGGAAAAGATGTCCCTTACAATACCCGCTGGTTCCGTTAAAGATATGCCCGTTTATGACCCCGATGTGGAAATATCCAGCCTTACATTGACTATCCCATCCTGGGTCAGTTCAATTAACCGTACCTGCTCCACTGTAAACCTCAGTGTAATAACGGATAATGCGCGCAGCAAGCTTGTGAAGCAACTGCTGGAGCTGAAAGAAACTATTGACTCTATGCTTGCAGCAATAAGGGAGGAGATCTGATGGACGACTACAGCGCTTATGTCCCAAATGTACATTTTGAGCAAATTCCAATTAAGAATCTGGTATCTAATCAGGAATACCAAAGGAATCTCTCTATTACTCATGTCCAACGCACAGTAGCAAACTTTGACTTATATCAAATTAATCCGGTGAAGGTCAGTCGCCGAAAGGGCATCAATTATGTCTTTAACGGCCAGCATACAATTGAAATCATTGCTATAGTATCTGGATCACGCGAAACCCCGGTTTGGTGTATGATTTATGATGATCTGGAATATACCCAAGAAGCGGATATTTTTGCAAACCAGTTAACATATGTTAAGCCGTTGCTTCCGTATGAAATCTTTATGGCGAATATTGAAGCAGGCAATGATGACCAGCTTATCATTAAATCTTTGGTTGAATCGTATGGCTTGTCTATTTCACCCAGTAAATCTCCTGGCTGCATATGTGCCGTGTCATGCTTGGAGAACATTTATGAGAAATATGGATTTCATGTGCTGGATCGCACTCTTCGTCTTTGCATTGGGACATGGGAAGGAGATAACTATTCTCTATCCGCTAATATGTTAAAAGGTATAGCCCTGTTGATTGTTGCTTTTGACAATACCTTAAAAGACGACGGTTTCAAGGAAAGGGTCGGTAAATTTTCTGCTAGAGAGATTGGACGCACAGCAAAGGAACGAAAGGCCGGATCTCTTGGTTATGCTGAAGCGATGCTTCTTGCATACAACAAGAAGATAAAATCTCAATTGCATTGGTCTAAATTATATGCCTCCAAATCTACTGCGCTGGATGATGACTTTTACACAGAACAAGATGAAAGCAACTCCTATTCTTCAGAAGAATCAGGAGTGGATGATATTTGATACACCTGTTATTAGCATTCGAACCGCATATCACCATGCTGTCCATAGTATTGCGGTCTGATTTTGGTTAACTATGCTTCAATAGCTGTACCATCCTTAAAAGTATATACCAGCCTGCCATCCGGCAATACGGTGACATTATCAACAATAGCTGCCCATAGCTTTTCATCAAATTCCTCAATAATCAACGGCCGGGTTTCTATATCCCGGATAAAGTACTCTAGGATTTTGTGCTTCTCATAGCGCTTGTTTCGGAGCATTTCCAGTTCAGCAACCCGCTCCATCGCTGACTGGTGCCGATCCATGTACCCCTGATGCCGTTCGTTAAACTCATCCTGATTAACAGCAAAGCGGGCATTTTCATAAATGGTTTTTCTTGCAAGTTCAGAAATAACCTCAATTTCACGATGTAGGTCCGCAAGTTCCGTTTCAATTGTTGAGCAATCGCCTAAGACCGCTTGGGCTAATCGACAGTTGGCAAGCAGCTCATCCCGATTGCCCATTAATATATTGAACGCGGTTAGAAACCGCTGCTTAAGCTCATCCTCGGTTAGATGGGGTGTTAAACATGGTTTATCATTCTTGTATTTCTCATTGCATCTCCAAATAGTACGCCTGTATTTGGTGTTGGAGCCCCAGACCTTTGAGCCGTAAAAACCGCTGCACTCACCACAGATGATTTTAGCCGAGAACGGGCTGTGACAGCTTACTGGCCTACCAAGCTTTTTACGTCGCTCCATTTCAATCTGAACCGCGTCGAATTCATCAGGCTCAATAATGGCGGGATGGCTGTTCTGCACATAGTATTGGGGAACCTCCCCCTCGTTAACTTTAGTGGCTTTGGTTAGAAAATCTACAGTGAAGCGTTTTTGCAACAGTGCGTCACCCTTGTATTTCTCGTTGCTCAGAATGCTAATAACCGTCGCAACCTGCCAGTTTTTCTTCCCAGCTGGCGAGGGAATACCCTGATTGACAAGGTGCCTGGCGATAGTCGAAGGCGTTTTACCCTCAAAAAACATCTTATATATAAGCCGCACTATTTCCGCTTCCTTTTCAACAATTTTAGGCAACCCATCATCACCCTTTTCGTAACCAAGGAAGTGGGCATAGGGCATACTGACTTTGCCATCGGCCATGCGTTTGCGCTGGCCCCAGGTTACATTTTCAGAAATTGAACGGCTCTCCTCTTGCGCCAAGCTGGACATGATGGTAATTAAGAGTTCCCCCTTGCTGTCCAAGGTATAAATGTTCTCTTTTTCAAAATAGACCTCCACGCCTTTCTCCTTTAGCTGGCGCACCGTAACTAGAGAATCAACAGTATTTCTAGCAAAGCGACTGACTGACTTAGTGACGATCAGATCGATCTTTCCGCCCAGGGCGTCTGCGACCATTTGCTTGAATCCGTCACGCTTTTTAGTATTAGTGGCACTGATACCCTCATCGGTATAGATCCCGACGAAATCCCATCCCTCACGCTCGTTTATGTATTTCGTGTAATAGTCTACTTGGGCTTCGTAGCTTGTAAGCTGTTCCTCAGAATCTGTTGAGACGCGGGCGTATGCAGCGACTCTTTTCTTTGCGTCTATGCCTAGTGACTCCAGCGCAAATCGGATTACGGTTGGCGGTATCACAGTAACTTCTCGAGCGGGTTTCACTTTAAAGCCCCCCTTTGACAAGCAAGCGCCCTTTCCCGCGCCTGCTGTTTCTTTTCATCATTCCAGCTTAATTTGCGCGACCGGTCTTGCCAAACAGCTTCAACTTCATGACCATCCTGGAAGATATAAATAACCTTATTCGCTTCCGGTACCTCCATCCGCTTGATCCGAGATCGGAATACAGCCTCATCGAATTCCAAAAGGCCTAGCACTTCGGCAGTCAGTGAGAACAGGATCGGTTCCGGGATCTGTTTGGCCGGACAAACCTCCCGGCCGAAGTTTACGAAGGTAGTGCAATTCCACGCCGTATGACCCTTATAGGTTACCCGTCGGTAGTTCTTTCCACAGCGGGAGCAAATGATTACACCGGAAAAAGGATATTTGTTGGCCGGATTTTTCCTGACATTACTTCTTTCGCGCCGTATTGCCATAATTTCTTGAGCCTTTTGAAAGGTGGGCGGTTCAATAATCGGCTCGTGGGTTCCTTTAGCGTAGTACATCGGTAGGGTTCCCCGGTTATAGAGCAGTGTCTTTGACAAGTGGTCAGCTACATACTTTTTCTGTAGCAGTGCGTTGCCAGCATACTTCTCATTATTAAGAATGGCCAGAACCCGCTTTGCTGTCCACTGTCTGCCGCTAAATGTCCGCGCACCTGTTTCCTGCAGTTTATCAGCGATCCGGTCACAACCCAGGCCGTTTAGGTAATCGGAATATATCATTCGAACGATTTCGGCCTGTTCCTGATCGATTTCAATTTGGTCTTTGCTGATTTGATAGCCGAACATGAAGCGCAGGTTGACTATCTCACCTTGCTGAAACCGCTTGCGAATCCGCCACTTGCAGTTCTCACTGACTGAGCGGCTTTCCTCCTGAGCATAGGATGCCAGGATGGTCAGCATCAGTTCACCATCACCGCTCATGGAGTGGATATTCTGCTCCTCAAAATAAACGTCAACACCAAGCAACTTTAGTTCCCGCGCGGTTTCCAGGAGCGTAACTGTGTTGCGGGCAAAGCGTGATATGGATTTTGTAATGACCAGGTCAATCTGGCCTGCCTTACAGTCGGCAATAAGACGCTGAAATTCAGGGCGCTTTTCTTTAGTACCAGTCAGTGCCTCATCAGCGTATACACCAGCGTATTCCCAATGTGGACGCTGCTGTATGAAATTGCTATAATAGCTGACTTGGGCCGCGAGAGATTGTAACATCGCATCTTTTCCGGACGAAACGCGAGCATAGGCCGCCACCCGCAATCTTGCCGGGAGTGGCAATACCGAAGGGGATATTTTTGTAACTCTTCTTTCCATAAGAACCTCCTTCCGCTATAACATATTCGCTCTAAACGCCCATCTTATCAAGCGTTTTGGCGATATATGCTATACACAGGAAGTCCATATTTATTGGCTATAGCCGTCTCAATCTTTGTCAGTTCATCTTCACTGATAATGCCCGCCGCAAGCCATTTCTTGAAAACAGCCATGGTGGCTGTATAGTGGATGAGTGCAGATGCCTTACTCACACCGCACCGCCTTTGACCTGCCGTAGCAAGTGCGAGAGCAGTATTTGCGATTCTTGTTTCCGTAGCTTTCAAACTCACAGCCACAAATAGGACATAAAAAGTTATATAGAGCTTTGCGATTGACGGCTTGAGGGTGGCTGTTCCACCAGGCCATGCGGCATTTGTCCGAGCAGAAAAGTTTTTGCTTCACTCCAGCGGTCTGGGTAAGAGGGAGACTACACTGACGGCAAAGAACCCCGTCCTTCTGAAAGCCAGTTACTGTATAACCATTACCAAGGTTATTTCTTCGGCAGAATGATTTCACCGTATTTTCCGAAATACCTAGAACTGTCGATATTCTTGAATAGCTAAAGCCTTCCTGGCGCATTTTAATGACTTTTTCTTTCTCCTGATGTGTCATTACAATACCTCCCCCGAAGGCAACTTCAAAAGGCCTTCGATATAAGCCACAGGAGGAGGAAGAATCGGACGGTATTAAAATTGCTTCACCTCAATTACCCCCCACACACTATGCGAATCAATCGGCAGGATCGAACCCCAAAGAAAAAAGCCCGCAGAGTAAGTTGAGATATGCTCCACGGGCGATTCTTTCAGTACAATAGCAGACAATGTTATTGAGATGAAATGTATTCAGTTATTTTTTCAATAAGTAGTCCTGCATATTCTCCTTTAACGGTTTTACCTGCTTGGGCATTTTCTAACCAGTATTCGGGGGATTTAATTATCCCGTTCCTTACCAGTACTCCCAGGGCTTTCTCCAGATCATTCTGGCTTTCTTCTATGTATGCTAACCCCAATTGGGAAAGGATCGCGCCCGAAATTGCTTTGACAATTTCCACCCTCTTGGTATCAAACAAAGCGTTATCCTGGCCGTTATCAATAAACCCGATTTCAAGCAATATTGCTGGAGCCTTGGTGGCCTTTAAGACATAGAAATTGGCGGTCTTAACTCCCCGATCATCGAAACCGGTTGTCACCAACGCTTGTTGCAGTTTTTCGGCCAATTGTCTGGTTTGGGACTTTGCATTACTGAATATGTAACTCTCTACTCCCGAGGCTGCTTCCGGTTTGAACGCATTCCTGTGAAATGAGATGAAGTAATCGTATTTGTTCTCATTTGCGAAGTCGCTCCTGTCTATAAGACTCATAGTCAAATCGGAGGTTCGGGTTTCGTCAACAATTACACCATGCCGCCTCATTTCCTTGGCCACCTCACGCCCCAAGTTCAGCACGTCTTCGGATTCCCTGCGTCCCTTGTATATAGCACCCGGATCGATGCCCCCATGACCGTAGTCAAAACACAGCTTAGTCATTGCTTTTTTCCTCCTTGTTGATCTGTTTGAGGGCGAGCTTCAGCTTATCGGGAATAGGTAGTCCTATCCTTGAGGTGTTCTCAAGAATGCTGATACCCTCATTGGATAAATAGAAGAAAATGACTGCGGTACGAATGGCACTACCGGACTTAATAAGCTGCACATCGACTATATGAGCTACCGCAACCATTGAGAAAATCAGAACCTTTTTGAAAATTCCCTTGGCACCGACATAGCTGGATAACCGTTTTTCTACTATTGCAACCATTACCCCGCTCAGGTAATCAATCACAACAAAGGTGATCAGGGCATAGAGGAATCCGTCCAGGCCGCCCAGGAAATAGCCCACGAACCCACCCATTGCAGCCACTCCCGCTCGAAGCATATTAACAACATCTTTCATAAGTTCGTCCTCCTTTTTCGCATAAAAAAAGAGCCCCCTGGCTCTGTAGGTCAATGCATTCCGCATTAAACTTCAATCAGTATTCCAAAAGCATGCGGGGAAGTCCCGACAGATACGTCCCAAACCGCACCAGCGGCGGGTGTAACTGCTAGCCGGGCATAACCATTTACCCCGGTCAATA
This sequence comes from Acidobacteriota bacterium, assembly GCA_050259595.1. Classification (GTDB taxonomy): domain Bacteria; phylum Bacillota; class Syntrophomonadia; order Syntrophomonadales; family DTU052; genus JBLNAX01. The sequence goes on along the minus strand of JBLNAX010000087.1, from coordinate 7,839 downwards.
CTGTATCCTTAACATAGGTGCTCACACACGCGCCGAGGGTTGTACCGCTTTGCAGAACCGCCACCAGCGCGTAGTAGTGGCCCGCCCTCAAGGTAACTGTGGCTGGCAATTTGTAGAGGTAATTCTTCTTGCCAGTCATAGTAATGTTGGGTGATTCGGCAATCGCCCCGCCTATCTGCGCCCCCAATGAACTGAGTTCATAGATGGCAAAACGCATGTCTCTTCCGGTATCATCCAATACTGCCGATATTCCTTTGACAATGACATCCGCTTCAGGTGTTAGGTACAACCCTTTGGCCACCTGTGTGGTAGTGCTCTTTGAAGGAGTACCGGTCCACAAGTTAAACCACTGATTGTTACCCACCGTCGCATCAGACGATATCGTTAAGGTTTTCAAAGAATCATTTTGTAAGATGGCGACGTTGCTTCCGGCAGCAAGGGTAATCACCCCGGTCATCTCATTCTCGCCTGCCTTCTTAATGCTAGCCACCCTGGCAATAGCACTGTGCGAATCTGCGGCATGCCTTGCCTCATTGTAATACTGCAGATGATCATCCCCGTCCAAGCCTAATAGCATTGAATGGCTGTGATTGTGGCTGATGCCGGACGGGCTTTCAGTGGCAGGTGCAGCTAAGGCACTGTTCTGCGAAAACATCGACAGACGTTCAATTAACTGGGCCATTCGGATATCGTGCTCCAGCATGATGTTGTTTAGCTCCAGAACATAACTCACTGAGCCTGTTTCATCAACTTCCTCGCAGGTAATTCCCTTAACCCTTACCTTGCCGTTAAAACCTGCCGTATCGGCTCCTTCGGGCGGAATATGCCAGCCGATCCAATCCCCGTACATGAAGCTTTCAAAGGGCTTCAGCCTATTTCCTTCCGAGTCCGTGAATTTGACAACAGTGCCCTGAATGCCCCAACTGAGCTGAGCCGCTGTTTTCAAAAACATCTGGCCGTAGTCTTGGAGCTTGGACCAGTCGTTTTGAATGTTTCTGGCTTGCAAATAACCCTCCCGTCTGCCCCAATCAATCTGGCTGGTAGGATGGGCTGTCTCAATAAGGCTACCGCCTTCACCTTCAACCAGCAGCGCATTAGTGATTTTGGTGCTGTCGCTCTGATTCTGGTGCTTAACAATGGCTTGCCCTGGCCTGTACTTCACCGTGTCATATTTATCAGTACCTTTAACCTTATACAGTTTTAGGTGCAAGCCCGGAGTCATCTCAATATCAAACAAACCCATTCCTTCACTCAGCTTGGCAGCAACCTGCGACAAAGGCGTTCCCGCATGAAAGGAGATATTAGTACAATCATTAAAGGGATTCCCCAGACTGTCAGCATCTGCGCTCCAATCCAAAACAACCCCTGTTAAACAGCCTCTTTGCTGGGCTTCGATTAATAGCTGTCTTAGAACAGCTCCCCCATGCACATTACTAAACTTTCGCTCCAGGGTTTGGGGACTTGGCATACCCTCGGGGTAGACTACTGATCTGTCAAGCAGAGACAAAACCCCTCTCCCGGTTACATCAATCATCTGCTGCTCGGTATCATCCACATAGGATGGTTTTTTAGACTCTATTATCCATTTGAATACATCAAAGCCGTCAAAACGGCACAAAATGAAGTTCTGGTCTGTAACATAATCACGGTTACCGCCCTTTTCATCATACCGGCTGATGGAAAACCTGCCGCTTCCAGGGTTATTCAACAGCACCTGAAAGGATTTGTTCTTCGCTCCTTGTATCTGGCACAGTATGGTGTTGGGATCATTTTTATCGCAGACAAATAGCTCAATACCTATATCATCGGCACTCTCCGCTTCATAAACCTCAAGCCCAATCACATTGCTGTCCCTGACCCCCGGTGGGTTAGGCGCAGTAAGCACAACTTTAACAGCGCCACTTTCGGCCTCAGCAGGTATTTGGAACACAATCTGCTGCCAGCTCCAAGAGATGACATTGCAGAGCGTTTCCCCTATATAGACAAGCCCCCCGTATCCCCTTATTGCTCGATTGGAGTTGTAGGGATCGATATCAGCTTTCGCGCCAAAACCATTGCCATAAATCGTTATCAAGCTTCCTTTAGCGGCTCTGGTTGCTGACAAACGCTCGATATAAGGATCGGGCGGATCTGCAGTTATGTTTTCATAGTGGTAGACAGCCCTTCTTTTGCTCCAAGCTGGGCCGTACTTGGCTACGTTTTCAAAAAGGAAAAGGCTGCGCTTATGGTTCCAGTCAGGTCCGTACTTGGACACATTCTCTACTTGATAGAGGCTCCTTTTCAATATCGAACTTATGGAAAACGAGCGAACCACTGATATAGTTGTCCCACTGCTGTTTATTGCTGTGACACGCCAGAACCATGAGCCGTTAAAAAGAATCAATGCCGCCCGGCAAGTGGTTCCCGAAGCAACGTTAGTAAAGGTGCTGGTTCTCTTGTCAGAGCTGTTAAACGAAGATACAGTATCTACCTCAATTAAAACTGTTGTAGCAGCCAGGTTATCAATACTATCTGAATAAGTCGCATCAAAATGCAAAACCATGGCAGCTGAATTGTAAAGCTCGTCAGGCGATACCAAATTGATGGCTGGCAAACCCATATTAGATCACCACCCTATGTAAAGCTACCTACGGTAGCTATGACGCGGGCAGCTCTCGGACCCAATGTTAAGAGCGGCGGCAATAACTCATTCTTGATATATACAGTGCTGCTTAAACTATTAGGTCCGATACTGGCAATATCCAGCACACTCTGCCATGGTCCGTCTGGAGTCCATGAAATAGTGAAATCCGTATGGTTCAACTGCAGATTGATATTATTGGCCATTCTGCCTGCGCTCGTGTTCTTAACTTTGAAGGATTGAACCTGGGTTGTTCCTTCAGGCCGGTCGCCCCAGTCATACAATGTGGTTAACTCATTTCCAGCGGTATCACAAAACACAATATCATCCGGATGCTCTCCGGCAGCCTTTCTTCCGGATATATGAAAGCCGCAGATCTTTATGGTTTGCGGGTAGCTGGAATGCCTTAACCCAAAACGGAGAGCCTTAACCGGCCCTGAAAAAGAAACCGCAAATATACTGTCTCTCCAATTGTCCAAATCCGTGCTGGATGTGGGATATGAGTATGCGGCTGCTTCCCACGTACCATCCATGCCATTTGTGGTATCGGCAGAACCCTGAATGGCGATTTCCGAAGGGACGCTGGTAGGGGTTGCCGGATACTGAACCCCAACTTTGTTGATCTCTCTGAGCTCGGGGAAGAAGAACCATAAACCGAAGCCAGGGCGGTTAGAATAAGCGCCCCATTCCTGGACTCGGTCTTCTCTATTTAGGTTTTGCTTACTTGGGCTATCCAGCCAACTGCTGATACCATTCCCAAAGATGTTACTCAATGTTACACTGTCCTGATACCGATAGCCCACCTCCGTCCCATCTATGTCATAAGGCATTCTATGTTCCGATATAGGCGGATACATTTTTTCACCCCCCTAAAAATATGCCGGATAATATTCAAGTTTGATGCTGCCTCCTGAAACCGCGCTGCCAATCCTTAGAGAGTTGTAACCGGCTTCAAGAATGGCCCAATAAGCATCTCCACCATGCTTGATGGCTGAAAGCATGTTAACACCGTTCTTATAGCAGCTAAAATCCCCGGCATTAATTACCACACTATCCGCACCACCGATCGTTCCCTGGTATTGAAGCCATATCCCGTTTTCCAGAAACTCAAGTTTAGGTGCTTCCAGGGGACCAGTCAGGGTAATAGTTAAGTTGGTAACCGGCGCGGTACCGATATTATTATGACTCCAAGAAAATGAGGCAGTGTTGATTATTTTGGTTTCCTGGACTTTTACAGTGTCATAGAAGAACGGGTCGGCTAATAAAAATTCGACCGCGAAATTGGCATAACCAGCCTGCTTCTTTGCAAAACTAACCGGACGATATACCTCTGCTTTTGCTTCTCTGACTGTTCCGCCCGGAAGAACTCTCTTTAGAGAATGCTGCCCTCGTTTGCCGAACACCTGGCTTAAATAGTCGATGTTCCGATACAGCAATTCAGTTTCATTCGCGCCGCTCGGCTGATTGCCGGTAAGCGGATCAAGTCCTCTTACCCACATGGGCAGCATTATGACTCTTTCATTGAATCGCTTCTTGATCCAGCGTGTACCATTCTGAAATGGCACTTGAAGATTGCTGCCCCGTAGCCCCGGCGTTCCTATTCCCTCCGGAACCTCAATTACCGACCAGGCTTTGGTGTTCAGATTTACCCCGTTAAACTGCCATTTTTGACCTTTCAAATTGCTCACCAACCTTTACCCCAAACCATAGGACTGCTTCAAAAGTTCTCTGCGGATGCTATCCGATGCAGGTTCCGGTTTGGGATTGTTGACGGTTATTTCATAGTTGTTTGTAATATTAGCGTTGGTTGGCGCTACAGTTTCAGACGTTGGGTTCCGGTTACCTACTCCAGCCTTTTGCAGAGCTCTGGCAATGATCTCGTCCAACTTTTCTATAGGCACCACCGCTTCAGTTCCAGCTTCACCCACTCCAATAACACTCGGATTGCTGAAGATTCCACCGCTGGCATACCAATTGACAGCCAGCTTCGGAACTTCGGGCGGATTCAAGCTAAAACTGCCGGTCAGTTTAAAGTGCGGCAGCTTTAACTTTGGAATTTTAATCTCGGGCAACTTAAGGTTGGCAAAGAAACCATAAATCGCATCCACGGCAATTTTCACGGCATTCTTCGCCGCATTAATAGGAGTTGCGATTGCTGTTTTTATTCCTTGCCAAAGATTTGATGTTAGAGACTTAATGCCGTTCCAGGCTCCGGTGACAATATTCTTAATAAAGCCAATCTCAAGGGTTACAATGCTTTTGATTAGCTTCAGCACACCGCCAATAACCGCTTTAATGCCGTTCCACAGGTTCTGCGTAAGATTCTTGATGCCTTCCCAAACGCCCTGCCAGTCACCCAGAATTAAACTGGTTACGATCTCAATGATGTTTTTGATAACATTTAACACCGTGGTTACCACAGATGCCACAACATTAAAGGCGGCTGATAATACCGATACAATATCTGCCCCGTATTTGTCCCAAATGGCCCCCGCCACCTGAACAAAGGCCTGGATTAATGCCTTTAGCGCTTCAAATACACCGCTCATTACAGCTTTGATTTGATTCCAGACGGTAACGACACTGTTTCTAAAGGTCTCATTGTTCTTGAACAGCAATACAAATACCGCAATAAATGCAGCAATAGCGGCTATCACAATACCAATCGGCCCGGTTATCGCAGCAATTGCTCCTCCCAGGGCTCCGGATAGACCTCCGGCGGCCGCAATTGCTCCTGAAATTGCTCCAAAAGCTGATGATATGGTTCCGGCAACAGTCACTAACTTACCAATAATCAAAATCACCGGTCCAATAGCCGCCGCAATCAAAGCTATTTTTACCACCAGATCCTGCTGTTCCTTGGAGAGCCCCTGAAACTTGTCCATCAATGGTTTAATTACTGCCATCAGCTTCTGTAGGACAGGAATCAGTATCTGGCCAAACTGAATGCCGATTTGTTCAGCCTGCTCTTTCATGATCCTCAGCTTGTTAGTGGGACTGTCTATGGTTCTGGCCAGGTCACCCTGGGCATTCTTTGTGACTTCCATGATTTGACCATAGCGGGCCTGTACCTTCTGGGCCTCCGTCAGTGCCGCGCCTTGTTGCGCGATACCATGGGTGTATGCGTATGTTTTGATGGTTGTATCATTGACCAGAATGCCGAGTGACTTTAATGGCTCTGACTCACCGGATATACCGGATTTCAGCTTTTCAAAGGCTTCTTCGGGCTTCAAGTTATAGAAGGAGGCCATGTCATAGGAGAGTTTAGTCAAGCCCTCGGACATTTTCAAGGATTCATCTGTGGTAAGCCCCATGGAAGTGAGCATGGCATTGTACGTAGCCATATTCTTTCTGACATTGTAGGAGTTCAGCCCCAAGGCTTTGGAAGTCTCATCCGACCACGTCCGCGCTTTCTTAGCCATGGTACCCATCGCTACTTCAAAGAGGTTTTCTGATTCCACCGCATCCATAGCCATTTTGGTAGCGGCAGTGCCGATTCCTACCAGGGGGAGGGTGACCGCAGTCGCAATGCTGCTGCCCACCGAGGATATTTTCTCTCCCACCACTTTCATCCTGGTTCCGGCTTTGTCCATGCTCTCGGACAGCTTGTACCAAGCAGAGCTTTTGGTCTTAAGTTCCTGAGTAGTCTGCTCCAGTTCATGTTGCATCCTGCTCAATTCAGCATTGGCATAGTTCAGCTTGATTCGGAGGTTTTCCGTCGCTTTGGCATCTTCACCTTTTTTCTCTATACTCTCCTGATAGCTTCTTGCCAGCGCTTGGACCTTCTCCTTTTGCAGTTCCATCTGCCGGTTCAAAGCATCCGCTTTAAGTTTGATTCCCTCGGTTGATTTGCCAAAATCGCCAAGCCTGGCGGTGGCTGCAGCGAATTCGCTTTGCACTACCTTCAGGCTTCTTTGAATCTTGGCGATACCGTTTTGAAAACCGCTGTCGTCAAGACCCACCTTAGCTATTACTGTGTTGCCGCTACTTGCCACGCCTATCACCTCCCTCTAGAAAAGGACGCTGTCGATCATATCCATGGAACCCTGATCATCAATTCCATTGACCGTTTTATATACCCTGAACAGGGCTTGCAGCTTCTTGGGGGTGCTGTTCCAAAACTGGTCCTCGGTCATTTTAAGAAGGTTGGTTCCCAAGTAAAAGAGCCACTCCCAGTCCCAAGTATCAGAACTTAAGTGGCTCTCGGTTCCCCCAGGTTTTCTTCCACCTCTGGCATCGCAATGCTTAAGGCTTCATTGATAGCGGTCGCCAATAGCTCAAGATCCTTTAATTCAAGCTGTTCTCCCACTTCTTTAAGCGAGATGTTTTGATTTTCCGTTTTGACCGCCGCATAGATAAGTGCTCTAACCGCCTTCATCTTCATCTTCTGCAAGTCTTCAAAGGCGGCATTTATGTCTCCATAGATTTCTTCCAACTCACAGAATGTGTTCATATTAAGTTTAAGTCGATATTGTTTACCGCCAAGGATAAACGGAATTCCCTTATTCTTGAGCTCGGCTGCCTTCAATTGCAATCACCCCCTTTTACGGCACCGGCTCGACCGGTACAGCAGTAAACCAGGAAGAGACTATAGCTGGATCAATTCCCACTTCATCCTCATCAGCGATAAAGCGAAAGTTTCCATCAAAATCCCTGGCAAAGAAGGTACCTTTAAGCTTCGCGCTCTTCGGTGCAGGCTTTTCCGCCTCTGTATCGTACTCATCCTCTGCCAGCTCAAATTTACCCTTCAGAAGCCACACAAATCGGTATTTCCCATTGTTCTTCTTTGACTTAAAGCCCAATGCAAGGGTAGGGGTGATATCATCCTTGCTTTCAACCAGAACGCCCTTAACCACCTTCGCACCCTGCAGTGTTGCCCGGCTGGCCAATGACAACTGATTGATTTCGATTTCCACATCCACACCCTCAAAGGCTGAAATAACGTCTTCTACGGTATCATCCGAATAGATGCTCTCTGAAGTCAGCTTTGGCGTTAACTTAGCACTGATCGCTCTCTCCAGTTTTGTTGGAGCCGCATATGTTGCCCCCGTATCATTATCTGTGGTTAGTATCGCAACATGGATATCCTTTAATCCGATTTGCCTTGCCATTTACTCAACCTCCCTTGATTCTAAATAGAAAAACCGGAGTCCCTTATGATAGAGCCCGGTATCCGGTTCATATAGGTCGGCTTCATTCAGTCTGCTGAAACCTGCTGC
>JBLNAX010000086.1:0-9920 GCA_050259595.1 Acidobacteriota bacterium | reverse complement strand
TGTGGCTCGTGCAATATATTATGACGGCAAGGTACTGCTGGTCAAAGGCTCCAAGCTCAATGAAAAATACATTCAACGACTGCGCGAAGTAGGCTTTAGATCGATATATGTAGAAGATTTTATTGCCGACAAAGACGTTGTCGATCTGATTACTGACCGGACTAGACTAGATGCCATGTCCACAGTGAAAAACAGTTATAAAGCACTCGAACGCAAAGCATCTCTTAACATGAAGGAAATCAGCTCCAGTGTTAATTACATACTTGACGAGGTTCTCTCCAGCCGCGAAGTCCTGCTAAATCTAGCCGACATACACAGCCATGACGACTATCTGCTGGCCCATGCCACAGGCGTCTGCGTATTATCCCTGGCCACTGGACTGGCCATGGGTTTTACTCCGGCACAGATGAAGGAACTGGGAGTAGGTGCACTGCTTCACGATATCGGCATGGTAGGGCTCGATCCGGCTATAATCAATAAGCCATCCAATCTGACACCGGAAGAAACAGCAGCTATGCAGCAGCATCCCACCCTAGGTTTCGAGATCCTCCGCAAATATGCCGAGGTTTCTACATTATCGGCTCACGTGGCCTTTCAGCATCATGAAAAATGGCGCGGCGGGGGATATCCGCGGGATATGAAGGGAGAAGAAATACATATCTATGCTCGAATTGCTAGTGTAGCTGATGTTTTCGATGCATTGCTCTCTGACCGGCCTTACCGCAATGGCTATACCAACAGCCAGGCTCTGACTATTATTTCACGGATGAGCTCAACATATTTTGATCCATTCGTATTTGAAGCCTTTGCCTCAAAAATCGCAATATTCCCGGTAGGAACCATTGTAAAACTGAATACAGGTGAAACTGCGATCGTCCTCGAGGTGCGTAAAAAACACCCTGGCCAGCCACTGGTAAAACTGCTCACAGACCAGTTTGCTATGCAGTCCACACAGCTTAAAGACGTTGATTTGGTAGCCAACCCGTCTGTCTTCATAGTGGGTGTAGATGAAAACTATAATCCTAGCTAATGCCTGCTAAACAAGCCTATTTCCCGCCCGCCCATGTCTTAACTTCTTCGAAGGAATTGGCATCCCAACCTAGGAACTGCTTTTGCAGCTTGCCCTCTTCATCAAACAAGAAATCCGCAGGTATGGCCTGCACATTATATGATGTGCCCACTGTATAATTTGCATCGATGACTACTGTCGCCCTTATATCACCTAGATACTGTTTTAATTCTTCCGCTGGGTCTGAAGACACTATTATCAATTCGAAATCATTTCGCCACCCGGCAAGATGTGGTTTGAGATCACCGATCTCATTTACACAAGCCGGTCAACTGGTAGAAAAGAACACCACTACTGTGCGTTTCCCCGCAAAGTCTCCAGGGAAGTTGACCATCTTCCCGGAATAGAGATCAGGCAAACTGAAGGCCCCTTCAGTCTTGGCTGCTTGATTCTTTTGATCGTGATTTTGAGTCTGTTTTTTGGTATCCGCGGTCGGGGTACATCCATTCGGTAAAAAAGCCATAAATATCAACAAGGTCAGCAATGCAGTGATTCGCAGGTTAACAAATGATCGACTCATCATTCCCCTCCTCCTTCATCGATATAAGCCTCGCTCTAAAGGTCAAAGCTCCACTGGGACAGGAATCCTTGCATATCATACAGCGTACACATTCAGGTGAATTAGGATTATCCATGACATCGATATCTAGCGGACAATTGTTTGAACACTTGCCACATTCCTGGCAACTGTGGTGATCGATCTCCAGCTTCCAAAGACTTATCGCATTGAACAGACCATAAAAAGCCCCCAGTGGACAGGTAGTGCGGCAAAATGGGCGATAGGTAATGATCGATGCTACAACAAATAAGACGAGTACTGATACTTTCCAAATAAAAAGCCAACCTAGATTCGCTCGTAACAGCGGGTTCCCCAATCCTAATGGCAAACCGGCTTCCAAGGTGCCTGCCGGACATAGAAGTTTGCAGAAATAGGGTGCTCCTAATCCATGGGGGTCCAGCCATAACACCGGCAGCACCAGAGTCAAAGCCAGGATCACATACTTCATATAGGACAGGATCCGCGGAATCTTGAATTTGGATCTTGAAAGCTTGGCTGTTAGCTCCTGAAACAATCCAAAAGGGCATAGCCAACCGCAAACCAGGCGGCCTGAGAGCGCTCCCACCAGGGTCACGATACCCACTACATAGAGCGAAACCTGGTGTTTCACAGAGGCTAATAACAGCTGCATCGAGCCTACCGGGCAGGATGCCACGGCACCCGGACACGAATAACAGTTAAGTACGGGCACACAGAGTTTTTTCCCCTCGCCTTGATAGATGGAGAGAGTATAAAATCCTTTAATATATGAGTTGGTGGCAAGAGTTGTCATGATCTGGATCAAACGCCGGATCATAATGTATACCTCCCGGCCGGAACTATCCTATTCCTATGCATTCCAGGCAGATATGAATCGATTTGAGTAAGATAGGCATCAATTCACCCCGGGCCACTCCCCCAGCAATGGCGCCTACGGCCATAATGGCAGCTGCTATTGGTATTGCTTTGTTCCGCATCGACCATCACTCCGATTCGAATATTATGTACTCTTACATTGCCGATCAGCGACTGGTACTAGTCATTATACCACCGGTGTGATATGTTTTGTTTTGTCATTAGGTTTCATCAGCCTTTTATAGAGTCATTCGTTGATCGGTTCCGGCTCTTCTGCTAATCCCTCGCTCATCGCATCGATACTGCGGCACGCGGAAAGCCCCCAGAAAAGGTTGAAGATGACCAGCATATGAAATATCAAACTTAAATAATCAACATATTTGATCAGGGCAACAGTATCCAAAGAATACACGATCAACCCAATTACGAATCCTAGTGAACTTTTCTTACGCGCTACAATACCCAGGCAGATGTATATCACAGAAAACAAAGCAGTTACAGCCAGCACAAAAAGCGGTCCCCGCGCCCCCCCAAACTCGTTCACGAGCCGCGTGATCCCTAGATTAATTGCCGTTGTGGTATCCCCTTTGTATACTAATGCCCAGCAGCTTATTAGCGCGAGTACTGCTATTCCGAAGAACCAGTTGGCATCATTGATTATCTCTTTTTCCAGTTCGCTCCTGTCCTTCATAGCCCAGTCCTCCAAAACTGATCATAATGATCGATTTGCATAATATAACATAAAAAACCGGGTCTCCCCGGCTCTTAATTAAGGCGTTTTCAGAACTCGATTCCTGCACGAGCTTTTATACCGTGCGTGATATGATGTTTGACATCCACGATCTCACTGACTGTGTCCGCTAACTCTATGACCTGCGGCACTGCATGCCGGCCTGTTAATACTAGATCGATCTCCGGCCTTTTCCGCTTTATCAAATCGACGACTTCATCTACTATTAAAAGGCCAAAATGAACAGCCACATTGATCTCGTCCAGTACCACCAAATCGTAACCAGCATCGGCTAAGGCATCAATCGCTGCCCTCAAACCCTGCCCGGCAAATTCATAATCGATCGGTTGCGGGTGCTGCGGGTCTACAAAATCCGAACGTCCAAACTGCCTGACCTCAATATTGGGAAATCGGTTGATAGCCTCGATCTCTCCGAAGTTGCCTTGTTTTAGGAACTGTAAGAACAACACCTTTTGGTCGTGTCCTAGCGCTCGCAAGGCCTGTCCTAGTGCGGAAGTGGTCTTGCCCTTACCGTTGCCAGTTATAACAATGACCAGCCCTTGCTTATGTTCGATCTTTTCACTCTGCACATTATCAGTATGCTGGTGCATTTTTGACGTTAGTCCAGTTCATTAAGGCGAAATTGGTAATGCAATGCTTTTACGGCTCGCTGAATATCTACCGCATCTATTACACATGACACCTTGATCTCGGATGTACTTATCATCTGTATATTGATTCCGGCATCGGCCAGACACTCGAACATAGTGGCTGCGACCCCAGGGTTGCTCTGCATACCGGCTCCGACGATGGATATCTTGGCTACATTTTCACCAAAATACATGCCCGATGCACCAATTTCCCTGGTTAGATTTTCGACGACTGGCACGGCTTTGTTCAGATCGTCTTTGGTAATAGTAAACGCTATATCATTACGGTCGTCACGCATAGCCGCCTGGATAATCATATCCACATTGATGGCTTCGGTAGCAAGAGCCTTAAAAATCGTCTTGGCTACGCCGGGTCTATCTGGCACATCAAAGAGTGCAACCTTCGCTACATTCAAATCATGTGCTACTCCACTGACGATCCGTTCTTTCTCCAATTTCGACACCTCCATCACATAGGTCCCCTGTTCATCACTGAAACTTGATCTAACCCGTACGACAACGTTATACAACATAGCGAATTCGACCGCCCGCGGCTGCAGAACTACTGCCCCTAGGCTGGCTAATTCGAGCATTTCGTCATAAGATATTTGATCCAGTTTGCTGGCTTCCTTGACGATACGCGGGTCTGCTGTGTATACTCCGCTGACATCGGTATATATGTCGCAGACATCGGCATTCAAGCTGGCTGCCAGTGCAACTGCCGTAGTATCGGAGCCACCACGACCTAGTGTAGTCAGCTCACCATCGGGGGATAAGCCCTGAAAACCAGCTACCACGACAATGTTCCCCCGGTCCAATTCCTGTTGGATGCGGTCCGGTTGGATCCTGGTGATCCGAGCCTTGGAATGCACCTCATCAGTGGCGATCCCGGCCTGCCATCCGGTCAAAGATATCGCATTATAGCCCATATTTTGCAGTGTTAAAGCCAGCAATGCAGCTGACTGCTGTTCACCGGTCGTCAACAGCATATCCATTTCCCGGCTGGATAGATCGTTTCCGGTCTGTCTGGCCATAGTAATTAGATCATCGGTCAGATCGCCCATAGCCGATACAGTCGCTACGACCTGATTACCATTATTGACTTCCCCAACCACCTTGCCGGCTACATTTCTAATTTTATCGATTGTTGCTACAGAACTGCCACCAAATTTTTGTACCACCAAACCCATCCCAGCAAGTTCACTCCCTCTCAATGACTGCCCCTTCCTTACAAGGGTGCCCGGTAAATATTCTGGCTGCCACCCCGTGATATGCGAATGCATCCTGCATAGCCCTGCCTACAGGAGCGCAGCTGCCCATGGTCAAAGCCAATATCGATGGCCCAGCCCCGCTTAAAGCCACGCCCAGAGCGCCGCTGGCCAGTGCGTCCTTGATCACATCACCAAATCCAGGGATCAGACTCTGGCGATATGGCTGGTGTACCATATCCCCCATGGCTGTTTCTAGATTATCGAGTTTCCCCGACGCTAGGCTGGCAACTAGAAAACATGCCCTCTGCAGGTTATAGACCACATCCTGCGAGATATATTCTTTAGGCCTAACGGCCCTAGCCGTTTCGGTATGAAGCTCAAAATCAGGAATCGCCACCACCACATCTAAACCATCAGGTGGTTCCAATCTCCGGTAGAAAACTGTATCTCCCTCTGTCAGTGATATCGTAAAACCACCCACCAGGGCCGGAACGATATTGTCCGGGTGCCCTTCCAGGCTGGTAGCTAGATTAAGTAAATCCTGTTCTCCCAGCGGTCCCCCTGCCAGCTCATTGGCCGCCAGGATGCCAGCGGTTATCGCTGCAGCACTGCTGCCCAGGCCCCGGGCCAGCGGGATGTTATTGGTTATTTCAAGCAAAAGACCGCCTGGGCGATGTCCCAACATCGCCAGTGTATCGATCATAGTGGACACGATGAGATTATCTCCGGCATTAACAGTGATGGCATTGTCTCCTTCTCCAGAGAAATGCACCTGGATCCCCTCATCTGCTGGTTTCACTTTAAGTTCAAGAAAAAGCGGCAACGCCAGACCAAGCGTGTCAAACCCCGGGCCCAAATTGGCGCTGGTGGCTGGCACCCTGATCTTGATCATATCGATCTCCTATCCAAAAATGGCATCAAGAACTGCCTTTTCATCTGCTGGAACCACTTTGGGAGCTATATCAGCCGTTTTGACTGCTATATCAGGGTCCTTCAGGCCATGGCCAGTCAATATGCAAACGACCTTTTGTTCCTTTTTGAATTTGCCGAAACTGCCCATCTTAAGCACTCCAGCAATGGACGCCGCCGAAGCAGGTTCGCAGAATATGCCTTCTTTTTTGGCTACGAATTCATAGGCTTCCAGAATCTCTTCATCGGTGACAGCTGAAATAGATCCACCTGACTGATGAGCAGCTTCCTCAGCCTGTTTCCAACTAGCCGGATTGCCTATTCTAATAGCTGTAGCGATCGTCTCTGGATTGGTCACTATCTCGTGCCGTACGATAGGCGCAGCACCCTCAGCCTGAAAGCCTATCATGCGTGGAGAACCTGTTATGATACCCTTTTTAAAATACTCGACAAAACCTTTCCAGTAAGCCGTGATATTGCCCGCATTGCCAACTGGAATAGCCAGGTAATCTGGTGATTGGCCTAGACGATCACATATTTCAAAAGCCCCTGTTTTCTGGCCTTCGATGCGGTAAGGATTGACGGAATTGACTAGGGTTATCGGATGCTTAGCGGTCAGGTCGCGTGCTATGTTGAGAGCCTGGTCGAAGTTGCCCTGCACAGCCAACACTTGAGCGCCATATATAAGGGCCTGGGCCAGTTTGCCCAACGCGATCTTGCCATCAGGAATTAGTACTACACATTTGATACCACTGCGCGCCGCATAAGCAGCCGCCGCAGCGGATGTGTTGCCGGTCGATGCACACATTACTACCTGGGCTCCATCCTCAGCCGCCTTGGTCATGGCCATAGCCATACCCCGATCTTTAAACGAGCCGGTCGGGTTCGCACCTTCAAACTTGAGATAAACTTCAGTACCAGCACGATCCGATATCGCGGGGGCAAAAACCAACGGCGTATTGCCTTCCTGCAATGATACGATCGGTGTTGTATCGGTAACTGGAAGGTATTCACGATACTCCTCAACAATACCTCTCCAGCCGACTTTGCTATTACTCATCATCCTCCACCCCTTCTAGCCTAATGACGTTTTGTATAGACTGCACTATCGGCATCTCACCCAAAATGTGCAATGCCTTCTGCAGATTGGCCTCTTCCACCTCATGTGTTATAAAAACTAACTGTGCCCCATCTTGACCGCTGGTCTTTTGCAGCACTGTGGCAATACTCACTTTGTGTTCACCGAAAACACCGGCAATACCAGCCAAAACGCCGGGCTGGTCTTTGGCCATAAGGCGGATATAATATTTGCCCATCACACTACCGATAGACATTAATTCTTTATTTTCGTAACATGTGCAGGAAATCCTGCCCGTACTGTTTCTCTCTATGTTGCGTACGATCTCCATTATATCACCCACCACCGCGCTGGCAGTCGGCATTTGCCCGGCACCGCGGCCGTAGAGCATGATATCACCTACTGCGTCCCCACGAATGAATACCGCGTTATAAACTCCACTGACTGCGGCCAACGGATGGTGACGCGGGATAAAGGATGGGTGTACTCGAACCTGCACTTTGTCATTTTCTTCTTTGGCAATCGCCAGCAGCTTGATCACATAACCCAAATCTTTACCGTATTTGATGTCGAGCGGGGTGATCTTAGTTATCCCCTCTACATAGACATCACTAAAAGTGATACGGCTGTTAAAGGCTATGGATGCCAGGATCGCTATCTTACGGGCCGCATCATAGCCTTCCACATCTGAAGTCGGATCAGACTCCGCATAGCCCAGGCGCTGGGCTTCACCCAGTACATCATCATAAGGCTGTGCTTCCTGGGACATTTTGGTCAAAATATAATTAGTGGTCCCATTCACAATGCCGATCACTTCTTTGATAGCATTGCCAGCCAGTGATTGTTTGAGGGGAAATATAACAGGGATCCCGCCTCCAACACTAGCTTCAAAGCCCAGGTCCACTCCGGCTTCCCGAGCGTTCTCAAAAATGTCTTTATCCTTGTCAGCGATCATATCCTTATTAGCCGTCACCACGTTTTTACCGCGCGCCATGGCCGCAATAACATATGACCGAGCGGGCTCAATACCGCCCATCAGTTCGATCACTATCTTTATTTCATCATCATTTAATATTTCTTCGATATCATGAGCAAGAACTGACTCTGGTAGACCTAAAGCCAGGACTTTTTCGGTATCCCGCTCCAGAATCTTCTTAATCGTTATTTCCTGGCCAGCACGTTTTTGAATGATATCGCGGTTTTGCTGTAAAAGCTTAACCACTCCGCCGCCTACCGTTCCACAGCCCAGTAGCGCAACATTGATCATGACAACTCCTCCTAGCTTCGTCCGATTAGCTCGCTTTTCACGACCCCTTCAACTCCGGTGATCTCGCGCAGAAGCTCGTCTAGACCGATCTCCATATCCTCTACATCAACCGATAATGTAACATTGGCAGCTCCCTGCAGAGGAAGGTTCTGATTGATGGTAAGCACATTGCCCTTCTGTGACGCGACACAGTTTAGCACATGGGAGAGAACCCCCGGGCGGTGTCTCAGGGTCAGTGATAGGTTGACTATTTTCATGTTTTTGGTATCAAGTAAAGGGAAAACACCATCTCGATACTTGTAGAAAGTACTTCTTGCTACCCCGGCCAGTCGCACTGCTTCGGCTACATCCTGCACCTGCCCCTGGGCCAGCAATTCTTTAGCCTGAGCAGTTTTCAGTATGGCTTCCGGCAAAATCTCTTCACAAACTAAATAGAACTTCCTGTCCCGGCTCATAAGACCTCCGTCTACTGTAGGCGGAATATATTCTCCACACAATGGACATTATACCATATTCATTTTGCGAAAGTGCCTTATTTTTAACTTTTATTAAGAATTAATGTTAAATCCGCGTTAAGAATTATTCTACCATAAACTGATGCCAAGCTTCATTAACATACAAAAAACGGGGCCAAAGCCCCGTCAGTCGCTAGATTTAATTGCTACTGCATATTCAGTCCACCTGGATTCCTAAGGATAACGCAGTCGGATGGTATTGCCCGGGACTTTTTTATCACCATAGACTGCGGTAATACTGAAATAATAATTCTTACCAGAAACTAAATAACCGTCAATATCCCCGCCATTATAACCTGAGGTATTGTCGATCACCGCCGAAGTCTGGCTTAGATCGGTTATCCAGAACAAATAACCATCATCCGGATACTTGGGTCTGGAATTGCTCTTAGAAATAACAACCTTGTAGCCCTGCAGTCGGCTGTCGTCGATTGCATTCCAGTCCAAAAGGATGCGGTCGCCAGAAACCTTCCCTGTAACAACAGGAGACTTGTATCCAGTCTGGGCCACAGTATGCCCTGGATAGACTAGGCTGATGGCATTGCCGGGAACCTTCCGGTCATTATAGACTGCGGTAACACTGATATAGTATCTCTGCCCAGCCACCAGATAACTGCCAAAATCACCACCATTATAAGCTGATGAATTATCGATCACCGCTGAAGTTCGAGAACGTTCTGTGATCCAATACAGATAACCGTCATCCGGGTATTGAGGTCTGGGGTTTTCTTTAGATACAACGACTTTGTAACCCTGCAGACGGCTATCCGATATCTGTGTCCATCGAACAATTATGCGTCCTCCATCGATAGCAGCAGAAACTACTGGTGCTCCGTAGGTCCTGGGCCGCACTGGTTCTGTTGGCCTGGTGCTTTCTTCGACATAGCTGGTATCATTTTTGTCATATGTAACCTTGGTCGCCTGACTGCCCTGTTGGATCACCTTGTAGAGCAGCATAGCTGCTTCCGCCCTGGTAAGCGGTTTTTGTGGCTTGAATTCTTTGGTTCCGTTAGTGCTATAACCCTGCATAATGTTGTTTTTGATCGCAGACGACACATAGAGAACCAGGTTGGGCGACATCTGGTCTTTGTCTGTATA
>JBLNAX010000085.1:0-5485 GCA_050259595.1 Acidobacteriota bacterium | reverse complement strand
TTCGGATGTCTATTCAAGCTTCGCGTACTATTGCCGTCCTCCGCATATAGCTATTGATCACTGCATTGTCAAAAATCGAATAAACCTTGGTTCCTTCACCTCCAGCAAAAGGCAGTGAAATGCTTATGCTGGTACCAGAGCCGGGTATACTGTTCAATTCGATCGCCCCACAGTGCTCTTTGATGATCTGAAAGCTTATGCTTAGACCCAGACCAGTGCCTGTATCCTTGGTAGTAAAAAACGGCGTCCCCAGGCTGGATATCACTTCCGAGGACATACCATACCCATTGTCAGTCACGGTAAGCATCATCTGTTTGTTTTCTTCGTCCATCCCCGTTTCCACCAACAGTGCCGGATAATCACGATCACGTGCCGCCTCGATGCCATTTTGGATAAGGTTAAGCAGCACTTGTTTGATTTGGGCTTCGTCCAAAAGCACTTCCTGCTCCACGTCGCACAGATTAAACTCAATATCCACTCCGTTCAAGTAAGCACGGTTTTCAAACATCATACTCATTGATTCCAGAACCCTATTCATCGAACTGCGCTTTAACCGCGGCGGTGTTGGCCGAGCAAACATTAAGAAGTCTGTAACCACTTTATTGACCGCTCGTGATTCCTCAATGATCATTGAAGCAAATTCTCGAACTACATCATCGTTAGCTTGCTGTAGAACCATTTGGCCAAACCCACTGATCGTAGTCAGCGGATTCCTGATCTCATCTGCAATCCCAGCTGCCATCTGCCCTAATGCGGCTAACTTCTCCTGCTGCTGCTGGCGGTTCTTCTCCCGTTCAAGGTTGGTCACATCAGCCGCTATCATTATCGTACCGATCAATTCTGAATCAACATTATGCACAGGTGCGATATTGAACAGTACATTCTTGTGCACCCCGTGTGGTGTTGTTATGACAACCGGATACCCATCCCCTGTTTGGTGCTTTTTCATCAATTCCAAATTGCACTGGGGTGATAGAACCTCGAGCAGTGTTTCAAAATTTGCGCCGATAACTGCCGTCTCCGCTAATTCTGTAAGCTCTTGAAAAGCTCGATTACAAATAACGATTCGCTTGTTCTCATCAAACATCACCACTGCATTATTAACCGCATTGATTATGGTCTTGGTCTGCAGCTGAAGAGTTCGTAGGGCTTGCTCTTTTTTAGCTTCATTGAATATGAAGAGATATCCCTCACGTCCGAGATTCAGCGAGTCCACTTTCATTTTGAAGACTTCGCTCTTATCGTTTTTCACCGAGAGCACTTGATTCCGTAGTGTAAAAGCGCTGTTGGTCAGCATAGCTATTAGTTCCACTGCTGTTTTATTGGTATTCATATATCTTTCGATCAATTTCTCCATTTTGGTGCCACACATACCCTCGGCCGCAATATCCGGCAGCAGCTTACGGGCTGTTTCATTGACAAATCGGAGCCGCAAAAAACGATCGAATTTCAAGATCCCCACCGGCAGCTCATTCAGAATATTGCTCATGTTTTTTCGATTACGGTTCAACTGTTTGTATGGATAAATAAATGATTCTACATAGACCGCCCGAAAAAGGAAAATAAAACTTGACAGCTTTAGTAAGTGTCCGATATTTGCGGAAAACTCGGTAATACTGCTATACCCCGCAAAACAAAGCTCTGCTGGAATAGCCATACAAATAGCGATGTAATAGTACTGTCGGGCCTCATTGGAGCTATTGATGTCATTTCGCCGCAGGTAGATCGTCAACAGCATTATAACCACAACGGATATCTCCAACATTATCGTGGTCAACGTCAGGCCATGGTCAGGGGTTAGCAGGACTGGCCAGCCATCTGGCAACTTATAGATCACTGACCCTAAGACCATCGATATAATTATCGTCAGTGTAAACATGCCCAGTCTGCTTCCTCTTTTGCGTGTCACCTCGACAGTTGCTGCCAACAATATGAATGCCTGATAGAGTCGCGCCGCCATCCAATATTTTGTGGATAGATCATAATTACCATCCGGGAATAATCCCAGGCTGGGGAAGTAGTATATGTGCAGCAGATCTAGAAAGCCGATCACAATAAAGCCGAAGCCCAGATGATAACTGGTTCGCGGATTAAAATTATACGAGTTCCACACAACAACAAATATTGAAAATGCGACGAACACGCATGAAAGCTCCAGAATCGTATGTATCAATCCAATATGTTTTTCCCATATGCCGAGTGATAGCGAATAAGCAATAATAAAGTTAGCTGCCAACAGCAGAGATATTTTTATCCAACCAAATACCATATTATTATTTCTGTCATTAATCAACACAACCCAACTTCCCTTTCACTTTCATGTCACATTATCGTTACATAAATGGTAACATAAGGAAATTAGCCGGGGGTGTCGAAGCATGTTCCAAATATAGGAAAATAAATGTAGAATGTTATCCTTTCCGCGTTTTCAGCGGCATTTTAGTGCGACCCAGTTCGACTCTGCTCAAACAGTGTGGTACAAGCTGAAAATGATTCTACTGTGAAGATCGAGGCTTATATGAGGTTACAGAAGCGTGCTTTTCGGGGATACAGAAGGAAGGGATCCAATTTAGATGACACGAGTCACTGTGGGGATGTCGGTTGATTCTTTATTCGTTAACGGGGTGCCCTGATATTCTGGCACTAGAGTGTTTATTAGTGATATTATACTGTTTTCCTTAACTGATCGAGTTATCAAGGAACTTATGTTATTGTTGATACCGGTATATTTCTCATCCAGTTCTTTTTTTGATATAAATATCCTATCGTGTCGGGTAGCGGCAATTTCTTCACGGCCAGAAAACAATTCTTCGAACAGCTTTTCTCCAGGTCTCAGCCCGGTGTATCTGATGGAAATATCCTCATCGGGCTCGTAGCCAGATAACCGGATAAGGTCCCTGGCCATATCAGCAATTTTCACCGGCTCACCCATATCCAGCACAAATATTTCTCCCCCCATAGCAAGAGCTCCGGCTTGAATAACCAGTTCAGCCGCCTCGGGAATGGTCATGAAATACCTCGTCATATCCGGATGAGTAATAGTAACAGGTCCGCCCTTTTCTATTTGCTTCATAAATGTAGGCACCACACTGCCCCTGCTGCCTAGCACGTTACCGAATCTGACCGCTGCTAGGCGAGTCTGACTGTCACGATTAATGTCTTTGATTATCAATTCAGCCATACGCTTGGTAGCCCCCATCACGCTGGTGGGATTGACAGCTTTATCAGTAGATATTAGGATAAAAGTTTTGGTGCAATATTTATCAGCCATCTCAGCCACGTTTTTGGTCCCCAGCACATTGTTATGTAAAGCTTCATCCGGATGGCGCTCCATCATAGGCACATGTTTGAAAGCGGCGGCATGGAAGACAACATGGGGCTGGTATTTCTTAAAAACAGCCTCTACTTTATCCCGGTTCTTCACATCCACCAGTTCTTCGGCAATCGCACAGCTGGCATCACCTAACTCCATACCGATCTCAAACAGGTTGTTTTCGGAGCACTCCAGCAACACTAGGATTTTCGGCTTGAACTGTGTAATCTGACGACATAGCTCTGAGCCGATCGATCCCCCAGCCCCAGTAACCAGCACTATGTTACCCTCAATATAGCCGGATATCTGCATGAGGTCTGTTTCCACGGCATCCCTGCTTAACAGGTCCTCCATTCGCACATCACGAATATGACTAAGCACATGGCCATCATCTACAGTCTTATAAATGTCAGGTAATATCTTGATGTTGACATTGGTCTCTTTACAGATATTAATTATCTCTTTTTGTGTAGCTTTGTCTACAGATGGCATGGCTATGATGATTTCATCAATATTCATTTTCTCCACCAGGCGGGGAATCTTATGGCGGCCACCTGCAATCGGCAGACCCAGCATAAGCTTTCCACGTTTGGCGTTATCATCATCAATAAAAGCGACGGCATTCAAGCCTAGTTCGACATTATTCTGGATCTCTCGGGCCAGCATAGCCCCTGCATCGCCAGCTCCGACTATTAATACCCTGAAGCCAGTGTTATCAAATCGATTGAAATAATCTCTAAACAGACGCCACCATAAGCGAGAAACACCTATAAAAAAGACCATAAAAATCAAGGCCAATATGTATATGGACTTCGGCAATGGTGGCATGTGGAAAGTGTAAATAATAAAGACGATAGCTAAAACAGCGCTAGTTATGGCACTGACTATGGCCATCAATTCGTCAATACTGGCATATTCCCAGACTCGATTATAAAGCCTGAATATTATGGAAAACACCACGGTTACCGCAATTATCATGGGAATATCATGCAGAAAGGCATTTATGTACTGTGCGGGTATTTTGCCTTCGAATCTTAATAATAAGCCAAAATACCAGGAGATAATTATCAAGCTGATATCAAGCAGTACTCTAGTGACTATTTTCAGGGTAATAGGTGGCATAATACAAGCTCCCTCTCCCAGGCCCTCAGTTCTCAAGATAAAAAACACAGGTATAAACCCCATGCCAACCCCTAAATGGCCTAAATCCACCGACTTTTGTCGATATAAAGTAGCTTGTTCAGGCCATCATTCTAAATATAGCACATGTTTCCGGGCCTTTTCAATATATTTACAGGCATAATCCCCGGACATACCGCAGGATTATCACACATATGGAGCCCGAGAAACATAAAACCCTCGAACCTCTGCCATGCCCCATTCCCACTGCATTCTCACCGATTTCGTTCAACTTAGTGACTTCGATGTTTTTACCCATAAGTAAGGTATTGCCAGGGTTTTCGAAGGTTAAAATAATCTTTAGAAAGCAATACTTATGCAAGCAGCTTGTTTAGGCTAACTTGGCTCTATTGAAATTTTCGTCTACCTTTGATATAACTCTTACTAACTCTTCACGAACCATACATGTTTATGGTAATATATAACTTATAATGAAGAATCAGGTCAGGAGGAATTAGGTGTTTCGAAAAGTGTATTCAATTGTTCTTGCAATAACCTTCTTGCTATCAAGTATGAGTGGATTTGTAGCCGATGCTGCTACACCTCAACTAATCGTACATTTCATCGATGTTGGCCAGGGAGATTCGGAATTTATTCAGTTACCAAACGGGCAGACTATGTTAATTGATGCCGGTGAAGCAAATCAAGGACAAAATGTAGTAGCTTATATAAAATCCCTTGGTGTTGATAAGTTAGATTATATCGTGGCTACCCATCCCCACAGCGACCATATAGGAGGTCTTCCTGCAGTAATTAATGCTCTTCCCATAGGAAAGATATATGCTCCAGAATTTGCCGACGACAGCCTACAATATAAAGCGTTTTCTGAGGCTCTGAAATCCAAGAAATTATCTATTACTACTGTAAAAGCACCTATGTTACTAGTACAAACGAATAATCTTAATATAGGTTTTGTTGCTCCGCAAAGCAGCCATTATACAGAATTAAACGATTGGTCAATCGTTACCAGAGTTCAATATGGAGCAAATTCTT
>JBLNAX010000084.1:0-11491 GCA_050259595.1 Acidobacteriota bacterium | reverse complement strand
GTGTGGGATCATCGAGACAAGCCATTTATCAAATTTCTCCCGATCCATATTTAAATAAAATCTCTGATAAAATCTCTCCAGACTATTATCAAAGTCAATGGTCCTGACGGCAAAGAGCTGAGGGTCGACCAATATCTCCTTGGGAATACCTAGGCCAAGACGGGCCATCATTTCCTGCGCATCGGGAGCCAGGAGCCCCCTACAGCATTTGCTGATCGTGTTAGATGGACTGGTATTGTCCAGATCCCTTTTATCGATGATAATAACTTTGTATCTGGTGCTTAGCAGACGGGCTAGAGTCGCACCACTTGGTCCAGCTCCAATTATGGCGATGTCGTACAATAGTCTCAACTCCTTTGCATTTTATACTGGTTTATTTATGAAAAACTTTCATTGTAGTAGCTTTATTTGAGAAAAACTGTACAATCTGTCGAAAATAAAAAACTGCTGAAGGATAAAACAGATAAGAGAGAGAATATATATTCAAGATTAAGGAAACTGACCGGCACGGGATGATGATATTATAAAGCCGGGACGTTATTTCGAGATTTAGTTAGCTAAGCAGGCAATAAGGAATGTGGGGTGAATATATTGGCTGATGAGATCCAAATGGTAGTATTCACATTGAAATCACATGAAACGGTCTGTGAGTACGGGGTGCCGATCACTCAGGTGCAGGAGATCAATCGCCTGGCGACTCCGACAAAACTGCCGCAGGTCCCGGACTTTGTAGAAGGTATCATCAATCTGCGCGGTAACGTAATACCTATAATCGATTTAAAGAAACGATTCAATATGCCGACTACGACCTATACCGATGACACGCGCATTATCGTTGTTGAGATCGCTGGTCATACAGTGGGTATTGTAGTTGATGAGGTCACCGAGGTCCTGCGCCTGCCGGTAGCCAGCATCGAACCGCCGCCATCAGTCATCGGAGGCATCGCCGCCGAGTATCTGACCGGAGTAGGTAAGCTGGAAGGACGATTGCTCATAATGTTGGACATGACTAAGATCCTGACCGATGAGGAGCATAAGGAATTAAAGGCGGTTGGAGAGCAGATAGCATAGCCGTTGGAATGTAAAGCCCTGAAAACGATTAGTTTTCAGGGCTTTTTCATTTATTAGATAGATTTCCCAATTAAATTTGGTACGATATATCCAGGGGCAAGCTTCTGGATTTTTTGTTGTTGGGATGTGATCGCTAGGATGTCAGGGCTATGGGAGGCTTTGAAGGAGAGAATTCAACAGCATAAAGTGCTGGCCGGGTTGGTGGTAGTTACAACACTTGCATTGGTGGTTTGCTTTTGGGTATTGCGTGATGATCTAAGAGTAACTCAAAACGGAGTCGTTTTGATGATCGTTGGATTGGTTGGAGTTTTTACTGGATGGTTTCCTCTTAAATCAGTACAACCACCCTATCCAAAACTTTGCGGAATCGCTTTTCTTATATCTGGTATACTGATTATTTTTGGCGATGTTTTAGAATATTATCAAGATTTATTGGGGATTCCCCAAGCTTTCTTCTATAGTTGCGGAGATATATTGATATTAGTCAATGTTGCATTTATTTTTCTTCTTTTAATTTTGAAATGCCTTGGGTGGAAGGGTTTTGAAATGGATAAAGAGAGCTAAGTTCTTGAGTGCAGCCCTGATATCTGAGCATAATTAAGAGAGCTTATAAGTTGGGCAATATCATTGTTAATCTGGAGGATTTTCATGGATCTGATGGTGGGCACCGACCTGGTAGATATCCGTAGGATGAAGCTGGCTTTACAGCGTACACCCCGGTTCCGGGAGCGGGTGTTTACGGCGGGAGAGATCGCCTACTGCGAGAAGAAGGGCGACCCGTACTCATCCTATGCGGCCCGCTGGGCAGCCAAGGAGGCTTTCCGTAAGCTCCATCCTGCCTTCGTAAGAGGCCTGAAGTTCACCGATGTCGAGATCAGCCAGGAGCCCTCGGGCAGGCCGTTTGTAGTGGCTTCAGGGCTGGCCGCAAGCAGGATCAAGGAACTGCGTATTAAAAAGATAGATGTCAGTATGAGCCATTCCGGGAACTACGCGCAGGCGGTGATGGTGGCTGTCGCCAGTGATAAAGGGGAGGGAAGCAAGTGAAGATCGTAAGTGCTGAAGAAATGAAAAACATAGACCGGCGGGCCAGTGAGGAATATGGGATCCCGAGCTTGATTCTGATGGAGAATGCCGGCTTACGGGTGGTCGAGGTAGCAGAGAACCTGCTGGAGAAGGTAGCTCGAAAGCGGGTAGTCGTGGTCGCTGGCCAGGGGAACAATGGCGGCGATGGCCTGGTAATAGCGCGTCACCTTTTCAATTCCGGAGCAGCGGTCGATACCTTTATTATGGGTGATCCGGCTAAGATGACTATGGATACCCGCACCAACTTTGAGATCCTGGCCAAGATGCAGACCAGCCTGATCCCACTCAGGACAGAGTCCGATTTGAACGAACTTATGATTTCAGTGATGAACTGTGACTTGATAATAGATGCCATGTACGGGATTAGCTTCCATGGCAGTATGGATGAGTACGACAGCAAGATCGTAAAGATCATCAACTGGGCGCAGAAGCCGGTGCTGGCCGTGGATATTCCCTCGGGAGTGGAGGCCGATACCGGTAAAGTCAACGGTGAAGCGGTGCGGGCCACCTGGACAGTCACCTTCGCCCTGCCGAAAATGGGGCTTCTCATCGAGCCTGGCCAGGAATACACTGGAGTGCTCACGGTAGCTGATATATCGATCCCAGCGCAGATCCTGACTGGCAAGGAACTGAAGAATAACCTTATATCAGAAGAACGGATACGGAGCTATTTTCCGGCCCGGGCCAAAGAGAGCCATAAGGGCACATATGGCCATGTGTTAGTGATCGGCGGCAGTATGGGGATGTCGGGGGCGGTGATCATGACTGCATCTTCGGCATTGCTGATGGGGGCCGGGCTGGTAACAGCAGCTGTTCCCGAGAGCCTGGTGTCCGTAGTCGAAGCAAACTTGATAGAGGTAATGTCGGCACCTCTGGCTGAGACGGCCCAGTCATCTATCGCTCTTGAAGCGTTGCCTGCTATCGAGAATATGTTGGGAACAGTCTCGGTATGTGCAATTGGACCGGGCATGTCACGTTATCCGGAGGCCAGCGCTATTGTGCGTTTTGTTCTCGAACGGTCGGGCATACCGGTGGTCATCGATGCCGATGGCCTGAACGCGCTAGCCGAGGATATTAAGATACTGAAAAACCGGCAGATACCCATCGTTTTGACTCCTCATCCGGGGGAAATGGCTCGTCTGCTCAAAATCAGCGTCGAAGAAGTACAGGCTAACCGCCTGGAGGTAGCCCGCAAAGCAGCCCAGGACTGGGGTGTTACTGTGGTTCTGAAGGGCTCGCGCACTATCGTTGCCAAGCCCAATGGCGATATTTACTTAAATATAACCGGCAATCCGGGCATGGCTACCGGCGGCAGCGGCGACGTGCTGACTGGCATGATCGCGGGCTTGATCGCACAGGGCATGCGCCCCGATACTGCGGCTTATGTCGGCGCTTACCTACACGGCCGAGCAGGCGACATCGCTAAAACTCGCAGCGGCGAACGCGCACTCATCGCCGGCGAAATCGTCCGCTCCATCCCAGAACTGCTCAAAGGGTTCGAGGGGTAGGGGGATGGACAGACTAACTGAAATCATTAACCGGTGGGACCCAATTAACTTTTTTCCCAATGCACCAGAAAATGAGTATGACATTGAAGTGCGAGCGATTAAAGAGCAGATGAGTGGGTGCCGGGATGTGCAAGAGTTGGCTAAGCTAATCCAGAATGTTTTCATATCAAAATTCAATGAAGATATATTTGCTAGAAATATCGACGACTGTCTGTCTGTTGCTAGAGAAATACTCGAAGTCTATAAATAGATGCTGCGTATGATCCCTAGACATAATCCGCAGATTGTTTTTGGTTTATTAGATAATCTAATCAGAGTGAAGGAAACACCGTGTAAAACAAGACGAATTCCTTTATGACGAGGCGTCTCAACTCCTGACGAAGCCATACTGAGTCCACGATGGGTCGGCAGCGCCCGGATGGCGCTGCGCCGAAGTCCCTGCACGGATGCAGGATTCTGAGGCTGCCCATCGAAAAGGATGGCAAGTCATTGGTGGTGAAGCCGGGGAATTATGGAATTCGCGGTTTTACACAGAAAAAATAGCCGCACTAAGGCAAGCTCTTTAGGAGAGACTTAGCAGGCCAAAACTAGGGAAGACAATGTCGATGGAGTGGTTTAGTGAAGATTGAAATCTTAGAAGTTGATCGTAATAATATAAAAAATTTGGACAACATGCTCAACGAGATATTATTGGTTATTGGTGTAGATTCAGGAATGATATGCTTTCGGGTTGTGTTTATTTGATTCCGTCCAGTTCTGACCAAACAAGACTTGATCTGAGCACTGTTGATGTTGAAACGGATTATGAATGCGTAGAAAATTTCGAAAAACTAT
The DNA here is from genome assembly GCA_050259595.1 of Acidobacteriota bacterium. Taxonomy (GTDB): domain Bacteria; phylum Bacillota; class Syntrophomonadia; order Syntrophomonadales; family DTU052; genus JBLNAX01. The sequence continues at coordinate 6,995 of JBLNAX010000084.1, read as the reverse complement.
CTGGCGAGACAGATCTAACTGAGTCATTCGTACCGTTAGGTAATGAAGGGGATTATCAACTGGTAGGCAGAGTGTTAAATCTGCTTTTTGATGATGAAAGTCCATGTGAAATCTTGCTTGTAGATATTGAAGTTGGTGAATGTCCCTTCACTTTGGATTATAAGGAATGCAAAGGCGTCCCATTAACTGTTGGGGATTTAGTCAGATTTGATGTGAAAGGCTTGTCTTTGTGGGATGAAGGTTATTGATTAGCTTAGGGATTTGGTTTTCCCTTTGATTAAAGCTTAGCCGGCTAAAGCTAGGGAAGGCAATGTGGATTGGGAGAGCACCAGAAGCTTTTAAGACATGGGGACGCGACCCTCGCTACGCTCAAGTAACTTCCCCAAGTCTCAAAAGCCTCCAAGACCAATATTAAGGAGTTCCCGCAGGTTACCCCGGAAGCGATTGCCGCATAATCTAAATAGAATGGCATACTAAAGCCAGGAAGGTGGTTAACTCATGATAGCAAAAGACATTATGACCAGAGACGTTATCACGGTAAAGCCAGGTGACAAAGTCGAATCAGTCGCCAAACTAATGGTCGACAACAAGATCAGCGGCATCCCGGTGGTCGACGAAAACGACCATGTTATCGGGATCGTCACTGAACAGGATCTAATGGTCAAAGCCAGTGATCTTAAGGTTCCGTTTTACATCACCCTTTTTGACAGCATTATTTTCCTGGAAAATCCTCTGAAATTCAACGACGACTTCCGCAAATACACAGCGGTCAAGGTCAAAGACATCATGACAGACAAAGTTTCGGTGGTCACCGAAGACACCGAGATCCCGGAGATCGTTAAGATCATGACCAAAAATGAAATAAATCGGGTGCCGGTGGAAAGACATAACAAGATTGTGGGAATAATAACTCGTAACGATATCTTGAAATCGCTGGTTGGGCATCATGAATAGCTTAAGACCAACTTGGGCAGAGATAGACTTAGATGCTATAGCACACAATATTCGTGAAATTCGCCGGTGTCTGCAGCCGGGAACCAAGTTTATGGCGGTTATCAAAGCCAATGCCTACGGGCACGGCATGGTCGAGGTTGCACAGACCTGTGCCGGGGAAAACTGCGACTTTCTAGCAGTTGCTATGCTGGACGAAGCCTGCATACTTAGGGAGCATGATATATGCTCGCCGATCCTGATTCTAGGCTATACGCCCCCTGAAGGCCATGAATTGGTGGTGGAAAGCGGCTTCCGACAAACGATCTATGATTGGGACAGTGCCCTCTCCTTGTCTGATGCAGCGGTTGCCGCAGGAAAACATGCTCATGTGCACCTGAAAATAGACACTGGTATGGCCCGTTTGGGATTTGTGCCTGATACTGAGGCCCTGGAGACGATCTTAAAGATATCACAGCTGCCTGGATTGGTGATCGAAGGTATATTTACCCACTTTGCGGTAGCCGACAGCCGCGATAAGACCTTCACTCAAAAGCAGGTGGAGAAATATAGAGACTTTCTCAGCCAGTTAGAGCAGGCGGGGCTGGAAATACCCATCAAACACGCGGCCAATAGTGCGGGTATCATAGCTCATCACGATGCCCACTTTAACATGGTGCGGGCGGGAATCAGCATTTATGGCCTCCAGCCGTCGGATGAAGTGGATCTGAGGGATTTGGATCTGATTCCAGCCATGCGGCTCAAGAGCAAGGTGGTCATGGTTAAGGAGGTGCCGGAGAATACCCCGGTAAGCTACGGTTGTACTTATGTGACGAACAAAAAAACTAGAATTGCGACGGTTCCTGTGGGATATGGCGATGGCTATATCCGGGCTTATTCCAACCGTGTCTGGGCAACGGTCAAAGGCCGCAAAATGCCTATAATAGGCCGGGTATGCATGGACAACTGCATGTTTGATGCCACTGATATCGAGGATATTGCAATAGGAGATGAGGTCATACTGTTCGGGCGGCCGGAAGACGGGATCACCGCCGATGATTTGGCTGAAATAGTGAATACTATAAACTACGAGATCGTGTGCCTGATTAATTCTCGTGTGCCCCGGGTCCATATTGAGGATGGTAAACGGAAGTCCTGAGGATGAAATTATTGGATTTGCGGCGGTTGCGCCCAAGCCCTATAATTAGGTTGTTGGATTCACGTTTATAGGAGGTGCTCCGTTTGCCGGCCTCTAAGAAGATCATTGTAAGTATTCCGGAACAACTGTTGCACGATTTGGACAAGACGAGTGCTATCGAGGGCAAGAATCGCAGCGAAGTTATACGAGAAGCGATCAACCTGTACCTGGGGGAACGGAGGAATCAGGCCTTGAAGGAACAGTTACGCAAGGGTTATCTGGAGATGGGGGATATCAACAAGGCCATCGCAGAGGAAAATTTTTTGGGAGATAATGAAACTTTTCATAAAAGTGTAGAAAAACTGGCGGAGTGATGTAATGCTTATAAAACGAGGGGAAATTTATTTTGCCCAGCTCAATCCGGTCATCGGCTCCGAGCAGGGTGGAATAAGACCCGTGCTGGTAGTACAAAACGACATTGGCAATCAATACAGTCCGACCACCATTGTACTGGCCATCACTTCACAGATCAACAAGGCGAAGCTGCCCACTCATGTTGAATTAAATGCAAACAAATTTGGCCTGGATAAGGATTCGGTCATTCTGGGAGAACAGATCCGAACCATCGACAAAACCAGGCTGAAGCAGCGAATAGCCTTTCTGGATGAAGATTTAATGGTCAAAGTAAATGAAGCGTTAGACATAAGTCTTGGGTTACATGACATAAACTGAATCAAAACATAAAGGACAGGCCAAAAAAGGGCCTGTTTTCTATTGGGGGAGAGGGAATGCAGCCACTCATTGGCATTACTGGAGCTTTCGATCAGTCGGAGGAAAAGTATTACCTACGGTCATCCTATGTGACGGCCGTTGAGCGAGCCGGGGGAGTGCCGGTAATAATTCCATATGTATGTACCCCGGAAGCCGTTGCAGCATATGTTAAATCCTGCGACGGTTTTATTTTTTCCGGGGGTGGCGACATAGATCCGTCTTTTTGGCTGGAGGAGCCTCGCCCAGGACTGGGAGAGGTAGATCCCTCGAGGGACCTATTCGAAATCACTCTAGCACGTGAAGTGCTGGTCGCTGACAAACCAGCCCTGTTTATATGCCGCGGCATTCAACTGTTGAATGTGGTTCTGGGAGGGGATGTCATACAGGATGTGGACTCGCAGATCCAGCACCAACAGAAGTCTCCTCGGTATCACCCTTCTCATGATGTGATTCTTGAATCACAGAGCCGCATTTTCCAGCTGATCCACCAGCCGATAGTGCGGGTGAACAGCTTCCATCACCAGACCTTGGGGCGCATCGGTGAAAGCCTGCAAATTGTGGCGCGTGCTCGCGACGGTTTGGTGGAAGCAGTGGAACATGCTGCCAACCGGTTTGTGCTGGGGGTGCAGTGGCATCCGGAAGCCATGAAGGATGAAATGTCCGGAAGGATTTTTTTGACGCTAGTGGAAATGGCCGCCTTGCCGGTCAGAAGCATTCAAATTAGGGTTACCGGTTGATGGTAGTAGAAGGACAACAGCTTCATATGGCGAATGTTACGGAAAACAGACAGGTCAGTCCAGTATCAAGTTGACTGTGCTGCCAGAATCAAGCACATCAGTCGGTAAACCCAAGAAAATAATGGAGTGACAGGACCTGAACCGGTGCGGTGCGCCAATCATAGAATGTTTATAGGAGGAGGGATTTTGGTGATAGCCATTAAAGGTGGGATCATTGATACTATCTCGTCGGGGACATTGGCTAATGGAATAATAGTTGTTGAAGGGGACAGGATAAAGTCTGTTGAAAAAAAGGCGGTCGTTCCTCCTTCTTGTGAAGTTATCGATGCTTCAGGTTGTTACATAGTGCCGGGCTTTATAGATGCCCACTGCCATGTAGGGATCGAGGAAGAGATCTACAGGGTGGAAGGTGACGACCTGAACGAGACAACTGACCCTGTGACACCCCAGTTAAAGGCGCTGGATGGGGTCAATCTGCAGGATCTGGCTTTTCAGGACGCCATAGCGGGCGGCGTTACTCGCCTGCTAGTCCCGCCTGGCAGCGCCAATATCATTGGAGGGCAGGCGGTAGTGCTCAAGACCTGGGCCCATACTATGCAGGATATGATCGTACGTCAGGCCTGGGGCCTCAAGGCGGCTCTCGGAGAAAACCCCAAAAGGGTCTACGGCAGCCAGAATAAAGCACCTAAGACTCGCATGGCCAGCGCTGCTCTGCTCAGAGAAGCTCTATACGCAGCCAGCAAAATCGCCGATAAGAAAAAGCCCGAGCCCCGGGAAGCATTCAAAATGGACTCGCTGGTGAAGGTGATACGCCGAGAAATGCCGCTGCTTCTTCATGTACATCGGGCTGACGACATCTTGACATCACTACGTATCATGGATGAATTTAATATCGATATGATACTGCAGCATGGCACTGAGGCCTTTATGGTAGCTGATGAATTGGCTAAGCGAAATGTCGCCGTGTGTCTAGGGCCATTGCTTGTTAATCGGGCTAAGGTCGAATTGAAGGAAGTTAGTTTTAAAAATGCTGCCATTTTACATCGGGCTGGAGTTGACTTCTGCCTGATCACTGACCATCCGGTAGTGCCGATTCAATATCTGGGTGTTTGTGCGGCACTGGCTGTGAGGGAAGGTTTGGACGAGAGAACTGCCCTGGAGTCTGTTACCATGGCTCCAGCCCGAATTCTAGGTATGGGGAAAGAATTGGGTTCCATTGAAAAAGGTAAAAAGGCCGATATAGTTGTCTACGATGGGCATCCGTTAGAAGTAAAGTCTAAGGTCAAGTATGCGATGATCGATGGAGCCATTTGGGGGGGGTAGGGTGAACAAAGGCGATCTTTTCAACGTTTATCTGGATGGTGTCATGATGACCATATGTGTCATCGGTTCGTATAAAGAGGAGCACTCGGGCGAAGAAGTGGTAGTGCTGGCCTTGATAAGTCCCGATAACATGTTGCATATACCGCTGTCCGACCTCAATGTATTCTTTCCGGCTAAAAAGAATCTGAATTAAGGCTAATTTCACAAGCGAATATCTGGTTTAAATAATAAAGGCTGAGTATTGTACTCAGCCTTTAATAATGTCGTTTCTTCGAGATGTTTTACTTGCCGATTTCCTTTATGTCCACCATTTCGTAGGTCTCATTGGTTCCCTTGCGGACATGAGCAAACAAACACATCTTGTCACCCCGGTTATTCAAGATCAAGTTGTCCAGGTTCCTGAAGAAGTGGTACTGGCTAGGACCTTCTTCAGAAGCGGGAATAAACCTATCCTGTCCGGGACCAGTCATCACAAATACCATTTGGCCAGGCTTGAACTCAGTCTTGCGCTCGCCGATCAGGGCCGGGAAATAGAAGTGATCATAATGCTTGTTGTCTCCGGGCTTCCGCTTGAGAAGGATCCATCCCGCTAAGTTCTCGGTGGTTGTACCCTGGTTCTTGATGCAAACCCACTCATCATTCAGTAAAAAGAAATCTTCTTTTTCGTCGAAATTACTATCAACTGCGGTAATTATTATCTTGCGGGCCATAAAAGCTCCTCCTTTAAAAAACGGGTCGATCCCATTTGATAACTTATTTGACGTTTTAGCTGTTTATCCTTCCTGTCCTGGCACTATTTACCCCAAGGTATTCCGGGCCTGGCGGCGAATTTAACCTGACGGGAGGGATCAGTATGTACAAGTCATTGACCAAAATTTTGTTCTTATTAGTAATGCTTATTGTTTTTTTCAATATTAATCCTCGCAATATTGTGGCAGACCCGGTAGTAAAAGTCAAGATAAATGGTGAACTGCGCAGCATGTCACCAGATCCGGCGATTGTAAATGGACGCACTATGATGCCGATTCGAGCCATCATTGAGGACCCAGCTGTCAACGGACAAGCTCTGTGGGACCCCAATCAAAAACAGGTGACTCTGATACATGAGAATACTACAATCATTTTTAAAATAGGCGAGAGAACAGCATCGGTCAACGGGGCAGCCAAAACCCTAGATTCTGAGCCGTATATCTTGCAGGGAAGGACCATGATCCCGCTGCGGTTTGTCTCTGAACATATGGGAGCTGATGTGCAATGGGATGCTGCAAATAGAACCGCATCGATCAAGTTTGATGTGATCGGCAGCGGCGGCAGTACTGACAATGGCACTCAAAATGGAAACAACAGCGGGAGCGATAACAGTTCCGGCAGTAATAATGGAAATAATAATACCAACACTGACAACAAACCAGGCACCGGCAATACGGGCAATAATAGCGGTTCAAGTAGTGATTCGGGAAGTATTGATACTAACAATAATAATGGAAACAACAATAACACTGGCAATAGTGATAACGGTAACACAAGCAGTCCAAGCCCTGCTGGCAAGCGAAACATGGGCTACTATTATTATGGCAACCCCAGTGATCTCGATCATAGTTCGGTAACTGATGTAGCTTTTCGTTGGCTGGAAACCAACTCTAATGGGGACCTGTATTTCGAATACTGGGGCGACCAGAGTGGAGCTGCCAAAAGAGCTCAGGCGCTGGCCCGAGCACGTCAGAACGGGATGAAGACCCATGCTAGCGTGGTCATGATGGGATGGGATAGTGCGGGTAAAGCAGCTTTACATAAGCTGCTCAGCACTGAGGCTAGCCGCCAGAACCTGATTCGCGGCCTGCAGACCCACGCAATTAATAACGGGTATGATGGAATTAACATAGATTTGGAAGGTGTATCTGCTCAGGACCGGGATAATTATGTGACTTTCTTAAGTGAATTGACTAATACGGTGCATAAGAATGATCTGGAGGTCTCTGTGGCTGTCCAGGCTAAGACCAAATACAATGACGCGCCGGGCACGGATTATTATCAGATCGGGCAGGTTGTGGATTTGATGGTGGTCATGGCTTATGATTATAACTTCGACAGTGTAG
>JBLNAX010000083.1:0-3605 GCA_050259595.1 Acidobacteriota bacterium | reverse complement strand
TAGCATTGTTCCCAGTCAGTAAAAGAAACCATTTGGCTGGGTTGGCCACTGATATTGATGGAGTATTAAGGGGATTTATTCGGGGAGAATTGCTTTCCAGCGTTATAGTGGGCGCTGTTGTAGGTATTGTGGCGGCTTTGCTGGGCATTAAATACGCGTTTGTCATTGGGCTTATCAATGGGCTGGCTGAGCTTTTTCCCTATTATGGAACGTTCCTGGGAGCAGCGCCCTCGATAGCTTTGGCGCTTACGCAGTCCTCGAAATCAGCAATCTATCTGGGGATCGCTCTGTTGGTCATTCAGCAGATCGAGTCGAACCTGATCGCTCCCCGGATCGTAGGTACACGTGTAGGCTTACATCCGCTGGTTGTGGTTTTTGCACTGTTGGCAGGCGGGGAATTGCTGGGGATCTGGGGCATGCTGCTAGCTGTACCGCTGGCAGCGGCCACAAAAGTGTTAGCTAGATTTTTGTTTTACCAGGTGATTGATTGACAGAGCTTGTCACTTTAGGAGAAAATAAGTTTCAGACGGGGAAAGGGAGGATTTCCGGTGTTATCTAGTAGTGAGATCAGGAAAAAGTTTATTGATTATTTTGTTAGTAAGGGTCATACAGAGGTCAGGAGTTCCTCTCTGGTTCCGATCGATGATCCTACATTGCTTTTTACCAACGCAGGTATGAACCAGTTTAAGGATGTGTTTTTGGGCATCAGCCAGCGCGATTTTGTGCGGGCTGCCACGGTGCAGAAGTGTGTGCGGGCCGGGGGCAAGCATAACGACCTGGATACTGTGGGCAGGACTGCACGGCACCAGACATTCTTTGAAATGCTGGGCAATTTCTCGTTTGGCGATTATTTTAAAAAGGACGCTATTGCCTTTGCGTGGGAGTTCTTGACTCAGGTCATGGGCTTGTCGCCAAAGGACCTGTGGATAACCATTTATAAGGATGATGATGAGGCCTTCGGTCTTTGGCAGGAAGTTGCCGGAGTGGCTTCTGACCGCATCGTGCGGCTAGGGGAGAAGGACAATTTCTGGGCCATGGGCGATACCGGTCCTTGTGGGCCCTGCAGTGAGATTCACTTTGACCGTGGTCCTGAGCACAGCTGTTCAGCACCGGAGTGTGCGTTGGGAGTCTGTGATTGTGACCGCTACCTGGAGATCTGGAATCTGGTGTTCATGCAGTATAACCGTGATGCCAGCGGTAATATGACTCCATTGCCGCGACCCAGTATCGATACCGGTATGGGACTGGAGCGCATAACCTCGCTGATGCAGAAGGTCGACAGCAACTGGGATACCGATATTTTCAAGCCAATTATCAAAGCTATAGAAAACATGACCGGCGAGAAATATCATCAGGGTCATGAAGGCTTCCCCTTCCGGGTCATCGCCGACCATATCCGGGCCTGTTCGTTCCTGATAGCCGATGGAGTGCAGCCCAGCAATGACGGCCGCGGCTATGTGCTGCGCAGGATCCTGCGCAGAGCAGTGCGCTTTGGCAAGTTCTTAGGTATGAATGAGCCTTTCTTCTATCAACTAGTGCCGGTGGTCACTGAGAATATGGGCCATGCCTATCCGGAAATAATTGAAAAAATGGACTATGTCCAGCAGGTCATTAAGATAGAAGAAGAGAGATTCTTTGCAACTCTGACTGATGGACTGCGCAAGGTCGAGGATATTATCACGCGGGTACGGGAACAGGGCGAAAAGACAATTCCTGGCACCGATGCATTTATGCTTTATGACACCTATGGGTTTCCCATTGACTTGACCGAAGACGTGGCTGAAGAACACGGGATGACGGTCGATAAATCGGGCTTTGAGACCTGCATGGAAGAACAAAAGGAGCGCGGGCGCAAGTCTTTTAAGAGCGATGATGCTTTTGCTCTAGATCAGTTGATAGCCCAGATCCTGCAGTCCCAGCCACCGTCTGAATTTGTGGGATATCAGTGCCTGGATTGGGAGAGCGAAATAGTATCCATTATCCAAAATGGGCAGGAGACTGCATCCGCCACAGCAGGCGAAGCAGTTTTAGTATTAGCTGAGACTCCTTTTTATGCGGAAAGTGGTGGTCAGGTCGCTGATCATGGAGTGATCATGGGACCGGATGGCAAGCTTGATGTAACATCAGTTTTCAAGGTAGCCGGGTGGATCCTGCATCGCGGGTTTATTTCTGGAGTCTTGAGCAAGGGCCAGAAGGCTCGATCAACGGTGCTCGATGTGCGCAGAAAAGATACTGCAGCTAACCATACTGCAACTCATCTATTGCACCAAGCGCTGCGCCAGGTCTTAGGGGAGCATGCTCAGCAGAAAGGCTCTTTGGTCGACCCGGAGCGGCTGAGGTTTGACTTTTCTCACTTTACATCACTGAGCGAAACTGAACTGGATACAATTGAAGAGATCGTGAATCGTAAGATATGGCAACTTCTTCCTGTGGCATCAACCCAGACTAGTCTCGACGAGGCGCGTAAAAAAGGTGCGATGGCTTTATTTGGGGAAAAATATGGCGATAAAGTACGCATGGTGGAAATTGAAGAGTTCAGTAGGGAACTTTGTGGCGGAACACACGTCCAAAATACAGGAGAAATAGGCTTGTTCAAAATAATCAATGAAGGCAGCATCGGAGCAGGACTGCGCCGTATTGAGGCGGTTACTGCCGGACAGGCCATGGAACATCTGAAGAGTGCCGATCGCGAATTGAAAAAAGCAGCTGCTGTATTCAAGTGCAGTGCTCAAGAGATAGCGGAACGCGGTGAAGCATTACAGAAACAGCTCCGTGAAACGGAGAAGGAACTTGAGGCTTTAAAAGCTGGTCTAGAAAAAGAAAAGGCAGCCGGTACGCTGGATGCGGCAGTGGAAATCAACGGCATCAAGGTGCTGATCGCCGAGGTTGAGGCTTCGGACATGAACAGCTTGCGGCAGAATGCCGAGATGCTTCGTGATAAGCTCGGTACTTCAGTAGTTTTGCTGGGTTCCAAGCTGGGGGACAAGGTCGGGTTTGCGGTTTTTGTGTCAAAAGAGCTGGCTTCCAAAGGCTTGCATGCCGGTGAGATAGTGGGTCAGGTGGCCAAGGTAGCCGGTGGCGGTGGCGGTGGAAGACCAGACATGGCTCAGGCTGGAGGTAAGGATCCTGGAAAGCTCGATGAAGCATTGAACAAAGGCCGGGAGGTTATAACCTCCATTATAGGCTGATACTAAACGGTTGACTCCGGTTAGCATACAGACGGGTATGAGGGGGTGGCAAGGTGCCTCAGGAATTTGACGCAACTACCAGTTTTAAGCTGGACAGGGAAGGCAAGGAGCGCGTAGCAACTATCCTGCAAACGGTTTACCAATCCTTGCAGGAGAAGGGTTATAATCCCATAAACCAGTTGGTGGGTTACATGATTTCCGGCGACCCGGCCTACATCACCAGTTACAAGGATGCGCGCGGCATGATCTGCCAGGTTGAACGAGACGAAATACTCGAAGTCCTTTTGGAAAACTATCTTCAGGGCTAGTCGAATATTTGGTCCGTGCTTAAACACGGGCTTTTCTCTTTATTGATTTGAGGAAAGCCTTACAGCTTAGCATCATTGGGATGTGCCTAATGCTTGCGATCAGAAGAGC
>JBLNAX010000082.1:0-36019 GCA_050259595.1 Acidobacteriota bacterium | reverse complement strand
ATCGCACCGGGGGCGAAGCCGCCTGTATGCCGAATCATGGATTATGGCAAATTCCGCTATGAGCAGAGCAAGCGGGACAAGGAAGCTCGCAAGAAGCAGAAGATCATCACAGTAAAAGAAGTAAAACTACGGACCAGGATCGAAGAACATGACTTTTTAGTCAAGGCCAAGAACGCGCAGAAGTTCCTGGAAGAAGGCGACAAAGTTAAAGTCACGATCATGTTCAAGGGGCGCGAGATTTCCCACGCCGATTTAGGCATGATCCTGTGCAAGAAACTCTCTGAAACGCTCAAGAACGTGGCCCTGGTCGAAAGGGAGCCGAAGGTCGAAGGGCGCAACATGATAATGATATTGGCACCAAGAACAGACACAGTTGCCAAAAGCGATAATGCCAGTTAGAAGCAATTAAGAGGAGGAACTATCGATGCCTAAGATGAAGACCCACCGCGGAGCGGCCAAAAGATTCAAGAAGACCGGCAGCGGTAAAATCAAGAGGGGCCACGCATACCACAGTCATCTGCTGGAGTGCAAGTCGCCCAAGCGTCGTAGAAACTTACGCAAAGGCACTTGTGTGAGCAAACCGGACGCAGCAAAGATCGAAAAACTCATTCCCTACATGTAAGGAGGTTGAAATAGATGAGAGTAAAAGGCGGTACTGTAACCCGCAGAAGACATAAGAAGATATTGAAACTGGCTAAAGGTTACCGCGGCAGCAAGTCCAAGCTGTATAGAGTAGCCAACCAACAGGTCATGAAGAGCCTGAACTATGCATACATCCATCGGCGTCTAAAGAAGAGGGATTTCCGCAAACTGTGGATCGCCCGTATCAACGCCGCAGCCCGCAACAATGGCATTTCCTACAGCAGAATGATGCATGGGCTGAAGACTGCTGGAATAGACATAAACCGCAAGATGCTCTCGGATCTGGCCATCAGCGATCCGCAGGCTTTCACTGAACTGGCCGAGTTAGCTAAAAAGAACCAATAGTTTTGATCGTACAGAGTGCGCCGTAATGGCGTACTCTTTTTATTTTCTTAAATTTTCTTATAATATACTAGTGGTCATATCTATGGCAGTTATGGAGGAGTATAATACTGGTAAGCACGTGTTGAATAAAGGCGCGTTTTCTTACTTGTGAGGTAGATCGGATTGGCTAAGATCAAGAAACATGAAGGGTTGAGTCCCTCGCAATTTATACTACTAGGTTTTGCTCTGGTTATTATTATTGGGGCAATTTTGCTGACTTTGCCGTTTTCGGTTAGGTCAGGTGGCTTTAATAACTTTATCGATGCACTTTTCACTGCAACTACGGCCGTATGTGTGACCGGTCTGGTTACCGTAGATACTGGGACCTTTTACAACTCTACAGGACACGCCATCATTTTGCTGTTGATCCAGGTTGGTGGTTTGGGGATTATTACCGCTACGACTTTCTATGCGATTATCATAGGTAAGCGGATCGGCTTGAAAGAGAGACTTATGATAAAAGAAGCGCTCAATCGAGATGAATTGGGTGGTGTAGTTAGGTTGGTACGGGGCATCCTTCTGACCACTTTTGTGATCGAAGGAACCGGGGCGGTATTATTATTCTTTTCATTCCTCAAGTATTTTCCGGCTAAGAAAGCGGCTTGGTATGGTATCTTTCACTCAATATCCAGCTTCTGTAATGCAGGCATTGATTTGCTGGGTAAAGACTACTATCCTTACTGTAGTCTGATCCCTTTGCAGACGAATAAATTTCTTTTGTTAGTTATTGCTTTTTTGATCATATTGGGCGGCATTGGATTCCCAGTAATCATTGAAGTGCTGAACCAAAGGCGTTTTAAAAGGCTGTCCCTGCATAGCAAACTAGCCCTGATCACATCAGCGGTGTTTTTGATTCTTGGGACGGTTTTCTTTTTCTTTAGTGAGCATGGGGCAACTTTTTCAAAAATGGGAATGGGCGACCAGATCAATAACGCCTTCTTTCTTAGTACTACACCCAGAACCGCTGGATATACTGCAGTTGACCTGGCCAAATCACTGCCAGCTACCTGGTTGGTGCTGATGTTTCTGATGTTTGTAGGGGCTTCACCAGGAGGAACTGGGGGTGGTATCAAGACCACCACATTTGCGGTTCTGTTGATGGCGGTCTGGACTCGAATGAAAGGTAAAGAAGAGGTCGAGGCATTTCACCGTAGGATCGACAAAGATACGATATATCGGGCATTGACTGTTTTAGCTTTAGCGGCGGCGGTGCTCTTCATCTGTATATTATTGCTTACATTATTTGATGCTCATGATCCTATTAAACTAATGTTTGAGGCGTTCTCTGCTTTCGGTACGGTCGGTTTAACAACTGGCATAACACCAGAGCTGACCTGGGGTGCTAAATTAGTACTGATATTCTTGATGTTCTTTGGCAGGTTAGGGCCGCTTACCATGGCCTTTGCCCTGATGGAAGATACTAAAAAACACCATATAAAATATCCACAAGGCAGTGTGATAATCGGCTAGGAGGCAGGTAGGATGAGAAAACAATTTGCGGTTATTGGATTGGGTCGTTTTGGCAGCAGCGTAGCCCGTACTCTATATAATATGGGCTTTGAGGTAATGGGCATCGATTCCAACGAAGACCTGGTTGAAGACATCAAAGAAGATATTACTTACGGGGTTACCGCCGACGCTCAAGAGGAAAGGGTTCTCGAGAGTCTAGGTATCCGCAACTTTGATGTGGTCATCGTGGCTATCGGTAATGACATTCAAGCCAGCGTATTGGTAACTCTGATCGTTAAAGAGATGGGTGTCAAAAAGGTAGTTGTAAAAGCTGTCAATGATACTCACGGACGCTTGCTGGAAAAAGTAGGCGCTGACAAGATCGTCTACCCGGAACGGGATATGGGCGAAAGAGTTGCCCACTATCTGGCCAGCAGCAACCTGCTTGACTATATCGAAATATCGGACAAGTACAGTCTTTTGGAGGCCACCGTGCCGTCAAAATTTGCGGCTAAGACACTAAAAGATATCAACCTCAGGGTCAAATATGGAGTTGATGTCATCGCTATCAAACGCCAGGATAACCTTATAATCGCACCCTCGGGGGAAGCTATGCTGTATCCGGACGATGTGTTGATCCTCATCGGCAAAACTGAGGATCTAGATAAATTCACCCAGCTTGGAAGTTGATAATGATTAGTTCGAAGGATAATCCGCAAATCAAATATGCAGCTCGCTTACTGAATAGGAAGTACCGTGATACCGAGGGTAAGTTCCTGGTTGAAGGAGTGAAGCTGGTTTCAGAAGTCCTGCTGCGCCCCGATATGGTGGAGCAGGTTTTTGTTTGTGATGCCGATTTAATGGCTAAGGTTGATCCCGAACAGGAATTTAGTGGGATGATGATCGAGATAGATGCTAAACTAGGCAAGTTGTTGTCCGACACTGAGACCCCCCAGGGGATCTGGGCGGTTTGCCATAAACCGGTTTGGCCGGAGCTGCTGAATGAACTTTGTCCCGAAGTCATCCTGCTTTTGACCGGACTCCAGGACCCGGGAAATATGGGGACCATACTGCGAACTGCAGCCGCCTTTGGGATTGGTGCAGTGCTGCTCTCAGAAGGTACGGTCGATCCATTTGCTCCCAAAGTCTTTCGAGCTTCTGCTGGCGCAGTCATAGATTTACCGGTTTTTGGAGATGTTACTGAGCGCGACCTTCTTAGATTCATAAAGGAAGGTTATCGGGTGCTGGCATGTGAAGCGCATAACGGTGCCAATTTGTCCGATGCAGACATGTTGGGCAAAACGATAATCGTGGTGGGCAATGAGGGCCAGGGAGTGGCTCCGCAATTTGCAGAACATGTTGACCAGAGCATAAAAATACCGCTGCAATCAGGGGTAGAGTCGCTGAATGCAGCGGTTGCTTGCGGTATTATTCTCTACGAATCTTATCAACAGAGAATTAATCCGAGGGTTAAATAAGACGATTATATGTCTTTTGTAGTCTTCGGTTATTTAAGCAACGGTCTGAGCATTAATAAAGAGACTGACAAATGTCATTAATAACGCCAAAACAATGGTTGTCACAATGTATAGTTCATTTTCTTTAATCCGGATGAACGAGATCGGCAACATAATGACTGCTCCTTGCATAATTGACATTAAATGGGCGCAACTGAAATTATAGGGTATATTTACCAGCCGGTCAATACTTATACACAACAAAAAATCCGTGGCCACTTCGAACCACGGATATCACTTTAGAATCTATCATAGGAGTTATTCGACTAAACGTGATACTCTCTGAGGTACTGCCTGTTCGACCACGCTGTTGTGTGTAATAGTTGTGTTTGATCCGGGGATGGATACTAAATCTCCAACAACAGCACCATTCACAGAGTTGTTCCCATCCAGCTTGACCTCGCCGTGCGGAGCATATAGAATTCCATACACGGTAGCACCAGATTCTACTTCGATGGCTGCTTGGCCTCCGCTTGTCACTTTAGTGGAATACAGGCAGATCGCATCATCAGGACCGGCTAAGGTAACGTTCCCGTTTACATGAATAGTATCTGTAGCAACTATTGAGCACTTGGCAGTAACCGGACCTACAATGTGGACATCGCCATTAACATAATAAATAACGTCCTGATTAAGTTCCGCGGTGGTAAAAGTATGATCACTATTAAAAATTACCGCGGCTTTAAGCTTAAGCTCATCTGCATCCCAGACCGGCATAGGTACATAATCCGAGTGCGGTTCTTGAGTATATACGACCGAGCTTACTGGAACAGTTATAGTCCCCATAGCTTCAAGAGTGCCGGCAATAGTTAGGTTAGGACAGTTGAAATCGGCGTCTTGATTGGTATGTACGTCACCGCTGATTATTTTGGTGGCACCTGTAACCTGTAATTCGCTAATCTTACTGCCTGAAAACAAAGCATAGTCAAAAGCATGGGCTCCGGTAGAAAGCCCAACAGCTCTGGCGGTAATGGTCCGGTTGTTGAATCCCAGCACTGGTGCTAAGAAAAAGTCAAATGACTTGGTACATCTCACTTCCATTCTGTTGGAATCACCATTATACGGGATGGTGATAGTTACCTTGGCAGCTGGCACGCCATTGGCCGCTGCCAGTTGTAATGCTGTATTCTGGGCATCAGTGCTGTTAGGCAACTGCTGTGCACCAGCCAATGCGGCGGCATCAGCGGCAGTTCGTAATAGGGTGTATTCGTTATACATCCGGCCCCCATCAATGGCCAACGCGGCCATTCCCATCAAGAATGTCATTAATAGAGCCACAAGTATTACAGTATTGCCTTTTTGACTCGAGAATTTCTTGGTTATAAGATGAATCAGTCCCATTATGATCGCCTCCGATTAGTCTTGGTTAAAATACGATATTGAAGGCTAGTGCGTATTACGAACTACAGATCTATTCGATCAAGCGGGCTACTCTAATCGGTAATTTTCTCTCGGCTGTGCTGTCGTGAACCACTGTAGTATTGTTGCCAGGTATATCCACGGTATTTCCTATAATTGCCCCGTAAACCGTAGACCCGCCTGTGATCTTTACCTCACCATTGGGGGCGTATAGTATGCCATGTATCGTTTTGTTAGGACCATCGATTTGGATGACAGCCTGTCCCGTATTTCCTTCTTTAAGAGAATACATACATATGGAGTCGTTGGCGGTGGCATAATTTACGTGACCACTAATGTGTATGTTGCCGGTGGCAACAATGGAACAATTACCATGAATGTTGCCATTGATGTGAACATCACCATTAACAAAGTAAATGCCATTTAGATACAAATCTGCTGCTTCAAAATCATGGTCACAGGTATATATCGCTACAGCTTTGCTCTTCAGTGTATTAGCATCCCATACCGGCATAGGGACGAAACTCGAATTAGACTCTTGTAATGCTATTGAAGAGCCGCTGGGAACATCAATAGATCCCATCGCCTCCAGGGCACCGTTGATGGTTAAGTTTGGACTGGTGAATTTGGCGCTGTTGTTGGTATGGACATCTCCAGTGACATTCTTGGTAGAGCCACTTACCTGCAGCATATCGGTCTTACTGCCGGAAAATATGGCATAGTCAAAAGCCGGACTACCTGCACATGTGGCGACAGAACTTACGGTCAAACTCCTATTGTGATAGCCTAATACGGGCGCTAAGAAGAAATCGACTTGGCGAGTACAGCTAACCTTCACTTTATCCGGGTCTCCGCTATAGTTTGTTTGAATGTCTATGCCGCCTTGATTCTCCCCGGCGTTGACACACATGTTAAAGGCTGTAAAATAAGCTTGATCTGTGTCGGGAAGCTGCTGCGCGCCAGCCAGTGCAGCTGAGTCTACGGCGGATTTCATGCGCGAATTGATCAAATACATTCTTCCAACATCTATTACGAGTGCAGCCATACCGATGAGAAAGGTCATCAGTAATGCAACAAGTATGGTTACATTGCCATCCTGCCGTTTTGCCATACGGTGAATTGTCTTAAATATCATAAGCATTCGCCCCCAGGCTTTTCCTAATTTTAGAATAGCCCAAATAGTTTAAGCTTTCTACTTACTATAGGTAGGGTTTTCCTTGGGACCTTTGTCTCATTTTTGAGGATTTGCAGTACGTCTGTTCCTTGTGCATGGAGTAGTCGTATGCTATAATCTGTTTAGTCTAAAGCCAGAGAAAGAGGGTGCACCGGCAGTGAGCAGGTACGCCGAGATTTTTTGGGAACTATTTGAATCGTCAGGTCTAATTGTATATTATCTCTGGTACAGGATGTTCATTTTACAGTAAAGACGAGGAACAGGACCAGTACTTTGTTGGAAGTCCTTCAGGGAGACGCTGCCACGGACTGCAAGCACGTCGGATGAAAGACAAAGGAATTCACCTGGGAGTTGGGGGCTGAACTAATAGTAGGCCTACCCGGAGAACCTACCGTTATCAGGTCTTAAGGTGAGCCTATGGCTAACCAGGGTGGTACCGCGGAAGTGTGAGCTTTCGTCCCTATTGGGATGAAAGCTCTTTATTTTTTAAGGAGGGGAAAGACCGATGTATGCTAAGTTGGACGAAATCAAGAGACGTGCGGAAGACAAGATTTCAGCTGCTACGAACCTGGATTTTCTAAAAGAGATCAAGGTCGAGTTTCTTGGCCGCAAGGGTGAAATAACCCAGGTGCTGCGCGGCCTTAAAGACCTGACTCCGGAAGAACGGGGTTCGGTGGGCAAGGCGGCCAACGAACTGAAGGACTTACTGGAAGACATTTTCGATAAATGTGAAGAGAAGTTTAAAGAAGTTGAACTACAGGAGCGTTTGCTCAAAGAGCGAATCGATGTGACCCTGCCCGGCAGACCCCTGCCATCTGGTAGCAAGCATCCGCTGACTCTAGTCATCGAGGAAATCAAGGGGATTTTCATGGGCTTGGGCTTCGAGGTTGCCGAAGGACCAGAAATCGAGCTTGATTACTATAATTTCGAGGCCTTAAATATACCAAAGGATCATCCAGCGCGTGATATGCAGGATTCTTTCTACATTAATGACGAAATGCTGCTGCGCACTCATACTTCACCGGTACAGGTACGAACCATGGAGAACAAACGACCAGAGCTGCCGGTCAAAATCATAATTCCCGGTAAGGTATATCGCAGGGATGATGATGCCACCCATTCACCGATGTTCCAGCAAATAGAAGGGCTGTATATTGATGAACGGGTCACTTTTGCAGATCTTAAGGGGATGTTGATGATCTTTGCCCAGCGGGTTTTCGGCGAACAGGTCAGAACTAGATTCCGGCCCAGCTTTTTCCCGTTTACTGAGCCTAGTGCCGAAATGGATGTTTCTTGTGTTAACTGTGGAGGCAGTGGCTGCCGCACCTGCTCACATACAGGCTGGCTTGAGATACTTGGAGCCGGTATGGTGCATCCGAATGTCCTGAAAGCAGGTGGCTATGACCCGCAGAAGGTGACTGGATTTGCCTTTGGACTGGGAGTAGAACGTATTTCCATGCTTAAATACAGTGTGAACGACCTGCGTTTGTTCTATGAGAACGACGTCAGGTTCCTATCACAGTTCTAGGGGGGCTTAAGAAATGAAAGTATCGATTGAATGGCTGAAAGACTATGTTGACATAAGTATAGCACCGGCTGAGCTGGCGCACCGGCTGACCATGGCCGGCATTCCGGTAGAAGGTATTGAAGAACTTGACAATGACACGATCTTAGAGCTGGAATTGACCCCGAATCGCGGCGATTGCTATGGTATGATCAATGTGGCCCGTGAGGTGGCTGCCGTGACCGGGGCTGAGCTCCATATACCGCTGCCCAAATTCGAAGAGACCAGCGAAGACATCTTGAGTATGATCAAAGTTTCTATTCAGGATGATGATTTGTGCCGCCGTTATGCGGCCCGAGCGTTCCGCAACATAAAAATCGAGCCGTCACCAGCTTGGATGCAGGAGCGACTGGAGAAGGCTGGAGTAAGGGCGATAAACAATATTGTTGATGTGACCAACTATGTCATGCTGGAAACTAACCAACCTTTGCATGCTTTTGACTATGATTTGCTGGAAGGACCGGAAATCATAGTGCGCCGGCCACGGACAGGAGAGAAGCTGGAGACGCTGGATGAGATCGAGCGCGAGCTTAACCAAGATTCGCTTTTGATCTGCGATGCCAATAGACCGATAGCTTTGGCCGGGATCATGGGTGGCGGCAATACCGAGGTGAGCGAGAGAACCACCACTATGCTGTTGGAATCGGCTAACTTCCATGGGGTCAACCTGCGCCGTACAGCCAAAAGATTAGGTATGCGGACCGAAGCATCTATACGTTTCGAAAAGGGTATCGATGTAGAAGGTGTCAAATATGCTCTGGATAGATCGGCTCAGTTGATAGAGATGATAGGAGCCGGTGAATCGGTCCAGGGTGTATGTGATGCTTATCCCCGGCCATGGGAGGAAAGAAAGATCACATTGAGGCCGGAGCGGCTGAATTACGTTCTGGGTACAGATATAAGTCAGGATACAATTGAAGGCTATCTTATGAAGCTGAATTTTAGTGTTGAGGCCGCAACAGACAAGCTGGTAGTCACCACTCCGTCTTACCGGCCTGATTTGGAGATCGAGGAAGATCTGATAGAAGAAGTGGCCAGATTGTATGGGTATGACAATATACCGGCGGATCTGACCAGGAACCAGCCTACCCAGGGAGCCCTGACTGCTTATCAGAGCTTTCGGGATGCTTTGGTATTGGCAGCCAGCCGTTATCTGCGCCAGGTCGTGACTTATAGCTTCATCAACCCGCGCTGGTTGGATACCCTGCTGATTCCCGAAGGAGATGAAATGCGAAACACACTGGCGGTAGCCAATCCCTTCTCCGAAGAACAGGGTGTGATGCGGACCTCTATATTACCTGGACTTTTTGAAACAGCCGGACGCAATCTTTCGCGGCGTAATGATGATCTAGCACTCTTTGAGATAGGGAATACCTTCAAACCCCGCACCTCGGGGCTGCCGGAAGAGGTTCTTATTCTAGCCGGTTTGAGCACTGGCAGCACTCCGTCCAGTTGGCAGGGTGGGGCTACGGAAATGGATTTCTTTTTTCTTAAAGGAGTCCTGACAGATATTTTTGAGAGTTTGAACATTCAAAATGTCGAGTACAAACCTCTAACTGATAACAGTTCCTATCATCCGGCCCGGACGGCAGCTATCGGCTGTGGAGGCCGCGCTTTAGGAGTTATTGGTGAGATCCATCCTCGGGTTTTGGATAATCTGGATATTAAGAAGCGGGTTTGGGCTTTCGAACTGGATGTCAAAGCTTTGTTCGAGTCCAGTAAGGGCATAGTTAAATTCGGCGAGTTTTCTAAGTTCCCGGCAGTTAACCGCGACCTGGCATTGGTCGTGCCAGAGTCCGTTCTCATGGCGGATTTGATAGGTTGCATCAAGGCGAATGGCGGGGAACTGTTGAAAGATGTGAGACTGTTCGATGTCTACCGTTCAGCGCAACTAGGTGTGGATAATAAAAGCCTGGCTTTTTCCCTGAGCTTCCAATCATTTGATGGAACTTTACAGGAAGATCAAATCAACCCGATAATCGAAGGCATATTGGGCGAAACGGGGCGCTTATTCAATGCTCATTTGAGATAAAGGTGCCTTTTTTCTTCTAATGTTTGTAGTTTTACAAGGAAATTTGAAATTTATATCGAATTATGAAAATTACTTGACGTTGTTTTTAGGGAGGGCTCCTTATGGTTAAGAGTGATCTAGTCAAGGTAGTAGTTAACATCTTTGGTGACGAATATATTGTCAGGGGTGCTGAGGACCCAGACTATATAGAGATGTTAGCAGCGTATGTCGACCGCAAGATGCGTTCAATACAGGGCAAGAGTCCCGGACTAGCTGACACCAAGATAGCTGTGCTGGCCGCTTTGAATTTGGCGGATGAGCTGAGCAAACTTCAGGAAGACTATGACCAGCTAGTCAAAACCATGGAGGAGGTCAAGGGCAACCGACTTCTATAATGGACAACCGAGAAGTAGCAAGTATATTCGAAAACATAGCAAATATCCTGGAAATAATCGATGATAACAAGTTTAAGACCAATGCTTATCACAAAGCAGCCCAGACGATTTATCACCTGCCCGCCAGTATTGAAGAATACTGGCGGATGGGTACCCTTCAAGATATCCCCGGTATCGGTAAAGCCATTCAATCTAAGATTTCTGAGATAATCGAAACAGGGAAACTTCAATATCATCAGGAGTTGCTGACCAAAGTTCCGCAGGGCGTGGTCAATATGCTGATGCTGCCAGGTGTCGGCCCCCATACCATTCGTGTCATTTATCAGAACTTGGGCATCGACAACTTTGATGACTTGCTGAAAGCGGTCAATGACCACCGGATACGCGAACTGCCTGGTATGGGTTCCAAGACAGAATACAATATCAAGAAAGGCTTGGAACTGATCAAGTCGGTCGGCGAAAGTGTCACTCTAGGTACTGTTCTGCCTCTGGCCATGGATTTTGTCAACTTCCTGGCGGCTGGCGAGGGCATAGAAAAAGCTGAATTGATCGGAAGTATTCGCCGCCGTAAGCCAGTCGTGCATGATATCGATGTACTGAGTGCGGCAGCCGATATAGAAACAATCAAGGAACGAGTCAGGTGCTACCATCTACTGCGGGAAATCACCTCGGAGGATGCGGAAACGATCAAGGGAACCTTGAGCTTGGGCTTCCAATTCGAAGTGATCATGGTGAGTGCGGAGGAATTCCCTTTGGCACTGCTAATAGGCACAGGTTCCAAAGCTCACCGGGCGCGTGTGACGGCGATGCTGGCAGAAAAGGGCGTAGCATCAGGTTCCAGTGAAGAGGAAATATACCGAGCGTTGGGAATGGACTGGATTGCTCCCGAACTAAGGGAAGACCGGGGGGAGATCGAACAAGCACTCAAGAATGATCTGCCACGATTGATAGAGCGAGCTGACCTAAAAGGGGACCTCCACATGCATTCTGAATGGAGCGATGGAGGACAGACCCTGGAGCGGATGGTCAAGGAAGCCCGAGATATTGGGTATGAGTACATGGCTATAACAGACCATTCCAAGTCTTTAACGATATCCCGCGGGTTGAATGAGAACCGGCTTAGTGAGCAGCGGGAGGTTATTGATAAACTAAACAATAAATATCCCGAGATCAAGGTTCTAGCAGGAATCGAAGTAGACATTTTGAAAGATGGCAGTCTTGATTTTTCCGATGAAATACTAGGGCAGTTAGATGTTGTTATCGCATCCATCCATAGTCATTTCAACCTCTCAAAGGAGGAGCAGACACACCGGATAATATCGGCCATCAGCAATCCGCATGTGGATATCATAGGTCACCTGACGGGACGGCTTCTCAATCGGCGGCTAGGGTATGAGGTTGATGTGGAGGCGGTGCTGGAGGCGGCAGCCCGATGTAATACCGCATTGGAAATTAATGCCCATCCGGATCGCCTGGACATTTCCGAAGAGGTAGCAAGGCAGGCGCGGGCCAAAGGGGTCAAGGTAGCTATCAACAGTGATGCCCATGGCACCGGGGACCTAGCTTTGATGGAATACGGTATATACAATGCGCGGCGAGGCTGGTTGGAACCGCCTGATATTCTGAATTCTATGAACTTGGCCCAGCTTTTGGATTGGTTGAAGAATAAACCGGTTTAGGTGAATCATACTAAGGTATGGGGGTTTGGGAGGCCAAGCTTGTTTGATTTCATCTTAAAAGCGGTTGCCATGTATTTATCGGCTCTGGTTGTCATCAGGGTAATGGGTAAACGAGCCCTGGGTGAACTGGGGCTTTTTGATTTTGTGGTCATGACTGGAGTGGGGCACGTACTGACTTCGGTAGCCCTGGAGCAGAGTCTGCCCTTTTACGAAGGTGTTGGAGTTCTTGTCATATTAGGCTTGATGGAATGGCTTACTGGTTTTGTCTCACTTAAGAGTGAAAAACTTTCACATCTTATCTCTGGCCGTCCGGTAGTAATGATCAACAATGGAATGATAGTGAAGGAAAACCTGGCCCGGGAGAAGTTCAATATTGACGATCTTCTACAGGAACTGCGCAAGCAGGGGGTGCGGGATGTTTTTGAAGTAGAGAAGGGGATATTGGAACCGTCTGGAGGTTTTAGTGTGATCCTCAAAGAAAGTGCAGAGGCGGTAACGCGTGGGGAACTGGGCATCGAGTGGATGCCTGAGGTCAACAGCATTCTTACTTATGAATCGGCCAGGCGGGCTGATGTATTCAATCCCTCTGGATATCCCCCGCGCAATCCAGCCAGCACCATAAGTTTGGCGAATCAAATCGAGCAGCTTAATTCTAAGATGGATGAGATATTAAAAAGGCTGGAGGTAATCGATAGAAGCCGCTAACGAGAGATATACAGTGTGATATAATTTCGTTGTAGCTGATTCAACCGGTGGGGAACCGGCAGCATAAAGGACATTTTGGGAGGGGTACACTGATGAAGTTAAGGGAGATTTACGAACTTGCGGTGAAAATGGGTATCGAGAAGGATGTGCGGGGAGCGACCGAAATCGAGCGCATTTTAACCAGGTCAAAAAAAGACTTTGATAAGCTGGAGGAAAAGGATAGGGATTTCTTTGATCAGGAATGCCTGTGCAACCCGTTCAGCGATACTAGAATCCTTTACGGTGATGGTGATGCGGAAATCAAATCAGTCATCTGCGGGGTGGATATGGAGACCCAGGAGGTAGTCTTGGTCGATCGTTTGCGCGAGAAACGCAATGTCGACTTGATAATCGCCCACCATCCGGAGGGTATTGGTTTGGCGGCTATGTACCAGGTCATGGAATTGCAGGCTGATTTGCTGATGCGGATGGGCATACCGATAAATGTAGCAGAATCGATATTGAGTTCCCGGATTTCTGAAGTGCAGCGAGGGATGATGCCGCTAAATCATCAGCGGGCAGTAGATGCAGCACGGTTATTAGATATTCCTTTGATGTGTGTGCATACTGCTGCAGATAATCTAGTCAACGAATTTATGCAGACGCGCATAGATGAAGCAGCTCCTGGCACTCTTGAAGACCTGATCGAGGTAGTGACAGCGGTGCCGGAATACCGGCAAGCCAAGATACTCAAAGCCGGTCCTACGCTAGTGGTGGGTGATAAGAAAAAGCGAGCTGGCAAGGTCTTCGTTGATTTCACCGGCGGGACTTCCGGATCAGCTGAAGCTTATCAGAAGATGGAGTCAGCCGGAGTAGGGACCATCGTGTGCATGCATATCCAGGAGAAACACCGCGAAAATGCGAAGAAACATAATATTAATATCCTGATTGCCGGTCATATGGCCAGCGACAGCCTGGGCTTGAATCTTTTCCTGGACCAGTTGGAGTCGCGCGGTATTGAGATCATTCCGGCAGCAGGACTGATCAGGGTGAGCAGAAATTAAGGATTTGAAAATTCCCGAATTACTAGCTCCGGCTGGCAGCTATGAGGCTTTTCTAGCTGCTATTGAAAACGGGGCTGATGCCGTTTATATGGGTGGTAAAAGATTCAATGCCCGACAATCGGCTGCCAACTTCTCGGAGGACGAAATGCTCCGAGCGTTAGATTATGCCCATATTCGCGGGAAAAGGTTATATGTAACATTTAATGTTTTGTTGGACAACAATGAATTTGATCCTGCATTAGAATATGCCTTTCAACTGCAGAAGTTAGGGGTCGATGCCCTGATAATACAGGACATTGGCTTGTTAAGCATCTTACACAAGGTTTTTCCTGATCTCAGACTGCATGCCAGCACTCAAATGACAGTGCACAACTCAGATGGTGTTAGAGCCGTGCAGGAGGCCGGAGTACGGCGGGTAGTACTGGCCCGGGAACTAAGTAATGAAGAGATCGGCTTGATTCACCAACAGTGCCCGGACATGGAGCTGGAAGTGTTTGTGCACGGGGCATTGTGCTATTCATATTCTGGTCAATGCTTGTTCAGCAGTGTGGTGGGTGGCCGCAGTGGTAACCGGGGGAGTTGTGCCCAACCCTGTCGGCTCAATTATCAGTTGAACCGAAGCAAGGGCAGCAAACTTGAGGGGCACTTGATCAGCCCATCAGATCTTTGTCTGCTGCCGGAACTGCCCAGCTTAGCGATGTCCGGTGTGGAGTCGTTAAAGATCGAAGGACGTATGAAAAGATTCGAATATGTGGCAGTTGTAACGCGTGCTTACCGCAATGCATTGGACCGTTACCAAGATGACCCGGAAAAATGGCAGGCTAGTGAGAAGGAACTAGGTCAGTTAGCTGCGGCTTTCAACCGTAATTTCACAGTGAACCAGTGGCAGGGTAAGAATCTGGATGTGCTAAGCCCGCAGCGGCCCAACAACCGCGGAGTAGCGGTGGGGCGAGTCATAGGATTTGAGAATGGTGAAGCTGCTATCAAGCTTACCGAAGAACTGCGGCTGGGAGATGGGATCGTAATATGGGTCAGTCGGGGACAGAGTCCGGCTGCAACTATTGGGAAAATGACCGTTAATGGCACGGCTGCCGAACTGGCTGAAGCCGGGCAAACCGTTAAGATACCTTTGCCGGGTCGGGCAGGCAGCGGCGACCGGGTGTTTCGCACTCATGATGCAGCCTTATTCGAGGAAGCTTTGAGTACGATAAAGGAAAATCGCGATGAAAACCGTGTACCAGTCAAGGTGGAAATATATGCTCATGAAGGAGCCCCACTCGGAATAACGATAATTGACGACCAGGGCAACCGTGCTTTTGCTGAATCATCAATTATTATAGAAAAGGCCCGAAAGGCCGCTGTTTCAGAGGATGATTTGCGGGATAAGATAGGCCGTATCGGGAATACCGCATTGAAAATCACTGAATGGGAAATCGATCTCGATCCGGGGATAATGGTGCCATTCAGTGAGCTGAACGAAACCCGTCGGATGGCTGTGCAAAGACTTATTGATATGCGTTTACAGCAGACGCATCCTCCTGAAATAGATCGACAAAGATTTGTATCGATAAGAGAAGTCGTCTTGACGACAAAAAAGAATAACAAAGCAATTGGACATCCGCGCCTGTCGGTGAGAACCGCTTCCGTTAAATCGGCGAGAGAGGCTTTCACCGCCGGGGCCGATCGTGTCTATTTGAGTTTACATGGTTTTGCCGAAAAGATCACTCCCGCTGATATCACAAATCTAAGAGAATCACTGATAAATAAACAGGAATTGTTCCTGCAGGTTCCCGGTATTATTAAGCCCGGTGATAGTTGGGAGTGGAACATATTAAGCGACAGCGACTCTGGAATGGTCATGGTCGGTGACCTGGGTGGCTTGAAGCAAGCCATTGAACGCGGTTTAGCGGTGCATGCTGATTACACTTTGAACACATTTAACAGCCATGCAGCCGACTTCTTAGAATCCATCGGTGTTAAAGGGCTTTGTCTGAGCCCAGAGCTCAATCATTATCAATTGGATAATCTGCTCCCTATGGCTATGGAAACTGAATACATCGTACAGGGACAGCTCCCATTAATGGTCTCTGAACACTGTGTTTACGGTAATCTGGACAAGAAATGCTCTGGTAAAGGGTGCCGTAACGAGATAACTGATCTCCAGGATATGAAGGGTTATTCATTTCCTGCAGCTACCGACAGGTACTGCCGGTTTCATGTCTTTAATTCGCGCACTACTTACCTGATCGAGGAACTGGATGAGTTGGTTGCTTCCGGACTTGACATGCTACGGATTGAAGCGGTTCTAGACTCACCGCTAAGAGTGGGACTTATTACATCTGTTTGGCGACAGGCATTAGATGAAACACTAGCCGACAGAAGGCCTAACCTGATAGAATCTAAAGAGAAAATCCAGAGATCAGCTGGTTCAGAATTGACCAAACTGCATTACTTCCGTGGAGTTGTTTAGATGAATAGCACTTTAAGAAGGCTTGAGTTTCATAAAATAATCGATATGTTGGGTGAAGAAGCCGCTTTTTACGGAGGGCGGGAACGAGCCCATGCTATTACTCCTGTATCCGATTTTGAACTAGTGAAGCAGCGGCTTGACGAAACGACCGAGGCCCTTGATCTGCTGCGGTTGCAGGATACTGGCTTTCTCACCGAACTGCAGAATATTCGGCCATACCTGGCCAAGGCCAAAGCTTCCGGGATATTGTATCCGATGGATCTGCTGCAGGTGCTGCAGGTACTGCGGGCGGCTCGTATGGGGAAGGTCTTCCTGGCCCAGGGGGAGGGGCGTCAAGCCCGAGAACTAGGCAAACTCCTGGAACCTAACACAGAACTGGAGGACAAGATCCGTGCCGCCATCGATGATGCAGGGGAAGTCAAGGACAACGCATCACCCGAGCTAAAGGGTCTGCGCAGCAGGATGAATACCCTACGGACGCGCATCAAGGATTATCTGCGGGACTTTGTCAAATCTACCAACAACCAAAAATACCTGCAGGACGGTGTCATCACTGAACGAGGCGGTCGCTATGTGGTGCCGGTCAAGCAAGAGCACCGCAATGATATCAAGGGAATAGTGCACGACGAGTCGTCCAGTGGAGCTACAGTCTTCATTGAGCCGGAAGTGGTGGTGCAATCCAATAACGAGATCCGCCGTTTGGAGCTTGAAGAAAAACGGGAGGTCGAGAAGATACTGCGCCAGCTAACGTCTAAAGTGGGGCTTTTTGCTGATGAGCTGCAGGTCGACCTGGAAGCTCTGGAGCGGCTCGATTTCTGGCTGGCCAAGGCCCGATTGGCCCTGAAAATGGGGGCTTATGAGCCGATTCTTAATAACCAAGGTCGAGTCAGGCTTTATGGTGCTCGCCACCCGTTGCTGGGCAAGAATGCTGTGCCCATTGACATTGAACTGGGGCGATCATTTAACATTTTAGTCATTACTGGTCCCAACACCGGGGGTAAGACTGTTGGATTGAAGACAATCGGCCTGCTCACCATAATGGCCATGTGTGGGCTGTATATCCCGGCTTATCGGGATAG
The DNA here is from genome assembly GCA_050259595.1 of Acidobacteriota bacterium. Lineage (GTDB taxonomy): Bacteria > Bacillota > Syntrophomonadia > Syntrophomonadales > DTU052 > JBLNAX01. The sequence goes on along the minus strand of JBLNAX010000082.1, from coordinate 18,548 downwards.
TGAGATTTCAGTGTTTAATGAGGTTTTGGTAGATATCGGCGATGAGCAGAGTATTGAACAATCGCTCAGCACCTTTTCGTCGCACATGACTAACATAATCAAGATTTTGCGCAAAGCCCGCCCAACGTCGTTGGTGATTCTGGATGAACTAGGGGCTGGAACCGACCCGGCGGAAGGCGGAGCACTGGCCCGCTCCATTCTGGAAAAGCTGTTGGAGTCGGGAGCCAAAGTCATCGTATCAACACATCACAGCGAACTTAAGACCTTCGCCTATCAGTATGAGAATGTAGAAAATGCTTGTGTGGAGTTTGATCCAGTCAGTTTACGGCCCACTTACAGGCTTACGATAGGTCTGCCCGGGCAGAGCAACGCCTTTGAAATTGCCGGAAAACTAGGAATGGACAAGCAGCTAGTCGATAAGGCCCGACAGTATATTCCTCAGCGGGAAATCGAAACTGCCCAGATGCTGCGTGACCTGAAGGAACTGAGATTTAAGACAGAAGCCGAACAAGCTGATGCTAAGAGTCTGCGCAGCAAACTGCTGCAGGAACAAGAGGATTTGGGCAAACGGCGGTTGCAGATGGAGCAGGAGCAAGCGGAATTGTTGTCTTCCATGAAGCAGGAAGTGAATCGTTACCTGCATTCGGTGCGGGAAGAGGCGGATCAAGTCCTAGAAGAACTTAAGGAACGGACTCGCGAGGCGGAGGCACCCAAGTGGCATGAACTGACTGAAATGCGCCATAAACTAAAAAAGGCCGTGCCTGAATTAAAGGTCAAACCAAAGGCGGAAGAGGCTGGCAATGGCCAGAAATTGGCACCCGGCGCATACGTGCGGATAAAAAGTATCGGACAGAGTGGGTACATTCTGGACGGCCCTTCTTCAACAGGTGATGTGACAGTTCAGGTTGGTATTATGAAACTGAATGTCAAAAAGGATGATTTGATCGGTAAAACATCGCCGGATGAAAAAGTTAGCCGGGTCCATAACCAGAGTTTCATGGAAAAAAGAAAGAATATAGCTACTGAGATCATGTTGCGGGGAATGCTGGCTGAAGATGCTCTGGCGGAAGCGGAGCGTTATATAGAGGAGGCCTTCCTGGCTGGCCTGGACCGGGTGCGGATCATCCACGGCAAAGGCACGGGGACTCTCCGGAAACTGATTCGTGAGTATCTTGCCAAACATCCTTATGTGGATAAATATCGTGAAGGCGAGCCGAGTGAAGGTGGCCAGGGAGTCACGGTGGCATATCTGAAGGTTCGGTGAACACGCATAATCATATCTATGTTTCATTCCAAGTAACTAGACTGAAGATATTACTCCGGTGGAGGTCCAGGATAATCGTCATTCCACCACTCAGGGGGCACCGAGGTATTAGGCCCGATTTGAGTTCCGGAATTTGTACTTGAGTCCGGGGCTGGAGTAGGTGTAGTAGTTGAATCAGTCATATCGGTTGTAGGTGCGGGATTGATAGTCGCATCTCCCGATGGTGGCGCTAAATCTGGCATAGTCTCCTTGCTTGAAGTCGACGGAGGAATTGGCAATGGAGCCGTATAACCTGGATATGAAGGGTTATAACCGTTATTGGTTGGCATGTTTCCGCCATTACCCGAGTTGGCAGTACTTGCTGAAGATGGCCCGAAAATGTCATAAGGCATTACGCCACCAGGGACGAAATCCTCCATAAATGGGTATGCTTTAGGATCAGACTGCAGGATGTCCATGACAAACACTCTTATTGTCATTTCACCTTCCACTCTATCTATACCCGGGGTTTTTATAGACAGATGCTGAATAACAACTGGTCGTTTCATATTTTCAATTTCTGAGATAAAATCAAAAAGATTTTTACGTGTGCCGGACAATGCAAAAGTAATATCAAAGGTGCTATATTTCTTAAACTGAACAAGATTAGAGAATGCGATCTGTTTCTTCTCAACTGCGGCATCTTGTGGTGGCAGCAGTTGATATTTGGCCCTAAGATCATGAAGAGTGACCAGCAGCGCCGGGGTATCCTTCATATGCGGCGCGAATTTCTGATAGTTGTTGATCTCGTCCCGTACTTTTTGCGTTTTTAAATTGATTTCTGATAGGCTGCCATAAACTTTGATCTTGTTCAAGTAGTCCTGAATGCGGGCTAATTCGGACTGGCGCGCAAGAACAGAGTTATAATGAACCTCTATGTACTGAGTGTACACAAGGTAACTTATAAGCATAGCGGCGAAAGTCACCATTAAGAACTTTTCGCGCTGATTCAATTGAGCCCACTTCTCTCGAATTTTCGTGGTCAGATCTTCCATAACCTACCCTGCCCTGACTGCCGACTGAACTGACTTAACGTGAGAGTCCGCCGGCCGTATTCGTTGCAGTATCTTCCCAGTGTCCACCCTTATAGGCCATCTTCAACTCTGTTTCATATTGATTATCCCAGGGGGTTAGGCTGACATCTACCTGTTCAAATATCCCCAGGCTGCGCAGTCCCACAATAAAACGAGAAGTCTGCACAGGGTCTATTGATTCGAATTTCAGTCGGATTCCGGCACTCGAGACTGCTTCCAGCTCTGTGACTTTAACGCCCGGCGGAATGATCGTGCTGATTTTTTGAATTGCTGGTGCGACCAGGATTTCCTGGGCATATATGTTGTTAGTAACAGTGCGGAGCTCATTTCTATCTTTCTGCAATCCCTTTAATGCCTTGAACCTTGATTCAACTATTTTTGCATTGGCTTCTTCTATCTTGCTTTTATCTATCTCCTGCTGGATCTGTCCTTCATACAATAGTGGGATCCAAAAAGCTGCGGCTAGTATGATGACAGCCAACAAAACCAGTGGCGAATACCTGCGCCAACGATACTGTCGCTGCCGTTCCTTAAGAATATCCAGCGGTAAGAAATTGAAGTCGCCCATAAAAATGTTCATCGGGTGTCCCTCCTCAGCATTGCTCCCAGGCAAGCTGCATATTTCGGCAGTTGAACCGAAAAGTCGAGCCCCGTATTATCGGTGCAGGCAAAGGGCAGCAATTCTTCAAAATCTGTTTTAACGGGTATGCCCAGGGTCAAGCTCATGCTCTGGAGGGTTTTGGTGTCAAGATTCTCCAACATCCCGGTGATATAAAGAGCCGATACTGTTTTGCCTTGATGCCGTGAGGAAAAGAAGTTTAGGTAACCTCTTGTTTCCTGGATCAGCTGGGATAGATCCTGTTCATCGGTGGTCATGCGAACGGGAATATCAACATAGAGCAACAACACATTGCCATTGTAAATTGATATTCTGGCCCCGTTAGGATCGGCGTCAAGAATAGCCAATCCTTCAAGAACTGAATTGTTGAGTATGTGCAGAAGACTGTTCACCGAAATGTCAATTGCATTTATTTTAAGATTGGTCATTTCAAGGATTTTCATGGTCTGGTCTAACATTCGATTAGGTACAGCGGCTAGGATCAATTCCAGCGTCTCTGGACCGTCATTGTTGTCCGTCGAGGTATGCATTACCCGGTATCCATAATTATAATCAGATAAGTCGACCGGAAGGAATTCACTTATTTCGGTTTTCATAAACGATTCCAGTTTATTAGTGCCTACACCAGGCACACGGGCGGTTCTGGCCACAATACCTTCTCTGTTAAGGACTACAGTGGCGGTGGATGCCAGCAGGTGCTCTCGTTTTAAAAAATCATCGAGAATAAGGCCGATTTTACGGACCTCAGTCTCGTCATAGATTTCATTCAGGGGCTGGGGGAGGGACAAGGATGCAAAAGCCTCAACCTTGGCAGCGCGGCCAGACAGGGACCCTTTCACGGCCTGTATTGAGGATTCTCTTATAACTATGTAGAGAGATGGTTTATTAAATAGTGACATTAATTCACCAACCCTGACTTAATAACTCGTTCAATATTTCGACCACAATCGCCATTTTCCCTGCAGTTGATAAAAGGTTTTCATTTAATGGGTTTGCCTGTCAATAGGGGGAACTGTAGACGGTATTTGTAGTATAGTAGTTTTTTACGCCCTTCCCATAATAATAAGTGGTTTTGGTATCGGTTACACTAACTGAAAGAAATGCAATGCCTATCGTAAATAGGATCAAAGCTACTATGACAAACATCAACATAGCCGCACCTCGATTTTTCTTACATGTTGTTCGTACAGACATTTGGTTCCCTCCCCAAACTATCAGTGTTTGCGCAGGTAAATCTGCGCCGGATAAATCCCGGTGGTTGAGTTGCCCGTACTTAAGTTAAACTGTACCACTGGCACGGTGCCATCCAGGTGATGAGAAGGCATTCCTAAAGGCTTAATGTCAAATTCCACATAAGGTGAATCAACCCTATTATATTTATATACATTGCGGCCAATCACACGTCCGTCCGCTAAAAGATCATTGTTGACCAGCTGAAAAATAGTGTTGGGGTTAGATCGGTACTGGAAAACGATTTGCTCTATGGCCATTCTGGCTTCGTTGATATTTTGGCGCTTGCTTAGATTAAAGTGAAAAAGTTTGAATTGATTATTCAATGAGCCGGAAATCATCACCATAACCAGCCCTAGAATGGCCAGGGACATCAATACTTCCATAAGAGTGAACCCATTTTGAGTTTTAGATTTAACTCGCCGCAATCGAATCAACCTCATTTCCATTATCGTGAAGGCTGCTCTTTTACCGTTGTTATTTAGGAAGTCATTACGGATTGTGATCAACTGTTATATGATGTTTCAAAATAAACGGAGTTGGATCGTTTAATGGGGTAACGGTTATAATGACATCAAATGTATCCTGCAAAAGCGCTGGAACATTGGGGCTTTTGTAGACAGTACTCATGATCGACCATTTGCCCTGATCTAGGTATTTATGTTCAACCTGAATATCAGTAATACTGCTTTCTCCTGCTGGAAACATGTCGCTGTTGTTCTCGATATTAGCCAGAATGATCTCCATGGCCGACTGAGAAACCATAACCGTATCGAGCTTGCGGCGGTTTTGAGCCGCGACTTTGTTAGATTGACTGGCCATTGATGCCACGTAGACCATCATGGTCAACAGGATGACCACACCTATCATTATTTCAATAAGTGACATTCCGGATTGATTTTTCAACCTGTTCAATGGTCTATCACCTCCACTCGCCCGGTAACGGCACGCACTATAACACTGGAGGGGATATTGCTCCTAGCCGTCAGGTTCAGGGTTATATCCGCAGCGCCCGGGTTGCCTGTATTATCGAAATTTATGGTGCGGTTTTGACTGGCTGCAGCAAAGGAAATGCTGCCCGGCAGTTTCTTGCGTTCGGTGGTGTTCACAACTCTAATGTCATAACTGCTGACATACAAGTAGACTGCACTGGTCGTGTTCTCGCCAATGGCTTCCTGTCGGGCCAGGATCAGGTCAGCCTGCAGCTGGCGGGAGGCCTGCTTCATCTGGGTGCTGGTCCAGGCCGGACGAAAGTTAGGTACTGCAATAGCCGCTATGAGAGCGATCATGGCAATTACCATGAGTAATTCTAATAAAGTGAAACCACGATTTCTACTCTTCACAATCGGCTCCTTTCGCTATCAGGCTAGGTTTTTAGCTTGCCTAACATGTCGAAGAGGGGCAGCATAACCGAAAAAACGATCACAGCCACGGCCATGCCCATAAAAACTATCATTACCGGTTCGAGAAGTGCCACTAACTGCATTACTCCGGTCTGAGCTTCGCGCTCATAATAGTCGGCCATTTGTGACATTATTGTGTCCATGCGGCCAGTTTCTTCGCCAACTCTGATCATTTGAATGACTAATGGATCGAAGAATTCGGCGCGGTCCAAATTTATAGCGGTGCTCTCACCCTTGGTTATTCCGTCTATGGCAAAAGCGACTGCCTGCTCGGCCAGGGAGTTGTTAAGGTTTTGTTTGATAAGTTCAAATCCCTGTAGAATGGGGATGCCGGCCTGGAATACAATACCGGCGTTGCGGGCAAATCTAGCTGTGGCAATGTTGGTAATAATAGGGCCGATGACCGGTAGTGCCTTGAATAGACGGTCTTTCCACATTCGTCCGCGGGGCGTGCCAATAAAGTAATTAAGTCCAACAATAAATGCAACAATACCGATTACCAAAGCCAGCATGTGGGCGGTGATAAAGTCGGAAATGCTGATAACCGCCAGAGTCAAGGCCGGAAGCTGGGCCCCCTGTTCGGTCAGCATGGCTTGGATCTCAGGGACTAAAAAAGCAAAACAGAAGAAGATGACCCCCACTGCCACCAGGCCTAAAATTATCGGGTAAACCATGGCGCTTTTTACTTTCTTCTTGGCACCTTGTTCCATCTCATAAAAGTCGGCTACACTGATCAATATGGTTTCCAGGTTGCCGGAAGCCTCGCCGGTCGCCACCATACGCGCCAACAGCGGAGGAATAACGCTCTCCGGGGCTAACATGGTTTCGGACAGTGTGCGCCCTGTCTGGATTTCCTTATACATGCGCTGCAGTTCTTTTTGCAGGATCGGGTCAGGCATCTTGGAACGCATGATATCGATACCGTTGAGGATGGTGATGCCGGATTGAATGATCATGGCTAGTTGCCGGCAGAATAATGCTACTGAATCAATACTGGGTTTGCGGAATAGGTATTGACGCCAGTCCGTGTTTTCTGCCTCTTGAAGGATTTCAATAGGAAAGAGACCTCGTTCGCGCAGGACCTGGCGAACGAAGTTCTCGTTGTCGGCGGTAAATGTTCCCTTCATATACTGACCTTCGCGGTCAGTGGCGGTATACCGGTATTCTGGCATTGGTCATACCTCCGGTTTTTAGTGGGCTTGGGTAACCCGCAGTGCTTCTTCCAGAGTGGTGAATCCCTGCAGCACCTTATCCCGGCAGTCATACCATAGGGGAGTCATACCTTTGCGAACAGCGGCTTCCCGCAGCTGGTCGGCAGCGCCGCTGGTGCTAATCATGATGCGCAGGTCGCGGTCGAGCTCCATGATCTCGAAAACGCCAATGCGTCCCGAAAAACCAGTCTTGTTGCAGATCGGGCATCCTTTGCCGCGCGACAGAATGATTGGATTGTTGTCTGGAAGTCCCAGGATATTGCGTTCTCGTTCATCGGCCTCATATTGTTCCTTGCATTCACTGCAGATTTTTCTTACCAAACGCTGAGCGATGACCCCGGCTAGTGCTGAAGAAAGCCGGTATGGCTGAACGTTCATATCCATCAGTCTGGTCACGGCGCTGGGAGCATCATTGGTGTGCAGGGTGCTTAGTACTAAGTGGCCGGTCAGGGCGGCGCGCACCGCAATATCGGCCGTCTCTTCGTCGCGAATCTCGCCCACCATTATGACATCCGGGTCCTGGCGCATGAGAGTTCTTAAGCCAGTGGCAAATGTTACATTGGCCTGCGGGTTCATCTGGGTCTGTGAGATATTGTCCAGGTCGTATTCGACCGGGTCTTCTAAAGTAGCAATGTTCTGGTGGTAGGAATCCATTTCTGACAGCATGGCGTATAAAGTGGTCGTCTTACCGCTGCCGGTGGGGCCGGTGACCAGGATGATGCCCCAGGGCAGCGCGGCCATACGGTCAAACTTGGCTACGGCATCATCATCAAAGCCTAGCTGGCGCTTGCCGATCAAGAAGGAAGCTCGGTCCAATATCCTCATTACGACTTTTTCACCATAAGTGGTAGGCATCGTAGATACACGCAGGTCTATCTTGCGGTTATCAACACCGAAGACTATTTTGCCGTCCTGTGGCTGCCTCTTCTCAGCTATGTTCATGCTGGACATTACTTTGATACGACTGACCAACGAACTGTGCAGACGCGCATCGGTTGTAAGAACGTCGTGCAGGACACCGTCGATCCTAGTGCGGATGCGCAGTCGATCCTGCTTGGGTTCGATATGTATGTCACTGGCCCGGCTGCGTACGGCATTTTCAATAATACTGTTGACCAGCCTGACCATTGGAGCACTCTCAATGTCCAGGCTAGCGGCCGATTCATCGATCACCGGGCCAGAGTTGCGAGCGAGGTCCTCTGCTGCCTGTTCAGCCACGCGGGCTTGGCTAAAGATCCTTTCTATGGCAGCAACTATGTCATTTTCATCGGCTAATAGGGGTGTAACGGGCATAGAGGCAATCAGACGCACGTCCTGAATCGCCATTTGATCAAGGGGGTCTTTCATGGCCAGCATCAGATGACCGTCCGCTACCTGAATGGGAATCAAAGTGTGTCGCCGAGCCAGGTTTTCTGGTATTCTGCGGGCAGCCTGGATATCGAGTGGGGCTACGCGCAGGTCGATACTCCGGATATCCAGCTGAGATTCCAGAACCTCGGCTAACTGGATCTTCGTTATAAATCCTTCCTTGACCAGCAGCTCGCCCAGCTTAGAGCCGCTTTTCTTCTGCATAACCAGGGCTTTTTCCAGCTGTTCTTCGGATATTTTGCCTTCCCTGACCAGCAGTTCGCCCAGACGCAGTTTTTGATTGGGGTTAGCTGTCATAATTATGTAAACATCCTTCCCGGTTGAGTTTATGTCGCAGGATTGTTTGGCAGTAAAGGAATCAGGTTCGATATATGATACTATTTGTCAGAAATTCGAATAATCCTGCATTTTGGTGTCAGGGTTTTTTAGACAAATTTGGTGGACGTCAAGTAATGCGGATAATCCCGCATTGTTCATACAACACATGATAAATATCCCAAATTGTAGTTGCATATCCTACAATTATTATGTATATTAAGTTTAGCGATATTGGTCGACGTTTGTCGAAAACAAGTTTGCGGGAGGTGTATTTAATGTTTATTAGAGTTAGAAAATCGCAAAGAGGATTCACTTTGGTGGAATTGATGATGGTTATTGCCATAATTGGTCTTATGGCAGCGGTTCTGATTCCCAAGATAGGTTTCGTAAAGAACAATGTTAAGGTTTCCGGTGTGGAGGCTAATGCGCGCTCGGTAGAAGCGCAGGTTCAATCTATGATAGGTGATTATACCCCTGCCACTCCAGCGACCGGTTTTACTCAAGCGGAAGCAAATCAATTTGATATTGATCTCTATACTAGACTCCAAGCAAATACTGATATTAAAAATCCGATAACCAACGCTACAGGCATGAGAGAGTGGGCAACCTTTTACAATCAGGCGACCGGAACTGCCATCGGTTACTGGAACGGCCAAGGTGATAACACTGCCAATGGGGCTGGATTTACAACAACTTGGTACAACCGGGCATACGCCGCCGGTGAGGTTGGCTTAAAAGGTACAATAATGGTATGTACATATCCTACTGCAAATGCTAGCAAGCTGGAAACCAAAATAATCCCTTGGGATGAAAACGGTCGGATCATGAGATCCAAGATTCGCACAGTGACCCAATAATCAAACATGGCTAGGCCTCCCAACGGAGGCCTTTTTACTTTCTTGCATTGTAGGTAGTGATATCTGTTAGCACAAATGCTAGAATATCTGGTAACCAGTCAAGAATGCATTTCGAGGTGAGATCATGGCAGGAGTCCCTGAACCCGTACAATCAAGTGCCGTACCACTTCCACCCCACTTAAAAAAGAGCAAGTCAGGTGATGGCGGTTCAGGCAGCGACTGGTGGGAGATATTGTCGGTCCTGGCCAAAAGCGAATATGCCAGGCGAGTGGGAGTGGACCGGGCTCTGCGCCAGTATCTGGAGGCCAGAAGCGCTCAGGATGTCAAAGAAGCATTTAAACAGATCGTGAATGATACATTCTGGGGTGGGCTATTGTGTCCTACCAAGGGATTGAGGATCAGCGCCATTATCAGCAAATTCATATAGATAGGTAGTTAGAGGTCTCCGAATTGGAGGCCTTGCTCTATTTTTTAGCAGCTGTGCCATGGAGTCATGGGTAGAGTATGCCGTACATGCCGTGGCTTTGATTATGTAGTGATTTGATTCAGGGCAGGAGAAGTGCCGCAAATTGTAGAAATATGCAAGAGGTTTACCCGGTGTTTTGAAGAGACTTAAGCAAGGTTCTGACCGGAGCTCCCAGTGAATCTACGATATATAATCAGGAGGTGCCGTCTTTGCCTCGTTTCAGCCGTATGTTCATGGCCTGCTTACTAACACTGTCTTTGCTCCTTTCACCGGTAATGGCGGCTAGATCAGCCAACAGCGGTTCGAGTACCAATATTCTGGCTCCTGGATTAAAAGACGGGCACAAATATAGAATTGCTTACTGTGAAAGCGAACCATATGTCAACTATGCAGGAACCTTATATGCCTTGATAAAGGGTTTCGGCAAGCTGGGCTGGTTAGATGCGCGTGGCTTGCCCTATGCCAAGGGGCAATCCGATACCACGGCAATGTGGGACTACCTCACAGCCCATAATTCCTCACCCTATATCGACTTTGTAAAAGATGGCAATTATTCTCTCAGCACCATGCCCAGTGCAAATCCAGAGAACCTGATTATAAGGCGTTTAAAAGAAAAAGGAGATATTGATTTGGTCATCTGCATGGGTACTAAAGCCGGTAAGATACTGGCCCAGGGCAAACACAAGGTACCGGTCGCAGTATTTTCCACCAGTAATGCAGTAAGGGCGGGTATTGTTAAATCGGCGAGCGATTCGGGCTGTGATAATATCTGGGCACATGTCGATCCAGCACGTTATCAGACCCAGATCGAAGTTTTTCACGATATTTTTAAGTTTAAGAAACTAGGGCTGGTACATGAGGACTCCGAGACCGGGCGCATCTTGGCTGCTGTGGATGACGTCAAAAAGGTAGCTAGGACGGAGGAGTTTAAGATAATCGGGTATGGCATCAAAGAACCAATCAACGATGCAGACCAGGAAAGATACTACCATGATCTGTTAAAGCTGCACAAAAAGCTGGCCGGTGAGGTAGACGCTATGTATCTGACGATGGGGCAAATTGAAGCCGATAGGCTGCCGGAGATGTTGGCCCCCTTTTATGAAAAGGATATTCCGGTATTCTCTCAGCTGGGATCTGAGGAGGTGGCCAACGGTGCTTTGCTCAGCGTGGCGCAGGCCAGCTACAACCAGGTCGGAGAGTACGGAGCTGAGGTAATGATCAAGCTGCTGCGCGGAATGTCTGCCCGCCAGTTGGCACAGTCATTTCAGAGTACCCCTAATATTGCCTTAAATTTGGATGTCGCAGAACGCATCGGATACAAGCCTTCTTTTGAGATCCTGCTGGCGGCCGACGAAATATATTCGGTGCACAATAAGAAATAATGCCTTTGGGGGTTCCGATGAAGCTGAAGAAAGCCAGGATGATCCTAATTATATCGGTCATAGCTCAGATATTAGTAGTCCTAGGATTTACTGGAGCATTGAACGTATCATCATTCCGCGCTAATTATGCTGATTCATTGGTAAACAGTTATGCGGTAGTGGGAAGTGATGCGGTGAGAAATATAGAATATGCGGTTAAATATGGCAAACCTCTAGATAACCTGTATGGAATAGAGAATTTGCTGCAGGACGTCAAACGGAATGCGACTGCTGTGCAGGATGTCCGGGTTTGTTTGCCTGATGGACGATACTTGTACGGTCTAAACGGTTCACTGAAGAGCCCGGATATGCCAGATGCAATAAAGAACAAAATCAAAGCTAGACCAGTTAAAGATAGCAGGGCATACTTTGCAGTGCCTTATGGTGGCCGGTATCATGTATTCCTGCCCCTGACAGATAGACAAGGTCGGCATATCGGCTTTCTAAATATGATCTTTGATCAAAAGTATCTTGATGGGAAGACAGCCCTGCCGATGAGAAAAACCGTGGAATACCTGTTCGTGATTGCGCTTGCGGCAATCGTCTGTGCGGTGGCGGTGTTTGTGGTAATCGACCTGTTAGATGAAAGCGGCAATGTAAAAAAGGTGCGTCTGATGGCTGCGGTTCTGATCATTCTGGGGATCGCACAGATGGCCTATGCCATACTGAATTTCAACATGTTTAAGGGACTCTATATAGATATTGCCCAGGAAAATGCTCGGCTTACCGCTCGAATAGTACAGAGAGATGTAGGCCTGGTTCTGGAAAAAGGCGTGCCTTTTGATAAGCTGTATGACATAGATTCATGGATGAAGAAGATAGTGATTTCCGTTCCCGAGATAAACCACATCTCCATAATGGATCATGCTGGTAAGCCAGTATATCAAACTGTACCTGTTAATGATACGGATCAGGATGTGTCGATGGTGCCGCTTATCAGCGAAGGCAATAAAAGGATAGGAAGCATATCCGTAGCTCTCTCCAGCCAAAACATTCGGGATCGCATTATCAACATCGCCCTCGATGCTGTGACAGTAATGGTTCTATCAGTTTTCTTCATGGTCGAGATCACTCTGTTTCTTATGTTTTTTATTCAGCGCAAAATAATTGGTCGGGGTGAAGGGGACCAAGGACGAGACACTCGGCAACAGACGCCGGCTGAACCAGCCTCGCGAGCTGAACTTATCCGGCCATTGGCATTTATCTTCTTTATTGCAACCAGCATGTCGGTGTCTTACATACCGCTCATGATGAAAGAACTCTACAAGCCTTTATTGGGTCTGCCGCAAGCAGTGATTATCGGTCTGCCGATATCCTTCGAGCTGTTATGTTCCAGCTTAGCCATTATCCTGACGGGGTATCTTGTGGATAAGCGGGGATGGAAGGCTATATTCTACTTCGGATTAGCCATCCTGGGGATCGGCTTACTTTTATCTGCTTTGGCCTCCAATGCGGTGATCTTTATCCTGGCTCGGGGTGTTGTGGGTGCTGGCTATGGCTTGTGTTGGATGGCCATGCGAAGTTACTGTACCAATGCTCCGTCCATGGCTGAAAAGACCGAAGGCTTATCGGCCTATAACGCAGGAATGTTCGCTGGCTTCAACTGTGGGATAGCCATTGGTGCGATGCTGGCTGAAAGAATTGGCTATAACCCGGTGTTTTTCGTGGGACTGGCCATGATAGTGGTTACGGCTGGATTAGGATTGGTAATGGCAGGTCGTGATGTGCAGACTACGAACGTAGGTGCTGAGCCGGGTAAGTTAGGCTTGTTGGGCTTCCTATTCAACACGAAAGTACTGGGATTCTTAGTTCTGATCACGATACCGCTTGCGGTAAGCAGCATGTTTATGGATTATTTCTTCCCATTGTATGGGGCCAGCATCGATCTGTCGCCATCCAATATAGGGCGGGGATTCCTGCTCTATGGATTGTGTATTGTCTATCTGGGCCCAGTATTGAGCATGTATTTTGAGCAGCGGATAGGTGTAAAAATGGGTACAGCCATCTCTGCTTTCCTTTTCGGGGCGGCTCTGATAGTATTTGCTGTCTGGGGAACACTGATGGCTGCTTTGGCAGCGATACTGATGTTGGGGATCGCCGATAGTTTCGGCGTAGTGGTGCAGAATAACTATCTTCTATCCCTGGAAGCCAGCGAGCAGATGGGACAAAATAAGGCGGTCGGTTATTACAGCATGGTGAGAAAAATGGGTCAGACCGCAGGGCCATTCATATTCGGTTCTTTGGCTGTGCTAGGACAAACGAGGAGTGTGTTGTGGATCGGGGCGGTGTCTTTGATTTGTCTGATCATATTCCTGGCCATAGTGAGAGGCGATGCTAATGAGGTCGCAGGGGGGCTGGATGTCTGATAAACAGAACTTTCATGATGACAGGGATGGCAATGGTCTGGAGTTACTGGATCTGGATTCGTCCTGGTTTGATAAGGTAGTGACATTACAGCGGACTGTAATTGAGGATCTGATGGACCACAGCATGTTTTACCCATTGATGCCGGGCGAGATTGAAAGATTATTGGACGGGCAGGGTATGAGTGTAGGAATGGTGGACTCCAAAGGTGAACTAGTCGGTTATTCAGCTGCTTACTTTCCGGGAAAAACCCAACATAATCTAGGATTGGACCTGGGGATTGCCGAAGAACAGCTTGATCAAGTCGTCCATTTGGAAGTAAGCATGGTCGATCCGGATCATCGCAGTATGGGGCTGCAGAAAATGATGTATCAATACCTGCTGGAACAAATCAAAGTTCTAGCGAAGTACAGATACGTCAGCTCAACAGTGTCGCCGTGGAACTTGTCCTCTTTGGCTGGAACGCTAAGCTTATCATTGTTGATTGCCTGTTTGAAACCCAAATACTATGGGTATTGGCGCTATATTTTCTATCAGGACTTGCTGGAGCCGGTCACCATAGATCCGGGTCAAATTGAAATAACCGGATTGAACGATATTGATCGGCAACAGCAGTTATTAGATCAAGGTCATTATGGATTTGAAATGAGAGTAGAACCGGCTAAGGTCGAGGTGCGCTGGGGAAGGCCTACCTAGTAAGGAGTTTGGGGATTATGATGCAAAATGTTGGCAAAGAAACGGTGTGGGCAGAGATAAATTTGGACCGGCTTAAGGGTAATCTTGATTTTGCCAGAGGTGCTCTGCCAGCAGGAACACGCATAATGGCTGTAGTCAAGGCCAATGCCTACGGTCATGGCGCAGTTGAGATCGCTAAATACTTGGAGCGTCAGGGCATTGACTGGCTGGCTGTGTTTTCGCCAGAAGAAGGGGCTGAATTAAGGGAGCATGGAGTCAGAACCCCCATCCTGCTCCTGGAATATCCAGGCACTGAAGGCCTTGAAAAAGTGATCCGCTATGAATTGACTCCGGCTCTTTATGATACTGATATGGCTCGTGAGCTGAGTGCTGCTGCCTGTAGGGCGGGGTGCAGAGTTAAGACCCATGTACGGGTCGACACCGGCTGCAGTGGGGCAGGGATCCAGCCTGATGAAGCACCATCATTGCTGGAAAGGATCAAAGATGACGAATATTTGGAGTGTGAGGGCATATTTACTCATTTGAATGCATCCTATGGTGAACAATGGAAATTGGCTGACAATCAGGTGGAACTGTTTGATCAGGTAATTTCCAATATATCTGGAACGGGTGTTTTGACACATGCCGCCTCCAGTCCTGCCTTATTGCGTGTTTCTGGCTCTGCGTATGACATGGTACGGCTGGGGATCATGATGTACGGGATAGGCTGTCAAAACGAATCGGTAGACCCTTATATTGAACCAGTAATGCAGTTGAAAGCCTGTGTAAGCAGCATTAATCAGGTTGGATCAGATTCGCGCATAGGGTATGGATGGTCGGTCACCACCAGTGGAATAACGACTGTAGCCTCGGTGGGGATCGGTTATTCTCATGCATTGTTCTTATATTTTTTAAAAGATGGACAAGTACTGGTCAAGGGGCAGAGGGCACCTATAATTGGGAGGGTGGCTATGAATCACCTGCTGGTCGATATTTCTCATGTCGAGGGAGTTCAGCCGGGGGATGAAGTGGTCATCATAGGGGAACAAGGGTTAGAATCGATCAAGGTGGCTGAGATAGCTAGCCAGGCCGGAATTGGTCGCGACAACTATGATGTTGTCTGTTTGATCAACAATACAATACCTAGATTATACATTGAAAACGGGCGGCATAGGACGGAGAACATTAGCTCTAACGTAGGATAGGGGGACATCAAGCTGTGAAAAAGCAGTGAATGAATAGTTTGTTTTTAGATAGTACTTCGTGAACCTTATCTATCCTTCCCGAATATAATAAGCTGAACAGGAGGGATAAAATGGTTAATTATAATCTGATGTATAAGAAGGACAATACGGATGTCAAACGTAAGGCAACGAATTGGGCGCCTCCGCCGACCAACTGCACCGGCAGTTACTATACGGTGCAGGCAGGGGACACCCTGTATTTGATAGCGAATAGAATGGATGTGCCGCTAGCTTTACTTATCGAAGCTAACCCCCAAATCAATAATCCTGATTTGATATACCCTGGCCAGCGGATTTGTATTCCCCGCATCATTCCCGAGCCTGCGCCCGACAGGGGTAACGGTTTCCATTCTTGTTTCACAGTTCTACATGGTACGGAATTTGCTCCAGATGCTGTGGGGGCATCCCTGGTTTTCCCGCACGAACCAGCCTGGGTGTTGGTGGCTGGATTTCGCCTACCAGACCCTTCTTCGTTTGACCCCGACTATGATACATACAAAGCCTGGATAATAGAAAGTCAGCATTTCAGCCGTTTTCGTTTGGATATGAGACATATCGTGGATGGGATTTGGATCGCTTTTGGGCGCAATGGTTCCCTGGAAGGGTTCGACGAAGTGCTGGTAACACCAGAAACGAGCCCGGGCATCACATCGCCCACTGGGCCGGTGGTTCTACGAGGGGAACTAAATAACTGTATTCAATTGGGTGATGGATCAGGCTGATGACAGAAGTGAATTTCTGCGTTGTTTAGGAAACCCCGTTCAATCAACGTACGTTAAGTACGCCTCAATCCCGGGCTTTACTAACGCCTTGATCTTCACTCCCGTCATACGCCTGCGACTTGGTCTGCAATCTGCGAAGGCCGGTTAAAAACCGGCCTTCTTTAGTGTTTAACGATTAATTTGATGGTCCGGAAGGTCGCAATAGGGCAAGGCATCCGGATTGTCAATGGTGGTTTCCTCTATGGCTCCCGGAGGACAACCCCCTGATTCCGCAGGGTTGGGAATATTAGCCCTGAATATTCCGATATGACGGGGGTCGCGGCAGATATAGACTCTATGCTGGGCACCAGTCTGAGGATTGGTTGTGCTGTCGGTGGACGGATTGCTATTCTGGTTTGGATTAGGGACGCTATTATCACTTGTATGAATATCACAATACTCCGCGGGTGGTGCCTCGGGATCGCCCGGCGGTGCATCCTTCAAAAATCCCTGTGAGACAGGATTGGGACAATAGATCGAAGCCATTTTACCTGATTCAGAACATATCGGAATCAGAATATGAAGATCACAGCTTTCTTTTGGAACTTTGTCCGCAGCCAGGTATTTCATTTCTATATCGGCATCAGGACAGGCGCTGGTTGCTAGTTTGCCTGACTTAGTACATATGGCGACTTGCTTGGAACCCTCCGGCGGGCCAAAATCACGGCCAGATTTGCCTTTGATGGCCTGAACCATTATCGCTCTCCAGATCTTGGCAGGATAAGTGCCGCCTGCGGAGCCGACTGTCGTACTTCCCTTGTCGTTGCCTATCCAGACAGCACAACTGTAATAGGGGGTAAATCCTACAAACCAGGCGTCCTTGTCATTTTGGGTAGTTCCTGTTTTACCGGCACATTTGACATTGGGGATCTTGGCTTTAGTTCCGGTTCCGGCATTTACCACATTGACCAGTAGATCAGTCATCGACCAGGCTGTTTCCTTCTTCATGACCCTTGTGAATTCTGGATTGTGTTCATATATGGTGTTGCCCGAAGAATCCACGATTTTGCTAATTATATAATCATCTGCATGAACCCCCTGATTTGCAAAGGTGCTGTAAGCAGAGGCCATTTCTAACGGTGAAACTCCTTTGGTTATACCACCCAGTGCGGTGGAAAGGTTCATGTCGTTCGACGCTCCGGCTTTGACCAGGGACGTAATGCCGCATTTCTCGGCAAATTCAACTCCGTTCTTTATTCCAATCTGATTTGCCAGCTTAACTGCATACGTGTTTACCGACCACTGCACTGCGGTGCGCATGGTAATGGGGCCACGGTATTTGCCATCATAGTTTTTGGGAGACCAGCTTTGTCCCCAGAAATTGTATGTTTGCAGCGAATCATCAAGAACATAATCAGGACCTATACCTGCTTCCAATGCCGGGCCATAGACCACCAGCGGCTTAAAAGACGAACCCGGCTGCCGTAATGCGTTGGTCGCTCGATTAAAACCTCGCTGGCTGCTGTACTGTCGGCCGCCAATCAATGCCCTTACTTCTCCCGTCCGATTATCGACTATGGCCATAGCCGATTCGATCTTAATACCTTTTTTATCAGGTGGGAAATTAGCCGGATCAGCGTAAATCGACTCAGAATACTCCTGCAAATCTGGATCAAGGGTAGTGTAAATGTTCAATCCGCCCTTGAAAATGGCATCCTGTGGGTTGTCGTATAGCCCCTCTTCCTTGAGGATGCGGTCTGTTTCATCGATCACATAATCAACATAGTAACCATAACGGTAGTCGGATACTGACTGCTTCTTGAAATTCAATGCTTCCGCAACTGCCGCATCAGCCTGTTCCTGGGTGATATATCCGCATCCCACCATATTATTCAGGACAATTTTCTGTCTTCTCTTTGCGGATTCCGGGTTGCGGAATGGTGAATAAGTGTTAGGCGCTTTGACAAGGCCGGTCAGCATAGCTGATTCGGCTAGATCGAGTTTTTCAATATCTTTGCCATAGAAGGTCTGGGCTGCGGTCTGAACGCCCCAGGCACCAGCACCAAAGTATATTTTGTTTAAATAGAACTCCATGATTTCGTCTTTGGTGTAAGTGCTCTCGAGCTGCATGGCTAAAACAGCCTCTTTGATCTTACGTTCATAGGTTTTTTCCGGATTAAGGAAAGCATTTCGTGCTAGCTGCTGGGTGATGGTACTGGCCCCTTGAGCTTTGCTCCCAGTTAGAATGTCGGTAAAAGCCGCGGAAAAAATGCGGCCTACGTTCAGTCCGTGGTGTTGGTAGAACTGCTGGTCTTCAGTGGCCAAAAAGGCATT
>JBLNAX010000081.1:0-32961 GCA_050259595.1 Acidobacteriota bacterium | reverse complement strand
CATGCCCGGTCATAATAGCTTGAGAATGGGCCGGGAGCTGCTGTATAGGTGGTGTAGCCCGCATTGCACATCTTGGTTTGAACGTCGGTAAAACCACCGAAATACTTGAATCCCAGCATTTCATCACGACCCCAGCAGCTCATGCCTCCCACCATTACGATGGGGTAGTAATTGCTGCGTCCGCCTGTTGAGGCAGGAGTCTGCACAATGGCTGAATCACCGGCTGCGTTAACAGCATATGTGCTCTCTATAACGCTGTCGACGGTGGGCGTTTCCTCAGCGGCCAGCGGACCGCTGATCGGTGCTGCCACAATAGCAAGTGTAAACATTAGCGCCAAAATAAAAGATATGTATTTGTCCAACCTCATCTAATGTACCCTCCCATACACACTAAATAAAAAATCAGTCAACCCAACCAACACAAACGAAAAACCCTATACATGAACCATAGACAGCATCAATCACCCCCTTTTGAGATATAATGGCAAGATGTATATTAGTTTACTTGCAATTAATAATATTAAAACAATAGCAATAATTTCCTGCAAGGGTTCAACAAATCAATTGTTGGACCACAGATTTTTTCCAGTAGTAATTAAAATTTCGGCAAAGACCAAAAGAGCGGCATAGACCGCTCTTTTGACCTGCATCAATTACGATTTATTTTGGTAGGGAGCCTAGTAGTTTGGCCTGCTGAATATACCAATCGGTAACCGGCCAAAGAGTGCCGCATCCGATAATATCAGCATGGTCCCAGCCGTTTTTTAAGCCCATGTAGTTCCATTTGCCGATCTGAGGGATGCCATTGTAGGTTAAGATCTGGTCCGTGCTGTTGAGGGTTGGGCCGTCCATGGAATTAGTGTTGACTACCCCGTCATTCGGCCACCAGGAACTGTCTATTGGAACTTTGCCGGGTTTGTTGCAGGTATACGCGCCCATATGATTTGCCCAAAGAATAAATGGAGCAAACATTGAAAGCCGGGCTACCTGGTGGCCGGTAAAAAATTCTCGAACCGTTCCACATGTAGCCCATGAAAAATAGTAAACATCAGGCTGAGCTTTAGCCCAACCATTGAATTCCTTCGTTCCCTCAGGGCTTCCGTCATAATTTCCCCAATCTAAAGTTCCATTCCAGAGAGGACTTTGGAACACCATATCACGGTATTCTTTCCAGGTTTGACTGCTGCTTTTGGCAAGCCAGAACTGCTCCAGTTTAAAATCATAAATACAAAGGTTGCCGCCGAACATGCTTATAAGGGTTGTGGCTAGCTGTTGTAAAAAGGGCAAACCATTGAACATCGGGGCTAGTGTTGTTCCATCGTGGGGACTGGAGATGGTCATAATAGAACGAACCCAGTGTTTGTTGCCTTCAAATAAAGTAGAAAAGTCAGTGTAATTGGTATTGGGGTCATTATCATTAGCAAGTTGATTCCGTAGTGTAATTTCATCCTGGCTTCCGTTTTCCAAAATCTGTACCAGAGCTCTGGCGGTAGGACCGCCCATGCTGTGGACAATCATATTAATCTTGGGGTTAGAGGGGCTACCCCAATCCTTGATCAATGGCTCTTTTGAGTAGTCATGACCCCATCTGTCATGGCGATATTTTGTCGCGTGCGCAATACCATAATCGGTCTTTTTACCCAGGATATGAGCATATACCTCACATGCACGATCATAATAACTGGAGAAAGGGCCGGGTGCTGCAGTAAAGGTTGGGTAACCGGCATTAGTCAATTTTGCCTGTAGATCAGTAAATCCGCCAAAATACTTAATGCCCAGCATTTCATCACGACCCCAGGCAGTCATGCCTCCGATCAAAACAATCGGATAATAATTGGTGCGTGCACCTGCCGCAAATGTAGTTGTGTCCGGTGGTGGAGCTTCCTCCGCCAGAAGCGGGCTGCTTATCGGAGCTATCATCAGAACAAGTGTAAAAGTTGTAATCAATAAAAGAGACAAGTATTTCTTTAACCTCATCAAATGTACCCTCCTATACACACAAATAAAATAAAGGATTACTTTTTCTTCTAACAACATGGCAGAAACAAACCTCTTAACGCTCATCTATCACCCCCTTCATGGAATGGGCGTTAGAGTAGCCAAAAATAACATAAATAACAAAAAGCATCTTAATATGCAAAAAAACCCTGTAAAATTTAAAATCACCCCCTTGCAACAGATTGCCCTGCTACGCCTTCGAGTAAATTATTTAACACTGATGTGATAAGGCCAAAGAAGTTATTAGAAAAGTATAGAAAGAGTTATCGTGCGAAGCGAATTGCTGTGTTGATTTGAGAATATCCCATGATGTCAGTCGATTAGAAGATTTGGAAAAAGGGCGACTGTGCGCCCTTTTTCCAGAGTCATTAGCTTGGTGCGGTTTATTGTGGTAGTGTGCCTAAAAGGTCTGCTTGCTGACGGAACCAGCCGGTTACTGGCCATAATGTGAAGCCAATAACATCAGAGTGATCCCAGCCGCTGCGGAGGCCCAGGTAGTTCCATTTGCCGATTTGTGGCGAACCACTGTATGTGATGATAGTATCGGTTGAAGGGCCATCCATAGAATTTGTGTTGACGACACCATCATTGGGCCACCAGTCGCGAGTTACAATGCTATCCGTGTAAGCACCCATATGATAACCGAACGCTGTCCAAATTGGGTTCATATCAAGATTCGGTATTTGTTTTCCGGTAAAGAGCTCTTTCCAGGTAGCTTTGGTTGCCCAGGAGAAATAATAGACATCAGGCTGAGCTTTTACCCAGGCATTAAATTCTCTGGCTCCGATAGGACTGCCGTCGTAATTGGCCAGGTCTCGGTTGGTGGTCCAGATTTTACTGGCCCAAACGCGGCTGTTATAACTAGAAGAAGATTCTCCTGGGAGCCTTTGCAGTCCCCATTGATCCAGTTTCCAATCGTAGAAGCTATTGCCGCCCTGCCACAGGGAAATCCAACCTCCTAGAACCTGCTGCAGGAAGGGAACACCATTCAGAGCGTTGGCCAGGGATGTGCCGTCATGTGGACTGGAGATGGTCATCACACTGCGAACCCAGTGTTTATTACCAGTAAACAGTTCTGACATGCCATCCTGGGGAGTATTCTTCTCTAGATCGCTGCCTTGTTCCAGCAATTGAACCAAGCACCGCGCAGTAGGACCGCCCATGCTGTGGCACAAAATATGTATTTTGACTGGATTAGTGCCCCAATCAGGGCAGAAGCCTCGACCGGTATAGTCGCGGCCATATCTCTCGTGTCCATACTTGTCGGCATGCCCCTTGCCGTAGTCGACACGGGTTCCTTTGGTCTGTGCGTACAATTCACAAGCCCGGTCATAGTAACTGGAAACCGGACCAACTGACGATGTGTACGTGGAATAACCATAAGCTTTCAGATTTTCCTGAATGTCGGCCAAAGCACCCCAGTATTTGATGCCCAGCACCTCGTCGCGCCCCCATACCCCAAGTCCGCCAACGAGTACTATTGGATAACTATTTTGGCGTACAGCCGCTCCCGCAATAGGGGGAAAAACAAACATCGTGCCCAACAATACTAATACCAACAATAACGACATTACCCTACTTCTAAACACACCTACATCCCTCCCGTAATCTTTAAGCCACAGGGACAAAAATGTCCCGCCGGGGTATAAAAATAAAGGTTAGTATCACCTCCAGGATTATTTTAAGAACAACCGTTCGGAAGGTTGAACGGTCCGAGCAGTATTTATAAAAAAACATTTCGCTACGATTCGTATAATTCCTGTCTGACAATTGAAAATATTTTCAAAAATCAATTAAGTACAATATCAAGACAAGAATGGAAACAGTGGTTAAAGAAAGAATTGCATAAGTAAAGAGGAAGCGAACGGTGTCGCTTCCTCTTGCTCGATTTGATTAGGGAACATTTCTTATTGGGGCAAGGAACCTAACAATTGTGCGTTGTCATAATACCAGCCGGTAACTGACCAGAGTGTTATACCTATAATATCTGTGTGGTCCCAGCCGTCCTTCAGTCCAAGGTAGTTCCATCTGCCGATTTGAGGATAGCCGTTGTAGTTAACAATAGTATCTGCAGAAGGTCCATCCATGGAAATGGTGTTTACTACGCCATCATTAGGCCACCAGTCTTTGTTTACGATGCTGCTGGTGTAAGCTCCCATATGGTAACCAAATGCGGTCCAAATCGGATTCATATCGACGTTGGGAATTTGCTTTCCGGTAAATAGTTCT
Source organism: Acidobacteriota bacterium (assembly GCA_050259595.1). GTDB lineage: Bacteria > Bacillota > Syntrophomonadia > Syntrophomonadales > DTU052 > JBLNAX01. Next base: position 28,734 of record JBLNAX010000081.1, on the reverse strand, counting down.
CTCCAAGTTGCTTTGGTTGCCCAGGAGAAGTAGTATACATCGGGCTGAGCTTTAGCCCAGGCGTTGAATTGAATAGCTCCTTCCGGACTGCCGTCATAATTGGCTAAATCACGAGAATTCCATACCGAGGATCCCCATACGCGGTTAGTATAACTAGAATAAGATTCTCCTGGCTGCCAGGTCAATCCCCACTGGTCCATTTTGAAGTCATAGAAACCTGTGCCGCCACCCCACAGGGAAACGAAGGCGCCGATGATCTGCTGGGAGAAGGGGACTCCGTTGATAGCGTTAGCCAATGAAGTACCATCGTGTGGGCTGGAAATGGTCATGACTGCACGAACCCAATGTTTGCCCCCTTGGAACAGGGGAGACATATTAGGTTGTTGGGCATTGCGTTCAACAGCGCTGCCTTGTTCCAATAGGGTAGTCAATGCGCGTGCTGTTGGGCCTCCCATGCTATGAGCAATAATATTGATCTTAGCAGGATTGGTGCCCCAGCCAGGAACCAGAGGTCCACGGCTTGACCAATTTTTGCCGTAACGACTGTGGCCATACATTGCAGAGTGCGCAGCGCCGTAGTCCGCTCTGGTGCCGGTTATTTGAGCATACATCTCAACGGCACGATCATAATAACTGTTTACCGGACCCGGAGCTGCTGTATATGTAGTATATCCAGATGCTGTGAGGCGTTCCTGTAGGTCCACCAGACCGCCCCAGTATTTGAAACCCAATACTTCATTGCGGTCCCAGACTCCCAGGCCTCCAACGAAAACTATAGGATAATTATTAAGGCGTGTAGCGGCGGCTGCCTGGGGTGCAGATGGCAGAGCAAATAAAGAAACCAACACTAATGAAAGAACGAACACAGCTAATACTTTTTTGAAACCCATCTCCAATTCCTCCCTTACTATACTACCCGAACTACTTTCCCCGACTACGCTAGGTTTTGGCGGAAACGCCTGCTGAATCACGCGTTCAATTTGTTTCGATCAACATGGTCAAATGTCCCAATCGCATCCAGTACTATAGTCCTAAATTAACCATTCGCGACAATAAATAAAAATCCTTCTGAATTGTGAAAAAATTTTGATTAAATAAGGAGAAAGGCTGATAAAAACAACAAATATAGGACTATAAGAAAGAAAAAGCAATAAATCATGGAAAAGTAACTTGGAGCAAGATATGACATTGTGTAGGAGGTATTAATGGAAACCGGAAGAACCTGACAACTTGCAGTATGCAACAAAAAGGCCTGGGCGTTTCACCCAGGCCTGTAATAGGGTGTTGTTCTATTCGGGAACTGAACCTAGTTTATCTGCTAAATCACGGAATGTGGGTCTGGGATCCCAGAGAGTGCCGATGCCGACAATCGTTGTATGATCGATGCCGTTCTTGACGCCGAGATAGTTCCATTTGCCGATTTGCGGAATGCCGTTATAATTGACTATTTGATCTGTAGAGCCATTTTTTGGGCCGTTCATAGAGATAAGATTGACCCAGCCATCGTTTTTCCACCATGTCTTATCGACTGGCACCGGCCCTGATTGGGTGTATGCTCCCATGTGGGCGGCATTTCCCCACCAGAGAGGGTTCATGGAAAGTGTAGCGATTTCATGGCCAGTGAAGAGTTCGCGGTAAGTAGTCTGAGTGCCCAGAGAGAAATAGTAAACATCTGCTTGAGCTTTGACCCACCCATTAAGCTCCAGGGCACCTTCCGGGGTAAGATCCCAGGAAGCGATATCCTTTGTAGAACTCCAAAGGCCGCTTTGTTCAACTTTCTTCATATAAGCGTCCCAGGATTCGCCAGGGCTTTTCACAATGCCCCATTGATCAAGTTTAAAGTCATAGATAAAGGTTGCAGTTGGACCAGCTATGGTCGCCAGGGCGGTGATCATCTGCTGTAGTTTAGGGAATGTTCCAAGCAGAGCATAGGCGAAGGTGCTGCCATCATGGGGAGTTGACATGGTGAGAACACCACGGACCCACGAATTGCCTCCCTTAAATAAGGTGGAGAGTTCGCTGGCAGGTGTGGCGGCGATTTCGTCAGCATTGCCCTTACTTAAGATTTGAACTAGAGTGCGGCTGGTCTGTCCCCCCATACTGTGGCCGATCAAGTGAACCTTGTTGATTTTACCAGTAGCGGGGTCGGTTGTTCCCCATTGCGGATAAAATCCGGGATACGTACGTCCGAATCGGGCATGACCATATTTGGCTGCATGGGCTTTGCCGTAGTCTACAGTACCGCCCTTTATTTGAGCATATAATTCGCACGCCCGGTCCCAGTTGCTGGATACAGGCCCCATAGCAACGATATATGTGGGGTATCCACGAGAAATCAAGTCGGATTGTACGTTATATACGCCGCCCCAGTAATTCATACCCAGAAGTTTGTCAAAACCACCCAGACCGTGAACCAGAACAATAGGATAATTATTTAATCTAGTGGCTGCTTGGGCAGCAGGAACAAAAACTAACATACTCATCATAAGCATTACCAACAATAAGAAAGCAATACCCCGCTTCATAATTTCCCTCCCTAAATCTTGAATATCCTCTATCTAGATTCTGGGTCGTATGGACCAATGGTGGGACCTCGAGGATTGAACCACCCCCTTATTTTGTTGATTGGATCAAAACTTGTAACGAAGAATGGAGGTCGGTCAATACTGCATATATTCCACTTCGTATTAAAATATGGTTTTCGGGGTGAAGAAAGCTATTCCTTGTTAAAGAAATTAATAACAAACGAAAGATTCTGATAATAACGACAAATTATGTCAATATATCATTTGCCACAAGAAATAATAAAACGGCCTACAAAAAGGCCGTTCCCGGCCGATGACAAAACCGAATCTCTGCGTTATTTCAAAAACCCCGTTCAATCAACGTACCTAAGTACGCCTCAATCACGGGGTTTTCTCATGCCTTGATATTCGCTTCTGTTTTTTGGCTCGCCGAATTCTGGACTTTCTCAACAATCTGAAACAGCCTAGAAAAGGCCGAAATACATTATTGGATGCGTATTTATGCCATGCGGCTTGGATTCAGATAGAAAAGAAATGCTATAAAGGCCATCATAACTACAAAAATTATGAACCAGCTGGACCAGAAGTCTTTTTTCAGCTCTTCCGGGGTCTCTTTATGAGCAGCGCCATGATGTGACATTTATTTGTTTCCCCCCTTTGCTAGGTTCCTCAGATGTATGATCGGTAACTTCCAATAAATCATTCATAAATATTTTATTAAGGTGATCCCCGGGATATGAAATACCCCGGGGAATGGAATCTAACTACTTATGTCTTGCGTGGTAATGAGTATGTAGAAGTTCGTGGCTCTTATGGCCTAGCGGTTCATGCAGGAAGTCATCGTAAATGATCTTGACTTCCGGATTTTCATGAGATTTGCGGATCCCACAACCAGCATCCTCAGCATAGATAGCGTCAATTCTTTCTTTGCGCTTCTCAATGGTGCTGGGGATAGGCTGTCCGCCGCCGCCGATGCAACCGCCGGGGCAGCACATGACTTCAATAAAGTGATACGGCGATGTGCCGGCTTTGATTTCTTCCATGATCTTGCGGGCGTTTCCTAGGGAGTTTGCTACAGCAACCTTAACCTTGGTGCCAGCTAGATCGACTTCTGCTTCCTTCATGCCATCGAATCCGCGAACTCCAGTGAAGTTCACATCCTGCAGGGTTTCCTTGGTCACAACTTCATATACGGTACGCAGGGCAGCTTCCATAACTCCGCCGGATGCACCGAAGATAACAGCAGCGCCAGTGTATGCTCCGAGCAGGGAATCGAATTGGCCGGGAGCTGCTTTGTCAAAGTCCACACCGCTCATACGGAACAGGCGGCCTACTTCGCGAGTGGTCAGAACCAGGTCTACATCGCGATATCCGCTGGAGTTCATTTCTTCGCGGCTGGCTTCGTATTTCTTAGCTGTGCAGGGCATAATGGATACCGAGTAGACCTTAGACGGGTCCACTTTGGATTTCTCTGCCCAGTAGGTTTTTACCAGAGAGCCGAACATCTGCTGCGGTGATTTGCAGGTCGACAGATGATCCAACTGGTCTGGATAGAATGTCTCAATAAAGTTGATCCAACCCGGGCTGCAGGAAGTGATCATCGGCAGGGTTCCGCCGGTGGACAATCTCTTAAGCAGCTCGTTGCCTTCCTCAATGATGGTTAGGTCGGCGGTGAAGTTGGTGTGGAATACATTATCAAATCCGATCTGGCGCAGGCCGGTCACGAATTCAAGCATGCCTAGTGAACCAATATCCATGCCGATTTCTTCAGCTATTGCAACTCTGACGGCCGGGGCTATCTGAGTAACAACAACTTTTTCCGGATCGGCTACAGCGGCCAGGAATTCCATGATCTGCTCGTTTTCATAGATGGCGCCAACCGGGCAAGCCAGCGAGCACTGTCCGCACAATACGCAATCGGTTTCAGCAAGAGGCTTTCTTCCGACGGTCGAAATAATGCCATCTGCACCGATTTCAAGTGCATTTACGGTCTGAATGTCCGAACATACTTCTACACAGCGACCGCACTGTATGCACTTGGCTGGTTCTCTCACGAGAGAAGGTGTGGAAGTGTCTTTGGGAAGGTTCAAAGGAGCATTTTCAAACGAACGGATCATCATGGTCTGTGTCATAGTCTGAAGTTCGCAGTTTTCGTTTCTTACGCAGTTCAGGCAGTCCTGCGGATGAACCTTTAAAATATCCTTCAGGTTCTTTCTGCGTGCATCGATCACCTTGCTGGTGAAAGTTTTGATCTCCATCCCTGGAGCAACTTGATTGGAACAGCCGGTCTTAAGTTCGCCGTTTGCCTCAATTACACATACCTTGCATTTTTCCTTTACATTCAGGTCAGGATGGAAACACAAGGATGGGAGATTGAAACCTGCTGCTGCAGCAGCACTGAGGATGGGCGCATCATCTGGTACGTCAACTTTGATACCATTTACTATTACGCTTACCAACTTATTCTCTCCTCTCCCTAATTTAACGGACAAGGTCCCTCCCTACAGTCTAGTTAAATTGGTGTCCAGGTGTCAACAGTGTTTAAGACGCTCCATATTTGGTAACATGGCAAGTTCAAGATAAATCCCGGTTATGATGGTTCTTTTATGGAATGTTGATGTATATTGGGTTGATCAAAGGCAATAATAGTAACACGTTTTCAACATATAAAGTGCCGCATCAACGGCCGTAGAGGAGGAAATTACATGGTTAAAACTGTGGCTAAAAAGCGCCCGCCGGTATGGATGCTAGTAAGAGAAGCCGTCGAGAGTATGGATGGCGAGGCAACCTACCAGGATATTAAGGAATATATCTGGCGCCGCCATAAAGACATTAAGGAAAGGACTATCAACTGCCAGATCATTATCTGTTGTGTGAACCAGAAATCGCGGGTCTATTATCCCCCTAACCGCAAACCTCGTGAATGCAGTCAAAAATATGATTTCCTATATAACCTGGGTAATGGCAAAGTAGCCATTTATAATCCGGATAAACATGGGAGATGGAGCATTATTGAAGAGGATTCTCGTTTAAAAGTTATTAAAAATGACTTCCAAGGGGTATCAGGAATAGGGACCAATAGGATCATGGAACAGGAACAAACCCGCGCCGTCAGCGAAGTAGTCCCGGCATTGCGGGATGTGGTGGTGACCAACTTGGCCCTGTTAAAGCAGGATCTAAAGCTGTATCAGGACGTCTCAGGGCGCATGGGGATAGAATATCCCACCGAAGCCGGTATTGTTGATATTTTGGCGGTAGATGGCCAAGGGCATTTTACCGTGGTGGAGATCGCTGATCCATTTACCCCTGAAGTATTGACAAGGATGCTTAGCTGTATGGGCTGGGTGCGTAAGCATTTAGCTTTTGGCCAGGAGGTAAGAGGCATTGTACTGACCAATCAGGTGGATAATAATATTCTATTGTTAGCTACAGCTATTCCTCAGGTCGAGATCTGCCAACTACAGGTTTCCATGGTAGTCAATAGGTTGTCAGCCTAGAACCCCTTCTTTAGTCGATCCCAGGCTTTGTTGATGTTCTGGTGATCGCTTTTAACAGGAGCAAACAGGTCTCCCAGAGCTTTAAGCCTGGGAGGCACTGTCTCCATATCAAAGTCAGACGGGCGATATTGACGGATTTCTTCCCACCGTAATGGTGTGGAAACGGGTGCGCCGGAAACCGGACGCAGGCTGTATGGCGAACAGACAGTTTTACCTTGAATGTTCTGCAGGTAGTCGACATATACCCGTGGTCCTCGCTTTTTAACCTGACGCACTATGGTAGCTTTCTGGGGTAAGAGGCGGGCGACCAGGTCGGCAGCCAGACCGGCAAAATCGCGAACATGTTCATAGCTATACCTCCGTATTATCGGAAGATAAATGTGCAGCCCGGTGGCTCCGGAGGTTTTTACATAAAAGCGGAGTTCCAGATGGGTCAGCACTTCTTTTACCACATCAGCTACATCACAAACATCCTCATAGGAAACCCCTTCTGAGGGGTCCAGGTCAAACACAATAAAATCAGGATAGTTCAACTTATCAGTGCGGGACATCCAGGGGTGGAATTCAATACATGCCTGGTTGGCTAACCACACAACTGTAGCTAAGCGATCACAGATAACGAAGTGGATCGTTCGCTCAGATGCTTCAGAGTATATAGGGTAAGTATCGACCCAGCTGGGGGTGCCTTCGGGTGCATTCTTTTGATAGAAGGACTTGCCCGCGATTCCGTTTGGCCAGCGTGTGACCACTAGCGGCCGATGGGCGAGATGCGGTGCCAAGATGGGAAAGATGTCAGCATAGAATCTGATCATGTCGCCTTTGGTATAGCCTTCAGGCCATAGTGGTTTATCAATATTGGAGATGGCTACCTCGCAGCTATCAATGGTTAAGATTTCTTTGGTTTTGGTAGGGATGAGTAGAGCCTCCTTTATATGAATATTTTCCGGGAAATAATTGCTAATTAGACTTTGACACCGATGATGGATTTGATGACCGGGGCACGGAGTTTGGTTTCCTCTGTCCATTCAGCATATTCAATGTCCACCTGGAGTAGGGGATCGACCCAGATGCATTCTTTGGCCCTCGGGGGGTCATGGAATGGGGGGATGTTAGTCCGGAGGCTGTTCATAACCTCGGTCATCATGACCCATTCGGATTCTTTTAGACCGCTGCCGGCTCGGCCTAGGTACAGTAGATTATTATCTTCAAAAAGGCCCAGAAGGAGTGAGTTGGCTAGCTGGCCCCGGGTGGTAAATCCGCCGATATAGCATGTGATGCGGGGGCGGTGCTTGATTTTCAGCCAGGATCTGCTCTTGCCGCCTTGAAGGTAGGCGCTGTTCATGCGCTTCTGTACAATGCCTTCCATTTGCAGTTCTTTCATATTGGCAAAAAGGGCTGTCCCGCTGTCAAAGTTGTCTACCACATAGAATGGGGAGGTCGACCCTTCAAGGGTCTCACGCATGATTTGGTCGCGCTCTTCCCAGGGGAGGTCTAGCAAAATCTCAGAGCCCAATTGAAGAATGTCAAAGATCTGATAAGCGATAGGCACACTGCGCATGAGAAACAAGGCTTGTTGGCGGTCGCGAGCGGCATCCCGACGCATTACAGTGGGGAAATGGGGCTTGCCTTCCTTAAAAGATATGACTTCTCCATCAAGTACCAAGGGTCGAGTGATCATGTTCTTTATAGACTGCAGTTCGGGATACTGGCCAGTGCGGTCATGCAAACGCCGGTTTTGTAGGATGACCCGGTCGCCATCGTAAAATAATAGCATGCGAACGCCGTCCCACTTGATTTGTGAAGTATATTTATCATCATCAAGTGGCTTATTGTGCGGAGTTGGTTCCATCGGTATGAAAGGGGGGTGCAGCAACAAAGATTCCATTAGGTGCCCACCTTGGCTCTCTTAGGCTTAGGCTTTTTCCGTTCCTGTTCAGCAGCCTTTATGCTTTGCTTCAGAGCTTCCATTAGATCCACAACATTGGAAGGCGCCATAGTGGGAGCTACCTCGATAGTCTGGCCTTGAGCTTTAGCTTCGATCATTTCGTGCAGGGCTTGGCGATACTCATTATGGTATTTGTCCAGTTCAAAGTCAGTGGATAAGCTCTCAACGAGACTTACCGCCATTTTTATTTCCTTATCATGCACTTTAATGCTTTCCGTTGGCAGATCAAGACCGGCAGACGACCTGACTTCATCTGGGTAGTACATGGTCTGCAGCATAAGAGTGCCGTCCTTGACCCGGACCGCCGCCAGGTTCTGTTTGGTGCGGATCACCAGACGAGCGATAGCGATCTTGCCGGTGGTCTCCATTGCCTTAACAAGAAGTAGATAGGCCTTGGAGCCTCCTTCGGAAGGTTCCAGGAAATATGATTTATCGAAAAAGACTGGATCTACCTGTTTAGAGTCTACAAAATCGAGTATATCGACGGTTTTGGTTGCATCTAGTGGAATACTAGCAAAATCCTCATCGTTTAGTACAACAAAGCGGCCTTTTTGATATTCATAACCATAAATTATTTCACTGTTTTCTATCGGCTTGTTACAGGTCGGGCAGCGTTTTTCATATTGGACCGGGGTCATGCATTCCTTGTGCAGGTAACGAAATTTAAGGTCTTTTTTTTCAGTAGCAACATATATTTTTATCGGTATGTTGACAAGTCCGAAGCTTAGTGGTCCCTTCCAGAGGGGGCGCATGACATACCACCTGCCTTATACTTATTCGTTAAGCGGGCTGCAGACGGTTTGGTCAAGCCGGTTCGATGTTACTGCAGGTCCCGTGCTTTAAAGGGGTTAGGGATAAAGTCCTAGATTGAAGTTATCCACAGGGATACTTAAGCTTGGCAGGGAGAATAATAATTCGGTCGGAACCCGGACAAGCTTGATAGCAAGGGGTAGAATCCTGTGGTTTTAGCTTGATTAACTGGCCCGGAAATCATGCACAATCCAGGACTTGACAAGGCCTCAAATTGCTTGAATTTTCAAGAGATTGCGGATTTATTTCATTTGTGAAAAAAATTTTTTGTAAGGGCAGGAATAGAAAACGGGCTTGTAGAAACACATATGATGGTAGGTCACATAGGCCGCTCACAAACGAAAAAAAGGGGGACGTAAAACAAGTGAAAGACGTATTTGTAGTAGAAGCCGCGCGTACGGCCGTAGCACGTGCAGGCAAACAATCCTGGTTTACCAATGTTCGGGCAGAAGAACTCTCAGCGATCGTTTTCAAAGAGTTGAGAAAGAGAGTCGGCTTGGAAGACAAAGCTAAACAAGGCATCATTGATGACGTTGTTTGGGCAGCAACCGCTAACGCATTCATGGAGGCGGGTCTCAATATCGGACGTTTATCCTGGATCCTCTCCGACGGTTCTTATGATGTTCCTGGATGTACAGTCGACCGTTTCTGTGCTTCCGGTCTGAACTCCATCGCATTCGCAGCTGCCAACATGGGCGTAGGCTGGGGCGGCGATGTCCAAATCGCTGGTGGCGTACAGCACATGAGCCATATCCCGATGGGCGCTGGCGCAGACCTGCACCCAGACCTGGGCAAATACATGAACCTGGGCGCAATCAACATGGGCTACACAGCTGAAATGGTTGCTCGCAAGTTTAACATCAGCCGCGAAGCTCAAGACCAATTCGCAATGGAGTCCCACCTGAAGTGTGCAGCAGCTCAAGAGGCAAACAAAGCTAACAAGAGAATCGCAACTGTTAAGGTAGCGGTTCCTGCCAAGTCAGCTAAAGGCAAAACCTCTGATAGAGTTGACTATGTAGCATCCGAGCACCTGGCAAATGCAGCCAAAGAAAAAGGCGAAGAGATGAAAGACTGGGTCGTAGCTTATGACCAAGGCGTACGCCCAGAAACCACCATGGAAAGCCTCGCAGCAATGGCTTGCGTATTCATGCAGGACGAAATTGCAACAGTTACCGCAGGTAACGCTTCCCAGATCAATGACGCTGCTGCTGGCGTAGTTCTCGCTACTGCAGAAGGCGCAAAAGCTCTCGGCATTAAGCCGATCATGCAACTGGTTGGCTGGACCGCAATCGGTCTTGAGCCGGACATCATGGGCATCGGCCCGGCATTGGCAATTCCGAAGGTTCTGAAACAGGCTGGCCTGACCATGAAGGACATCGGACTGTTCGAAGTTAACGAAGCTTTCGCATCACAGTCGATATACTGCAGAGACGAGCTTGGTATTCCTAAGGACAGAATCAACGTTTGGGGTTCCGGTATCTCCATCGGCCATCCGCTGGCTTGCACCGGCGCTCGCATCGCTTGCGACATTGCTACCATGTTCGAAGATCCGGATTTCAAAGATGTTAACTACATCGTTGAGTCCATGTGTATCGGACACGGCCATGGCGCAGCAGCTATTTGGAAGAGAGCATAATTATTCCATTTTTAAGCGGCTTATAAAGAACTGGACGTGTATAGAGCCGGGATTTATTCCCGGCTCTTTCATTCCTATGACAGAAGCGAATCTCTGCGTTATCTCACAACACCCGTTCAATCGACGTAGGTCATCTACGACTCAATCACGTGTGTTGCTCATGCCTTGACCTTCACTCCCGTCATTCGGAATTCTGATTTATAGAAGCAAATCTCTGGGTTATTTCACAACACCCATTCAATAGACGTACCCTCAGAAACAACTTGACAGCGATCTGTTTCGCTGAATGCCGGTGGATCGAATCAGGAGCTTGCGATTGATGAGCAGAGGCCAATCACGTGATTTTTTCATGCCTTGATCTTCACTCCTGTCGTTCGGCACCTGACTAACTTAGCTAGACCTTATCTGCTAGTGACTGCATTTGTTGGGCGAAATGCTCTAGGTTAGCGGCGATATCAGAAAGTGTTCCCCGAGCATCATCGTTTTCCGTTCCACTGGCTGCCTGCCTAATATCAGCTGCTGTTACCTGGCACTTCTTTATCGATTCTCTAACTAATGCTTCCGGATTCAATTCTAAGCCCCCTTTTCCGCTTAGAATTGGGTATATCGTGTGATTGTATTCGTTTTACTGGAATCACTTTCGTATTTTTGTGATCTTTAGCTGTTTTCCGGCCTGTAATAGATCTTGAGTTAGCGGATCGATCAAGCTTTTTCTAAGATCAGCTTCGGACTTGAACCAATCGAAGTGCATAGTCCAACCTTGTCTCGATGTACCAAGATAAGCTTTGTATTCCGGCTTGGTATTTTGGGTGGGTTGGCTGGTAATAGTCCACATCTCGGATATGGGATAGTTAAAAGGTATCGTGCAGTACCCTTTTAACGGCCCCCAGTCTTTTCCCCAGGAATTTAGACAAACCCAGCGATTATCTGAATTCCAGCCTACAATCGCCAGCGCATGGTAACCATTCATTTTCTCTTTTGCTTTATTAGGATTGGGTGCGTTTCCGCCATTAAAGAAGCTGTCATATGCTTCGATTGAAATCATCACTGGCCCTAGTTCGGTCAGAGCAGTCTTGATCTCATCTGGAGTGTGAACTGCGGCGTAAGCGCTGATTTTATGCTGTGAGGCATCCTGATGCATGGCCGATGATATTGCTCGGGCACATGTAGGATAAGGATATATTCCAGGGAATAACTTCTCGCGGCAGACCCCGCTTTTTAACAGTGTTGAGAGTGCTTCGCGAGGTATCATCCCTTCTCCCTTGAAATCATCTGGACCACGATTGCCATAGATATATGCAGCCGATAACCGTGCTGACTGACTGGTCTCTCTAGTTTCGTCCGATTCCTTGATAGCCTTCAAACAGAAGGCGACACAGGCTGATATATCGCCCTGATCATAAGGGACCTGTGGCAAGCTGGACAGCATGAAGTTGTCGGCAAATGTTTGTTTAACACTGGTTATCTTGGATATATGGTAATCTCGATGATCCCTAGGACTTGGTATAAGACCTAATGGACGTACTCTTCTAGGCACAAAACCCCCTCCTCTTCCCATAGACACTATATTTATAAAAAGAGATAATTGTTACACACTTGTGGCTAAAATTCTATTTTTGTAGTTTGGTCGTTCGGATATTGGTTGGAAGAATGGCATTTAATTGAAACTATTTTCCCTATAAGAAGGAAATTAGCCGTGACTGTCGAAGAAGAATTTGTTAGTGTATTTTTTACTTCTTGCGTTAATTAGGTGATTTATATATAGGAGGGCGAATATGGAAACGCACTACCTTACTTACTTTGGTATATCTCTAGTCATATTTTTAGTTTTATGGTTGTTTGCATTAACTTATTTGGATCGTGCCGGTTTCGGAAGAAAGATGATTTGGTTAGTATCCATTCTGGATATGGTGATGCTTGTCTCTTTTCCGTTTCTAATGCACATTGTGTCGTGGTACGGTGTCGTTTTGGTTGATGTTTTATTGGTGGTTGTAGCAGGGGTCTATTACTATGTAAAGCGGGATGTTTTTGATGATAGGCCGGCTTCTATTAAAGAACAACCATCTAATGATGAACAGATTGATCATGAACAGTGGCTGTTAGGTAGGGTTTTTAAACCTAAGACAATCAACACACCAAAAGCTGAAGCATCTGCTGAGGAAAAAAAGCAGGATTTGGATGAAAAAGTTGTAGTATCCCACGGAGAAGTCACTATAGAAGTAGCACCAGAGGTGGAACCAGAAGTAGAATTCGAGGAATCACCAGTGGAAGCTATTGTTCAAGCAGAACCTGAGCCCGAGCCTGAGCCAGCAGCGGAAGCTGTTGTTCAAGCAGAACCTGAGCCCGAGCCTGAACCAGCAGTGGAAGCTGTTGTTCAAGCAGAACCTGAACCCGAGCCTGAACCAGCGGTGGAAGCTGTTGTTCAAGCAGAACCTGAACCGGAGCCTGAACCGGCGGTGGAAACTGCTGTAGATGAAAAGACGGTGGATGAGACAAGTCAGGTCGAGGATGCGCCTGAAGAACCAAAGAAGCCCAAAGTTAAGCTCGTTGCTGCGGCACCTAGCCATGCCGCACTTAAGGAAATCCTTAAAACAGAGCACATTCCTTCAAGAATGCATATAAACATTGAGGAAGAACAGACTAAAAAGCCGGAATCGATTGTGAAGGAAGAACCAGCTGCGCAACCCGTTGTTGAGGAGCCAGCAAAAGCAGCAGATCCCAAACCGGAACCAGAAGTAGTAGAAGAATCTGTAGTTGTGGAAGAAACGGTGTCCGTGAAAGAAGCCGCAATTGAAACAGCAGATGATACAGCGCCAGTTGTTGAACCGGAACCTGAGGCGATCGTAGAGGAGACTCTAATTGAAGATCAAAAATCAAAAGATGTAGAAGAGTTAATTGAGGAGCCGTCAGTTGAACTGGTTGAGTCGGAGTTGGTTGAGGAAATAATTGAAGAAGTGGCCGAGCCGGAGCCCGAAGTCGTTGAAGAACCAGCCGTGGTTGAGGCGCCAATGGCCGAGATCATAGAAGTGGTTGCCAATGAACCTGTAACAGAAGTATTAGAAGAAGCAGTCGAGCCAGTTGAAGAGCCAACCGCTGCTGTTGAGGAAATAATTGAAGAAATAGCCGAGCCGGAGCCCGATATCGTCGAAGAAGCGTCTGTGGTAGAGGAATCAACGGCTGATGTCACAGAAGAAGTAATCGAAGCAGTAGTTGAACTCGAACCCGAAGTCGCTGAACCTGCACCAGTTGTGGTTGAGGAACCAGCAGTTGACATCGTAGAAGAAATTGTCGAAGCAGTAGTTGAGCCCGAACTTGAAGTAGTTGAACCGACACCAGCTGTGATTGAGGTACCAGAGTCTGAAGTGATTGGGGAACTGGAAGAAGAGACTGTTGAAGGTTCCGAGGACTCAATGGATCAAGAAGAGGAAGATACGACTCCTGTATTCAAGTATATTGAAGACGGGTTTGCAGCGAAGGACCGCGGAGAACTGGATTCAGCTGCTGCGTCGTTTATGAAGGCTCTCAGTCATGAGTTGGATCCACAGCTTGTTCTGCTAATAGGAATTGAGGTTTCACATCTGTTCATGCAGATCGGATCATATGACGAAGCAATTAGCGTATTGGAGAAAATCCGAACCCAGGTGGTTCCAGACAAAATGAGCAGCGTAGAAATGGAGTTAAACTATCTCAAGGCACTTAAGGACTTACTGGATCGCGCAGGTCTGACGGGTATACCGGCAGCCAAGATCCCCAGGTTCTATAGGATTCGAGCTGAAGAGATAGCTAGATCAAAATAAACTCACGGAGGGAGTAGGCGGATGAAGAATAGTCAGGACATTATTGGACTTCCGGTTTTCTCTGTATCGGACGGTAAGGAGATCGGAACAATTAAGGAAATGGTTATAAATCCAGAAGAGGGCGTTGTTCAGTTTTTACTGGTCGAGGGTGAATACTGGTATATCGGCGCCAAGGTTCTGCCTTTTGAGGCTGTTTTGGGCATTGGCCAGCATGCAGTAACTACGGAAAATGAAGGCCAGCTTACGAATTTGAATGAATCGACCGCTGCCAGCAACTTAGTGCAAAGGGGTATCATGATCAAAGGCACCAAAATGCTGAGTCGCGATGGTAGCTTTGTTGGGGTAGTAAAGGAATATGAGATTGAGGAAAAATCGGGAAAAGTAACAGCCCTAGAGTTTGATAACGGTGAAGATCCTAAGTCAGGCAGTGTTGATATCAACCAGATCCTTACCTTTGGTAAGGATGTAATTATTGTCGATCGTGGCAAAGATAACAGTTTCGCGCCGAGCAAAGAGACGTCTGCCAGTGAGCCTGCTGCAGATGCTTCCAGCGATAGTTCGGGAACAGCAAAGAATGATGCTACATGGCTGTTTGTTGAAAGACAGAAGCGTTTTCTGTTAGGCAAGATAGTAATTAAGGATATTCGGGATGAGCAGGGCAAGCTCATCGTATCGGAAGGCACTATTGTTGATGACACGGTTCTTGAACTGACTGAAAAAGCAGGCAAGATGATCGAACTCTCAGAAAATACTAAGTAGCTTTTAATCAGCGAAAACGTATAATCATTGTTATTTACATAATATTATTCGTACTCCTATTCGCCTCTTGTAGAGTTAAAGACCGGTGGGGTCATCCCGCCGGTCTTATGATTTTTTTTATTATCGCATTTATTCAAATCATAGTGCCGAAGGACCGTAAACCAACATAACATAAATTAGCAGGACAATCAGCTTGATGATCTCTTGATGTAGACAATACCCTTCAATTATTGCCATAGCTATCGCCTTGAACCAAAGATCGGTCCGCCGCCCAAACCATCGCCGAGCAAGAACCAGATCAGAAGGATCCACCAGAACCAGCTTATGCCGAAAAATCCTTGGCCTGTTGGAGGCATTGTTTCCCCTTCTTTCAGAGTAATTATCCTAAATTACTTGTGCATACAAATGATCGTAATCCTCATATATGTTTTGAACCGGTGTTTCCCACTCATTAACTATTTACTAAGAGGTGTCTACGGGTCACACCGGTCCAAAACTAATGCTATTCAAATGTTTTCGAGTCGGAAACTGTCATATCAGCATAAAAGGCTTACAATTGGATCGGAGTAAGTGTTTGTAAACATTTCATTTACATGTGAATTCAATTTTACGGATCTATTATCGGACCCGGACCGATGGCTAAACCGTCCCAGACCAGGAGTACAAAGATCAGTAGCATTATCAGCCACGGTACGTTCATGCCACCGAAGAAACCTCCACCATAACCCATTTAGAAATAACCTCCTTAGTCGTTATTAAAATGTTTTTTAGCGTGGGTTCTTGTTGCTTAGCAGTAATGAAACTTGCATGTTTTCCTAAAAAGTCTAAGGAGCTACCGGGCCAGTTGCCCAGCCATCCCAGACCAATAGAACGAAGATCAGAAGCATGATCAACCAGGGCACATTCATGCCGCCGAAGAAACCGCCTAAACCGTCTGCCATTTGGTGAACCTCCTCAAGAAGTTATTGATTTATGGATTTAATTTACGGAGCTACAGGGCCAATTGCCAGACCATCCCATACGAGAAGCACGAAAATGAGAAGCATGATCAACCAGGGTACTCCCCCAATGAAACCACCACCGCCAAAACCCATTCCTTGAACACCTCCTTAAATTAAGCTTGTTATCGAAAAGGTTTAATTAGGTGTAATGATAAAGGTTTTTGAAGTGTTATTAATGGTCAGATCGTTTAGGGGGCTACCGGTCCTGCTACCAGACCATCCCAAACCAGAAGAACGAAAATGAGAAGCATGATCAGCCAGGGTACTCCACCAATGATACCTCCACCGAAGAATCCAGCTCCATCAGACATTTGGTTATACCTCCTTACTTTCTGAAAATAATTCTTGTGATTAGGGCTACTCAGTGCAGCCGCGTGGCTAATAACAACTCTGATGGAAGATATTAGCCGCGGTGCCTAACTGGTATTATGTTATGAGTTTGCAGTACAGATGGTTACTGTCATAAACATAGAATTTTGCTTTATTGAGATATTAGGTCCACTATAGAAAAAGAAAAGCCGGCACAGTGTGAACTGTACCGGCTACATAAACCGACGATTTAAATGGTTTCCCGAATTATTTCAGTGTGGTCCTCATCTCCTTTTTTACGCTGGCCAAGAGATGATAGCATATTGAGTAAGACCATAAGGTTTTGGGGGTTGAGTTCTGGCAGGCTGGGACCGCCGCCGCCACTGCTGCCTGATTTCTTGCCAATCATTTGCATCAAACCGCCGATAAGATCTCCCATTCCGCCTTCTCCTAGTCCTCCCGAGATGCCGCCAACTGCTGGTGATTGCCCCGATGGAGATGAGTGCATACTGAGGTAATTGACTATTCCCAGCAGGTTAGTTAAGGAGAGGATTCCAATCATATGATGTGACTGCAGTTTATTCTCTTTGTTTGGAGAAGTAAGTTCGTATATAATATTTAACAGGAGATTATGAAGGCCGGGATTTTGATCCATTATCATACTCCTTCCTAGCCTTTACTTAAACAGGTTCATTGCGCGAGCGGTTTCTTCAAACATTCTGCTGCGTGACGAACGCATTGCGGCATTTATTGCTTCGACCAGGCTGGACTTTAATGCGCCTGCTTTGCTTGGGTCGAGCAGTCGGTTGTCAATTACCATATCCGTAATTTCCTGTTGGAAATTGACAACTACCGTGACTAATCCATTTTTTGAAGAAACGCTTAAACTGTTTTTCTTCAGGTTTTTTTCCAGGCTTTCCTTGATGCGGTCAGCGTCGGGAATCAGCTTTTTGATGTCTTCGGGGTTCAATTTTGTCACCTCCTCAGGGGGTTAGATGTAAACATTATATTCAGTAGTAGCTATTTAGTTTATTGTTTTAATAAAGGAGGTGCAGCCTCGCGTGCAGGAATTAAATCAACTAGTAGTCAAAGAATTGATCAGAACCGCAATGTGGGTGGCAATCGCAGTGGTCCTCGCAGTAGGAAGCTCGTACGTCTGGTAAGATAGGTAAGTACTGGGTGTTAAGATTTTGTCGGGTTCATCTTAAGATCAAATGACATTGACCTGATCAGTGATGCGATTAGGGCATGAGAAAAGGCGACGTTCATCGGTGTAATCAGCCTGAATCGAGTCTGGCATTTGGCGCCTTAGCTAGGTGTATCGATTGAGCAGGTTCTAAACAAAAAAATGAGGGTTCACCTAGGTGAACCCTTCGTCATTTCTAAGCTGTCGGTTTTAGCTTTCGAGCGGTGGAGCACCAGAGCCTGTCGAGTAGACACAGGTCTGGTTTCTGCCAGCTCGCTTGGCTTGATAAAGAGCTTGGTCCGCCTGTGATAACAGATCCTGAATAGTGCCTCCGGATGCTCCTTCACCATAATATTGGCCAATGCCAATACTAACCGTGATTCTAACGGTTTTGCCTTCGACTTCAAGGTCGGTTTCGGCCAATTTCTCACGAATTTTTTCGGCTACGATCATGGCTCCTGAGAGATCGGTTTGGGGGAGCAGTACCACAAATTCTTCACCCCCATAACGAGCTACTAGATCAACAACTCGGGTAAAATTCTTAAAAGTCAGGGCAATTTCTGCTAGCACCTTGTCACCTGTCAGATGCCCAAATCGATCATTTATTTGCTTAAAGTAGTCTACATCTATCATTAAACAGGAAATCGAATATTTGTAGCGCTTGGCGCGGTTCATTTCCTCCACAAAGCGTTCCATGAAATACCGGCGGTTATAAAGGCCAGTCAGTTCGTCTACGATCGATATAGCCTGAAGCTTATCATATTCATCTTTGATCTTCTGTAATGCGGATTTCTGTTTTAGAGCATTAACGATCCTGGCTTCCAGTTCACGAGGATGAAAGGGTTTGGTTATGTAATCAACGGCACCTATCTCCAGACCCTCGACTCGATCATCGACCTCAGCTTTAGCGGATAGGAACAGTACGGGGATATCACGGGTAACAGAATTGCCTTTTAGGCTCTTACAGACTTCATAGCCACCCATACCCGGCATCATAACGTCCAGGATAATAAGGTCAGGTAGGTTATCGACAGCTAGCTTAATAGCATCCTGACCATTAAAGGCTTGAAGGGTTTGATAGCCAGAAAAACGAAGTCTCTTGACCAGCAGCTCAACGTTATTCGGCTCATCGTCGACCACCAGGATCATAGCGTTTGAAACATCGCTCATTTTAATTCTCCCTTATTTTTTAAGGTCTCAAAGAATATCAGTGTTTCACCAAGATATTTATTAAATTCCTCTTTTTGCATGGCGCCTTTTCTGATTATGTTATCTACAAAGAGTTCATGCAAGTAAATTTTTTCTTGTTCAGTTATGTCTTTGGCGCTTATCACGATCAACGGCAAGTTGCGAGAATAATTGCTCCGAACATGGAAGATAAATTGGAATCCATCCATTCCCGGCATCATGAGGTCAACCAGGACCAGGTCTGGCATGTATACATTCAATAATTCCAGGGCTTCCTCGCCGCTGTTAGCAGTCAATATCCTGTATTCTGCACTTAAAATCTTCTGCACCAACTCGCAGAAATTCGGATCATCATCAACCACCAGTATAGTCTCATTGACCATAACTGACCGGAACATACCGATCTTGCGCAGCAGATCAGGCCTGCGGACAGGCTTGCTCAGGTATTCGGCAGCACCCAGTGCGAATCCAAGTTCGCGGTTTTCGATCACCGATGCCATGATTACAGGGATGTTCTGCAGTTCTTCATCGGCTTTGATGTTATATAATGTCTGCCACCCATCCAGGTCAGGCATCAACACATCCAATAAAACGGCTAAGGGTTTTTGTTCCTTGGCTAACTGTATTCCTTCCCGACCAGAGTTGGCTCCTATTACTTTGTAGCCTTCGGGTTCCAAGAATTGGGCAATAAGCTTTATATCCTCGTTATCATCATCAATGACCACAATGATATTGTTTTCTTTTTCGGAAACGGGTTTGGTTTCTGCTGGTTGTTCCTCCGTTTGAGGAATATCGATCAGGGGCACAGTGAAGAAGAAACAACTTCCTTCGCCCTCCTTGCTCTCGACCCAGATCGAGCCGCCCAGCATCTCGACTAACCGCCGGCTTATAGATAATCCCAGGCCAGAACCTCCAAAGCGACGAGTAGTGGAGCCATCGGCCTGGCGGAATTCTTCGAAAATATACTGTATCGATTCTTCGCTTATACCGATGCCAGTATCTCGTACATAGAACACTACAGCGTTTTCCAGGGGCTCGAAATAGGCGCCTGCAGTAACGCCTCCATCACCGGTAAACTTCACAGCGTTACTGATCAGATTCATCAATACCTGACGTATACGGAAACTGTCAGCATATAGATAAGGCAGATTAGGTTCGATCTTTTCAGCCAAAACCAGTTTTTTCTGCTCTGCAACCGGGTTGACAGCTATAATAACCTCTCTAATGATAGTGGCAGCTTCAGTCTTTTCAGGGAAGAATTCCATCTTTCCGGATTCGATTTTAGACAGGTCCAAGATGTCATTTATAAGATGAAGCAGGTTTTCGGCACTGGTCACCACTCGGGTGAGGTCTTTGGTTTGTTCCTCATTGACCGGACCATCGAGTTCGTCCAATACACAATGAGTGTAACCAATGATACTATTGAGCGGGGTACGCAGTTCATGTGACATGTTGGCCAGAAACTCGCTCTTAAGACGGTTGGCTTCCTCTGCGCGTTCTTTCTCCAATTCTAACTGTTCCAGCAGGTTCTGCATTTCCGTTATATCGTGGAAGAGTGCTACTGCACCAGTAATATTGAGCTGGACGTCGATGATTGGGGTGAACGTGACCCTTGTAAAGTAATGCCGGTCAGGACTTGTGATATTACATGTAGTGGAGCCCCGGAAGGCCTTCTTCAAAGTTATTGAGAGTATTGTGCGCAGGTCATCATCGCCGGTTTCGACGTGGAACGGGGATGATTCGGTTATCTCGTCCAGGGTACTGCTTATTGCATCCTTTTGGGATACTGCGAAATACCTATAAAATGCCTCATTGACCATGGTTACTCGTGAATCAGGCCCGAAGACGGCCATCGGATCATCTATGCTCTGAATAATAGTCTCAATCTTAGCATTTTCATCAGCAATTGCTGCAAATAGCTGGGCTCTCTGTACGGCCAGTGAAGCTTCTGTGGCAAACGAAGCCAGTAGGTTTAGATCCTCCTGGGTAAAGGCATTTTCTTTTAAACTCGTGATGTGCAGCACACCCTGAGTCTGGTCACCGATACGTAGTGGTGCACACATGTAAGAACGAGCTGGATTTACGGTTGAAAAGTAGGGACATGCTTCCTTGCGGTTATCCCAGGAGAATATAAAGGAGCTATTATTAACTATGGCTGGGCACCGCGAAGTATATAGCTTGACCCCCTTGTCATCAGATCTTTGCAGGTTTCGCGGGGTAAATCCGCGATAGGCAGCAATTTCTACAAATCCTTTCTGTGGGTTCAAAAGATTGATCTGACACGTGTGAGCCTTAAAGCGTGTCCAGGCTTTAGCCACGATGGTATCCAGGATCTCTTCCATCAGCAGCGACCCCTGTACTGCGTTAGCTACATCCATCAGGTCAGTTAGGTTTTGCACCTGAGTTTTTACATCGCTCAGCAGTTGAGCATTATCCATGAACACATTTACCTGATGAGCAACTAGAGCCATCAGGCGGCGGTCTTCCTGATTAAAACTGCCGACCTTCTTATTGGCAGCGAAGAGGACCCCCACCGTTTTGGATGGAGTGCCAATTCGAACACAGATCAGCTCTCTCAGCTTGCCGTAGGGGAATTGATCAAATCCCTGCACCGGGCGGTCCATCGGCGGCGTAATTATGCGAGGTTCCCAACTGTAGAAAACCTGATAGCCTAGACCCTCTTTGACGGACAACTGCATCTGTCCTCTGATTCCCCATTGGGCTGGGTCGATGTTGAACCCAGGCAGAACCAGTGACAGCATTGCTTCATTTTCATCATACTGCAGATAGCCGCAGTACTCGGCCTCCAGGAGACCTGCGGTTTTTTCCACGATGAATGTGGGGGCCATACTAGCCTGAGAACGGCTGAGGTTAGAAGATATCTGATAGAGATTTTCAAAAACTCTTAACTTTTTGTCCTGGTCATCGTAAAGCAGTGCATTGGAAATGGCCATGCTAGCCTGACTGGCAAACAGGGTTATAAAACTTACTTCGTCAGCATCCGGTCTGTATGTCTCTGTTTCCCCGGTATAAAGCACACCGAAAATCTTGCCGCGGTTGTCTTTAAGAGGTACACCAATGATCATGTTTAAATTCTCATCGACCACCAGTTGGCTGGGGTTAGTCAGTGCCTGGTAGTCGGATGTAAAGTGGGTCTTGCCATCCTGGAAGATGTCGCGGGCCAGCCCGTCCTTAGGGCTCAAACGGAATTTAAACTGGAATTGATTTGAAACCCCACTGGTCGAGCGCGCCACGAGGTAGCCTTCGTCGTCCAATAAAGCCAGTACAATGCCCCTTTTCTTCAGTACGCGGGCAGCAGAAGTTACAATTATGTCTAAGGTTTCCTGCAGGTTAAGTTTGGCGTTGATCAGAGCACTTACTTCGCCGAGATCGGTCAGCCTGGCTATTTGGCTGTTGAGGTTTTCCACCAGGCGCAGGTTGTCAATGAAAATACCGACCATTTTTGAAAAGGCCTCAACTAGATTCATGGTTTTCTGGTCAATTTTCTTGTAGTCTTCACTGTTAAAAACATAGAAAACCCCATATACGGCTTTACCGGACATTATGGGGACAATAATAAATGACTTGACATTGAAATCAGTGACAGGTGTTTGATGAGAACGTTGTACCTTATTGGCGTTTTCAACAGCAAGAGGTTTGCCCTTCTTAATTGCGCTGTCGCCCAGACTGCCTTCTAAAATCAGGGTGTAGCTTGCAGCTTTGTCCATCTTATCCCCCTGAATGGCAGCTACCTTTAGTATCTTGGCTCTATCATCGACTACTGCGGTAATACACTTTTCCATTCCTGCCATCTGAGTGATGCGGGTCGTTGCATAATCCAGAACTTCTTTGCTCGTTCCTAGCATGCCGATATCACGTACTGTATCGGACAACAATTGGGATTCGGTGCCACTCCGTTCTGTTTCCGAATATAGACGAGCGTTTTCCAGGGTCAGTGCTAGACGCTCAGCTATCAGGAAAAGCAGGGACTGTTCATCAGGAGTAAAGAGTTTGTCTTCGCTGCAGTAAACCGTTAGGCAACCAAGCAGCCTTCCGTAATAAACCAGGGGAATAGAAATTCCGGATTGGAATAGCTCATTACCATACATGGGGTGGGCAAAATATTTACCGGTCTGAGCCGAGAAAGAAACGATTGTCTTTCTCAAAGCAGCTTCGCCAGTAATACCCTGGCCCAGGCGCAGGGTTTCAGTCTTTCTTATTGGAGAATGGCCAGTGAAGCATTTCAGTCTCAGTAACTGATTCTCATCGTCCCATAGCATTATATGGCCGGTCTCACTGCTCAGGAATTTGGCTACAGCTTCTAGCGAATTGTCCAGCAGTGTATTGACATCCATAGCATCCATCGATTCTCGTATTTCGATCAGGGAGTTTATGGGGGTCTCTTTAACCTCGATTTCAGAGGCATCTTGTTCAAATGCTTTGTTCATTTCGATTTGTTTTCTTACTTCGCTCATTATATAAGCAGTGCCCAGGGTGGTGAGGATGAAGACCGATACTTCAAACACGATTACGGGAATGGCTTCACCTAACCTGTTGGTGGGCAGCAGCCAAATAGATTCAAGAGTGTATACGACGGAAATGGCGATGCTGAAGTACAGGCTTTCTTTGAATCGAAGATACGATCCGCCTAATACCAGCAGCAAAATGAACAAAAGGCTGAATCGGCTGTCAAATCCTCCAGTTACCCCGGTCCCTACTGCGATAAGAATCATGGAGAATAAGCCCCAAAGTGTGAAGACAATTCTTGAATTGAGCTTGTTCCATGGCATGAATAGCATCAAGAGGTTGTGAGCCAATGCAGCACACAGAACTACCAGAACGACTCCCTTGGTGTGGGGGGTGAATTGGCCGGCTACTACAGTAATGGTAACAGCTAGCATGGCGGCCCAGGTGGTGAATCCTCCAACGCGGGCAATGTTCTGCTGGGACCTCATCTTCAAAGAAGCAGTGCGGTTTGGTGGCACGACATCTGCCAGTGATTTGTTGAGTATTTCGACGTAATAGAATACTGATGCCAGCAACAGTAAGCTAACGGCACCAAATAATATGAGGATCATGTTCATTGACGGCAGAGCGCTAATGACTTGTTTCCAGCCTACCGGAGGAAGAATTATCAATCCTATAACTGAGAAACCTAACAAAATACCAAAGGCTAGTGACAGTCCACTTTGAATCATTTTTGCTTCAGGGGATAGTTCGTCTGATTTGGACAAATACTGGCGATTCAGTATGTATACAAATAAAGCGATCGATCCGGGAAGAGTTATAATAGCCGTCCACTTGAACGCGGATGTGCTTATCAAGGCGATTATGGAAAGGGCTAGAACAAGCGCAAATGCCGGTACCGAGCCAATGCGAATAATTCTCTCGTTTTCTGATTCATTGGGAGATGGCCAGCTTGAGGTGCTCAAATAAAGCAAATATCCAAATATGGCTGCTGCGGACAGATACATCAGAGGGGTGATTATTTCTTCGATAAGAATTAGGGTTTCCATCAATCAACCTCCCCGGAACGCAGGTATCTGCGTAGCAGGGCCAGTCCGGCTACTAACAACATTGCAGCAGGGATCAGTCGCATATGATAATTGTTGGCAACGAAAAACGGGCTCAGTCCTTGGGTGCTGCTATATGCTAGATAACTCATCATGATCTGGGCTGCCGTTAATGACAGACTCGCAATGAATAGGGTCTTTAGTTCCTTTCTGCGAGTTTCCCGGTGGGATAGAAAGAAGAATACCCCTAAGAAAAGCCACAGCAGGGAGTTGACCACGGTTATGATTAGGACACCAAAACTAAGACCAAATGATCCCATACTGGTCACTCCCTGTTTAGAAGACTTTTAACTAAAGTCACAAGCTCGACAGGCCGGTAGGGTTTGGTCAAGTATTCGTTGCAGCCGCTGTCTACGGCGCGCCGTTTTTCTTCAACCATCGCATGAGCTGTCACTGCGATTACCGGAATATGAGCTAGATGAGGTTTGCATTTTATAATTCGGGTGGTTTCCCAACCATCCAAAAAGGGCATAGAAAGATCCATCACTATAAGGTCAGGCGTTTCGGTTTCTAGCACCTCAAGGCATTTCTGGCCGTTGACCGCGCTGATCACGCTAAACCCTGAGTGTTGCAGTATTTTTTCGACAAGTTCACGGCTGTTACTTTCATCTTCAACAACCAGAATTGTGGGTGGGGACGTCAATCCTTTTCCCCCTTTGGGTTTTTTAACATTTTATCATAATTCTTGTTAGTTCGACTATTAAATTCGTTGACAGAAGTTTGGCCATGGTGTAATCTATGCATATAGATACCCCTGGGGGGTATGCGAGGTTAAGGAGAATAGTTATGGAGGAAGATACCAGGAAGAACATTTTGTCCAGGCTGCGCCGAATTGAAGGTCAGGTAAAAGGAATCCAGCGCATGATCGAAGAAGAGGCTGCATGTGAGGAGATCCTTAACCAGGTCTCAGCGGTTAGGTCAGCCATGAGTCAGGTCGGGCTGCAAATGGTCAAATGCTATACCAAGGAATGTGTTATGCGAGCCCGCGACACAGATACCTTTGAAGAAGCTTTGGTCGACAGTGTTTCAATGATAACAAGATTGTTAAAATAAGGAGGGCGAATAAAATGTCAGTAATCAAACTGGACAAAGAAAACTTTGAGAGTGAAGTGCTTAAATCCGACAAGCCGGTGCTGGTTGACTTCTGGGCCGCCTGGTGTGGACCATGTAAAGCAATCGGGCCCGTTGTCGAGGAGTTGTCACAGACTTTAGGCGATAAGATAAAGGTGGGCAAACTGAATGTTGATGAGAACCGCGATATTGCAATGAACTATGGAGTAATGAGCATTCCGACCCTGGCCATCTTCAAGGACGGCAATGAAGCTCAGCGTACCGTGGGTTTTCAAGGCAAACAGCAGCTTGAGCAGTTTGTAGAGTCGAATATTTAATGATTCTTTCATAATGAGTTTAAGGGGGCGTCGGAGGACGTCTCTTTTTTATTGGGAAGATACTTGTTAAACGGCTCGTCAAAAAATCGCAGGACTAAGGTTCATACGCCACATTTCTTTATTGTCGAAAAAAGTGAACAAAGAGCTAGCCCTCTCAACTCTTTACTTTCCCTGTTTCTTAGCCTCTTGCTTGAGTTCTTCGATACGGGCCATGAATTCTTTGATACGGCGTTCGTTGCCGTTGTTGGTTGGCTGATAGAATTCAGGTTGGCCGGCTTCGGCTGGCAGGTAGCTCTGTTCAATATAGCCGCCATACGAGTGCGGGTATTTGTAACCCACGCCTTTGCCCATGGTATGAGCTTTAGAGTGTGAACTGTCGGAAATGTGATGAGGTACCTTGATGGAAGGCATATTTCTAATGAAGTTTAGAGCACCGTCGATCGCATTGATCGCAGAGTTGCTCTTAGGAGCCGTGGCTAGATAAATAGTGGCTTCGGCCAGCGGTATCCGTGCTTCTGGGTAACCTATGAAGTGTGCCGCTTGAAAGGCTGCCACAGCCAGGGGCAGGGCATGTGGATCGGCAAGGCCAATATCTTCTGCTGCTAGAATAACCAGGCGTCGGGCAATGAACAGCGGATCTTCACCGCCGTGAATCATTACTGCCAACCAAAACAAGGCAGCATCGGGATCACTGCCGCGAACGCTCTTGATGAAAGCTGAAATGGTGTCATAATGACTATCTGCTTTTTTATCGTAATTTATAAAGAAATATCCTGCTGTTTCTTCGATGTTCTTAGCTTCTATGGCAACCTTGGGCTGTCCTTCGACCAGACAGGCTTTGAAGGCTGTTTCCAAAATGTTCAGCGCGGTGCGGGCATCGCCTTTCGAACGAGTGACAATGGCCTTCATAGCCTCATCACTCAGAGTTACCCCGTGCTTTTCCAGGCCATATTCTTCGTCCTGCAATGCCCGGCAGATCACCTTCTCTATATCTTCAGGCTCCAGCGGTTCCAGTACATATATCTTCAAACGCGATAGTAGTGCCGAGTTGATCTCATACAATGGATTTTCCGTAGTGGCGCCGATCAAGGTGAAAAGGCCGCTTTCCACAAAGGGCAACAGCACATCCTGCTGGCTTTTATTGAAGCGGTGGACCTCGTCGACGAAAAGAATGGTCCGAGTACTGTAATAAGTAAGTCGCTGTTGGGCATCATCGGCGATGCGCCGAAGCTCAGTTACACCACTGGTCACGGCTTTGATGTATTCGAAATGTGATCTGGTATGGGCCGCTATTATCAAGGCTAGAGTGGTCTTGCCCGAGCCTGGCGGGCCATAGAGAAAGAAGGAATGAAGACGGTCTTCCTCTATAATTCGGCGTAGAGGCGCACCAGGACCAACCAGATGATTCTGCCCAGCATAGTCATCTAAATTCTTGGGCCGCATACGGTAAGCCAGAGGGGCATTAGGATCGTTCTCGATTTTTTGTTCAAAAAGATTCATTCCTTCACCTCCTTATAACATTGTAGGCTTGCTTAATTATAAAAGGAAGCACGTTATTATGCCAGAGTGGGTAATTGATGAGCACTAGGATCATGCATTTTTTAATCTATATTGAGAAAAGATATTCAAATGAGGGGGAGTTGTTTTGAAAACCAGAAAGCTCCTCGAAAACACAGTAATTGATGAAAGTTATGGAGCGCATGTTGGAAAAGTCATTGATGTGTCGCTGGATGGGGAACAACAGGTAAACGGGATAGTAGTTAAAACAAGGTCCGGTGATAAACGTTTCCTGCCCGTAAACAGTTTTAAAATTGGCAAAGATTCGATTCTGATAAGCGGTATGGATTGTCTAAAAGTCATGGATGGTGGAGATGATCATGGTATCTATCAAAGCCGTCTGGGCAACCTGGTCCTTGAGGAAAGCGGGCGTGAGATCGGAGTTCTTAGCGATATCGTTCTACGGACGGGTAGTAATCTCATCGAGGGAATTGAGATCTCAGGTGGGATCATCAAGGACTTGATAGACGGAAGGACGGAAGTGCCGATCGATCAGGTAAGGTCTTTTGAAGACCAAAGGCTGGTAATCACAGACCAAGGGGGAAATGATTGATGAAATGTCCGGTATGTGGTGGAATTCAGGTGGGAAAGGTTGGCAACGATCAGTTTTATTGCTGGAATTGCTTTATTGAATTCAATGTACGAAAAGGCCGGGTCAACCTGTACGAGGTGGCCGAGGACGGCAGCCTGGTCTCGTTAGAAGAATCATATGATATTATCGGATGAATGGAGGTGAAGATGTGACTTCCAGGGGTTTTTGGGATGGTATGATAGCCGGAGGTATTCTGGGAGCAGCTGTAACCCTTATGTGGGCGGCTAGCCCGAACAGCCGTGAACGCACGGTGCGCCAAGTAGCCGGTAAAATGAATAGAGCAAGACAATTTGTTGAGGATATGGGAAGCGGAGCGGCCGATGCATGGCGAAGGTAGCGCGTAATTGGAGAATAGGGGCATTGATCCTGGTGGCGGCGGCCACCTTTTATTTTTTGTACAAAGTAAGA
The DNA here is from genome assembly GCA_050259595.1 of Acidobacteriota bacterium. Classification (GTDB taxonomy): domain Bacteria; phylum Bacillota; class Syntrophomonadia; order Syntrophomonadales; family DTU052; genus JBLNAX01. The sequence goes on along the minus strand of JBLNAX010000081.1, from coordinate 563 downwards.
TTAGTGTTTGTTCCATTTCTGGTGGGGGCAGCAATTGCCTTTATAGTATATCCCGCTGTAAAATGGGTTGAGTTGCGAGGCTTAGGGCGCACAGCATCGATTCTGCTGGTTTACACACTGATAATTTCTGTCAGTTTGGCGTTCCTCTATTATAGCTTCCCACGTTTAAATAATGAATTGAACAATCTTGCCCTGCTTCTTCCCCAATATATCGATGGCGCGCAATCGATGGTCAAACAGGTGCATGGTGCGGCGGTGCCGCTATCACTAGAAAAGATTGTAGCGGCAGGCTTGAAGCATGCTGAACGAATGGGATATCAAGCCCTGGAAAGATTTTTGAATGGGTTTGTGACGGCTGCAGGCAGCTTGTTCTCAATAATTTTTACACCGATCCTAGCCTACTATTTTATTGCTGATTGGGAGAAGATCCGTGATGCTTTTTTAGCATTGTTCCCAGTCAGTAAAAGAAACCATTTGGCTGGGTTGGCCACTGATATTGATGGAGTATTAAGGGGATTTATTCGGGGAGAATTGCTTTCCAGCGTTATAGTGGGCGCTGTTGT